>CAZGML010000013.1:0-70317 GCA_964526965.1 uncultured Sphaerobacteraceae bacterium | reverse complement strand
GGTTTGTAGGAAGTATACCGAATTGTCCACAGTATGCTCGTGGGGAAGAGTCTGGCTAGGCGTTGCCGACCCGTTGCCAAACCGTGCGCAGGCCATTGATGGTCAGGTTGGGTTCGAATGCGTCGATCACATTGGAATTCTGTGCGAACAGTTCCGCATAGCCGCCGGTAACGACTACTTTTGGCGAACCGGATATCTCTGCAGAGAGGTGGGTGATCATCCCTTCAACAAGGGAGATGTAGCCGAGTACCAGCCCACTCTGAATGGCATTGATCGTATTCGTGCCTATTGCGCTGGGCGGGGGTACCAAATCGACGGAGAAGAGCCGTGCCGCACGCGAGGTCATGGCTTCCAATGCGATCACGAGGCCGGGAGCAAGAGCTCCGCCCAGGTAATGCCCACGTTCATCGACGACATCGAAATTCAGCGCTGTACCGAAATCGACGGCGATCACCGGTGCGCCGTATGCTTCGAGCGCCGCCAGTGAATTCACGATGCGATCCGCCCCGACTTCTTCCGGATTGTCGGCATCAATCGGCAACCCGAGGTCGAGTTTCGAGCTCACAACAATCGGTTCAACGCCAAGCCTGTTACGCGAGAGTACGCTCAACCACCGTGTCACTGTTGGAACCACGCTGCTCAGCACGAATGCCGAGACATCGGTGAGACTCTGATTCTGGGCGGTGAGCATTGGCTGCAGAATCGCGTACCATTCATCAGGCATTCGATCATGCCGTGTTGCCGTGCGGACGGTAGCCAGGGGTTCAGGTGAATCCGGCGCGTACAAGCCAAACATGGCATTGGTGTTTCCCACGTCGGCAACGAGCAGCATTTACGATCCTTCCGGTATTATTGCGGAGTTGTTTCAAATTTCGTTGGAGTCAGTATGAATGCCACGTCGAACGAACTCAAGTCAGAGCGGGGTTCCCGTGTGCCAACGCGGGTGATTGTGCGTTCAGTCGCCCTCTGCCTCGTTCTGGTCATCGGTGGGTTTGTTGGCGGCGTAGTAGTGGAGCGCTACGTAGTCGGCAACGACGATCCGTCCAACTTTGCCGACCTGGAAGCTGTTTACAGCGTAATTGAGAATGATTACTACTACCTGCCCAGCGATGAGGAAGAGCGCCAGGAGCTGGATGCAGCGATGGAGCAAGGTGCAATTGAGGGTGCCCTCGGCTCGCTTGGCGATGTTTACACGCGTTACCTGGACGTGGACGAGTCGGATACGGCGCAGGAAGGGCTCGAGGGAGTCTATGGCGGTGTCGGCATCGAAGTAATCCTGGAGCACGATGTTGCGTTCGTGAGCTCTGTTGTGCCTGAATCTCCTGCCGACGAGGCAGGTGTAATGCGCGGAGACGTAATCGAACAAATCAATGGTGCTCGCGTGCAAGTGACCGATGCCAACGATGTGCTCCGAATGCTTCGCGGTGAAGTTGGTACGGAAGTTTCACTTACGCTAATCCGGCCGTCATCTGGTGATGTTGTTTCGCTCAACCTCACGCTGGAAGAAATCGTGATTCCTTCTGTTACGCTGGAATTTATCGAGGATACGAACATCGCCCTCATCCGCATCTCCATTTTCGGTGACACAACAATTGAAGACCTCGATGCTGCAATCGCGGAAATCCGCGAACGAGGTGCCGAAGGCGTCATTCTCGATCTTCGCGGAAATGGCGGTGGATGGGTTGTCGCTGCCCGGCACACACTTGGCCGGTTCCTTGATCCATCAGTTGGACCCGCCATGTATGAAGACATCGCCAGTAGCGACGAAATGGTGCCGATGGAAATTGAAGCTGACAACGGCATAGAGCCGCTCGACCTTCCAATGGTTGTGTTGACTGATGGCGCCACCGCAAGCGCAGCGGAGATCGTTGCCGGCAGTTTGCGCGATTACCAGCGGGCAACACTGGTCGGAGAGAACACGTTCGGCAAGGGGTCCGTGCAGCGTATATATGAGTTCTCTGATGGATCTACCCTTCGGGTTACCGTGGCAGAATGGTTTACCCCCAGTAAATCGCGCATTCAAAGCGAGGGCGTGCGTCCCGATGTGGAGATTAGCGTCGGAGATCAGGTGACTGAAACAGACCCGGTTCTCGATGCCGGCGTGCAAGTACTTACTTCCCGGATGGAAGGCTCTACATCGACCCCTTCAACACCATATGCCACCCCGGCCGAGGCGAATTAACAATCATTTTCCCAGGATTTAACATACCGCTTACGGCCTGTTAACAATGCGGACCTAGCATTCATGTGTACGTGATTCGGCGCGCCCAATGCTGGCGCGAGTCACCCGCAGGAGGCCAGATCCGGATATGGAGCCAACGAACACACGATCAGCTGAAACACCGAGGATCCTGGTGGTGGAGGATGATCCAACGCTGCGTAGCACGTTGACATTCAACCTTACACGCCAGGGGTATGACGTGATCACCGCTGAGGATGGACTCGTTGCGCTCGAAGCCTTTGGCCGCCATGGTGATAGCCTCGATCTGATTATTCTGGATGTCATGTTGCCCGGAATGAACGGATTGCAGGTGTTGCGCCATGTGCGTCAATCGCATGATGTTCCGGTCGTTATGCTCTCCGCGCGTGGCGAGGAAAGCGATCGTATCGATGGGCTCGAGCTGGGGGCAGACGATTATGTGGTGAAGCCGTTCGCCTTGCGGGAACTTCTCGCACGCGTTCGTACCCACGTCCGTCGTCGAACCAGCCCGGGTACGCGGCCACAATCCGTCATTGTGCGTGGACCGCTTCGCATAGAAGTGGATCGACGCCTGGCTTCGGTCGACGGTACCGAGTTGCACCTGCGTCCAAAAGAGTTCGGTCTTCTGGTCACCATCGCAATGGAGCCAGGACGGGTCTTCGGTCGGCAGGAACTGCTCGATACCATCTGGGGCGATGACGTGGTGGTAGATGCACGAACGGTGGACGTTCATATCAGTTGGTTGCGAGGCAAACTCACAGCCGCCGGCATGAGCGAAGACACCATTCGAACCGTCTACGGTGCCGGCTATCGATTCGACGCCGATGTAGCTGAAGGCGACAAAGGCGAAGCCGATTCCGTTTCGTCATCCGGGCGCCCACGGCGCACTGATGTCGATTCGCAATCTTGTACAGAAGTCGTTTCGGGAATGGGCTTTCAGGGCTGATTCACGAGATACGGGGCGAACTCAACGGGAGAGCGCCAGGATTAGTGCAGACCGGTGGGAGTTACCCCACAAATTCGTAAGCAGGAGAAACACACATGAACGTTCTTGATCGCAAGATGAATCGCCGCTCAATTGCGGCCATCACCGCTGGTACCATCGCTGTGGCTCCGTTTGCCAAGGTTCTTGGTCAGCTTGAGTATGACGCTGCGGAGGATCTCTCCGACCTCGAAGGCGAATTTGAAGCCGACGGTTCGTCCACGCTTGGTCCTCTGACCGAGGCGGCTATCGAAGACTTCGCCGCTGTTGCACCGAATGTTCAGATCACCAATGGAATCTCCGGCTCGGGTGGTGGGTTCTCCCGCTTCGCCAACGGTGAAACCGCGATTTCCAATGCGTCCCGCGAAATCAAGGAAGAAGAAGCCGAACTCGCCGCCGAGAACGGTATCGACTGGTACCGGTTTGATATGGCCTACGATGGCATCACCGTGACCGTTTCCACCGAAAACGATTTCATTGACGAGCTCACCACGGAAGAGCTTGCCCAGATTTGGGCCGCGGACGGTCCATCCACCTGGAACGAAGTTCGCGAGGACTGGCCAGAAGAAGCCATCGAGCTTTATGGCCCGGGCACCGCTTCCGGTACGTTCGACTTCTTCAATGAAGAAATCCTCGGTGACGATACCGAAGTTCGCACCGACTACACCCCAAGTGAAGACGACAACGTCCTGGTGCAGGGTGTGTCCGGTAGCCCGTATGCCCTCGGCTACTTCGGCTACTCCTACTACGAAGAAAACTCGGATATCCTCAAGGCCGTGGCCATTAACGGTGTTTCACCAGACATGGACACCATCGGTGACGGGTCCTACACACCGCTGTCCCGCTCGCTGTTCATTTACGTGAACGCAGCCGACCTGCAGGAAGACAAGGCAGTAGGCGAATTCGTGAAGTTCTTCGCCGCCAACTCCTCCGACATTGCTCCATCGGTTGGCTACATTGGCCTGCCGGAAGACGTTCAGCAGGAAACGTTGGACAAGGTCATTGCAGCTATTGATGGCGAAGTTGAGCCAGACTCCGCCTCCTTCGGCACTGAAGAAGGCACGCCAGAGGAAGATGCCACTCCGGCGTCCTAGTAATCCGGCAAACGAACGCACCGGCGTACGCCGGTGCGTTCTCCCATTGTTAACTTTCTTGTAACGGAGAATGTGCGTGTCCAGTACAGCACCACCTGTTCAGCCCAGTGAGCGGCCACCAATGGATTTGAGTGGCAAGAGGAGTCGCCAGAGATCGGAAGAAGTGATCAGATACGCTCTGATTGCCTGTTCACTGGTGACTATTGCCACAACCATCGGAATCGTTCTGGTTCTGTTGTGGGAGGCGTACAACTTCTTCGTGGAGGTCCCGGTCTGGGAGTTCCTCTTTGGCACCACCTGGACACCGCTCTTTTCTGGTAGTCAGCAAGAATTCGGTGTTATTCCTCTGGTGATGGGAACACTGATGATCACGCTGGTTGCTGCACTCATCGCTTTGCCTTTGGGACTGGCCGCTGCCATATACCTGAGTGAGATTGCAGGCGAGCGTGCGCGCGGAATTCTCAAGCCTGTGCTTGAGGTTCTGGCAGGTGTACCAACAATTGTTTACGGGTTCTTTGCACTCACGTTTATCACGCCAGTTCTGCTGGAGCCGATATTTGGTGGAATCGGCACCTTTAACGGGCTTTCTGCCGGTATCGCCATCGGGATTATGGCCATGCCTACGGTTGCCTCGCTTTCCGAGGATGCGCTCAGCGCCGTGCCAAGAAGCCTGCGGGAAGCAGGCTATGGGCTTGGTGCAACCCGATTTGAGGTAACGGTGCGCGTAGTTGTGCCGGCGGCGATTTCGGGCATCATTTCCTCATTTATTCTCGCTATTTCCCGCGCCATCGGCGAAACCATGATCGTGGCGGTTGCCGCTGGCCAAAGCCCTGCCGGTCAATCGGGCGCAAGTGATGGCGTTTTTGACCTTATGAACAGTATGCAAACCATGACCGGCTTTATTGCCTATACCTTCAGCAGCGACGTTCCACGCGGCACGGCGCAGTTCTACTCACTGTTTGGGGTTGGCTTGCTGCTCTTTATCATGACCTTCGTTATGAACCTCATTAGCCAGTGGGTCACCAAACGATTCCGGGAGGAGTACGAGTAATGGAAACAACCGTACCCAAGCCTTCTGTCGGCACGGCCAAGGGCAAATTCAATCCCCGCTTGCGAGCACGACAAGTGGTCGGGAACATATGGCGAGCCATCTTCTTCGCATCCACAGCTATCGCCATTGTGCTCCTTGGCATGCTGCTTTGGTCCATTCTGGAGCCAGGTCTTGGCTGGCTGAGCTGGGACCTCATAACGAATCCACCATCTCGTAACGCCGAAATTGCCGGTATGAATCCGGCAATTTGGGGATCGATATGGATCGTTCTCGGCTCGGGTCTGTTCTCGTTTGTATTCGGCCTCGGCACGGCCATCTACCTGGAGGAATATGCCGCTCGCGGTAGATTCACGGATTTCATCCAGACCAATATTTCCAATCTCGCGGGAGTTCCATCCGTTGTGTACGGATTGCTCGGCCTTGTCCTGTTCGTAGATTGGTTGCAGATGGGCCGATCGCTGCTGGCCGGTGTGTTTACGCTCGCGTTGCTGATCCTTCCTGTGGTGGTGATTGCGTCGCGCGAGGCCATTCGCGCCGTCCCATCCAGCTTGCGCGAGGCAAGCTACGGTCTTGGGGCCACTCGTTGGCAAACGATACAGAGCCACGTACTGCCCGCTGCGTTCCCCGGTGTATTGACCGGCATCATTCTCGCGATGAGTCGCGCAATCGGGGAGACCGCACCATTGTTGGTGGTCGGCGGAGCCAGCCAGGTGCTGTTCCGGCCGGACGGTCCGCTTTCATCGTTCATGGTTATGCCGCTGCAGATTTATAACTGGACGGGTCGACCACAAGCAGAATTTGAGAACCTGGCCGCCGCTGCGATCATCGTGCTCATGGTGATTCTGCTGCTCATGAATTCACTGGCCATCGGCCTTCGGCAGCATTTCAGCAAGAAGGCGAGGTGGTAAGAGATGTCGATTGAAACAAGCCCTCGCGTCATCAGAACCCAAGAGGAGACTATGAAAACTCAAGCCAAGCCAGCGTCAGATCTTGAATCCACCAGGGAGTCAGTTAGCAGCATTCCCGGAGTCAGTACCGATGCAATGTCATCGGCTGATGCCGACCGCGCAAAAAACTCCACTTTGCTCGAGCTCAAAGACCTGAACGTTTACTACGGCGATAATCACGCTGTGAGCAATGTGAATCTCTCGATTCCAGAGCGCGCGATCACTGCATTTATCGGCCCATCTGGCTGTGGAAAAACCACAGTATTGCGCTCCATTAACCGCATGAACGATCTCATCCCGGCGGCTCGCGTTGAGGGGCAGATTCTCTACCACGGTCAGGATGTGAACGCGCGTGACGTTGACCCGGTCGAAGTACGCCGCCGGATCGGCATGGTGTTCCAGCGACCAAATCCGTTCCCCAAAAGCATCTATGAAAACGTTGCCTGGGGCGCGAAAGTCAACGGGTACAAGGGAAACATGGATGAGCTTGTAGAAGCCTCCCTCACCCGTGCTGCGCTTTGGGATGAAGTAAAAGACAAGTTGAAGGAGAGCGGCCTGAGCCTCTCTGGCGGACAGCAACAGCGCCTCTGCATCGCCCGCACGCTGGCAACCAATCCCGATGTGATCCTGCTCGATGAGCCGGCCTCTGCACTGGACCCGATCTCCACATTGAAAATCGAAGAGCTACTGCGCGAGCTCGAAACCGAGTACACCATCGTGATTGTGACTCATAACATGCAGCAGGCCGCCCGCGTAAGCGACAAGACGGTCTTTTATTCGCTCAACGAGGAGCGACAGGGAATGCTCGTGGAGCATGGACCAACGCAGAAAATGTTCACCAATCCGGAAGATCCGCGCACAGAAGGATACATTTCGGGTCGTTTCGGGTAAAGTTGGTTATGGCAATAAGTCGAACAACGCATTAAGCAGAATATGAGGAATTCTATGTCTACCCGTACCCAGTTTGATCTGCAATTACAAGAGCAGCGGGATCGTGTTGTCACCATGGCCAGCATGGTTGATAAGGCAATCGCACGCGCACTCGAATCGCTCCGCCTGCAGAATGTCGCTCTCGCCGACGAGGTGCGGCGGAACGACAGCTCTATTAACGGGCTGCAGCAAGCCGGTGAAGAGAACGCAATCAATATGATCGCCCTGCAAGGGCCGGTCGGCTCTGACGTGCGTCGTGTGGCCAGTAGTATGGCCATTCTCTCCAACCTGGAACGCATGGGCGATTACGCCGCCGGTATCGCCAAGATCGTTATGGAGAACGCAGCTGAAGAACCTATCAAGCCGCTTGAAGATATACCGGCCATGGGCGTTATTGCGCGGGAAATGCTCGATGCAGTGATCATGGCGTACATCAATGACGATATCGAGGCGGCTCGCGCTGTTGCTGCGCGCGACGACGAGCTCGACGACCTGTATGACGCAATTGTCGCCGAGCTGATGGATTTCATGTCCAGAGATCCCAGCACCGTAGAGCGAGCCACTCACTTGCTGTGGGTTGCCCATAACCTGGAACGAATTGGGGATCGGGTCACAAACATCTGTGAACGCGTCGTATATATCGTCACAGGTGTCTTTGAAGAACTCGATCGTGGTAGTGCCAACAGTCAGAGATTCTCGCGCAACGGATCATCCGATAGCGGCACGGACGGGTGAGCTTCCTGCCATTCCTCGAACACCCGATGCAGTTCCGGTGCCAACTCCTCTAACTCCAGTGGCGCACTAAAGAGGCGGCTTATCCCGAGTTGGTCTACCAGCTCGGGATCCATTTTTATCTCCGTTTCTCCGATCAGGACGATAGGTGCATTCGTGCGGGCAGAGTCCTGGTTTGCCCGCGTGGATTGGCCACGCAGCCTTCTCACGAGCTCCACCGAGTTAAAGCTTCGAAGTCCGTGATCCAGCGCGATGATATCGAATTGCCGGAGCCTGAACACTTCCAGCGCCTGCAAACCGCTGGCGATCACGGTTGTCCAGAACCCGCCCATGGGGAGACCTTCGTTGAGGAATGTCGCCAGTGACACATCGTCCGAAATGATGAGAACGTGCGGACGTTCGCTATGCTTGCGCGCGTTAAGTAGTGGTTTGTCTGTCATGAATCTTTCCGTGTTGAATCGAATTGGTGCATGATCGTATTGACCAACAATTGCTCGGAGGCCATCATCTGCGTGCGAAAGTGGGGACGGTAGGCAAAGGCGGTGAAATACCCCTGGCCCAGCGACATCTGTACCACAGCGTGCAGCCCGGTGAGCTGTTTCTCGCCTTTCATTCCGCCACTGAGAACGAGTCCTGAACTGGCGAACCGGGCAAGCGAATACTGGCTGCCGGAGTCGCTCAACTCATATCCATGCGGCGAGAAGTACATTGCCGGGAACGGCTCCTCGATGCCCAGCGTGAGTTCATCACCAGCAATCGGGTTCACCATGACTACCGTGCCGCTACTGGCAAACTCCGATGATTTTCTTTGTGCCAATGGTTGATGTAGACCAAGCTCCAGCTGCCTGGTCAACGCCGTCACCGCACCTTCAAAGGCAATTATGTGTCCACCCCGACGCAGCCAGGTTTGCAGGGCCGAAGTGACCCGTTCCGAAAGACCACGAGTGTACTCGGCGGGATATGGTTGTCCAGCGTGCTGATACATCAACACGTCCGGTTTTGCATGTGGGATCAGGAGCGTGTCGAGATTTTCAAGCGCGCCATGGATAATGTCCTCGCCGGAAACCGGTGTGAACCGGAATCCGCTCCGCTCCAGCCACAGTGTGAGCCAGCCATAGTCGCTTGCCGACCCGTGCTGCGGATCGTAAATGCCAAGCCGGGGCGAGGTGACAGGTTCGATATTACCAACGTTCGGCGGAATAACAGTCGTGCGCACGTGCATGTCTGCAGCGTGGGCCATGACATCCCAGACTGATGTGTCCGACACAATCCAGGATCCGGCGGCGATGAGTCGGTTGTTCGCCAGGTGTGGCTTTCGGAGTCGACGCACGTCACTGCCCGTTTTCAGCGCATGGTTGAGCAGACGAACGCTCGCATGACTGCGCGCGTCAATGGCAAGCCAGGCCCCGGCCTGAACGTCCTCGGCTTGCGCTGGTCGGAACGGTCGCAAATCGCTTTCATCCGGCTTGCGTAACGTACCGGTATACGGCTGATCGGAAAACTCCACATCCACACCCAGATGAATTGGCAAACAATGGCTGGTGACGTCGTAGGAGCGTTGACCAGGTGGAATAACCGAAAGCGAAAGCAGTGCCGCAGCGTAACTGCCGAAGGGTTGCCGCAGCGGAACCACAAAACTGCCCGGGAGAATCACATCATCGCCGTCGGCTGCGACGTAAACCTCAACATCACCATTTACCAGGATATCGATCAGTTTCCGCGCCCCTGCGGGATCAATCTGTTGCTTCAGGGGCGGAATCACGAACGACCCTTCCGCGGAGGTGTTCACCTGATCCGCAAGCATTTTCCACTGGTTGGCAATCCACCGGGTGGGATTTTCTGCTACGGATTCGATAACGGAGTCGATCGTTTGTCGATGGAGCCGAATAATGTCGTTCAGGCGCCATGTGCCCCCGCGCCATGGAATCGGCATATGCACGCTTGGGTAATGCGTTGAAACATCCCTGAACAACTTCTGTTCGTGATCGGCGACACGGATGGGACTGGCGATACCGGCACTGGCCGCCTCCGCCAGAATGCGCACCCCACCGTGATAGTGCATATAGGCGCGGGTAGGGGAGTAACCGTCAAACAGTACACCGCTGCAAACGCCCCGATGTCCGACGCGGGCATGGTCCGCCGCGATCCGGCTACCAAGCTCCGCCGCCAGTGGATAGACCATGGGATGAACATGAATCTCTGCGGGGTCGATATACGGCGGGACCACGTATCTGGGAGATTTCTGGCCCATCTGGTGCAAGTCAACAACAACGTGCGGATACCAAACACGATGTACCTGGTCCAGGACCACACGAGTCTCCTGCAAATGGCGCTGGTACCAGTCGCGATTGTTATCATGACCGGCGTATCGGTGATAAAGCGCAGGAGGGTTGGTTCCTTCCGATTTGGTACCTAGTGTCTGCCGGTACCAGTCGTGCACAAGCTGCATTCCATCGGGGTTGAGCGTCGGTATCACAAGAAGGATGACGTGCTCGAGGAGTTCGTGATACTTTGACGTTGTAGCCAGATCTCGGATGAAACCTGGCATCATTTGTACGCCTCCGACCTCTGTTGCATGGATTCCGGCGGTTATGAGAATAACGGGTTTTGTACCTGGGTTGGGTGTAACGTCGGCTTCACCGGGAGCGAAACTGCTGGCATCCTTGAGTTCACCCCGGCTACTGCGAATAATGTCGAGATCCGCAAGCGTTTCGGGAGAGCTCGCGATGATCATACGGAGTTCACGGCTTTCGGTACTCATGCCGAGCGTTTGCATCGTCAAATATGAACTGGCTCGCGTAACCTGATCAAGCCAATCGCACATCTCATCCCAATCAATGAGAACACGGTCATCCCCAGGTTGGGCACCAAACACCGCAGTCAAGTCAGTAATTTGGTCAAAAGTCGTACTCATACGCTACCTTTGGTAATGGCACCGCGAAAACACAGGTGCTTACAGGAAGCATATATGGAGACAACTGGGCGGCGCACAGCCTGGACATTCGAAGAAGATCAGGGTGCCATGACTCACAGCAGTGTCGTGGACCTGATGATGCGTTATGGCGAGATCTTTGATCTGCTGCAGCATCCACTCAAGATAACCACCTCACGCAAGGTATTTGGCCGTTGGCTCGGCCGGCGAATTCCATCCGCATACGGTGGTGCTTACGTCTATCTTCAACACAGCGAGACGCATGCGATTCTTATCAACCTCGAACGAATCGACCATAGCCGCGAGAAGTCGTTGGAAATCGTTGTCGCCGAAGAGCTGATGCACATGCGTGACTGGCTGGATGGCGATCGTCGTGGCCACGCCAAGCATGGACACGACCGCATAGCGCTGCGCGTGGCACAGGCGACCGGAGCGACTATCGACGAGGTGCGCAATGCACTGGTGCCCGTGCAACCCCGGCAATACCGGTACATTTATGCTTGCCCGAACTGTGGACACCAGGTCCCACGCAAGCGCCGTGGCAAATGGGCCTGCCGTTCCTGCTACAACGACACCGGGCGCAAGCATGTGCTGCAGCTTGTTGCTCATATCGATGACGACGGAACGACGATCTCCAACGTACAATAACCCCAGAGGATAGTGTGACGTAGCAAAGGCACGGCGTGGATTTTTTTAAGATACTCTGGCGCGGAGTGCGCGATGTTTACGACTCCTTCATGTATTTCATCCTGGTGTCGTTGGTGTTCTGGTTGTTGTGCTCGCCCATGATCTTCGGGTACGGTTTTCTGGCGATAACCCCGCTGTATATTCCGATCTTCTTGCTCACCGCCATCCTGGTACCACCAGCGATGCTTGTGCTGTATGCCCTCGTCGACCCGCGCGATGTTGTGAACAGAATGGAGTGGGGCGAGGCGTTCAGCCTCATTCGCACCGAGTTCATCCGATCCTGGAAAGTCGCGTTCATCTCTCTCGTTCCGTTGGTGATGATCAGTTGGAATATCTTGTACTTCATAGGGTCTGGTCACATGCTGGAACTCTTTGTTCCGCTCTGGATCGTGATGTTCGTGTTTCTACTCGTTTACACGCTCTACTGCTATTCACTGGCAGGAACCCACGAAAGTGGTTGGCGAAATTCGTTCCGCGGCGGAATGTATGTGATGGTGAAGTATCCGTTCCGTTCGATATTCCTTTCCCTGTTTACCCTCGTGCTCGGCTACGTTATGACCCTCTCATTGCTGCCGATGTTGATCATCGGGCCAGCCTTCTTCGCGGCGATCGTGAACCGGTTCGTATTCGACGCCCTGGAAGTGGAAGTGATCGACCCCGATCAGCCGACAGATGAGCGCTCGTACGAAAAGGCACGTGGTATCGATACGGATCAATCCCTGGTGGATCGCGTGCTCCGACGTGGAAAGAGGTAGCCAGTTGGTACGTGCACGAGACCGAAAGCTCCGCTCAAAAGATGGCCCTGAACTACCGCGGTCGGAACGATTCCTCGTCACCGAGCGGCGAGAAAAGCGGGCAGAATATGTGATTGGCAAGCGACAACCCACGCTGACCGTGGTGCTGGAGGATGTATACGATCCGCACAACGCCAGCGCTGTTCTGCGCAGCTGCGACGGGGTAGGGGTGAAGGATGTACATCTCGTATACGTGAACCAGAAGCCTCCGAAGAAGACATTCGGCCGATCTTCATCGGGCTCAGCCGGTAAATGGCTGGATCTGCATTTTCACGATTCGATTGAAGCCTGTTACGAACACCTGCACGACCAAGGTTTTACCATCCTGGCCACTGCCCTGGAGGATGAATCACGCGAGCTTTACGAGGTTGATTTCACGGAACCGACAGCCCTTGTATTTGGCAATGAGAAAGACGGAGTCAGCGCGGAAGGCATTGCCGGCGCGGATGGCTCGCTCTACATTCCCATGCAGGGCATGGTCGAAAGCCTCAACATCTCCGTTTCGTGCGCTGTCACACTTTACGAGGCGATGCGTCAACGGAAAGATGCCGGCATGTATGACACCCCGCAGCTCGATGCCGATGTGCGTGATTCCATGCTTGCAGATTGGATGAAACGCTAATCCAGCGCCCGTACACGAACAGCGTCTGCAGACTCCGGACTAATGGCGACCGAATTGCCTTCGCGATTTTTCACGATCATGCTGTTGTTATCGGGAATATTCGTAATGCTGTGGAGTTCAACGCCAGGCACTATGCCCGAGGCTACCAACAAGCGCACGATTTCCGGACTCTTGTCGCTCACGCGTGTTACCACCACGTGCTCGAGTTCAGTCGCATCTCGAAGTTCGATGTCGTCCATTTCCGGAACAGTGAGCTCGGGCGTGGGGATTGGATCTCCATGCGGATCGAACTCGGGAAACCCAAGCGCTGCAGCGATCAGGGCTTCCAGTTCTTCCGAAACATGATGCTCGAGACGGTCCGCTTCATCGTGAACCGCATGGAGATCCATCCCTAACGTTTTGGCCAGGTAGAGTTCCAGCAGGCGGTGGTGCCGGATTACCTCCAGGGCCACCGCAGTGCCGGCCTGTGTGAGATGCACACCCTTATACGGTTCCAGCTCCAGCAGCTTGAGTTCGTGCAGGCGTTTTTGCATGTTGGTAATGCTCGCGCCGGAGTAGCCCAACTCCTCGGCAAGCTGCTGATTCGTGACGGGCTTGCCATCGGCCTGAAGGGTGTAAATCGCCTTCAGGTAATCTTCCATGGCAGGTGTAATCCGCGGGTCGCTGGAAGGTGAGTGCGGCTGTGAGGGCTTCTCCACGGCCTACAGGTCAAATGGAAGATCCGGCATCTGGAGCATGCCCTTGCGCCCCTTTTTGCCCTTCTTGCCTTTGCCTTTGCCGCCCCTGGCCTGGTTTCCGAGCTGTCCCATCATCTGCTGCATCTGCTTGAATTGCTGCAGCATGCGGCCCACTTCCTGTCGCTCAACACCGGCACCGGAGGCGATTCGGCGCCGTCGGGAGTGGCTGATCTTCTCGGGATGGCGACGTTCCCACGGCGTCATGCTATAGATAATCGCCTCAAACTGCTTGTAGGCATCATCGCTGATAGTCTGGTTCGCCTGCCGCAGTTGCTGCCCTACACCCGGAATCATCTCAATGAGCTGACTGAGCGGCCCCATTTTCTTGATCGACTGCAACTGTTCAAGGAAGTCTTCCAGGTCGAACTGACCCTTCATCATCCGTTCTTGCAGCTTCTCGGCGTCTTCTTCCGTGGTTTGTTCCTGGGCGCGCTCAATGAGGCTCAACACATCGCCCATACCGAGGATTCGGCCAGCGAGCCGGTCCGGATAGAAGGGCTCCAGCGCATCCATCTTTTCGCCGGTACCGATGAACTTGATCGGCACACCGGTGACGGAGCGAATGCTCAGCGCCGCACCACCGCGGGCGTCGCCATCCATCTTGGTGAGTACCAGGCCGGAAACGTCCAGTCGTTCGTGGAAGGTTTCGGCCACGCCAACGGCTTCCTGACCAGTCATCGCGTCGGCAACGAGCAGGATCTCCGTCGGGTCGACCACCTCCTTGATCTCGACCAACTCCTCCATCAGGCGCTCATCGATCTGCAGGCGACCAGCGGTGTCGATAATGACCGGGTTGTGGCCACGCTGCTCGGCAAACTTCATCGCGTTTTTTGCGATGTTCACTGGCGTGTTGTCGGTACCTTCGTCGTAAACCGGGATATCAATCTGCTTGCCGATCGTCTGCAACTGTGTGACCGCCGCCGGGCGCTGAACGTCTGCCGCTACCAACAGTGGGTTGCGCCCCTCCTTGCGCATGTGCAGTGCGATTTTGCCGGAGTGGGTGGTTTTACCGGAACCCTGCAGACCAACCATCATCAAGACCTGCGGGCCGCGGCTCGGCATCTTGAGCGGTACTTGTTCCTCACCGAGGATGCGTTGCAGCTCCTCGTTAACGATTGCGATGACTGACTGACCCGGGGTGAGGCTTTGCATGACCTCTTCGCCCTGGGCGCGCTCCTTCACGGCTGCCACGAAATCCTTCGTGACTTTGAAGTTGACATCCGCTTCGAGCAGCGCCCGGCGGACATCGCGCATCGCATCATCGATATCTTGCTCGGTCAGTTTCGTGTTCCGTCCGAGCTTGCTAAATGTCTGGTTTAAGCGATCAGAGAGTGTCTCAAACATGGGCTACAATCCTTCTCCTTCGCCGAAGAACAGGGAGTCTACATAGGTATCCGGCTGGAATTCGGCCATATCCGAGCTTTTTTCACCGGTGCCAATGTAGGTGATTGGCGTGCCGAGTTCCTTGGCCACGCTAAAGGCGATACCTCCGCGCGACGTGCCATCGAGTTTGGAAATAAAGATATCTGTCACACCGGCACTCTTGGTGAACTCGGCGGCCTGTACCAGGCCGTTCTGGCCCGTTGTCGCATCAATTACCAATACGACTTCCTGCGGGGCCTCCGGCACCGTTTTCTGGATGATTTTCTTAATCTTGTTGAGTTCGGCCATTAAGTTGAACTTGGTGTGGAGACGACCAGCAGTGTCGATGATCAGCACATCCATGTCACGGTTCTGCGCTGCCTGCATGGCATCGAACACCACCGCTCCGGGGTCAGCATTGGGCTGGTGGGCAATAACGGGAACATTGAGCCGTTCACCCCAAATTTTGAGCTGGTCGATAGCGGCTGCGCGGAACGTATCTCCGGCTGCGAGCATCACATTTCGGCCGAACTGCTGGTGGTATTCCACGAGCTTGGCAATGCCGGTGGTTTTGCCGGTGCCATTCACACCTACCACGAGAATTACCCACGGGGTGCCGCGCTGCAGGATCTTCACTTTCCGGTTTCGGGTTGCCAGTTCCAGCAGATGTGTCATCTCCAGCCGAAGAATCTCGCGGGCGTCAGCAGGATCGGTAATCCGCTCCTCGCGTACTTTCCCGCGGAGTTCCTCAACGAGTTGCTGGCTCACATCCCAGCCAACGTCGGCCTGGATAAGCAACATCTCGAGATCTTCCCAAAGCTCTTCGTCAAGCTCGTTGCGTTCGAAGAGGTTGGTAATTTCATTGAATACGCCGCGACGGGTCTTTTCGAGGCCCTTTTCTATCTGGGCATCTGGCTCAGATTTGCGGCGAAATAGTCGGCGGAAAACCAATTCACGATCTCCTGTGGTTGCGTTCAAGCGGTCAGTGGTTGCCGGGATGAATGTTGGCCGTTGGGCAACGCAAAATAGCCGATACCGGCCACGTACTGTGTCATCAAGTATAGCGCGCAACTCAACACCACACCGCCCACTCTAACGACGACGTCGGCGTTGCACGCGGCATCAGACTTTCCAGCCGTCAGTATGGTCGCCCCTTGCCTCCGCCGCCGTATCCACGCCGTGTTGCCGATGAGCGTCATACTGACTGATGCGCTGAAGAAGACGTTTGGCCTCTTATCGCAATAACTTCCGGTATATGTCGAATGCACCTGGGTGAGTATCGATATTCTTGCTACCGGGTTTACCGGCGGTGGCCCTAATCAACCGCAAGAGATTCGATGTCCTCTATCGTCCAGGTGAATGGATAATAATCACCCTCGTACTGCACGCCATCCCAGACGGCTGAATAGACATCAGCGATGTCTGCCGGTGCCGCAGAGATTTCCGTGACCACCGTCGTTCCTTCATCGTTGATATATACATCGAAAATGACGATCACAGGATGATCGAAGTCAGTGTGGAAGAGTGTGATGACACTGGCAGTCTCATTTGAGACATACGAGTCGAGAATCGTCACCGGCTGGCCGATCGCTTCTTGCGCCTCGAGGTATTCCGGCGAAGTCAGGCTATCCACCCAATCAACGAGCGCGTAGTCGGATTGCGCACTGGTGAGCTTCACCTCTCCCCGGCGGTCAGCGGTACGCAGTTCTAGCGTAAAGACGCCATCGAAATCACTGAGTGCATCGCTTTGCGCGAAGGGGAATACAATTGATTCCCCGTCCCAGCTAAACGAGGTGTTGGTGGTTGGACTCAGCCATTCGGTCTCGGAAACGAGCCCCGCATTTGACCAGTCAGAAACGGTTGACTCGTCCATCGGAACGGGCTCGGCCACAAACCCGCTCGACCCGTTGATCACAGATGCAACCAGGTCTGTGTCAGTTGCCGGGAGGATTCCTTTGCCGTCGATCGTGATGTTCTCTTGCAGCCACTGAATATCGTTCGGCAGGTTAGCTTCGGGCCCATAGATCCCTATTCCAAAGTAGAGGCCTGACTCTGGGTCCTGCACCAGATCCAGATAGACGAGTTCGCGATAATCAAGCTTGTATGCGCCACTGTACACATCCCAGGCAGATTCGCCCGACCAGTCGCCCCCGAGCCAATCCATGTAATCGTAGGTAGCAGCAATATCCGCTTCGGCATTGAGCATGTACTCGTCGATGTCGACGTTGCCGTCCATCACATCGACGATCACAACGGTGGTCCCGTAATCGAACATAAATGTTTCGAGCGTGTAGTCACCAGCTTCAACTACATTGTGGCCGTCTTCATAAAAGACCGCGTCTCCCGTTGGTCCGAGGTCGACTGTGACATCGATGGCTTCCCCGGTCATTGTGTTGTCGCTTGTGGATGCCTCTGAGGTTGCTGCCGATCGTGATGTTCTTGTGACTTCAGTGGTGGCTTCTGCTTCAGAACCATGCTCACCAGACGAGGGCATTTCTTCAATTTCTTCGAATGTCCAAAGTGTAACCAGCGGCTCGTCGTTGAAAACAAGCGCTCCGTTGGTTTCGTCGTAAACGCGCGAGATGTTGGCTGGAGCAGCTTCCATATTGATTGTCGCCAGGTAACCGTCGGGAGTGAAGAAGGCGTGGCGGATGGCAATCACTTCGTTACCAAATCCCGCATCGCGAGTGAACACAATACTAACCATGTCTTCACCCGAGCGAGAATCTACCGAGGGATAGTGATACCTGGACTCGGTTAGATATTCCTCTGATTCCCAATGCGATAACCAGTCGTCCAAATCACGAGATTCCTGGTTTACAGTGAGCGATACTTCCAGGTTTCCGGTAAAGTCAGGCGTCTGGAGGATGAGTCTCGCCAGATTCTCTTCTGGCTCGAGGATGATTCCAAAATCACGATGGAACGGGAACCGGAGAGCCGAATTGTCCCAACTGACGCTCGTGTTGAACTCATCGCTAAACCAGGTCGTTGCTGAGACGAGCCCTTTGTCTCGCCAGTCAAATACATTCGATTGACCCCGCTCCATCGGTATCGGCTCGATGGCGCTGGTGCCGTTAAGCATCGCCTCGAGCTCCTGCATGTCGGCGTTTGCAAAAACGTATTCGCCGTCTACGGTAACGTTGGAGCGTACTGAATCCATGTCACTTAGGAATGCATGCTCGTTGGAATAGATTTCCACTGAGACTGAGATTCCGGTCGTTTCGTCTGTGTAGAACTCAAAATAACCGATCCTGCTGAATTCCAGTAAGCCCGAACCGCGTTTCAGAAGCCAGCCTTCGGTCGGAGTGTGGTCGCGTCCCAAAATGTCGGCCCAGTTGTAGTTAAACGCCTGGTTCTCCAGTGACATGTCAAACCATTCAGCTGGGGTTAAGTGCTCGTCCAGAATCTGAACACTTATGACACTGTCGTCTGAATAGGCGCTTAACCAATCTGAGGGATCGGAGTCATCGTCCCCGGGCAGGAATCCCGAGCCTACTACTTCCCATTCGCCGGAATCGCCGATATCAATAACCGCTCCGGTTATCTCTGAGACGTACGTCGTGTCACTCTCAGGTGTTTGGGCAGCCAACGGCAAAACACCGCCGATGTGTGTGCCTAAAACAAACAAGACCGTGAAAAGTACTCGCCAGTAGGTATTCATAATTGTCTCCGCGTAAATGATAACGGCGGGTTGACTAGTTCATTCCGGTTGTGCACGTATCAGGTTGGCAACGGCCGGAGTTGCCTTAGGGGTATGTATTCATAGTACAGGACTGAGGCAAGGAATGGAATCCACATAACAACGCGGGCTTTGGGCGCTGGAGGAGAATGGGCTATTTCGCAGTGGCCCAGCCGGTGGTACGATCAGTCGGTGGCGCGGCAAAACGTGCCAACGGTGTCGCCATTTCTGTTGTGTGAATCGGAGCCCTTGAATGCGTCGAAACGATCTGTGGCTGGGAGTCTATCTGCCAACGATGTTGTTGGCTTTGGGACAAGGCGCCCTGTTGGCGACGCTTCCGCTGTACGCAGAAGATCTCGGTTTCGGCTACACGATGATCTCGGTGATCAGCGCCGCCGCTGCTATCGGTACGCTTCTCACGGATGTGCCCGCTGGTGCTGCAATACATCGCATCGGCCTCAAACGCTCGATGTACCTCGGCACCGGGCTTGTTGCTGCCAGTACCTTTCCTTTGGCGTTGGATTTGTCTGCAGAACCCATTGTCATCCTGCGCATCATCGCTGGAATCGGAACAGCCTTGTGGGGGCTCAGCCGCCACTCTTTCATTGCGAGCGCCATTCCTGTAGAGAATCGCGGACAAGCTATCGCGACCTTCGGGGGTGTAAATCGAATCGGCATTTTTGGCGGACCGGCGCTTGGTGGTGCTATCGCTACCATCTGGGGGCTCCAGGCGTCCTTTATTCTCACCGGCGCCATGTCGCTCCTGGCGCTGATAAATGTGATGATTGCGCTACCGAAAACAAAGGAAACTGCGCCAGCGCCCAGAGGAGGATCGCGCGAAAGATGGGCACTGGTACGAAAGACCGTGCGTGAGAACTCGAGCGATCTGACGGCAGCAGGAATCGCGCAACTCTTCGCGCAGATGATCCGGCAGGGACGTCAGCTTCTGATTCCGCTCATCGGCACCGGCATTGCCGACCTCACGGCGGCGGAAGTCGGGCTGGTGATGACGATATCTGCAGTAGTCGACATGAGTATGTTCTTCCCGGCCGGCTATCTTATGGACCGGTTTGGGCGGAAATTTGCTACGGTTCCCAGTTTTGCCATTATGGGGATCGGGCTCGCAATGTTGCCTTTATCTTCATCTTTTGCCACTATGGCCGGCATAGGAATTGTTATTGGTCTGGGAAACGGGTTGAGCTCCGGTTCAATGATGACGCTGGGGGCCGACCTCGCTCCGGAAGGCGCTGTTGGCGAGTTCCTCGGCATCTGGCGCCTGATCGGCGATGTCGGCATGGTGGTCGGACCATTGCTGGTGGGACTTATTGCGTCGAACCTGAGCCTGGAGAATTCGGCTGTGGTGCTGGGCGTTGCGGGTGTGACGTCATCACTCATGTTCCTGTTCCTCGTCAAGGAAACGCGTGTCTCGGAAGATCCGCAAGTGGTTGCGAGGTCTACCTGACGAAAGGACTTTGCAGATGCCACTCGTTGCTGCTGCCATTATGCCGCATGGTTTTCCAGTTATTCCTGCCATGGACAACGGTGTGGCGGACGTTCAGGACATCCGCTCTGCCATGGAGCGCGTAGG
Organism: uncultured Sphaerobacteraceae bacterium; assembly: GCA_964526965.1. Classification (GTDB taxonomy): domain Bacteria; phylum Chloroflexota; class Chloroflexia; order Thermomicrobiales; family UBA6265; genus UBA6265. The sequence goes on along the minus strand of CAZGML010000013.1, from coordinate 49,980 downwards.
CAGTGAGTTCGCCGACGTTGGTGTCGACACAATCGTGCTTGTGGGTCCACATGGCACGCGTGTTGACGGAGCGATGGCACTCGTTCGCACCGGTCGCGCTGCAGGAATCATTCACCATGACAGCAAAGTGGTCGAGATGAACGTTCCCATTGATGTCGGGTTTGTTGACGAGATCGCCCAGTCGGCATCCGATGATGACATTCCAGTAGCCACCGTTGGTTTCGGCGGTAACCGGCTGGAGCAGTCTGTGGCTCCTATGGATTGGGGAGCGATGGGGCCACTCTGGTTCCTCGGCCACAACCAGGATCGCAGCGGGTATGGACACCCACTTGCACCAGATCCCGACGGCGAAGAGGGGCCGCCGGTGGTGCTGATCACCCCGAGCCGGCACCTGGATCACAAGACGCAGATCGAATTTGGCCGCTCACTCGGGCGCGTTTTCCAGGATTCGTATCGGCGCGTGGGCTTTGTGGCTTCGTGCGACTGGAGTCACGTCCACGCCCAGAGCGGCCCTTACGGAGCGAACCCGATTGCAGAACAAATGGACGAGACGATCCAAATCGCCATTCGCGCCAATGACCTACCCAGTCTTCAACATTTGCCAGCTGAGGACATTGAAGCTGCCGCTATCGATGGATTGAGGCAGTGCCTCATCCTCGCCGGCGTTCAGGATCGTGTGCCACTGCGCAGCGAGTTGCTATCGTATGGCATCGATGGCTATTACAGCATGATCGTCGCCAGCTTTATGCCGGAGTAAGTCCATGGCTCAATCAACTCCAACCATGCGAGAAATGGAAGTCACCGAGAAACCCAGGGAGCGGCTTATTCGGCACGGGGCAGGAGTCCTTTCATCCGCCGAATTGGTTGCCATTATTCTCAATACCGGTACGGTGGGTGAATCCGTTTTACCACTGAGCCACCGTATTCTTTCCGAGAATGGTGGGTTGGGTGGACTCATGCGACTCGAGCACGCCGATCTCGCTGCGATTCCGGGTATCGGCAAAGCAAAGGCCGCGAAACTTAAGGCTGCGCTTGAAATGGGTCGTCGCCTCACCACGATTATCGAAGACGACAAGCCGCAGATTGGGTCTCCGGAAGATATCGTTCGGCTATATGGAATAGAGATGGCCTCGCTTGACCGCGAGGAACTGCGCGTTGTGCTTCTCAACACGAAGCATCACGTCCTCAGTTCGTTCACCGTGGCTACGGGAACTGTGAACTCGGCGAATGTGCGGATGGCGGAGGTCTTCACGCCCGCCGTCAAGCGCAATTCGCCATACATAGTGCTGGTTCATAACCATCCTACTGGCGATCCGACACCATCATCAGCCGATGTGCAGTTCACGCACGAAGTCGTTCGAGCGGCTGAACTTCTCGATATCGGCGTGCTTGATCATGTCATTATTGGGCAGGGGAGGCATGCATCGCTGAAAAGACTTGGCCTCGGCTTTAATCACTCGGAGGAACTATGACATTTGATATCTCCCGGTTCGGCTTCGGAATTACTGGCAAGGTGCCACTGGACGTCGTCCGTAAGCTCGCACCGCTCGTGGAACAGGCCGGATTTGCGAGTATGTGGTTCAACCACATCACCAGGGGCAATGCCTACTCCTCAATGGAGGTCGCCGCCGAGGTTACGACTTCGCTTGTTCTTGGCTCCGGAGTCACCTCGATCGATTCGATGATGTCCGCCAGTGAGATCGTGGATGAGGTGCGCACGCGCAAATTACCGCAAGATCGAATCATTATCGGCGTCGGTGCAAACAAGCCACCCAGTCCGCTCACAGCGGTTCGTGACAGTATTGATGTGTTGCACAAGGAGTTGCCGAATGTGCCGGTCTACGTCGGGGCGCTGGGTCCGAAGATGCGCGCCCTCGGTGTCCAGCATGGCAATGGGGTGTTACTCAACTGGCTTACGCCGGAGGCAGCCGAAACAGCCATGAACGACCGACGACGTGATGCGCCAGATTCTGATGCGAAAGTAGCGCTTTATATCCGCTGCTCGGTTGGAGAAGCGAACCACGAGCAGATTCGATCTGAAGCTGCCCGATACGAATCATTCCCAAGTTATGCTGCGAACTTCGATCGCCTTGGTTTCCGGGCGATGGACGCGGCGGTGGCAGTGGATTCTGGTGACGCGCTAAAGCAGCAACTCAGCGCCTTTCAGGATGTGATTGATGAGCCGATTCTGCGGGCAATAACCGCGGAAGATACGCTGGACGCCTACGCCTCGCTGGTCGAATCCGCGAGAAACTGATCCAATTCAATAGCGGTCTCCACCTTCTGCATGGATGGGGGCCATTGGTGCGGGCCGTTGTGCAGACAATCGCAGAAAAGCGTTGCTTCACCAAAGTGATCGACCTGCAGGTGACGCAGTGTCGTCATGTTGGTGCGCACTTCCAATGGATCTGCATCGATATCACTCACGCTTGCCATATGATGAACGCAGTATTCTTCGGATCGTACGGTTGGCGGCTGAATGTTCGCCGGGCGTACGGCCGGGGCATCAGGGGCAAGCGCCGGCGCCGGGGCTGTCACCTCGGGTGTCGGTTCTGATCCCGAAGCCGGAGCTACATCCTGCCTTGAGTGGGAGTGCTGGGTGCGTTGTGCATTATCAGTTACGGCGGATCTGCGCCTGCGATTCCGGCGTCGCCCACGCCGTCGATGTTGGCCTGTTGTACGTTCATTCTGTGCATCTGCCATGATCACGGTTTACTCTTGTGTGGAACGGTCGACGTTTCATCTATACACAGCATACCGTCATATGCGTATTTGCGAAAAAGAGTCGCGCTGCTAAGGAAGCATACATGGCCAAACAAGTCGGAATCGATCTCGGAACCGCAAACGTCCTCGTCTTTGTGCGCGGACGTGGAGTCGTGATCAATGAGCCGTCCGTGGTGGCGATTTCTGCCAAGGATGGCAAGGTGAAGGCCGTGGGCCTTGAGGCCCGCGATATGCTCGGCCGCGAACCGCGCGAGACCATCGAGGTGGTGCGGCCAATGCGCGATGGGGTGATTGCCGACTATGTAGTCACTCAGAAGATGCTTGAGTACTTCATTAGCAAGGCCGTGGGGCGTTTCTCGCTAATCCGGCCGGATGTGATGATCTGTGTCCCGGCCGGCGTTACCGGTGTGGAGCGACGCGCGGTGCGCGAGAGTGCCCTCAACGCAGGTGCCCGCCGTGCCTACCTCATTAGCGAGCCACTCGCGGCCGCTATTGGCGCCCGGGTTCCTGTCGCAGACCCATCCGGCAACATGATCATCGATATTGGTGGTGGTACCACCGAGGTCGCGGTGATCTCGCTCAATGGCATCGTCGTGGCCAGATCGCTTCGTGTCGGTGGGAGCAAATTCGATGATGCGATCACCAACTTTATCAAGCGAAAATACAACCTCCGTGTTGGTGAACGTACCGCGGAAGAAGTGAAGATTGCCATCGGCTCCGCCATGCCGGTCGACGAAGACCAGGTGATGGAAGTGAGGGGTCGCGACGAAGTCGCTGGTCTCCCACGCACGATCCAGATCAACGCCAGCGAAATTACCGACGCGATAACTGAGCCGCTTGAAGCGATCATCGGAGCCGTGCGGGCTGTGCTTGAAGAAACTCCGCCCGAACTTTCCTCCGACATCATCGACAAAGGAATGATTCTTACTGGCGGTGGCGCCATGCTGCGCCAACTGCCTGAACTCTTGACCGAAGTTACCGGCGTACCGTGTTACGTTGCCGATGATCCACTCTCTGCTGTTGCTATCGGCACCGGACTTGCGCTGGAGCATATGGATATTCTGCGAGATAGTCTGGAAGAACGTTAGACGCTAAACTGGTTGGAATACCGGTGAACAAAAAGGGAGGGGAGTGCCAGTGAAGCACCTGTACACATCGAAAAGGATGTCGAGAGTCTTCGGTGGAATCGTCCTCGCCCTGGCAGTGCTTCTTGTGGCATGCGGAGGTGATTCCGACGAGGCCGAGCCAACAGCAACTACAGAAACCGCCCAGCAGCAGGATGCGCAGCCGACCGTACCTCCAATGGAAAGCACTCCGGATTCGGAGGTGAGTGAAGACGAAATCACCGTCCTCGAGTCCGATATTCCCGCTACTGCAGAGGTTTCTACACCGGAGACAGAAGAGGTTGCTGAGGCCGAAATTGTCACGGAAGAATCCGCAGCTACTACAGAGTCCACACCTGATGAAACCATGGGTGTAGCAACGTCTGAGGTTGAGGACGCAGCCACCGCCGAAACTGAAGCGGAAACCCCAACCGAGAATATCGCCACTGCAGAAATGGCAGATGAGGCAGCGGCGGAAGCCACCGAGGAACCGGAAGAGGACATCGCTGACGAAGCTGCCGAACCTGATTCCACACCCGAGCCCACCGTGCGTGCTCGCACAGGCAACGAGACCTTCAATCACCCCGGAGATGGTACCGGCGGATCGGGTATGCCCGGCGAGCTCACCTCCAACGAGGAGGAACAGGCACCAGAGGCGACGCCAGATGCTTCACCAGTTGCGCAACTGGAAATCATCGGCTGCGAGGTTCCGGATGTACCCGGCTTCCTCGGTGAGTCCAACGTATTCGAACTTACTGCTGATGTGAACTTCCGTTCTGGCCCCGGTGTTGAATGCGAACCCGTATTTGATGAACCGATCGGCGAAGGCCAGATAGTTCTGGTTCTGGGCGGACCGGTTACCCAATCTGAAGATGGTTCCGAGTGGGTTCAGATCGAGGTCAATGACGAAACAGGCTGGATCAGTACAGACTTCATCGAGCCGGCTGAATAACGCAGCGAAACCGACAATCGGTCCTGAAAGGCGACACCATGCACTTCCCGCGTGAATCCGGCATCCTGCTTCATCCCACCTCCTTGCCAGGTGATTACGGCATTGGAGATTTCGGAGACAGCGCATATCGCTTCGTCGATTGGCTGGAGCAGGCCGGGCAACGGTTGTGGCAGGTAATGCCGCTTGGCCCTGTTGGCTTCGGCGACTCGCCATACTCTTCCACTAGCGCATTCGCTGGCAACCCATTGTTGATTTCACTCTCCGTGCTTAAGGGTGACGGCTTGCTCTCCGACGATGACCTGGCCGATGCGCCCGATTTCCCGGCGGAAAGCGTTGATTGGGATGTTGCCCGACCATGGCGAGAAAGTAAGCTGCGCCTTGCGTACTCGCGTCTGAACGACAACGCCATGATGCTGGCGGAGTTCACACGATTCATCGATAGCGCTCCGCAATGGCTTCGTGATTACGCCCTGTACATCAGCCTGAAAAACCACTTCGGAGGCGGCTGGTGGCTCGAATGGCCCGAAGATATCCGGGCGCACGAGGGCCCTGCCATCGAGGAATATACGGTACAACTCGCTCCCGAGATTCGCTACCAGAGTTTTGTGCAATTTCTCTTTCAGCGGCAATGGCACTCGCTCCGAACCTATGCGAATAGCAAGGGCATTCGCGTTATCGGCGATATACCGATCTTCGTCGCTCTCGATAGCGCCGATGTGTGGGCAAACCAGTCGCAATTCAACTTCGATATGGCGAGCGGAAAGCCCACCTGGATTGCGGGTGTGCCACCGGATTACTTCTCACCGACTGGCCAGTTATGGGGCAACCCGACGTACAACTGGTCGTCAATGATGCAGAACAATTTCTCGTGGTGGGTGGATCGACTGCGCGCGATGCGCGATACCGTGGATATCGTTCGTATCGACCACTTCCGTGGCTTTGCCGCTGCCTGGCATGTACCGGCAGACGATGACACGGCTGCCAACGGGCATTGGGAGGAGGCTCCCGGAGCGGAGGTCTTCTCGGCAGCGAGGAGAGAACTCGGCGACTTCCCCGTGATCGTGGAGGATCTTGGGCTGATCACCGACGACGTCGTGACACTGCGCGAGATTCTGGGTTTCCCCGGCATGAACGTGTTGCATTTTGCGTTCGATGGCGATCCATCCAACAACTACCTGCCGCACAACAACAAGCGCCACTCCGTCACGTATTCAGCCACACACGATAACCAGACAACGGTTGGATGGTGGCAGAGCATATCTGAAGAGGATCGCGATCGTGTTCGTCACTACCTCGGGCACAGCGTTGAGGATCCCGCCTGGGATCTTCTGCGCGTTGCGCTCTCATCTCCGGCGAACACGGCTATTGTGCCCATGCAAGACGTGCTTCGCCTCGATGATCGCGCCCGTATGAACACCCCCGCTACTACCTACGGCAACTGGAGTTGGAAGATGAGGCCAGACCAGCTTGATCCCGGCCTTGCGGACGGACTGCGTGACCTCACCAGCACCTATGGTCGCATTTCGGATGATTTTCCCGAACGCAGCGTGAGCGAATACGATTACTCTGCTCCGACAAGCGGTATCAAAGCAACCCGTAGCTGGTAGCGATCTTGCGATCATCTAAACAGAAAACGTTTTGAGGGCCTGTATCCTTAGGCCATCTGATGTGGAGGAGAGTGGCTCGCGCTGCGTTGCAGGCGATGCGGCTCCAGACATCATTGCACGTGGATCCCAGCCCGACTGGGAAAGAATTGGAGTCAGGTATGACGAACGCTAATGGCGCATTCACATTCGTGCTGCATAGCCACCTACCTTATGCGCGTCAGGCTGGAACCTGGCCGCATGGCGAAGAGTGGGTTCATGAGGGAATCGCCGAAACGTATGTGCCATTGTTGAACGCCCTGTACGATCTCGCGGATGAGGGGCTGGATTATCGCATCACGGTCAGCGTGACGCCGATACTTGGCGAGCAATTGGCCGATCCGCTCATCATCGAACATTTCATCACATACGCCGAAGAGCGCGCAGCCTGGGCCGCTGCCGATATCGAACGGTTCGAGCAGGATGGCGACGAGGAAATGAAGGCGCTCGCCATCTATTACCATCACTGGTACTCACGCGTTCTCACGGATTTCCGTGACCGCTACAACCGAGATCTCATGGGCGCGCTCAAGACGTTGCAGGATCGGGGATTCGTCGAGATCTCGACCTCTGCCGCTACCCATGGTTATCTCCCGTTGCTATCGCGAGATTCGTCGATCTTCGGACAGATTCAAACGGGAATCCGGGCCTACGAGCGCCACTTCGGTCGCCGACCAAAGGCGATCTGGTTGCCCGAGTGCGCCTATCGTCCCGCGTACGTCGATGAAACTAGCGGTATCACCAGGCCAGGAATTGAAAGCTACCTGGGCGAGCAGGGGATTCGCGTCTTCTTCTCGGAAACGCATACTGTGGAAGGTGGCCGACCCGTTGGTAAGGCCGCTGGCGATTCTATCGGCGTGTACGGAGCCGAGCCCAAGCGCAAGTTGGTAAGTATGCCGACGGATCAGCAAGCCGACCCCGGCACGACGTTCAAGAGCTATTGGGTTGGCGATGAGCCAGGCCGCGTCGCCGTTCTTGGACGTAACAATCGCACTGGTCAGCAGGTTTGGAGCGGCCAATTCGGGTATCCCGGAGACCAATGGTACCGGGAATTTCACCGCAAGGATGCTGTTTCCGGCATGCAGTACTGGCGCGTCGGTCAGCCAGGGACCGATCTTGGCGACAAACCGCCGTACAATCCCGACACAGCTGCCGAGCGGGTGCAATCCCATGCCGAGCACTTTGTCGGCCTCGTAACCGACCTGCTTCGTGAGCATAAAGAAACAACCGGCGATTACGGAATAATTTCAAGCAACTACGACACCGAGCTCTTTGGCCACTGGTGGTTTGAGGGTGTCGATTGGCTCAAGGCAGTGCTCCGCGGGCTGGCCACGGAGGAGTCCGTTGACCTCACCACCGCCTCGACATGGGTTGAGGAGCACGGAGGTGATTCCGTCATGGTGCTGCCGGAGTCCAGTTGGGGCATGGGCGGTAATCACTACACGTGGATGAACGATCAAACCAGCTGGATGTGGCCGATAATCCATGATGCCGAGTTACGCATGGAGCAGCTGGCTGCGGAGTATCCGAACGCCGAGGGAGACCGCGAGCGCGCGCTGCAGCAGGCCGCACGTGAATTACTGCTGTTGCAAAGTTCAGACTGGCCGTTCCTCGTTACCACCGGCCAGGCGAACGAGTACGCAATCCAGCGATTCAACGATCATGTTGAACGGTTCAACCAAATGGCCGATCTCGCCGAGTCTGCTGAACCGCTGAATGATTCAACATCCAAAAGCCTGGCCGCTCTGGAAGATCAGGATAACCCGTTCCCAACGATCGATTACCGCGATTTCTCTGAGCGACAGGGAAGCGCGGCAGTGCTGGAGAAGTAGCCGCACCTCTCAAACATTATTCATGCAAAGGGCGGGCCAAACGGCCCGCCCTTTCAGTCTCTGTTTGAATCTGATTTATGAACCGGGCGTTGACTGAGGCGTCGCGTTGATCATATCGGTGTCCACAGTTACTTCGGCATCAATACTGACCGGCGTGGAGCCACTCCACGGGCCCTGCCGTGTGCCCTGCAGCCAGGGTTTCTGCAGGTAGGCAGGGTTCCAGAATCCGAGTGGAACGAGTACAGCGTTCTTGAGCAGCAGCTCCTCCGCTTCGGCATACGCTGCGTTCCGCTCTTCTTCATCCAGGGTTGACTGCGCGGTAGCGATCAGTTCGTCATAGGTAGCTGCATCGGCACCGGGTGTATAGTCGCCGGAATCCTCCAAGTTAGGCTCCCAGTTCACCCACCCTGCGTTGTACTCGCTTTCCTGACTCATGACTGCGAGCAGGTCAGGCTGCTCCGTAGCAAGCTGCCACTGCACCAGGTTCATTTGCAGACCGCCCACATCCTGGCGAACAGCGGTAATCTGCTCGGCGGTGAGTGACGTATCGTGTGAGATCAACAAGCCTGTTGCATCGTTGATCATGGTGACCAACTGCGCCGTTCGCTCAATGGCTTCCTGTGAATCGAGCGCTGGTTGGAAGAGAACAATCTCTCCGTCGAACTCCTCAGGATCGAGCCCCGCATCAGAAAGCAGGGAAGCCGGATCCTCGTAGTACTCCTCCGTCGGCGACTCATAGCCGGCGATCTCACCAAGTACCGGAGGTGAGAAGCTCTCGGCCGGCACATAGTTGTTTTGTTGGATGTCTTCGGCCCACACTGCACGGTCAATCGACGCAGCAATCGCCCGGCGCACGCGAACGTCGTCGAATGGCGCCTGGTGGAAATCCAAAGCCAGCACCAGTGTTGATGATTGGGTCTCAAACCGCTGCAGGTTCGCGGATTCTTCCTCAGTGAGGATGTTCATCACGCCCGGAGGCGCATCTGCCACGGCGATTTCACCTGTCTGGTACCAATCGATGATCGTTAGATCGGTATTTCCACCAGGAGCGATCGCCCACACGATCTGGCCAACGTCTGCGGATTGTTCGCTCCAGTGATGTGGATTCGGCTTCATGGCGATTTCGGAGTCGGTTTGGTCTGTAATCATCCACGGGCCGGAGTGGAATCCGGACGGTTCCTGGTCGTCATCTGCATCCATATTCGGGTGGACCACGCTATATCCAAACGTCGCCAAATAGCTTGGGAAATGCGCAAGCGGTTCTGTGAGTGAGATCTCGATTGTGCGGTCGTCAACGGCTTCCGCACCGAGCGGAACGTTTTCGCCATCGGATATCTCGGTGGCATTCACAATCGGCTCCATGAACCGAAACATCGGGGAGAGTTGTGTGGAATCCAGCGCACGCGTCCAGCTTTGTACGAAGTGCTCGGCGGTTATCGGCGTGCCATCTGCGAAGGCGATGCCTTCGCGTAAGGTCGCGGTCCAGACGGATCCATCTTCGTTAGGCTCCACGCTTTCAGCGAGGTCGGCTTCAACAGCCCCGTTTTCATCGAAGCGGAGCAGTCCGCTCCACGCGTAGGGGAGCATCACCCAAAATGCACCCCAGTTGGGTGCTCGATGCGGATCCGTAATGACCTCTTCGCCATATGGATTGAACGGCAATCGCAACGTGAAGTCAGAACTTGATGCGGCCGGAGTGGAATCGGGAGTCGATTCCTGGCGAGCATAAATACCACCGAGTGGTGCTGCCGCAGCCGCTGCGGTAATAGCGGAGACGCGCAGGAAATCACGACGGTTTTGCCGCACCTGGCTGGAATTCACGAGTTTGCGAAAGGCGGTGAGTTCGGATTTGGATGATGTCACGATCATTCTCCTCGCGAAGGAAATTGTCTTCGTTTGCTCAACTCTGAACAACGCTCTCTGAATTCAAACGCCAGGCACGGCGTTTTGGTTACGGTTCTATTCCATATCGTAGCGGTAATCGCGTGATCCTGCCTCACGGAGGAACTGCGCCAACAGGTCAACACTCGCCTGAATATCCGACTTTGCGCACATTTCGTTGGTTGTGTGCACGTAGCGAGAAGGAATAGAGATTGTGCAGGTGACGGACCCTTCAGCAGCTCGCTGGAACGCGCCAGCATCGGTACCACCTCGCGGCAGTACTTCCAGCTGGAAGGGGATTTCCTGCTCCTCTGCGATGCTCTGCAAGTGTGCGATCAGCTTTCGATTGGGTAGCTGGGAACTATCAAATACCTTGATTGCTGTGCCGGCACCGAGCTTCGTGACCGCAGCATCGCTCGGCATACCAGGAATGTCGCCGGCGATGGTGGTGTCGAGCGCAATGGTTATATCCGGCTGAACGCCGAAAGCAGCCGTAGTCGCGCCGCGGAGGCCGACTTCTTCCTGCACCGTAGCGATCGGATAAATTTCTGCATTCACCTTGCCGGCCGCGCGCACCGCTTCCAGCATGACATAGACGCCAATGCGGTCATCGAGGCTCTTGCTGATGACCATATCGCCGATTTCTTCGAACTCGCGGCGCATGGTGATCATGTCGCCGACCTGCACTTTCGCCTTTACCATTTCGGCGGACATACCCAGGTCGACGAAGAAGTCATTTACTTCCAGGTCCTTTTTGTCGTTGGGACCCATCAGGTGTATTGGCTTTACGCCCGGCATGAGGGTTCCGACAAGAGGACCATCGTTTCGGGTATGCACGGTCACGCGCTGGGCCACCAGCGTGCGCGGGTCGAACCCGCCAACTGGCTGCAGGCGCAGGAAACCCGCGTCTTCGATATAGCGGACGATGAAGCCGATTTCGTCCATGTGCGCGGCCAGAGCCACCTTGGGGCCACCTTCACCCTTTACGTGCCCGATGACGTTGCCCATCACATCCACGCGGACATCGGTCGCAAGCTCCCGGAGTTCGCCGGAAACGATTTTGCGAACCTCATCCTCCATGGACGGAACACCGTTCGCTTGTGTCAACGATTTCATTAACCCAATATTCATAGAACCCTACACCTTTGTAATCTGAGAAAACCCGAGGATATGGAGCAATGCTCGCATATCCTCGGGCATGATCTCAGGTTAGTGAGATTGTTTCTAGTCACCAATCACCAGAATTGAGCTGGTGTAGGCGGCGTCGCCATCGACCCAGGTGACAGAGCCGGCAGACGGAATGTTGATTCCGCTGGTGATCGACTCGGGAGATGCTGCAGCGCTGGATTCGTTGAAGAAGTCCTCGCAGGCTTCGCCATCGAAGTCCATGTCGAGCAGCCAGAGTTCGCCCGGATCAGCGTCGTATGCTTCCTGGGCTTCAGCCTGGGTTGCGTAGTTGGCGCACTCTTCATGGTTGTCCAGTGTGCTCATGGAGCCCATCAGCATTGTGGAGAACCAGTCCAGCAACGGCATAACCTGGCCTTCAATGTTGATGTAGCTCTGGTTGGTGACGTTCTCGCTCGGCAGCAGATCCATGGTGTTCTGGAAGTTTGCGTCATCCGCGAGCTTCTCAGTGGCGGGATCGAGATACTTGTCGATTGCACCATTCAGGCCAATCACAAGCTCATCGTTCACCACGCCGTACTCGAGCACCATTGGCAGCCCGCCTGTGGTGGATGGATCGAGCGTGATGACGGTCAGGTCGCCACCATCGACGCTGCGGGTGCTAACTTCGTAGGTTCCGTCGTTCATCATCTCCACCATGTTGGAAATGGTGTCAGCGGTCTGCTGCAGGCCAGCTGCGTCGGACGTTTCGGAAACGAAGAGGAACTCCGGATTTGGCATACCGCTTTCAAGGTCCTGCACGCCGAGGAATACGGCGAACTCGCCGTCCAGCTTGGCAAGCAGGTCAGAATCCGGGTTGAAGCCGAGCTGCTGCTCGAACATCGCCCAGGTTTCTTCCATGGTTGGGGTGGCAGCTGGCGCGGTGCCATCCAGGCCGGGCTCGCCCAGCGCGGTTTGGAACAGGCTACCGAGCATGTCGGAAACGCCAGTGCTGTAGAGGTCGTTGGAGCCGCTGAAGATCATAATGTCAGCTGGCATCTTGCTGGCCATAGACGGTGTGAACTCGCTGACCTCGTTCAGTGTTGAGGTGTCGTTCGGCACCACGACGGCGTCCATGTGGAATCCGGCGTCGGAAGCGTAAACGGCCCATCCGACGTGACCCTTACCAGCTTCGATTTCATCCGGGGATGCCAGGTCGCCGACGGCTTCCATGAACTCGGGATCGTTCTGGAATGCGGTGAGCATGACGTCCAGGTTCATGTACCCAAGCATGAGCGTATCGGCTTCGAGACGGCCGGTTACGTCAGTGAAGCCCTGGGCATCCGCCAGGTTGTCGATATTGCCCTGGGCAGCATCGATGATCGGCTCAACGTCTGAGGCGCGTGTAGCAAGCACCACAGTGCCGTCAACAACGGCGGTGGCAGTGCCTGGTGCATTTGCCGGGTCGGTTGATTCCCAGAAGGTAATGGTGACGCCATTGTAATCAACGGTTTCAACCGTCGCGTTGGCGGCCATGGCTTCTTCTTCAGTCATGGCGACAAACTGGGAGCCAAGCGCATCCGCATCATTTGGCTGCACGATGAAGGCAAACCCTTCCGGGATTTCTTCGGTCATGTCAACCGGATCCATGGTCATGGTGGTGTCCATGGCGGAGGAGAAGTCACCAGAGGAGTACGAAACGAGTGACTCCGCATCGGAGAACACAATCGCTCCGGAGCCGGAGAAGTTGTTTGCTTCAGCTACATCACCGAGTTCTTCGGTAGACGCTCCAGCCTCGCTTTCGACCAGGTCGCTGATTCCAGCGCGCTCAAGCAGGGAATACACGAGTCCCCACTGATCTGATTCCTGATCGAGATTGACGCTCATAAAGAGCGCTGTGTCGGCTGGGGTAGCGGCTGCCAACCCTGCCTGCGACTCCTGTGCAGAGGCCTCTCGAATCCCAACGGCGGTTGAGAAAAGGCTTGCAATCAGCACCGCGACCAGCGCGAATGAGATCCATACACGGGAGCGTGTAGGTGCAACGAGCGTTGCAACAGATGTGTTCATGCCGTCTCCTTTCATCCTGTCTCCATAACCTATCACAATGTCAAGTTATTGCGTATCAGTGCGAGGGATATCTCTCCAACGCAAGTCGGTATACTCGTCCCTTGCGTTTGACGATTCCAGAAGTGTTACTGGTAATCCCGCTATTGATTATTGGTTCGTTTGTCGAAAACCGTGGTCAACGAGAAAACCAACAATATCAAAAAGGCAAGCGCCACAATAATTAGCGCAATTGCGCCGAGTGTGACCGCTGCTTGTATCAAACCAATAACGAAGTCCATGTTTGAATTCCTCGCCTGAACACGTTTTGGCACCCGAACCGGTTTCGGGATATGCCCCAGTATAATGTTGCTTCCGTTACCGAGTGTTACGGAAAAGCGTCAGAAGTGCCACAGGCCTGATACGCCGTGGCACTTCTGCGTGATAGTTTACGCGACCGGAACCGCACTACTAAGCTGCCCGGTGAAGGTGAATCCGGAGTCCGTGGCATCAATAGTCACGATCTCGCCATCGTGGATTTCACCAGCCAGGAGCTTGCGGGCCATTGGATCGAGCACCTGCTTCTGGATAACCCGCTTCAGTGGTCGAGCACCGTATGCCGGGTCGTAACCGAGCGTCGCCAACAGCTCCTTCGCAGCGCCAGTGATCTGAAGCGTAATGCCGCGATCACTGAGTCGGCGACTCACATCATCCAGTTGAATCTGCACGATGTCAGCGATCTGCTCCTTCGACAGGCGCCGGAAGATGATCGTTTCATCGATTCGGTTCAGGAACTCTGGACGGAAGTTATCCCGCAATTCATCCATCACCTGCTTCTCGATCTGCTCATCCTGGCCAGTGCCAAGGTTGACGATGAGATGCGAGCCGATGTTACTCGTCATGATGATGACGGTGTTCTTGAAGTCCACCGTGCGTCCCTGGCTGTCAGTCACGCGACCGTCGTCCAGCACCTGCAGGAGAACGTTGAATACATCCGGGTGGGCCTTTTCGATTTCGTCGAACAGCACCACGGAGTAGGGACGTCGACGCACAGCTTCAGTCAGCTGGCCGCCCTCGTCGTAACCGACGTAGCCGGGAGGCGCACCAATCAGGCGGCTGACACTGTGCTTCTCCATGTATTCGCTCATGTCGATTCGAATCATTGCCTGATCGCTATCGAACATGAATTCCGCCAGGGCGCGAGCCAGTTCAGTTTTACCAACTCCGGTCGGGCCGAGGAAGATGAAACTTCCAAGCGGTCGATTAGGATCCTGCAGGCCGGCACGAGCACGCCGGATAGCATCACTCACGGCGCCAATGGCCTGATCCTGGCCAACCACACGCGAGTGAAGTCGGTCCTCCATTGTGAGGAGCTTCTCAATTTCACCTTCCACCAGCTTGCTTACCGGAACACCGGTCCAGCGGCTGACGACCTCGGCGATATCTTCGCTATCGACCTCTTCCTTCAGCATCTTGCCGGCGGATTGAAGCCGAATCAGGCTCTGCTCTTCTTCGTTGAGTTGCTTCTCCAACTCCTTCAGGCTGCCGTACTGCAACTCAGCCGCGCGATTATAATCATAGGCGCGCTGGGCGGCTTCGATTTCAACCCTGGTGTGATCCATCTGGTCACGGAGCTCAGAGATCTTGTGGATCGCCTGGCGCTCCTGGTCCCAGCGGCTGCGCAGCGCATCCCGCTCTTCCTTCAGGCTGGCCAACTCATGTTCGAGGGCTTCGAGCCGTTCCTTACTGGCGACGTCGGTTTCCTTGCGGAGCGCCTCACGCTCGATTTCAAGCTGCATGATGCGCCGCTCGGATTCATCCAGCTCAACTGGCATGGATGTGATTTCCATACGCAGTTTTGAAGCTGCTTCGTCCACGAGGTCAATCGCCTTGTCTGGCAGGAAGCGATCCGCAATGTAGCGATCGCTCAGTGTCGCAGCGGAAACAAGCGCACTGTCGAGAATTTTCACCTTGTGGTGAACCTCGTATCGCTCTCGCAATCCACGTAGGATACTGATGGTGTCTTCGACTGTCGGCTCGCCAACCATTACTGGCTGGAAGCGACGTTCAAGGGCCGCATCCTTCTCGATGTGCTGGCGATATTCGTTCAGCGTAGTCGCGCCGATTGCATGGAGTTCACCACGCGCTAGCATTGGCTTGAGCATGTTGCTGGCGTCCATAGACCCTTCTGCGGCACCCGCACCAACAACGGTGTGAAGTTCGTCGATAAAGAGAATGATCTCACCATCGGCTGAGGTAACCTCGGCGAGTACCGCCTTAAGTCGCTCTTCGAATTCACCGCGGAATTTCGCGCCGGCAACCAGCGCACCCATATCGAGCGCGATGATCTTCTTGTTCTTCAGGTCTTCGGGAACGTCGCCGCGAACGATGCGTTGGGCGAGTCCTTCGGCAATCGCAGTCTTACCAACACCTGGCTCACCGATGAGCACCGGGTTGTTCTTGGTGCGGCGGCTCAGTACCTGAATTACCCTGCGAATCTCTTCGTCACGGCCGATTACGGGGTCGAGCTTGCCGAGTTGGGCGACTTCCGTAAGGTCGCGGCCGTACTTTTCCAGCGCCTGGTATTTACCTTCCGGATTCTCATCCGTTACTCGCTGGCTGCCGCGGATCTCGGTCAACGCGGTCATCACGGCTTCACGGTCAACGCCGTGGCCGCGCAACAGCGATTCTGCGGGAGAGCGTTCCTGCCGCAAAATACCAAGCAACAGGTGCTCGGTGCTGATGTATTCGTCGCCAAAACCGGCGGCTTCGGTCTCCGCGTCGGTCAACGCCTTTCGCAGGCCCTGACTCACGATCGCCTCTGAGCTGATTTGCAGCTTCGGTGCGCGATCAACGAGTGAGGCCACTTCACGGCTCACGCGCTCGGGTTCCACCTGCAATCGCTGCAGGATCTGCGGAACAATGCCATCGGATTGGTCGACAAGCGCAGAGAGCAGCGTTTCCGGTTCGTATTGGGCGAGTTTCTTTTCTTCAGTAATTCGTTGCCCGGAGACTATTGCTTCCCGGGCCTTCTCTGTATAGTTCTGGTTTTGTGCCATTAATTTTCATCTCCAGTCAGGTTGATGAGCATTTCCGAGATGACAGATTGCTATCGTTCTTGTTTGCGAATTTCTTCCTGGTCAATGTGGCCCAGCATGCCAAGCATTTTGCTTAGTTCCTTGTGCATTACTCGTGTTTGGGGATCCTTGGTATCGAGGCGTTCGCGGAGCGCAAGAAGTTCTCGGGTGAGGTCAAGCGCCATCTGAACACCAGCGAGATTCATGTTGCGTTTCTCAACGAGGTATTTCACCTGACGCAATCGTTCGATATCCTGATCAGAGTAAAGACGGAGGTTGCCGGACGTGCGCGACGGCGCAACCAGGCCTTCGCGTTCATACTTTCGGAGTGTCTGCGGATGCATTTCTACGAGGCGCGCCGCGACACTAATGACAAACAGTGGTTCTGAAAATCGTTGTGCCATGGGTATACCTCCAAATTCCGTGCACGTTGGAATCATACACCTTGACACGATCTGTGTCAACTTGTCGACCATGGAAAGGTAGCAGCAAGTGGAGCATCGCATATACGGGCATCGGGGCGCCCCGGCCGAGTACCCGGAAAACACCATCGCTGGTTTTCAGCGAGCACTCGACCTGGGCATCTACGGAATTGAGCTCGATGTTCACCTCAGCAAAGACGGCGTCGCCGTTGTGTGCCACGACGAAACTCTCGATCGCACCACCAATGCCAAAGGGCCGATTTCAGACTTCACCGCAGCTGAACTGCGAGAGGTTGATGCTGGCGATGGCGAGTATGTGCCCACGCTGCTGGAAGTGCTGGAGCTCGTCGGCGATTCGCTCCATGTCGATATAGAAGTGAAGGCCAACGCTGCCGGGAAAGCCGTGCTGGATGATGTACGCAAAGTGGACGGGCTCCGGTGGTTGGTGAGCTCCTTCGACTGGGACGTGTTGCGCTACGTCCGCGAACAGGATGCGGATGCCGATCTCTGGGTGCTCACCATGGGTGCCACGGAAGATGCAATTGAGACATACTCCGAACTCGATGCAGGGGCGCTGGCGATTTGGCAGCAGGCAGTAGATAGCGATATCGTAGCGTTCCTTCGGGAGCGATCGATTCCCTGGTGGCCATGGACGGTCAACGAACCCGAGCGCGCTAAAGAGATGTTTGAGTGGGGAGCTATCGGTATTTGTACTGATAATCCTGCAATGGAGATACCGGAGTAGGCAGGGGTAATAGTGCTACACTCAAGTGCGGTAGGCAGGGGGTAATTTGCTGGCAACTTTGGCATCAGGAAAGGGAGTGAAGACCAGGTGAGATACCGTGGCTAACGCGATCACCATCGGTCGATTGTTCCTGCTGTTTGCAGTGGTTGCGCTCATCTATTTCGGGAACGTGCAGATTATTGCCATCTGCATGCTCCTGCTGTTGGTGGTTATTGCCGCCGACGGCGTTGATGGTTGGGTTGCGAGAAAACGAAATGAGACGTCGACGTTTGGCGCCGTCTTCGACATCGCGGGCGACCGCATTGTCGAAAATGTCCTCTGGATCATCTTCGCCGATCTCGACGTGATCCCGATCTGGGTGCCTTTACTGGTTATCAGTCGGGGGTTTATCGTCGATGGACTCCGTTCCCTCTCCATGCAGGAGGGAATGTCGGCCTTCGGCGAAAAGAACATGATGCGTTCACCAATTACTCAGTGGTTAACGGCCGGTCGGTTTATGCGGGCGTTTTTCGGATACGCCAAGGCGTTTGCGTTCGTCTTCCTTTGTGGCCTGGTTGGATGGGAGCACCACGACACAACCGGTACGTTTATCGGCAGTCTCTATGGGCAGGATTGGTTTCGCTACCTGGGCTGGGCCATCGTCTGGCTGGCCGTTGCCCTTACCGTGATTCGCGGAATACCTGTGGTTGTTGACGGTATTGCATACGTACGTGATCTCGACTCCCGCCAGAAGAACGAATCTGGGTAGGGTTCCCTGGAATGTGCAGCTGATATGCGACTGGTTTGGCTAGCCAGGTCGCAGTCTATTTTGTGAGGTTTCGAGTGGCGACGAAGAAGAGCGCTGTAAAAGTTAAGCCCACCTTTCAGAGTGAAGAACGCAATGAATTCCGGACCTCACTCTCGATCTTTACCGCGAGAGTACTTTCGTGGATCGTGCTGCTGATCCCGGGCCCTGTTAGAGACGCCATCGCCTACCGTGCTGGATCCCTCGCGTACCGCCTGTCGCATGGTTACCGGCAAAACGTGGAATCGAATGTCCGCGTTGTTACAGGACGCAATCATAACGATGCCGAAGTTCGCGAGCTTACCCGCGCGATCTTTCTCACGAATGCGCTGAATTTCTCTGACCTGCTCACATTAGCCTGGCGGTCGACTAACTGGTTCGCCAAACGCACACAGGCCGTGACCGGATCATGGGAAATTCTCGATAAAGCCCGCGAAAAGGGGAACGGCGTCATTATCGTATCGGCCCACGTCGGCTGCTTCGATTTCATTGGCCAGGCAGTAGCTGCGCATGGGTACCCACTCACCATCGTCACAGGCCGTACCACATCGCGCTTTGTGTTCGATGGAGTTACCTGGCTGCGCGGACGACGCGGCGCAACATTGGTGGAACCTACCCCGTCTGGAGTTCGGAAGGTATACCGTGCGTTGCGAAACAACGAAATCGCTGTCT
The DNA here is from genome assembly GCA_964526965.1 of uncultured Sphaerobacteraceae bacterium. Lineage (GTDB taxonomy): Bacteria > Chloroflexota > Chloroflexia > Thermomicrobiales > UBA6265 > UBA6265. The sequence goes on along the minus strand of CAZGML010000013.1, from coordinate 30,998 downwards.
TTGTCGCCGACCGGGACTTTTTCGAGAACGGCAAAGAGGTTGAGTTCTTTGGCCAGGAAACCACGCTCCCTCCCGGAGCGGTCCGCATCGCCCGCGATACCGGTGCGCCAATCGTGCCGATGTTCACTCGTCGCGGTACTTCCGGACATGAGGTCCGGATCGGGGAGCCGTTTTACGTCGAGAAGACCCGTGATGTAAAAGCCGACGTCGAGAACGGGATGCAGAAGCTCGTACCGGTGCTTGAGCATGGTATTGCCTCCTGCCTGGAACAGTGGGTGATGTTCCAGCGAGTCTGGCCAGAGATCGCGCCGGATGCCATTCGCATCTTCCCGACAGGATCACCGCTGGAGAGTCCGCTCCTCGAGAAGGTCGCACAGGCATTGCCTGAAATCCGCCCCGGAGACGAAAGTGCCCCGCCAGAAGAGCAGGGCACCGATTCAAAAGATTCGTCTGCAAGCGACTAACCCGTAGTCACTAGCGATAGTTCGTGAACTGCAGAGCCACCGGGTAATCCTTGGATTTGATGTGAGCGATCACGGCCTGCAGGTCATCCCGACTCTTGGCCTGAACGCGCACGGAATCACCCTGAATCTGCGCCTTCACCTTCTTGAAGTTGTCGCGAATTTCCTTTGAAATCTGCTTGGCGACATCATCCGCGATGCCTTCCTTGAGCTTCACGACCTGTCGCTTGCGCGCTCCGGAGGCGTCTTCTTCTTCCTGGTAATCCAGGATTTTGAGACTCAGTTTGCGGCCGACCATCTTGGATTCCATCACATCACGCGCAGCATTGAGCGAATACTCGCTCTCGGTGTTGATGGTGATCGAGTTGTCATCCAGCGTGAATTCGGTGTTTGTATCCTTGAGGTCGTATCGCTGTCGAATCTCGCGCTCAGCCTGGTCGACTGCGTTCTTGAGCTCCTGACGATCAAATTCCGAAACAATATCAAATGAACTGGTAGATGCCATGTAATGCCCTCCTTACACATATGTCCGTTACAAAGATGGCACACACTGTACCAAAATACATCCAGCAGACTGGTTGGGGAGCGTAGGGCGGAGGAATAATGCAGGAAAAGTTGCTTCGAATGCCGTTGCGATCAAAGGTACTGATCGCCAATGCGGCCATCGTGTTGATTGGTGCCACATTTGGTACCTGGATTACCTTCAACGTGGCATCACGTGGCGAAGGCGACGAGATGTTTTTTCTCGCCATCGCATTTGCCGTGGCGGGCGGTGTTCTCAGCATCATCGTTAACCGGTTTGTAGTGGACCGCGCCCTTAAACCCCTGGACGATATCGTGGCAACCGCCGAACGCGTGAGAGCAGGCGACCTCACTGCACGAACGGGTGTTGATCCATTGCGTGACCGTGAGCTCGAACAAATCGTCGTTTCCTTCAACGGCGCACTGGACCGCGTTCAGAGTGACGGCGCCCGAATTAAGGAACTGGTCAACAGGGTGATCGCTGCACAGGAAGATGAGCGCAAGCGAATCGCCCGAGAGCTGCACGATGATACGAGCCAGGTGCTCTTCGCCCAATTGCTCCGGGTGAGCGCCATGAAGAATTCAGACAATCCGGAGGTGCGCGAGTTTGCCGAATCGCTGGAGACAATGTTGGCTGAATCGATGGAGGCCGTCCGACGCCTTGGCCACGAACTCCGTCCACCCAGCCTTGATGACCTGGGCCTCCCAGAAGCAACAGAGGCATTGGTACAGCGCATGGCTGACCGCAGCTATGTTGACATCGAGTATGAATACAACGGATCGCGCAATCGATTGGAACAGGAAGTAGAACTCGTGCTCTACCGTGTTGCGCAGGAGGCGTTGACCAATATGTGGAAGCACGCCCACGCGACAAAGGCGCGCGTGGTTCTCAACACCAACGAGGACGGAGCCGAGCTGATTGTGGAGGACAACGGTCGCGGCTTTAATCCCGATGCCAAGAATCCCAGCGATGGCCGCGGTCTCGGGCTTGGTATTTTCGGCATGCAGGAGCGGGTTGACCTGGTCGGTGGTATTCTGGAAGTGGCCGGGAATCGCGATCCGGGCACGCGTGTGCGCGCGTGGATTCCCGTGAATGATACGTCTACAACCGTAGCCGAGACGTAGGAGACCCGGCCGCTGGCCGATGTGCATATGGGAGGTTCCATGGATCAGGGCGTTATTCGAGTCGTTCTTGCGGACGACCACGGTGTGGTGCGTGCAGGGCTGCGCGCCTTGCTGGAAAGCCAGCCAGACATTTCCGTCGTTGGTGAAGCCGAAGACGGCCCGGGTGCCATAAGTGCAGTGAGCGAACTCCACCCCGATGTGGTGGTGACAGATCTCTCCATGCCGGGTGGTGGCATGGAAGCGGTGAAAGAACTGACCTCCCTCGGCAATGCCACCAGGGTGCTCGTACTCACGGTCCATGCCGAGGAGCGCTACCTGTTGCCGGTGCTACAGGCTGGTGGGTTAGGGTACGTGCGTAAATCGAGCGCTCATACCGATTTGCTTAACGCAATCAGAACAGTGGCTCGTGGCGAGGTATTCCTCGACCCGGCCGCTACAAAGACACTGCTACGCGGTTACCTCGGTCGTAGTGTGGATGGCCAGGAATTGGACATCGTAGAAGTGCTGTCCGAACGGGAGCGCGAAGTCGTAAAGCTCACGGCAGAAGGCTATACTGCGCAGCAGAGCGCCGATTTTCTCTCGCTTTCACCGAAAACTGTGGAAACGTACCGCCACCGCGCCATGCAGAAACTTGGCCTGACCAATCGTGCTGAATTGGTGCGTTACGCGTTGCGAGCTGGTTTGCTTTCGGACGAAGTGGTTTAGCTCACAGTATTCAAAAATCGAAAAATGTCAAAGAATTCCCTACACGGTAGTTCGATCTTGGCACCGTTTCCCTGTCATCCAGAAGCACCTTACGGTCGTAAACTGGATTACAAGATGATAGTGACATCGTTCACGATGCAGTCTTGGATACAGAAAGTCTGGATGGAAAGCATGGCCACAGATATGACCCGAATCTCCGTACATCCCAAGTGGTTAGTTTTCGATGAAGACTGGCAGGCCCCGGACACCAGCAAGGAAAATGCTGATTCTGTGCGATACCACGCGTTTATGCAGCTTATTCGCACAGCAGGCGCCCTTGACCGGGCAGCCACGGACGCACTTGTTGATCTGGAACTCACCGCCGGTGCGTATGGCGCACTGGTAGAACTCGCCGAGGTCGGCGAAGTCGGTATCGCACCCTCTGAGTTGGCACGCCGCCTTGCGGTGGCTCGCCGCACAGCTACGTTGTACGTCGACATCCTTGCCAAACACGGCTGGGCAACACGCGAAGCGCACCCGGACGACCGACGCATGGTTCTCGCCCGACTCACGCCTGAAGGTGCCGAGTTACTGAAGCGAGTGGGACATGCCTATCAACATCGGCTTTCGTTGTTGATGGGAGAGATGACCACGTACCAGGCAGAAATGTTGCAGGAACTCCTCTCCATGATCCCCACCGATCGGGATCCGGTGAGCAACGAGTAGTCAGGTTCTTCTGGTGATGAACAAAGCCGGAGCGGCAATGGCCGCTCCGGCTTTACTCGTTAAAATCCGCCGAAATCGAAGTCGAGCCCATCCAGCTCAGTGCTCGGCAGGAACAGCAAAACAGTTCGCGCCGGTACTTCAATGGTATCGCCAGCTTTCGCTTTCAACGAAACCGAACCATCCTCACTGGCGGTGCTCAGCAGGGCGACCCAGTGACTCAACTCCTCGCCGCGTTCCACCAGTGGCAAGGTGAACTCAATCGGTTCTTCGTCTGAGTGAAATATAAGAAACACTGAGGCGGGTTCAATGGGATCGCCCATCTCATCGATCTCCTGGATGGCACTGCCGTCCAGACGCATTCCGAGTGTGCGCAGATCGGGGTTAGACCAGTCGTCTGGTCCCATCTCCCAACCTTCGGGATGCAACCAGGTGACGTCCTTGAGCTCTCCCTCTTCCTGCGGCATTCCCTTGAAGAAGTACTCGCGGGTGAGGGCCGGGTTCTTTTGCCGGATCGTGATGGCGCGGCGAGTGAATTCGATTAGCTGTTTATCGCTCTCACTGTGATTCCAGTTGAACCAGCTGATCTCGTTATCCTGCGCGTAGGCATTGTTATTGCCTTGTTGGGTGCGTCCGAACTCGTCACCTCCAAGCAGCATGGGAGTCCCTTGCGAGAACATGAGCGTCGCCAGCATGTTCCGCTTCTGCTGCGACCGGAGTGCATTGATCTCAGGATCATCGGTTTCTCCCTCATGGCCGTAGTTCGCAGAGATGTTGTGGTCGTGCCCGTCCTGGTTGTTCTCGCCGTTCGCCATGTTGTTTTTGCGGCTGTATGTGACGAGGTCGTGGAGGGTAAAGCCATCGTGCGCGGTCACCAAATTGACGCTCGCACGCGGTTTTCGGCCGTGGTTCTGGAACACATCAGACGAGCCGGTAAGGCGATATCCCATCGCCGGAAGTATCGGCTGCGTTGTTTGCCAGAACGTTCGTACATCGTCCCGGAAACGATCGTTCCACTCGCTCCATGATAATGGGAATTTACCAAGCTGATAGCCATCAGGTCCGGTATCCCATGGCTCCGCTATGAGCTTCACACCTGAGAGCACCGGATCAGTGAAAACGGCGTCAAAGAACCCACCGTCAGGATCGAAATCCGGGTATTCCCGACCAAGTGTGACGGCGAGATCGAACCGGAAGCCGTCGACATGCATCTCCTCGACCCAATACCGCAACGACTCGAGAACCATGCTCATCGTCTGCGGATGACCGACATTGAGTGTGTTACCGGTGCCGGTGAAATTCTCGTTCACGCGCAGGTTTTCGGGATCAAGCTTGTAGTAATGCCGATTGTCCAGCCCACGCCAGGAGAGTACTGGCCCGAGTTCGCTACCCTCACAGGTGTGGTTGTAAACCACATCGAGAATCACTTCGATTCCGGCAGCGTGGTACGCCTTCACCATATCGCGGAACTCATTGATCTCCGCACCCGGCTCCTTGTTTGCCGCGTAGCGAGTCTCCGGGGCGAAGTAGCCCAGTGTGTTGTAGCCCCAATAGTTGGCCTTGTTCTGATCTGTGAGGAACTCATCGTCGGGGAAACTGTGAACCGGTAACAGTTCGATAGCGGTCACCCCCAGGTGTTTGAGGTGCTCTATTGCTGCAGGATGTGCCATACCGGCGTAGGTGCCGCGGATTTCTTCGGGAATATCAGGATGCAGTTGGGTAAAGCCCTTGACGTGGACTTCGTAGATCACCGTGTCGATCCAGGGGGTATTGGGGCGCTCATCATCACCCCAGTCGTACTGGGCATCCACTACCAACGACTTCGGCACGCTGGCATCGTTGCGGGTTTCGCTCATCACCAGGTCGTCGCCTGGTACGTGGGCGAAGCTGTCGTCGTTCCACACTGGCTCTCCAACGTGGGCGCGCGCGTATGGATCCACCAGCAACTTGTTAGAGTTGTAGCGATAGCCGTTTTCCGGATCCCACGGTCCGTGGGCGCGGATACCGTATTGGGCACCGGCCTTCACGCCAGGAATAAACCCGTGCCACACTCGTTGGGTTTGCGCTGGCAGGGTATATGTTTGCACCGGTTCGTCGCCTGAGTCATCGAACAGGCAGATTTCAATTGCTGTAGCAGCCGAAGAGTACACGGCAAAATTCGTCCCCTCTGGGGTGACTGTTGCACCGAGGGGACGAGGAGAGCCAGGACGAATCTTCTGCATCTCAGAGGGTATAACCACGAAGTGCTACTCCATGAAGATACGCGCGAATAAAGCTGTGTTGCATTGTGTTAACTAGACTTTCGGTGCTTCTTCAGTCTTCTCTTCGAGATACTGCACCTGAATGAGTTCAAAGTCATCGTTTTCGCCACTCACCTGAGTCCGCACCGTTTCAGACGCGGCAGCCGCTGAGGTGGCCTCGACGACTATTGTGTGCTCCTCGCCATTGAGGAGGTAGCGCACTTCATATTGCATTTGCATGCATTTACTCTCTTTCGTTATCCCTGCATCTCGTCTGCGACAGGTACCAGGGCTTTGAGGTCATCCCTGCATGCTGTGAACGAATCGGCTGCCTCGCCGAAACCTGCTACCAGGTCACTCATACCGGAAAAGTTGAATGTCCTTAGTGCTGTCCGGGCTTCCTGGAAGGTGAAGTTCACAGTATCTGATGCCTCCAGAATCTGTGTATGAACATCTGCAAACAGGGGAGGAACGCCATTTTCCTCGCCATATGCGCGGATTTCGCCGGTCAGCGTCTCAATAATGTTTCCGGCACGGGTGAGTGCCATAATATCCCGACTCTTGTTCTCTACCATTCCGCGCGTCGATGTCACTTCTTCAACAAGTATCTCCATGCGGGGAGATACGTACTCATAATACGCCTCTTCGTCAACGGTAAGCTCCGTGCTTTCAATATCGATCTCCTGCACGTTGACGGTCTGCAGCGCTACTGTCGCAGTGACAATGCCACCGATGAGAATGAGGATGAGAAAGGGGAGAATGCGTTGGGAGAAAAGTGAGCGGGACATCAGCATCGATACTCCGGCTTGAACGTGTTTCGGGACGTAGGCATGATTAATGCCAGTTACAGTGTTAAGTGTACTCGCGCTGACAGGCAAGTCGATCGTCGCAGATGGTGATTCTTGCTTCTAACTGTGCGGGTTGTTTATACGATCATCCCGTATGAAAGGCGTGGATCGATGACTTCTCCAGATCTCCAGATGCTCGATGAAGCGCCGAGTGGCGTGCTCATTGAAAATGTGCAACCAGTAATCGATTGCGGCCGCTACGCCCTCAAACGCGAAGAGGGAGACCGCATCGATATCACCGCCGATATCTTTCGTGAGGGACATGATGAGATCGCTGCCGTCATCCAGTTGAAACAGCGCGGGGAGGATGACTGGCGCGAAGCACCGATGATCAAAGGCGATAACGATGTCTGGTCCGGGAGTATCACGGTCGATACGATCGGTGCCGCTGAGTTCCGCGTTATGGCCTGGCCGGATCACTTTGAGAGTTGGCGAATTGAACTGCGCAAGAAGGTCGATGCCGGGCTGGATGTCTCGAGTGAGCTACTTGAGGGCCGCTATATCGTAGAGGAAACGTTTGGCCGCGCTTCTGACGACGACCGTCAGGAAATGAAGAAGATACTGGAATCCGTTGACGGAGAAGACGGCCAGGCTGCAGCGGCAGAACTAATGCTCGGTGATGGTCTCGCGGAACTCGTTTATCGCAATGCAGAACGGGATCACGCTGCCGTTGCCGGGCCTTATCCGGTCTATGTGGATCGGGTGCGAGCGCGATTCGCCGCCTGGTACAGCATGTTCCCTCGTAGCGCCGGGACCGTAGAGGGCCAAAGCGCCACGTTTAAGGATGTGGAAGCCCAGCTTCCCCGCATCAAGAAGATGGGCTTTAACGTTCTCTATTTCACGCCAATACATCCCATTGGCGAAACAAACCGCAAAGGTAAAAACAACAGCGTTGTAAGCAAGCCGGGAGACCCTGGTGTTCCTTACGCTATCGGCAGCAAGGATGGCGGCCACGATGCCATAGAGCCCTCGCTGGGCACATGGGATGATTTCGACGCCCTCGTAGCAATGGCGGCGGAATACGGCATGGAGATTGCACTCGACCTCGCCATACAGGTGTCTCCGGATCATCCGTGGGTCACTGAACATCCGGAATGGTTTTTTATCCGTCCGGACGGCTCAATAAAGTACGCGGAGAATCCGCCAAAAAAATACGAAGATATCTATCCCGTCAACTTCAACCAGGACAAATGGCGCGAACTTTATGAGGAAATCTATCGCATCGTCATGCTCTGGGTTGAGCACGGGGTAAAGAGCATCAGGGTGGACAACCCGCACACGAAACCAACCGCGTTCTGGGAGTGGCTCATCGCCAAGGTGCACGAGACCAATCCGGAAGTGATCTTCCTCTCCGAGGCGTTTACACGTCCCAAGGTGATGAAGGCTCTCGCCAAGGCAGGGTTCGCCCAGAGTTACACCTATTTCACATGGCGCAACTACAAACATGAGCTCGTTGAATACGCCACCGAACTCACCCAAACCGGGATGGAAGATTTCTTCCGCGGGAATTTCTTCACTAATACGCATGACATCAACCCGACGATCTTGCAGATCGGCGGGGAACCATCGTTCAAGTACCGGGTCGTACTGGCGGCGACGCTGTCCAGCGTCTACGGAATTTACAGTGGTTTCGAACTGTGTGAGAGCACTCCGGTACCGGGAAAGGAAGAGTACCTTAACTCCGAGAAGTACGAGTACAAGGTGTGGGACTGGGATCGCGAAGGGAACATCTCCGACTATATCGCTCGCCTTAACGCGATCCGCGAGGAACATCCCGCCCTGCAGGAGTACGACAACCTCCAGTTCTTCGAAGTGCAGAACGATAACATCATCGGTTACGCAAAGCGTACCGAGGATAACGACGATATCGTGGTTGTGCTGTGCAACCTAAACCCGTTCGAAACCCAAAGTGCCTGGTTTGATTTGCCGATCGGTGATTGGGGAATTGCAGATGAGCACCAGTACCTGGCAGTGGATGTGCTGAACGGCGACCAGGTGCATAGCTGGACTGGCGCCTGGCACGAGCTCACGCTCGATCCAAAGGTCAACCCGGCAGTGATCTTGCACATCCGTCCGTGGCAGCACGTTGAGTACGTCGATATGGTGCTGTAACCGCCGGTAAGTTGAGCCCGTCATCTGGAGCGCACAATTGTATGCGCACGCGCAGTAAACTCATTATGCTGAACATCACAAACCGCACCTGCATTGAGGCGGTGGGGAGACGAGAATTGAGCACGGATTCACCCGTTGAAATGCATGAGGGAGGGGACGCCACATGTTGACCCGAGATGATATGTGGTTCAAGGATGCGGTTTTCTACCAAATCCCGGTTAAAAGCTATATGGATGCAACAGGCGATGGGATAGGGGATTTCCCTGGCCTGACTGATCAACTCGATTACATCGAGGGGCTCGGGGTAGATTGCATCTGGGTTATGCCTATGTACCCTTCCCCTCAACGAGATGATGGGTACGATATCTCTGACTTTGTCAGTATTAACCCGGATTACGGCACGGTGGAGGATTTCCGCCGCTTCGTCGATAGTGCCCACGAACGCGGCATCCGCGTGATTGCCGACCTGGTAATGAACCACACCAGTGATCAACATGAGTGGTTCCAGGAGGCGCGCTCCAACCCGGATTCACCGAAGCGTGATTACTATGTCTGGTCCGATGATCCCGATCGCTATAGCGGAACGCGCATCATTTTTACCGATACAGAAACGAGCAACTGGACGTTCGACCAGGAAGCCGGGCAGTACTTTTGGCATCGGTTCTTTAGCCACCAGCCAGACCTGAATTACGACAATCCCGACGTTCAGGAGGAGATGCTCAATGTCGTGCGGTTCTGGATGGATCTCGGGCTGGACGGGTTTCGGTGCGATGCCGTGCCATACCTGTTCGAGCGTGAGGGCACGATCAACGAGAACCTCCCGGAAACACATGACTTCCTCAAAAAGACTCGACAGATGATCGATGTCGAATATCCGGGCGCGATCCTGCTGGCAGAGGCGAACCAGTGGCCGAATGACGTGGTCGAATACTTTGGGACCGACGACGACCCAGAATTCCACATGGCGTTCCACTTTCCCTTGATGCCTCGTATGTATATGGCCATGCGCCAGGAGAGCCGCACGCCAATTGTGGAGATTATGGAGAACACGCCGGAGATATCTGATCACAACCAGTGGGCGATTTTCTTACGGAACCACGATGAACTCACGCTCGAAATGGTGACTGATGAAGAGCGTGACTACATGTACTTTGAGTACGCCAAGGATCCGCGCATGCGTATCAACGTCGGTATCCGCCGCCGACTCGCGCCGCTGCTGGATAATGGTCGCCGCCAGATTGAGATGCTCAACTCGCTGCTCTTCAGCATGCCGGGAACACCGGTTATCTACTACGGCGATGAAATCGGTATGGGCGATAATATCTACCTTGGTGACCGCAACGGTGTGCGCACGCCCATGCAATGGAACGGAGACCGCAACGCAGGCTTTAGTAAGGCAGATTCTGCTGCGCTCTATTTCCCGGTGATTACGGATCCGGTCTATGGCTACCAGGCGGTGAATGTGGAAGCGCAGCAACGGGTGCCGACCAGTCTGTTGCACTGGATGAAGCGCATGATCGTCGTGCGCAAGCGCCACAAGGCGTTCGGGCGAGGGTCAATCCGTTTCCTGCATCCGGAGAACCAGAAGATCCTCGTTTACCTGCGAGAATGGGAGAACGAGATCCTGCTCTGCGCCGTGAACCTGAGCCGTTTCGTACAGGCGGCAGAGATCGACCTCTCCGAATGGGACGGGTACGTGCCGGTGGAACTCATTGGCGAGGCTCGCTTCCCGATGATCGGCGACCTACCGTATTTCATGACCTTTGGCCCACATGCGTTCTACTGGTTCCGGCTGGAGAAGCCACAAGAGCAGTAGTGTGAAGGAGCACCATGCAGCGCGAACACCTGGAGCAGCAATTCCGGATCGGGCTCGATTGGCTTACCAGCCGTCGCTGGTTTGGCGATAAGGCACGGCCTGTCTCTGATCTCCGCGTGCTGGTAATGGATACCGTGGATGTTGCCGGACAGCCGCTTTTGTTCCCGCTGGTTCAGTTCGAGCACGAGTGGGGTGAGCCAAGTCTTTATTTCGTCCCGATTATGGATGGCGACGGTCCCCTCTCTGAGCGAGATGCGACAGCGAATATCGATGTTTTGCGCTGGTTCGTTGATGGATTTAGGGAGAATCGCGAGATTTCAGGCGATGGAATCTGGCGTTGGCGAGAGATTGGCGGTTCGTCGCCAGAGCTGTCCGGACTTCGTGATGGCGATATTCGCCTCATATCAGGCGAGCAAAGTAATTCCAGTGTTATCTTCGGCAATAAAGCCATTGCCAAACTCTTTCGGCGGGTACAGTCGGGGGTGAACCCGGATCTCGAAATCGGCGCGCACCTGATGAAGGTGGAGCAGTATGACAACTCGCCGGATCTATACGGGATCATCCAGCTAGAACTAAACGGCGAGCGAATAGATATCGCCGCATTGCAACAGTTCGTACCGAATTCCGGGGATGGCTGGGTGTGGATGCTGGAGCAGTTGGGTCAGCCTGATCGACGAAGTGGCTTGACGGATGCTGCCCATCTTCTCGGAAAGCGAACCGGAGAGTTGCACCTGGCGCTTGCTCAGGATTTCGATGATCCCCACTTTGAGCCAGAGCTAATTGAGGAGTCCCACGCGCAGGTAATCATCCGCCGAATCATCGGCGAGATGGAAGGGTCTGTTGAGGGCCTCACGCATCATTTACAACCCGATGAGGTCGAGCACCTTCACAAGCGGCTTGGCCTGATGATGGCCGACGCGTGGAGTTTGGTCGATACGGTGATGATACGCGTGCATGGCGATTACCATCTTGGTCAGACGTTACGGACGCCAGACGACGATTTCGTCATCATGGACTTCGAGGGCGAGCCCAGCCGTACAATGACCGAGCGTCGACAGAAGTTCCCCGCGCTCAAGGATGTTGCCGGTATGGTGCGCTCGTTTGACTACGCCGGCGCATCGGTAATGCAAGAGATCGATGACGATCAGGAGCGCGCTGATATCGCTGCGTGCGTGAAGGATATGACCGAGGCGTTCGTAGCCTCGTATCGTGAAGCGATTGCATCCTCCTCGCTGCCACTGGTTCCCGCGAAGGATGACGCGTTCACAAGCGTGCTCAACCTGATGATCGCCGAGAAGGCGTTGTATGAACTCAGGTATGAAATGAACAACCGACCAGACTGGCTGTGGATTCCGCTCACCGCACTGCTTCGCCTCGTGGATACCGAGGAGATCGAATAGTGGGCGCATTCGTTCTTGATTTCTTGCTTGTAATCATCTTTTTGATGATGGTGCCAATCGGATTTTACCGAGGTGGGCTGCGAGAAATGTGCGTTTCTGGCGGGTTGTTACTCGGGATACTGATGGCCCAATCCTGGGGCGAGAATTGGGGAACGCTGTTTGAGCGCCTCTTCGATATGAACGAAGGGGCAGCTGCATTTCTCATGAGTACGGTCATCACATTCGGCATTACGGCATTGATCGGATACGGCGGAAGTGCAGCATTCACGTACAAACCTGGCCCGGGTGGACGGCTCTACGGAGCCTACCTGGCTCTGTTTAACGCCATGATCGCAACCGGTTTCCTCATCAATATCTATGGGGAATTCATCGTACCGACGGGTAATGTCGAGCCGGTAACCAATGGCATTATTGCCCGTTCTTTGAGCGATGGTTTTGGTACCGTGCTGCTGATAGCGACCTTCGGTGTCGGGATCGCGACGATCTTCGGGATGTTCGTGCGCGATCGCTCCGATGATGCCCAGGCATGGCAAGCACCCGCTTCCAACCTGTACCAACAGCATCCGGTGGATACCCGACCCTATCGTGTAGAGGACGATGATGCGGCCAGCGAGCGGCGCGAAACGTACGGGCCCGTAAGGATTCTGGAGGCGCAGAGCTGGCAGGAATCGGAAGAGCCTACGCGACCCGACCCGTCCACCTACGGTTCTGGATGGCGGCAAACGTGGCCGGATGCGACCCCGGCGCAACAGCGCAGCGCGCGTCGTGCCAGCAGGCGTGCCCAAAGCGAGGAGCGTTCCGAACGACGGAACGAGTCTGATTCCGGCAAAAATGTCTTGGCAGACTGGATGAAAGATCAGGACGAAAGCTGATCGTCCCGCACAGAGATTCCGCCGTTCCCGATTCTGACCACCGACGGATCACTAGGAAATACCTCGAGTTGATCCCCATCGAGCTCCGGCATCGGTGCGTTGGTGACAAGCAGTTTCGGGCTTATGTAGCTACCCGTGATCGCATCCGCCGACCCGGGTAAGGCCAGTAAGTCACACGTTGGATCTTTCATGAGCCTCAGACCGGACTTGCTGTTCGTAAACACGATATCGGCACCCTGGCAAAGGATAGTTACCAGGAAGTCCGGATGGTCAGGATCGCTTCCGGCTACCTCGACTTCGATCATCGTCTCTTCGCCGATTTCCACTGTCGTTGAATCCAGAGCAGTGGTCACCTGACCGCGTAGCGGCGGGAGGGAGCTACTGGTTTGCATCGCGAGAGTCGGGGGCAAATCGGGTCGGAGATGCTTCCGGCCGGCTTGCGTGGTGAGAATCCGGTGAGTGGCGACCACGAGGTCGATGCGGGAATTACCTGCTGTGGTGAGACCGTTCAATTTCTCGAGTAGTCCTTCGTTCTGCTCTCCCAGCACAAACAGAACACGCTCCCTCGATGTATCCAGCAGGGCGATGATCGTGTTGCCCTGACCCATGAATCGGATGGAAGCGTCGTTTCGCAACAAGGCGACGCCGGAGAGACCAAAGAGTGCTCCAGCGAGACTGCCAACGGCGAGCTTGCGACGGCTGATCACGAGGTGACGTCCGGCTCTGGCGATGCCTGCAGAAACTCCGCGACCACGACTGTGATGTCATCCGGTAAACGTTGCAGAAGCTCGTCAGCCCATATCCTGGCTTCACTTTGCGTCTGTGAAATCGCGTAGAGGCCGGGTCCGGCGCCAGAAAGTACTGCCTGTCCCGTGGCGTCGGCCATCTCGCGATGGACGGTGCTGAGCTCGGGGAACGCTTCCAACGCCGGCCGCATGAATCCGTTCGGTAACCGGGCTGCGTGGATGCCCTGGGTCTCTATGTCATCGATCTCCTGCCGTGTGCCGTAGTCGTCTGGTGTTAGTGCTCCGTAAAGCGTGGTGGTTTTGGCCGTGTGTTCTATCGATGGGATCGCGAGCACGACCGTTCCCCGGGGTGGATTGAGCGGACGCAGGTCTGTACCTGTACCCGTTGCACGGGCAGCAGGGCTGCCAAGGAAGAACGGACAATCCGAACCAATCTGAACGGCCAGGTCATGCATCGTGCTGGTGTCCAGGCGATTCTCATGGAGCGCGTTGAGCCCGCGCAGCACAGCTGCAGCGTTACTGCTGCCACCACCGATTCCACCCGGGGATGGGATGTGTTTGGTAATCATGATATGCCATGCGGGTTCGTGGCCGGCAGCCTCCGCCCAGAGGCGGGCGGCTTTGGTCATGAGGTTGGATTCGAGCGGAATCTCGTCCATACCTTCGATAGTGATCCGCCCCTCACCAGAAGGTGAAATACTGATCTCGTCGCAGAGATCGATCATTGCCATGATCGTATCGATCTCGTGGTAGCCGTCCGACCGCTTGCCAAGAATTGCCAGCCCGAGGTTCACTTTTGCTGGTGCGAGGATTCGCACAGAGCTCACGGCAACGCCTCCGCGATGCGCAGCCACTCGTCCACATTCAAGGTTTGTGGCCGTCGTTTGGGATCGATATCCACACTGGCGAGGATTTCGTCCAGCTCGCTTTTGGGGCGGTCGAGTCCCATTGAAAGACCATTGCTGAGCGTTTTGCGTTTGCGCTGAAAGGCCATCGTTGCCAGTTCAAACATCCGTTCGCGCATTTCCTGCGTGCCGCGCAGTTCAGTACGGGTGTTCATGCGCACAACTGCCGACTCCACCTTCGGAGGTGGCAAAAAGACTTCTGGCGGCACGATCATGGCGATTCCGGCGTCCGAGTACAAATCTGTAGCCAGCCCGAGCAGGCTCATCGCACCCGGTTCGGCTGTCATGCGCTCCGCCACCTCTCGTTGCACCATCACGGTCATGCGTGTCGGTGGGTGCGGGGACTCCATCAGATTTCGCAGGATTACTGTAGCAACGCTGTACGGGAGATTCGCCACCACCTGATAGGGCTGGCCGCCGGTGAGCGCCTCTGTATCGATATAGCGCGCATCCTGCTCAATCAGGCTGAACCGTTCATGGTCCGCCAAATCGCCTCGCAGGAGCTTCGCCAGGTCTCGATCCAACTCGACAGCGACCAGTGATGCACCTGCAGAGAGAATCTCGCGGGAGAGGATTCCCATGCCAGGACCGATTTCGATGACGAGGTCGCCAGCGCCGATCCCGGCGATTTGGACGATTTCTTCAACGACCTCTGTTTCGATGAGGAAGTTCTGACCCATCGATTTGGTGGGTCGAATGCGATTGTTCTTTAACAGCGCTCGCCATTGATCGCTTGTTCGTTGCAGGTTGCTGGTCATGGTGTCACCCAGTTGAGCGCGCCGGGCGCAATCTCGTATCTAACGGGCTGCGAGAAAAGTGCCTCTCCGTCCGCTTCATAGTGAATAGTATCTGTTGGATCAATCTCAAGTACCCGCACCTTCCAGCGGGAAAGGGCTGGATGCTCAAACGGAACCCCAGATTTCAGCTTACCAAGCTGCAGGGCCAGGTCGGCCAGGTTGGCGTTGCTTGCGACAACAAGTTCAATCAGCCCGTCGTCAGGTGTTGCGTTCGGGGCGATGTGGATGCCACCGCCGAACGATTTGCCGTTGCACGCTGCCACCAGCAGGGCGTTTTCAACCTCGATGTGTTCTTCATCGGCAGTGAATGAGGCGTAAAAAGGACGCAGGGGTACGAATCCTCTGGTAGCACCCAGAACGTATGAAACTGATCCAAACAGGCGAGGCAGTCGGTTAGCGATGGCAGCAGCGTGCGCTCCTACGCCGATGCTTGAGAGATTGATGGAGTAGCGTACTGTGCCGTCTTGCAACATGATCTTTATGAGATCGATCGGCATGGATTGAGCGGATATGAAGCTGTCGCCGGTCATGGATGATGCGGTCCACGATGGAAGCGACCGGGCGGCGTCCCTGCCGCGACCCGTCGGTACGAACGCTACCGGAAGTGCCGGATTGCCCGACATCACCACGGCGTTCACCACACTTCCGAGGGTGCCATCACCACCAATCACGACAACGCGGTCAAGGTTCGGTGCGGCATCCTGAAGTGTGCGTTCAAAATCGCGCTGCTCATGGCAGTTGAACATGGTGATGGCATGATCGGGAGAGGCCAACGCGGCGACAACCTCGCTTAATGCTCGGCGCGCAGTACGTCTCCCCGACCCTGGATTGAACACCACCCCGATTTGCATGTCCACTCGATCTGACGATTGCAGCATGGATAGACCAGTATTCTACAATCGTCCTGGATTACAGCACAGGTGTGCGCAAGGAGTAAACATGAAGTACGAATACCGGGATTCAGAGGAAAGCAAGCAAAACGGCATTACCTACCATCTGGCAATCGAAGAGGAGTGGATCGGGCAGAAGAACAGCGAGGGCTACAAACCTGGCGCCTTCGATAGCGAGGGTTTTATTCACTGCACGAACGGGCTCGATCTGCTTACTGAAGTTGCGAACAGGTACTACAAGAACAGCCTCGAACCACGGACAGTGCTCGTGCTGGATATAAACAAGCTCCAGCCGGAGGTACGTTACGACGATGCCGAGAAGCGATTTCCGCACATTTATGGCCCGCTCAATCCATCTGCTGTAATGGCGGAACTGCCGGTGAAGCGTCAGGAAGATGGCACCTTCGTGCAGCTCGGAAGCCACTAGGCAGGTGACGGCCTGGTACGTACGAGCAGTTTGTGAAAT
The DNA here is from genome assembly GCA_964526965.1 of uncultured Sphaerobacteraceae bacterium. Taxonomy (GTDB): domain Bacteria; phylum Chloroflexota; class Chloroflexia; order Thermomicrobiales; family UBA6265; genus UBA6265. The sequence goes on along the minus strand of CAZGML010000013.1, from coordinate 14,391 downwards.
ATCAGGCAATTACCGTGAACCCGGTGGGGATGTTGGTGTACCATGGCAATGGTATGCCACCCAGACATAGGTGGCGATCGGCATTGGGGTATGAGCAGGAGAGCTTGTATCACGCAGATGTCCGCAAGAGCAATGGGGATTCTACGCTAGCTCTTGCCCGGGCGAATCCAACTTTCTCAATTCACTGCCCGACAGGCTCCTAGACGAAGGCTGACACAAATCGTGGCGATTGCAGTAGATTCAGGTCGCGGTAAAAGCGGACTCTTCGGACTCCGCTTGCCCAGGATAATTCGACTGATGGTTGATCACATCGACGAAGCAGCAACCGAGTTCGTTTGGCGGAAGGGCAAGAACCTTATCAGCCTCACGCGATCCGGTGACTCCTGGACGGTGAAGTACCAGACGACAACGCGGCTTCTTGGGCCAACCAACGTGCAATACCAGGCCACCCACCGCCAGGCGAAGATGGCCGCGTGGGATGTCATGGCACGCGTTATCAACGCCTGCCATGACGAAGATGAGGGGTTGCAGGTCGCCCTCCGTGCTGCGCAGTGGATGCGTGATTCCGACCCACAGGACGCACGTGCCTGAGCTACCTGAAGTAGAAACTGCCAGACGTCTCTCCGAAGAGCATCTGGTGGGTAAGCGGGTTGCCGGCATTGATGTTCGGCTCCCGAAGATCCTCCGCGATTCTCCAGTTTCCACAACTGACGTGTTTATCGACGCAACGCTGATTGATGCGCGCCGTCGTGCCAAGGTGATGACGCTGGATTTCTCCAACGATTTCTCCCTGATGCTGCACTTCAAGCTCGCCGGGCAGTGGGCGATTTTCCTGCCGGATGACACCCGTCATGTTGCTGGTCACCCTCATCCGAAGCCGGATGGTGAATATCCACACAAGTCCACACACGCATCCATCACGTTCGAAGATGAGACCATTGTGTACTACTCCGATATCCGCCAGTTTGGCTGGTGGAGAATTATGGAAACGGATGCGGTTACAGAAGCTCTGAACGCGTTCGGCTATGGACCAGAAGCAACGAGCGACCTCGATGTAAACGGACTCGCCGATGCAATGCTGCGACGGGGAATCTCGATCAAGGCGCTGTTGCTGGATCAGTCGTTTATCGCCGGGTTGGGCAATATCTACGTGGATGAGGTTCTGTGGCGGGCCCGGGTTCATCCCGCCGCGCCTGCCAACGCAATCAGCACCGTGAAGCGGCGAGCGATCGTCCGTGAGATTCCGGGCGTTATGGCCGAGGGGATCCGCCAGGGTGGCGCCAAAATCATCAACAACATCGCTCATCCGGTTGATGGTTTCCCGGCTATCCACGCGCGTGCAGGCGAGCCCTGCCTCCGCTGCGGCACCAGCATCCAGAAGATGCGTGTTGCCCAGCGCGGTACTTATGTCTGTCCGAAATGCCAGAAGCTTCCCAAACCGGTGGTTGCCCGGTAAGAGAAGCTTCAGTGGTGCCGTATTTCGAATCCGGTACTTCTCTTACGGGCGGAAATCGCTATCCGGCGTAATACCCCGCACGAACTCGGCAATCACTTGCGCCGCGGATTCGAGATCCTTAAGGCTGATGATTTCACTTGGACTGTGCATGTAGCGGTTCGGAATCGAAACCAGGCCCACAGCGATATCCGCTCCGGAACGGATGATCGCGTCTGCATCGGTGCCAGAGCGTGCTCCTGCCGCCTGGACGGGTGCGTTGATTTCCAGCTTTTTCGCTGCATCGCGTAGTCCGCGGAACACGGTTGGAGTCACGGACGCGCCGCGACCCAGTACCGGGCCACCACCAACGGCAATCTCGCCATCGCTCTTCTTGTCTGCACCGGGGTAATCCGTTGCGTGGGTGACATCGATCGCAATAGCGACCTTTGGCTTCGCGTGCCAGCTCAGTGTAGTTGCACCCACCAGCCCGATTTCTTCCTGGGTGGCGGCCACGCCAATCACGTTCACCGCTGGCGGATCCTCGGCCAGAATCTGCGTGGCGCGGTAGGCGACATATGCGCCCGTACGGTTATCCATACTGCGGCTGGCCCACATATCATCAGTCAGCTCAAGTGGCTCACCTGCGATCACAGCCGGGTCGCCGATGCTGATCATTTCGGTGGCTTCCTCGCGGCTGGATGCGCCGATATCGATCCACATGTCCTTGATCTTGGTCGGCTTTTCTCGGTCGGCCGGTGTCAGCAGGTGTGCGGCCTTTTTGCCGATAACACCATGCACATCACCATCATTGCCGGCGATAACAATGCGCTGGCCAACGACAACCTGATCGTCCCAGCCGCCGATTTTGGTGAACCAGACGAAACCGTTCTCATCGATATGCGTAACGATGAAGCCGATCTCGTCGATGTGTCCTTCAATCACAACCGAGTAATCGCTCCCGGACGTGCCATTAACGAGGGCGTAGCTGTTACCGAGGTTGTCCCAGTCCACAGAAGCGGCCCATTTGCCAGCTGCTTCCCGCCAGACCTTTGTTGGTGCCTGCTCGAAGCCGGATGGGCCTGGGGTAGTGATCAGCTTGCGAAAGAACTCTTTGTTCGCTGCGTCCATCGCGTTGAATTCCTTTCCTGGATGGTTAAATTATCCCTGCCGGTGAGCATACCATCTTGACATGTATAGAGCCTTTGGCTTACCTTGCAACCAATCAAATAAGCCAACAGGCGTTGATCGGAAAAAGTACACGTTGGAACGCGGATGGTAGCGAATCGGGGATGGTGAAAGCCCGAGCAGAAGCAAACGTGGAATGGATCCGGGAGTCGCGCTCCGAAAGCACCTTCGCAGGGTTGTAACTAGGCGGCGCCGGTGTCTCCACCGTTATATGGAGCCTCGTATCGATTGCAACTGCAGTCCGTACGACAGAGTGGCTGGCACAGGGCGTGTCAGCAACGAGGGTGGCACCGCGGTGGATTTTACCTCCGTCCCTTTATTGGGATCGGGGGTTTTTCGTTTTTCCCCGTGGTGAATAGCGAGGACAACATCATGACAACGGTCACCAGAAATCCGAAGAGCGTATCGCCAACGCTGGATGAAGTGCGGCAAATCGCCGCAGAGTCTGCTGATGACATCCGCACCATTCCGATTTATCGGGAAGTGTTCGCCGATATGGAGACGCCGGTATCGGTCTACCTCAAGCTCTCTAACGGCACGGCGAATACCGGCTTCATTCTTGAATCCGCCGAGGGCGGGACGCAAATCGGCCGGTACTCGTTCATTGGGGCAGGGAACATCGGTACGGTAACGCTGCGCGACGGAACGGCCTCCTTCGAAGGAACGTTCGCCAGTGATCTCACGACCTACGACGATCCGCTCGATGCAATTGCAGATCTTGTTGCACCGTACAAAACCCACGCGAATGACAAGTTGCCGAGGTTTACCGGTGGGGCAGTTGGGTACCTCGGATACGATGCGATCCGTCGGTTTGAGCCCCGTGTACCTGCGCACGAGAATCCCGGCCTGGGCTTCCCAGAGGCGCAGTTCCACATCGCGGATTCACTCGTCGTCTTCGACCACCTCGAGCGGGTACTTAAAGTGACAAGTCACGTCCAGCTGGATGACCCTGTTGGATTGGAATCGGCATACGATGCTGCTGTCGATCGCATCCACCAGGTGATCGACCGCCTGAACGCGCCACTGCCGGAATACCCGGTGGGAGGAGAGACTCCATCGACATCGGTGGCAGATCGCCGGAAGCCAAACATGTCCACCGAGGCATTTGAGCAGATGGTGGAATCTGGCAAGGAGTACATCCGCCTGGGAGATATCTTCCAGGTAGTGCTCAGCCAGAGGGTCGACGTGGAGACACCGGCACACCCGTTCTCGATGTACCGGGCGTTGCGTACGGTGAATCCGTCTCCATACATGTTCTACCTGGATTTTGGCGACCATCAGGTTGTTGGCGCCTCGCCAGAGCTACTCGTGCGGCTTGAGAACGGTGTGGTGAGTAACCACCCAATCGCTGGCACTCGCCCGCGTGGAGCTACCACGGCGGAGGACAATGCCAACGCCGATGAGCTCATTGCCAACCCAAAGGAGCGGGCTGAGCACATCATGTTGGTGGATTTGGGTCGCAACGATATCGGCCGGGTGAGCAAGCCCGGCACGGTGCGACTCTCCAAACAGATGGAGATCGAACGCTTCAGCCACGTGATGCATATCGTCAGCAATGTCGACGGCGACATCCGCGACGACATGCGTGCTGTGGATGCACTACGCGCCTGTTTCCCGGCCGGAACCGTTTCTGGGGCGCCCAAGGTGCGGGCAATGGAGATCATTGCCGAGCTGGAGCCAGATGCTCGTGGCGTCTATTCCGGCGCGGTTGGCTATCTCGATTTCAGTGGGGAAATGGATACCTGTATCGCGTTACGCACGCTTGTATACAAGGACGGCATTGCCAGCCTGCAGGCCGGTGGTGGAATCGTTGCCGACTCCTCGCCAGCAGGTGAGTATCAGGAGAGCCTGCACAAAATGGCGGCACTTGTGCGTGCAATCGAACGGGCCGAGCAACTGGAAGCAAGTGCCGGGGAGGTACGGCGATGATTTTGCTCATCGATAACTACGACAGTTTTACCTACAACCTGTACCAGGCGCTTACCCAACTGGGTGCGGATGTGGAGGTTGTGCGGAACGACAAGATCACCGTTGCGGAAGTCGAATCCCGGCTGTATGAGATTCAGGGAATTGTCATCTCCCCCGGACCCGGCAAACCGGCTGATGCGGGAATCAGTATCGAACTTATTAAGATACTTGCCGACAAGCTGCCGATATTCGGTGTCTGCCTCGGTCACCAGGGGATTGCTGAAGCCTTTGGTGGTGATGTGGTGCTGGCTCCGGAGCTGATGCACGGCAAGGTGAGTGAGATCTATCATGATGGCAAGGGGCTGTTCCATGGCTTGCCAAACCCGTTTACGGCCACGCGCTATCACTCGCTTACCGTTGACCCGGCGACCCTGCCAGCCGACCTGCTGGTAACCGCCCGGACGGATGATGGAATCATCCAGGGACTGCGCCACCGCGATCTCCCGCTGGAGGGTGTGCAGTTCCATCCGGAAAGCTTCCTGACCACAGAGGGGCCCAACCTGCTCGCGAACTTCTTGCGCCGGTGCGGCCTGGATGTGGAAACCGAGACACCCGTGCCACTCGGCTATTAACCTTCGGAGTTACGTATGTCCCCAGAAATCAGAATTCAGGAGGTGCTGCGCTCCGTTGTCGATGGCCAGGAGCTCAGCCAGGAACAGGCCGAAGCCGCCATGAACATGATCATGGACGGCGAGGCTACCGACGCGCAGATCGGCGCTCTTGCAGTTGGATTGCGCATGAAGGGCGAAACCACCAACGAAATCGCCGGCTTCGCCCGTGCCATGCGCGAGCACGCTGTAAGCGTCGATATAGATGCCGATAACAAGCCACTACTCGATACCTGCGGTACCGGGGGAGATAACAGCAACTCCTTCAATATCAGCACCACCGCGACATTTGTGATCGCTGCAGCTGGTGTACGGATCGCCAAACATGGCAACCGCGCAGCCAGTAGCCAGTGTGGCTCCGCGGATGTACTGGAAGCGCTTGGTGTGGAGATCGAGCTTACGCCGCGACAGGTCGAGGATTGTGTGGAACAGGTGGGCGTCGGGTTTATGTACGCCCCGGCGTATCACCCGGCAATGCGATTCGTTGGACCAGCGCGTAAGCAGATGGGCGTACGCACGATCTTCAACCTGCTCGGGCCGCTCACCAATCCGGCCGGGGCAAGGCATCAGCTGATCGGCGTTGGAATTCCCAAAATCGCCCATCAACTTGCCGAGGTGCTACAAGTACTCGGGAGCCAGCACTCCGTGCTTGTGCATGCGGAAGAGGGGATGGATGAAGTGGGTGTACAGGGTACGACCCGGGTGACCGATTACAACGCAGCCAGGGGCACTATCGAGACCTACGATGTCACCCCTGAGGATTTCGGACTGGAACGAGCCGAGCCTTCGGCCCTTCGCGGTGGCGATGCGCAGCGGAACAAAGAGATTACGCTCAGTGTTCTCCGTGGCGAGAATGGACCGCGTCGAACGGTCACCCTGCTCAACGCGGGTGCGGGAATCTACGCCGCAGATGCAGCCGAATCGTTTGGCGACGGGGTCAGGATCGCAGCAGAGATGATCGACTCCGGCAAGGCGATGGCCAAGCTGGAGAAGCTGATTACGCTAACGCAGGAGATGACAGCATGACCCACGTTCACGAAACCGGCACATATCTCGATCGGATTCTGGCGCAAACGGTTGAAACCGTTGCTGCAGACAAGAGGAAGACCTCTCCGGAACAAATGGCGGCGAATGTGCGCTTTGCACCGCAAGCCATTCCCACCACCTTCCAGCGCGATTCGCTGGCCGTTATCGCCGAGTTCAAGCGGGCATCTCCCAGCAAGGGGCGGTTCCCCGTCGAAGTGTCTCCGACCGATGTTACCGAGTCGTACTGCGCCGGTGGAGCTGCGGCGATCAGTTGCCTGACAGACGAGCCATTTTTCCAGGGAACCCTGGGTGATCTCCGTGAGGTGGTAAAGGCAGCAGCGGGACGAGTGCCAGTGTTGCGCAAGGATTTTACGATCGATAGTTACCAGATCGACCAGGCGCGTGCGAATGGCGCAAGCATGGTGTTGTTGATCGCTGCCTCCCTGGACGATGCCCAGCTTAAGGACTTTCGTGAACACGCCGAATCATTGGGCATGCAGGCGTTGGTTGAGGTCCACGATGAAGAAGAAACCGAGCGAGCCGTGAAAAGCGGTGCATCGCTTATCGGCATCAACAATCGAGACTTGCGCTCGTTCAACACCGATCTTGCTACGACTGAACGCATTGCACCCCAACTGCCGAAGGGCACAACCATCGTTGGCGAGAGCGGAATCTTCACCGTCGATGATGCAGAGCGCATGGTTGCGGCCGGATGCCATGCCATTGTGGTGGGGGAGTCGCTTATTTTGCAGCAGGATCGTGCGGCCGCGGTGCGCGAACTCGCGAATGTGAGGCGGACCTGATGTTCGTGAAGTTGTGCGGACTCCGGACCGTTGATGATGCACGGGCCGCGATGGAGGCCGAAGCCAATGCGTTGGGTTTCATCCTGGCCGAGAGCAAGCGTCAGGTGACGCCTGAATTCGTTGCCGGGTTGCGGGAAAGCCTCGTCTCGCCACCGACGATTGTGGGTGTGACGGTCAATCGCTCAAGCGCAGAGTTGAGCCAGCTTTTCCAGGATGCGCGGCTGGATATGATTCAGCTCAGCGGGAACGAGCCGGTGGACATTCTGGATGAGCTCGAGATGCCGGTGATCAAGGCATTGCGGTTCCCTCCAGGCACCAATATCAACGATGCTACTCGCGAAGTTGACGCGTGGCTCAATCACCCCAACGGTGCCGAGCTTGTGATTGTGGATGGGTACAGCGCAGGATCCTACGGAGGCAGCGGCACAAAGGCAGACTGGCACCTGCTGCATGAGATAGCCGCCCGTTACCCGATTGTATTGGCAGGTGGACTAGATCCGAACAACGTCGCCACCGCGATTCGGCAGGTGAACCCGATGGGTGTGGATACCAGCAGTGGCACAGAGACTGATGACGTGAAGGATCCGCAGAAGTTACGAGACTTCGTGCGTAATGCCCGCGAAGCCGCACCAGTCTATTAGGATATTCCGTAAATTCGTAATGCATTGCCGCCGAGTACTGCTGCCCGCTCGATATCGCTGAGCTGCGCCTCGTGAATGCGTTTGATTAGCCGACCCTGCGCCAGCACAGGCCAGTCGCTGCCGAAGAGGACTTTTTCGATCCCGACCAGGTCGATGACGTTACGGAAAACGGCCGGATCATACAGGTAGCTTGTAGCCGCGCTGTCGTAGCTAACATTGGCGCAGGCCACTTTTACCTCTGGCATCAACTCATAGAAGGGGAGTCCACCACCCCAGTGAGCCAGTACCCATTTGGCAATCGGCACAGTCTCGATAGCTGTGAGTATCTCCTGCGGATGGGCGAATCCTTTGCCGGGATAGATGTGACCTACCGGCTCGGATGTGTGCGCCATCACCGGCAAATCCAGCGAGGCTATGGCGGTGATGGCATCCTCATAGTGAGATGAATCGGACCACCTAAACCCCTGCCCATCGGCGTTGAGCTCGCCGAACCCACTCGCACCCATATCTGCGCAACGGGTGATTTCTTCCAGGGCTCCCTCCGCAACGGGGTTGAATATGCCCAACCAGCGAATACGATCTGGCCAGCGACGGGCGGTGTCGGCGAGGTAGTCGTTATGCTCGGCACAGAGCGCGTTGGTGCCCCACGGCCAGCCGACGACGATGGAGATATCAACTCCCGCCTTGTCCATGCTGGCGATGAGGTCCTCGGCGGTAGTCATCCTCGCTTTGGGATGGCCGAATGCAACGCCAAACCAGTCGTCCTCTTGTAGCAGCTGCTCTCGCCTGGAAATCATCTCCGGTGGAAAGATGTGTACGTGCGCGTCCACGATAGGTGTTTCGTTCTTCATGCGTCCAGTTTACCCGCAACTCTGGTACGATTCCTGACGAGGTTGAGACTGTGAGGACGTCATGATTGCAGGATTAATTGGGACCATCCACCGGGTTGAGCCAGATGCGGTTATCGTGGATGTGCAGGGCGTGCTGTACCGCGTGATGACCACGAATCGGGTGGTCGATGCTGCGCCGAACCTGCAGGGTCCGCAGGAGTTTCATACCCATATGGTGGTGCGCGAAGACGCCAACCTGCTGTTTGGTTTCCTCACTCCGGCTGATCTGCAGTGGTTTCAGACGTTGATTAGTGTCAACAGCATCGGGCCACGCCTCGGCCTGGCCATTCTCTCCAGGTTCGCAGCAGACGAACTGCTGACTGTCATTGCAAACGAGCAGATCGATATGCTGACATCCGTTCCCGGCGTCGGCAAGAAGACAGCGAGCCGTATCCTCCTGGATCTTCGAGGCAAGCTGCCCGAGAACATCGATGCGGAGGTGGCGAAGGTCAGCCACACCAACGACGATGCGATGGAAGCACTGCTCGCGCTTGGATATACCACCAATGAGGCGAAGGGCGCTCTCGGGAAGATCGAAATCCCCGACGGCGCAACCGTCGAGGATCAGATCGTGGCCGCGTTGAAGCAACTGGCGGCCGGATAATTCATCTGTGAGTGCAGGGGCTAGTTCCGCTTTTGGCGTCGGATGATCGAGGCCGCGTGGCCATCCAGGCCCTCTGCCTGCGCGATGCGGATTGTGGCATCGCCCAGCTCATCGATTGCCTTGTTGTTTCCTGCAGCCAACGAGATGATCTTCTGGAAATCCAGCACGTTCGTTGGCGAGCTAAAGCGGGCAGTTCCACTGGTCGGCATAACGTGACTTGGACCAGCGGTGTAGTCGCCCAGGGCCTCAGGGCTGTTTTCACCGACAAATATCCCACCCGCATTGCGAACCAGGGGCACTAGTGCCCAGGGGTCTTCTACCAGCAGGCACATGTGCTCCGGGGCATAGGCGTTGGCGCATTCAATCGCTGCTTCTAACGAGTCGACCAATGCCACCACGCCGTTGGATTGCAACGATGCCCGAATCGTTTCTTCACGTGGAAGCTCGGCAGCCTGCGTGTTCAGTTCCGCTGCGATGTCGTTGGCAATGCGCTCGCTGGTCGTGACCAGGATGGAGCTTGCCAGGGCATCGTGCTCGGCCTGGGCAATCATGTCGGCAGCAACCAGTTCCAGGTCGGCGGAGTCGTCTGCGACAACAAGTGTCTCGGTCGGGCCGGCGATTTGGTCGATGGCGACGGTGCCGGATACCTGCTGTTTGGCGACGGTCACGAAGATGTTGCCGGGACCACAGATCTTGTCGACGGCTGGCACCGATTCCGTGCCGTGAGCCATGGCAGCGATCGCCTGGGCACCACCAATGGCGAAGACCCGGTCCACGCCGGCGATAGCCGCCGCCGCCAGGATCACATCTGGCACGCCCTCATCACCCCGGGGCGGGGCGGCGATGACGATGTCCTCCACGCCGGCAACACGGGCTGGCACGGCTGTCATCAGCAGCGACGAGGGGAGGGCAGCGGATCCGCCTGGGGTATAGATGCCCACCCGGTTGAGTGGACGGATGACTTGCCCGAAGATACCGAGATCGCCGGCATCGAACCAGCTTTCATTCTTTTGCTTCTCGTGGAACGTACGGATGCGGTCAGCGGCCAGTTCCAGCGCGGATTTCAGCGCAGGATCGATACGGTTGAGCGCTGCGTGCCACTCCTCGCGGGGTACTTCCAGTTCGCCGGGTTCACGACCGTCGTACAGCTTTGTGTACTTGCGGATCGCGTCGTCACCATCGGCCCGAACCTCGGAGATGATGCGTTCGACCACCTGGTGGGCGGTGAGCACCTTCCCAAAGATTTCGGTGTTTGCATCGACGATGTGTTGCGGCAGCGTCGGCTCCGGTTGTGACCCGGTGCGGGTGAGGGCGGATAACGCCTCGGTATTTGAAGATAGAGTCCGTATTTGTATGGTCATTGTTGCTCTCTTCAGATCTGTAGGCCCGGATTTCATATCCGGGGTCGATCCCGAAGGGATCGCTGTCAGGCATGGGGAGCCTGGATTCCCCTGGTGCCCGGGGATAAGGGCTCGCTCCGCTGCTCGGCTTTGCCTCGGCCGCCTTCGGCACCCCGGGCCTACGATTCGTCGATTTGGGCGGACACGTAGGTCCGCCGCTACGAGTCGTCGTTACATCCGCATCTCGCCGCCCACGAGCTTCTTCACGCCCTTCTGGATCTTCTTGCGCTGTTTCTCCATTTCCGCGTCGGTGAGGGCGCGGTCTGGAGCGGTGAAGGTGAGGCGATAGGCCAGGCTCTTCTTGCCCTCGCCGAGTTGTTCGCCTTCAAACACGTCAAACAGCACGATCTTGCTCAACAGCGGACCTGCGTTGCGGCGCAGTGCCTGCTCCACATCCACTGCCGGCACGGACTTGTCCACCAGGAAGGCGAAGTCCTGCTCCACCGGCAGGTAGTGATCGACCTTGATGATCTCCTTCGTGACGGACTCCCATCCTTCGCGGATGGCGGTCAGGTCCACTTCGGCCACCACAAGGCGCATGTCGGATACGCCGAGCTCGTGTGCGAGGTCTGGACGGACTTCTCCGATAGTCCCGACCCACTCACCATTGGCGGTAATCCGTGCGGTTCTGCCCGGATGCAGGGCGGGGTGCTCGGATGGTTCGTAGGCGATCTCGTGGTTTGTCACGCGAGCCAGGGCTGCATCCAATGCGCCCTTTACGTCGAAGAAGTCGATGAGCTGCGCCTCATGCTCTTCCGGGGAGAGCTTCTTGATCTGCGGGGCAAAGCGGTCGAAATCCTCGCGATAGCCAGCACCAACAATCGCCAGGTGCGATGGCTCCTGCGGCAACTCGTTTGGCTCGTGACTGTAGAAGGCGTGGCCGATCTCGAACAATCGCACGCTCCGCTCGTGCTTCAGGTTTTCGGCGACAGCATCAATCAACCGAGGGATCAGGCTGGTGCGCAACACCGGCTCTTCCTCGTTCATCGGGTTCACCAGGCGAACGGTGTGCGCTGGATCGGATTCCCGGGTGATGTCCTTCCAGCGAGTGAGGTTTTCTTCACTCACGGTGATGTAGCTGCGCGCTTCAAAGGCACCGGCTCCGGTGAGGACGTTGCGAGCCTCACGCTCCATCAGGAACTGCGGGTCGCGCTCCACGTGCGGCGTTTGGCCCACCGGCAGGGTAGCCGGGAGGTTGTCGTAGCCAACGATGCGCGCAACTTCTTCGATGATGTCTTCCGGAATCGTGACATCGCTGCGATTCGTCGGGACCGTGACAGATATCTGGCCATCGGCGAGCTGCGGTGCGAATCCCAGTCGATTCAACACGCGCTCAACGGTCTGCTCTTCGATCTTCATGCCCAGCAGCTTCTCGATGCGTTCGAACGGGAAGGTGATCGCAATCGGTTCACGGCGGCTTGGATATTCGTCGTCGTAGTGACGCACCCTGGCGTTGGGGCAGATGTCGAGGATCAGTTGCACGGCGCGCATACCGGCTTCCCAACTGAGGTTGGGATCCAGCCCACGCTCGTAGCGACCACTTGCATCGCTGCGGAGTTTGATGCGACGGGCGGTGTGACGAACGCTCACCATGTTGAAGTTCGCGCTCTCCAGCAGGATGCTGGTGGTATCGTCGACCACCTCGCTATTGACACCACCCATCACACCGGCAACGGCCACCGGCTTTTCGCCATCGGTAATGAGCAGGTCGTCTGCAGTGAACGTGCGGGTGACGTGGTCGAGCGTCTCCATCTGCTCGCCTTCTTTCGCATTGCGCACGATGATCTTCTCGCCGGCGACATCGCGCAAATCGAACGCGTGCAGTGGCTGACCGATCTCGAGCATCACATAGTTGGTGACATCGACGATGTTGTTGACCGGTCGCAATCCGGCGGCTGTGAGGCGGCTCTGCAGCCACTGCGGGCTCGGCTGGATTTTGATGCCGTCAATCACCACGCCCAGGTAGCGACTGCATGCATCCGGCGCCTCAATGGTCACCAGGTTCTCCTGGGTTGGTACGTCGTCTATGCTGGCGTAGGCAGGTTCCTGCACGGGTGTATCGAGAATGGCGCCGATCTCGCCGGCGAGCCCGCGCATGCTGAATGCGTGGACCATGTTCGTGGTGATGTCGAACTCAATCACGGTGTCGCCCAGGTACTCCTGCAGCGTTGCGCCCACCGGGGCATCGTCTGGCAGCACAAGGATGCCCTCATGCTCCTCCGAGAGACCCAGCTCCTTTTCGGAGCAGACCATACCCTCGCTTTGGATACCACGGATTTTGCCCGGTTTGAGCGTCTTGTACTTGAGCTCATCGGCATAGGCATCCACCAGGCGAGCACCGGCAAGCGCCAGGGCGACCTTCTGGCCCTTGGCGATGTTTGGTGCGCCGGTCACGACCGTGAGCTGATGCTCGCCGGCCACCACATCGGCCAATACCAGGCGGTCGGCGTCGGGATGCTGGCGGATGTCCAACACCTCGCCGACAAATACCTTGTCCCATTCGGAGCCGATATGTTCGATTTGCTCAGCTTCCATGCCGGCCATAGTCATGCGCTCGGCGAGTTCCTCGGCGCTGACATCGATGCTGACCATGTCTTTCAGCCAGCTGATTGGTGCTTTCATGTAGTGTTCTCCATTGTCCGTCATTCAGAGGGCCGAAGGCCCGAAGAATCCCCGCGCGAAGCGCACCGCCGAAGGCGGAACACGGCACTGGTTGAGCACTAACGGCTTCGCCGGGGGATTCTTCGCTCCGGCTTCGCCTACGCTCTGAATGACAGTGTTAAACCGCCGTTTCGGCAAACCGGCGCAGGAAACGCAGGTCGTTTGCCTGGAAGGCGCGGATGTCATCCACGCCATACTTCATCATGATGATGCGCTCGATACCGAGACCAAAGGCGAAGCCACTATAGACATTCGGATCGTAGCCAACGCCGCTCAGCACGTTGGGGTGCACCATGCCGGCACCGCCCATCTCCAGCCAGCCGGTGTGCTTGCACACGCGGCAGCCCTTGCCGTCGCAGACCGCGCAGTCGACGGAGAAATCCACGCCCGGCTCCACGAATGGGAAGAAATCGCAGCGGAAGCGGACCTTGCGCTCCGGGCCGAAGAGTTGGCGAGCCATCTCCTGCAGCACACCCTTGAGGTCGGTGAGACGAACATCCTTGTCCACCAACAGGCCTTCCAGTTGGGTGAACTGCCACTCGTGCGAGGCATCCTGCGCCTCGAACCGATAGGCCTTGCCCGGCACGATCACGCGAACCGGCGGGTCGATGCGTTCCATGGTGCGCGCCTGCATGGGGCTGGTGTGGGTGCGTAGCACATGCTCGGCATCCGGAGCCTGCACAGCGATGGTGTCCCACACATCACGGGCGGGGTGATCGGCGGGGATGTTGAGCAGGTCGAAGTTGTACTTGCCGTTCTCTACCTCGGGACCGAAAACGCTTTGGAAGCCCATCTGCGCGAAGACCTCGATCAGCTCGTCGATCATGCGATTGAGCGGGTGGGCCGCACCGGCCACCGGCTTGCGGCCGGGGAGGGTGACATCGATGCTGTCGCCTGCCATGCGCTGCTCGAGCGCGGCGGATTGCAGCTTGTCCTTGATTGGGGCGAAGAGCTCGGCCAGTTCTTTGCTCAGGTCGTTGGCGGCGCGGCCGGCGGCTGGTCGATCTTCGGCGGGCAGGTTCCCCAGGCTGCGCTGGAAGAGCCGTACGGCGCCCTTGGGGCCGAGGTAGTCGGCCTCCCATGCGGTTGCTTCATCAATGGTGGACAGGTTGTTCAGGCGATCCAGCGCCTCCTGTCGGATGGTGGTTATATCGGTTGACATGCGTTGTC
>CAZGML010000012.1:0-72715 GCA_964526965.1 uncultured Sphaerobacteraceae bacterium | reverse complement strand
GAGTACCAGGCATTCCTGGACGAGAACCCGAACAACCGCGTCGCTATCGAGCAGCTGCCGAAGACCCAGCCGCAGGACAGCGCCCGCGTGTTCATCCCGAACGGTGACCAGAACCTCGGTCGCGCCTGGGAGCAGATCCTCGTGAACGATGTTCCGGCACAGGATGCGTTCGACGAAGTCGCCGCCCTCCTCGAAGAGGACAAGGTTCCTGTTCTGGAAGCACTCGAAGTCATCGAGGGCTAAACGTACCTCTTTCACAGAGATTCGAACACCGCCCCGGTCAGGCAAGCTGACCGGGGTGGTGCGTTTTCAATGCTTTTCTAAATTTCGAGGGTGAGTCCGTCGTATGCGATGTTGTACCCAAGTGCCTGGGCCCGGGCTGACTCAACATCATGTGTGCCAGCGCTGTGATGTGCGATGTGCGTACCCAGCAAACGAGTCTCGTCGTTGACGATACCCAGGGACTGCATTCGCTCAAACTCCGCAAGTACTCGCCCTGAACCCATATGCGATCTGCTTGCATCTCGCACGAAACCGTCATTGTGATCAAATACAACAACGTCAAAGGTCCAGCCCCGTTCCGCCACCTGCGGCCACACGTCGTCCGGTAAGGCACTTGTATCCGAGCCATAGAGCATGCTGCGATGATTGCTGGCGATTGCAAAAAGCAACGGGTTCGGCGCAGAGGTGTGATTGGCAGGTATGGTGAGCACCCGGTAAGGGCCAAACTCGAGTTCCTGCCACGGGTTGATTGTGGTCAACCTGAGGTTTGCTGGCCCATCGTCATTGATTACCATGCTCATTTTCGCGAGTGATTTGCTATTCCCTGTCACAACAGCGTCGATGGCAGCCTCATTAAGGAACCACTCCATGGGTTGGGCACTCTTTGCTGCCCAGGTCGCTGCCCTGGCAGATGCATGGAGCGCCAGCAGGTGATCTCCATGAGAGTGTGTCTGCAGTACCCAGCGGACGTCGGCGAGATCGATACCGAATCGCATACACGCACCCGAGAGGTCTGGACCAAGGTCTATAAGCAGGTCATCGTTGATGATCGCCGAGCTCATCATTCGAATAGACTTCCCGCCGGCGGCACGGGCTGCAATACAGTTCTCGCAACGACAATGTGGATTCGGATATCCACCAGCGGCGCTTGTTCCCAGGAATCTGAGCTTCACGCACGTTCTCCATATTGTGAGATTTGAACCGACCGGCGGTCGCCACCGAGGTGTTCGATTTGCACAAGCAGGAATCGCTCTGGCAACCAGTCATCTGCACGCTCTGGCCACTCAATGAGGCTGATGCCGTCGGGCGGGTTGATATAGACCTCGTAGCCGATATCTTCGAGATCATCGGGCTCACTCAGGCGATAAAGGTCGAGGTGGTAGAGCCGCATGTCGGGGGCATCGTGCTCGCGTACCAGCGTGAAGGTCGGGCTCTGCACCGGCCCATCGATGCCGAGCCCGGCTGCGACGCCCTGGGTAAGAGTGGTTTTGCCCGCACCGAGATCGCCGTGCAACAACACCACATCACCAACACGCAGTGATCTGGCCAGGTCCATACCCAGCTGCTGCATCTCCTCGGCGCTTTCGATGATCTCAGTTCGATTCATCATGACCCTTACCAAAATGATCCCACGCTCCGATGTGATGGTCCTCCATCGGCTCGCCATTCCGGAGTAACTGCACCCCTTCTCTCGAAACGATTTCACCCACAGGAGTCAGCGTTGCCCCGACACTCTTCGCCTCTTCGATCAGACTGTTTGCGAGTTCGGGAGGCGCGGTCATCAGTAGCTCGTAATCCTCACCACCATGGAGCGCGAGTTCCTGCCATTCATTCGGAAACAACGCTCGTACTGCCGGTAGAACCGGGATGTTTTCCAGACTAACCCTGGCACCCACGCCGCTTGCTGAAGCGATTTTCGGTAGATCGCCGGAGAGGCCGTCGCTCACATCCATGCAGCAACGCACGCCGGAATCGGCAAGCAATTGTCCCAGCGATACGCGCGGCGAAGGTCGCAGATGTGCGCCGATCATGAGTTCGGCAGTGGAGGCATCTGTGCGGTTCTGCAGCAATACCTGCAGGCCAGCGGCACTGGCTCCCAGCGTTCCGCTGACAAGGATCACATCACCGACTTCGGCCCCTGAACGCAGCATCACCTCCTGGCCTGCTGGCATATGGCCAAATGCGGTCACGCTCAGGGATAGCGGACCAGGCGAGCGCACGATGTCGCCCCCGGCGATGGTCATGCCATAGATGGCGGCGAGCTCGCCCGCTCCGCGATACATCTCCTCCAGGTCACTCACCAGCTCATTGCCCGTTAGCGCGAGGGTCACGAGTGCAACGGTTGGCTGGCAACCCATGCTGGCAAGATCGCTGAGGTTCACTGCAATCATCTTGTGCCCGAGGCTGCGCCAGTCGGTCCATTCCAGAGAGAAATGATTCCCATCTACAAGTGCGTCGGTCGTCACCACGGATTTGCCTGGCTCGTTCGTCCAGTAGGCGCAGTCATCCTGCTGACCAGATACACGACCATCGCCACGAGCAGCTTCCGGGAGCGCGGCAATGAGTCGATCGATCAGCGCGAACTCGCCGACATCTTGCACCCGGATACTCACGAAGAAACCTCCTTATACACGTCGTAGGTTTCCTGAGCGGTACGATCCCAACTAAACGCAGCGGCGCGGGCAAACCCCAGATCGCGCAAATGCATTCGTCGCGTTTCGTCCTGCAACAGCTCTCGTATAGATTCAGCCCAAAGATCGACGTCATCGGCGGGGATCAGCACTCCCGCATCGCCCACGACCTCCGGAAAGGCTGAGTTGTGGCTGGCCAATACCGGAGCGCCGCACCGCATCGCCTCAATCGTCGGCAAGCCAAATCCTTCGTAAAACGAGGGGAACACGTAGAGATCCGCCCCGGAATACCAACCGCCGAGTTCGGCATCGGACACAAACCCGGTGAGCCGCACCCGGTCACCGAGGTTCAGTTCATCGAGCGTCGATTTCAGTGTGCCGGTGAGCCAGCCTTCCGGACCCACCAGTACCAACTGGTGATCGATATCATCCTTTATCTTCGCGAACGCGCGCAGCAAAGTTGGCAGGTTCTTGCGCGGCTCCAGCGTGCCGACGGCGAGGATGTATGGCTTATCGATATCCCATTTCATTTTAAAAACGTCGAGACTCTCTCCCTGAACATGCTGAACCTTGTCGCTGATAGCCAGGGGAATCGCCTGCATACGGTCCTCCGGAATACCGAGCCACTCCTGCAGGTCGTTGGCCGTGGCCTGGGAGACCGTGATGATTTTGCTTGCGCGCCGGGCGCTCATCCTTACAGCTCCGATCAGCCAGGCCCGCCGACTTCTCGGGAGCTGATCCGGGTACTTCAGGAACGCAAGGTCGTGAACGGTAACCACATTCGGCGCGGTGCTGAGCAGTGGAACGGCCCCAATTGGCGTATGGAATACATTCAGCCGCCGCACGGCGATATTTACCGGGAGCCCGGTCTGCTCCCAGAGTATCCGGGCCATGGGATTATCCTTTATCGGCCCGGTTTTTTGACCGAACAGGAGCAGATCATCGTCTGTGCTTTTGACACGCTCCAGCCCGCTGATCAGTTCGCTGATATAGCGACTGACTCCCGTTTGCCTATACCCCTCACGCGTGCTGGAAAGCGCTGCGTTGATACCAATTCGCATTCATTGCCCAATCTTGATTCATCGTGCGCGAGCCACGATATCCTCATGCCGGCCAACCGCTACCTTCGCGAGCCGGCCTTGATGCTCCTATACTTTACGTTGATACGACGAGTTCGTGTGCACGTTGATCGACAACGCCGCGCCGCCACTGGAGTGTATGTGAGCATTTCGGACCAACATTATTCCCAGTCAGACTATGACTACATCGACCACGACGATGACGACGCGATCCGTTACGTTGTCGAGCAGTTTAATGCGATGTACCCATTTCCGCTCGATACATTCCAGCGGGATGCGATCGCGACCTTCCTGCGTGGTGATTCCGTCATGGTGGCAGCGCCCACCGGCAGCGGCAAAACGGTGGTGGCGGAGTTTGGAATTTGGGAAGCATTCAAGCGCACCGGGCGTGTAATTTACACCGCGCCGATCAAGGCCCTGAGCAACCAGAAATTCCGTGATCTCCGTTCGGTATATGGTGACGAAGTCGGCCTGTTGACCGGTGACGTTACGGAAAATCGCGATGCGCGCATTATCGTGATGACCACTGAGATTCTGCGCAACATGCTGTTGCAAAGCCCTTGGGAACTGGACGACGTTGAAACCGTCATCTTTGATGAAATTCATTATCTCGCCGATCCCGAGCGGGGCACCACCTGGGAAGAGAGCATCATTCTCTGTCCGGAGCATATACAGCTCATCTGCCTGAGTGCGACCGTTACAAATGCACTCGAGATCGCCGGCTGGATCGGAAGAACGCATCGTCCAATCCGATTGATCGAACACTTCTCACGTCCGGTGCCATTGGCTCTTTACTACTATCACGAAAACGAACTCGCCATGGTTATCGACCATCACGGCGAGCAGGTTCGCGATTTCGGCAAGGTCGGCGGCGAAGCGCGACGGCGACCCGGTGGCCGAAGGCGATCTGACTACATGCGCGAGGCTATCGAAGAGCCGCAGGTGCATGAGATCGTGGAGTCACTCCAGTCGCAAGAGCTTTTGCCTGCGATCTATTTCCTGTTCAGTCGTAACGATTGCCAGGTCTTCGCCGAGCGTTTGGCAATGATGCGTCCTGGCCTTGTGAAACCCGGGCAACAGGAACAGATCGAGGCGATTTTGCAGACCTACCTCACCAACATGCGCCCGGAAGACCAGGAGCTGGAGCAAGTTCAGCTCATTACGGACCTTGCGAGACAGGGTATCGGGTTCCACCACGCCGGCCTCTTGCCGATACTGAAGCAACTGGTGGAAGTGCTGTTTGGCCGTGGACTCATGCAAGTCGTTTTCGCGACCGATACGCTGGCACTCGGCGTAAATATGCCAGCGCGCTCGGTGGTGGTCGGCCGCATGAGCAAGTGGGATGGACGTCGTCGCCGCATTCTAACTCCCAACGAGTTCCAGCAGATGTCGGGTCGGGCGGGCCGCCGTGGCATGGATCTCTTCGGGCATGTCGTCATTCCCTACTCGCCGATTATTCCGTTCAAGGAAGCACTGGAAGTTGCCACCGGCGACCTGCATCCGGTGCAGTCGGCTTTTGCCATTCGGTACAACACCGTGCTGAACCTGTGGGATCCGCCGCGCGGGGAGCGCGTTCGTCAAATGTTGCAGCGATCCCTGGCCCAGTACCAGACGAGTCAGCGCATCCGCCTGATCGAAAACGACATCCTCGAAATCGAGGCGGAACTTACCGGGCTCATGGCCGGACGGAAAGATGAAATCACCCGCGCCGATGAATTGCTGGACGAGTGGCAGAGCCTAAACCGAACAGTCAACGGATTGCAGCGACAGGAGCAGGATTTACTCACGACCATCGTGTCGCTGCGCAGCGAGGTGAGCTCTTCCACGCCATGGAAGGAGCCCGGACGGCTGGCGCTCCGCAAGCTCCTTCGCAGTGCGAAGCCGGGGCTCGTTCTCCACACCCGCGATCACGGCTGGGCTATCTGGCTTGGCCGGGCCAGTGGTAACGGCATTGGCTACGTGTTGCGTCAAAACGACCGCTCTGTTGCGATTATCGAGGAGTACCGACGCTTCGACTACGTGGAGAACAACGCCCACGTGGAGGTGCCTGAATCCTGGCAGGGAATCACGGAAGAGATGATCCCGCAACTGGAAGAGGACTCGGAATCGATCGACGCGATGCTGGAAAGCCTTGAAGAGTTTTACCTGCCGGATCTGGATGAAATGGCGGCCGCTCATCGGCAACTCTTACGCGAGGAAGCGGATGAGGAAATCGCGAAGCTCAATACACAGCTTGAAGACATTCGGCAGCAGCTCGAAAGTATTAATGCAAGGCGAGCCGAGCATCCATTCCGCGACAACAAGGCTCGCAAGGCGCATCAACGTAGCGTGAAACGGCGCGACAAACTGGAACGCGAAAAGGAAACGCTCACGGAGATCCTCGAGCGTGAGGCCGATGCAGAGGACCTGCGAATTCGCGGAATTATTCGTGGAATCCGCGATGTGTTGCACAGGTTCGGTTACCTGCAACGCGGCTATCCCACCGAAAAGGCAGACATGCTGGCCGATGTGTTCGACACAGATGGTCTCATTCTGTGCGAGATGATCGACCAGGGCATGCTCACACCGTTGAGCGCAGCCGAACTCGCCGAGGTGTGTAGCTGGTTTAGCTTCGACCGCGATTTCCGGTACAACAACGCCTTCACCCTCGCTACCCGGCTGGTGAACCTGCGACGCAAACTCGAAGACCTGGAGCATGAGATTCTCGGAGAAGAGCGCGATCACCGCCTCTTCATCAGCGAAGGGCACAATCCCAGCTTCTACGGTCCGGCCTTCCATTGGTGCCGTGGCTGGAGCATGAGCCAGATAGGCGAAGCGATTGAGCTGAGCGAAGGTGATCTGGTGATGACCTTCAACAAGACCATCGACCTCATGCGCCAACTGCGCGAAATGCTCATAAACGTTGAGCCGGAGCACCCGCTTGTCGACAAATTCCGCGAGGCTGAAAAGCTCGTCCGTCGCGGAATCGTGGAGCAGAGTCTCTCGCTCGGCTTCACACCCATCGCGGACGACGACAGCTCCGACGACGAAGAGCCGGAAGCAGATGACGAGGTCGAACTCTAACTCGGCCATGCGACCCTTGGTGATCCAGGTAGATTACTGAAACCAGATACTCCCTGAAATGGGCATTAACCTTGCGGGGTTTTTCCGCAGGAAATGTTCAGATCAAGGGGGTATGCATGACAGTACTTCGCACATTCATCTTCGCAGCACTCACGGTTGGGCTTTTTACTATTGCGTACTCTCCTGTGGCCAGTCAGGAAGGTGAGGCCACGCTTGAACTTCACTGGCGAGACTGTGCCACCCAGCCGGCGGAAGATGTCAGCTGGTTTGAGCACTGTCATGACGGTCCCTGGCGCATGAGCGTCAATGAAGGCCAAACCGCCACCTTCACCAGTGATTCCGGTGAAGAGTACACCGCCAAGCTCGATGGCAACGGCGATGTTGCCATGCAGGTACCTGCCGGCACATACACATTCCAACAGCCATCCGGCCAAAATGCGGAAGCAATGCACCTGACGTGTGCTCCGGTCGATGAAGCCGGAAACATTGGTGATCCTATAGACGACCCGGAGAATATCGCCATTGAAAATGGCGAGCATTTCACGTGCGACTTCTACGCTGTTTGGGGCGAGCCTGAGGACGCTGCTGAACAGGTGGGCGACGACAACGCTCCCCAGGGAACCATCGAATTCCGCTGGCGGGCATGCGAAGAAGCCCCTGAGAACGACGAATGGCACGAGGAGTGCTTCGAGGAAGAAAGCGATCACGGACTCGAGCCACAAGAGGGGCGTGTTGTCACACTCAAGAGCGCGGAATCCGATGAGTTTTGGACCGACGAGTTGAACGAGAACGGCAATGCGCAGTTCATCGTAAGTCCGGGTGAGTACGTGCTCCCCACTATGACGGGCGATTTCGTAACCGATGAAACCCTGTTCTGCTCCCAGGTGAACCCGGCCGGAACTGCGGAGGATTTGGACATCGCAATCGACCCACTCGTAATCGAGGACGAATCGCACCTTAACTGTGATTATTACTACGTCGCTGACTAAACATGGTTTGAGTACCCGGTCCCGG
This sequence comes from uncultured Sphaerobacteraceae bacterium, assembly GCA_964526965.1. GTDB lineage: Bacteria > Chloroflexota > Chloroflexia > Thermomicrobiales > UBA6265 > UBA6265. The sequence goes on along the minus strand of CAZGML010000012.1, from coordinate 64,926 downwards.
CAGCCAGCCCGAAATTAAAGGACTACAATGTTTCAAGGTAAAGCGTTGTATTCAGGAGCGCCGTCATGGGCTGCAGGGACTGGGTTGTTGGAGCTATCAGGAAAATCGAGGCGGATGTCACACGCTCGGCGGACACGCACCTGATCCCGATGTCCGCTCCCGGACTACCGGGTATCCAGATTTACATCAAGGATGAAACAACACACCTCACCGGCAGCCTGAAGCATCGGCTGGCGAGATCGCTATTCCTCTACGCGCTCACATCCGGGTATATCCACGAAGGTACCACTGTTGTTGAGGCTTCCAGCGGGAGCACTGCTATCTCCGAGGCGTACTTTGCCCAACTGATTGGCGTTCCATTTGTGGCAGTGGTGCCGACCAGCACCTCCCGGGCCAAGATCGAGTCCATCGAGTTCTATGGCGGCAAATGCCACTTCGTGGAGAACGCTGGCGATGTCTACGACGCCGCCGAGAACCTGGCTCGCGAAACCAATGGCTACTACATGGATCAGTTCACCAACGCCGGGGTAGCTACCGACTGGAGAGGCAACAACAATATCGCCGAGAGCATCTTCCGCCAAATGGAACTGGAAGAGGACCCGGAGCCGCGTTGGATCGTCGTCGGTGCCGGCACTGGTGGCACCAGCGCGACCATCGGGCGATACATCCGCTACCGCGGTGCCTGCACAAACCTGTGCGTCGTCGACCCCGAACGATCCGTTTTCTACGATAACTATCACGGGCCAAAAGCTGACCCTCATTGCGATGAATGCCCTGATACCGTGGTTGAAGGTATTGGCCGACCACGTGTCGAGCCGTCGTTCGTACCAGAAGTCGTGGACCGCATGATGCGCGTGCCTAATGCGGCCAGCTATGCAGCGAGCCATTTCCTCGAAAAAGTAACGGGGCGCAGATATGGTGGTAGCACCGGAACCAATCTCTACGGTGTGATGCAGATCGCGGCGGAGATGAAACTCCGCGGTGAAACCGGGCCGATTGTCACGCTCGCCTGCGATTGCGGCACCCGCTACAACGACTCAGTGTTCAACACTGAATGGCTCGATGAAAACAATGTGGATGTTGCTCCATTCCTGGAGCAGCTTGAGCACGCCTATACAACCGGGGAGTGGATTCCGGTACCGACCTGTGGAATCAGGACGCCTGAAGCGAACTAGTTTTCGCTTGACTCCGCGCTGTCAGCCAGGAGCGAGGTAATGACCTTCTCTGCCTGGTTCCAGCGTTCGCGGCGAGACTGGATTTCCGCATCGTCGCGGTGAAAGCCTGATTCGACGTTTTCAAGCCATTCGCGCGTGCGATCTGCCTGGGGTGAACCGAGCATGTTACGGCGCTCAATGTAGCGCCTCGGTGCTATGTAGCGTCCAAGTGGCTCCATCTCGACCTTGAGTTCCTGGCCGATAACCAACACGGCTGCCGAATCGATGTAGTCCGGCGTGATTTGGGACGCCTCCAGGTTGGATTCCCTCAGCCGTGCGATCGCGAGTCCCGCAATGCGCTGGGCAGTCGCCGGACTGAGCTCCTCGGTCTCCATCAGGAAGGCCGCAACATCCGACGCAGTGGAAAAGAGTCGTCCGGCCCGATTGGCGAGATAGGCGCGGTTGACAATGAGGGCCTCACGCACGGCACTGGCGGCGTCACCGAGCATGGCATCGGCACTATCGATCACAGCGGTGAATGACGTGGAGATACGATCCCAATTCACGCTGATGGGGCCGTAGGGCTGCGCCCGCAGCAGGTCAACGGCCCTGCGCGCGTTCGCCAGGGTATCCTGCGCATCATAGCTGAGTTGCTCCAGCCGCGAGCTGACCGTGTGGCCGGGGTGGGACGGCTCTGGTACCGATTCCCATCGCTCGTCGATAAAGAAACTGGTCGGGTCGGTTCGAATCCAGACCAACAGTTCGTTCACAAATCGATGCACCACAGCCGCCTGCGCAGCAACAGCTTCCAGCGCCTCTACCAGGTCTTCGACTGCACCGGTAGCATCGAGCGTGTTCTCGATCGGCTCGCGGAATCCGAGCAGGGTGGCAGCTTCAGTTCGGTCGACGCTGAACACCTCGCCTACCAGCAATCCTGCGCCGAGTGGTGAGCGGTCCAGCGAGTCGATCGCGGCGAGAAGTCGCTTCCAGGTGGATTCCACCGGACCAAGCACACCGCCCAGAAAGTGAGCGAGGGTGGTTGGTCCTGCCGCCTTGCGATCCGCAAATCCGCCCATAACCGTTACAGCGTGGGCGCTGGCGAGCTCATGCAACACCCCGCGTAGATTCAGCGATTTCGATGCGGTTGCAGCCATGCGCTCCCGCAGGTGCATGCGCAACGCGGTGTGCACTGTCTCACTGCGGGTACGACCAAGAGATCCTGCGCCGGCGATTTCCCCCGGCACCGCCGCATCAACCCGGTCATCCAGCGTCTCTGTAATCGCCCAAACCGTGGAATCTGGCTCGCGATATCCCATGAGGACGGAGTCGACAGCACGGAGCATCGCATTTGATGCAGCGTCATCGATAACACTCTGGCGCTGAAGCAGTTCGATCTGGGCGACCTGAATCATCGAAATTTTACGTGCAAACGAATGCTGATCCGAATCGCCTTCGTACTGGCTTTCCTCGGCATTCGTACGCTCTGTTTCGTTTTCGGGAACATTGAAGAACATCTCGTCCAGGGGTCTGTCTGTAGTCAAAATTGAGCCTCGTTATCCATAGAACTTCTCGTACGTCGGGCAGCACGTCCTGATGATTGCCTTGATTATTTGTTACAGTTTCGTTTAACCCGACCCGATTGGGTGCAACAATTCGTTATGGTGCGTGCCTGCTGCATCGCGCCTCGATCACAGGAGCAACATTTCAATGATGACAACCCGTTTCGATCGACGACGGTTGGTACTCGCTGGTAGTGCTGCGGCGATCTCCGCGCCGTACCTCTCCTCCTTGAGCGCATCTGCCCAGGATTCAATCGTTGCCACAATGGTGACAGATACCGCGGGCATTGGCGACCAGAGCTTTAACGATATGGCGAACGAAGGTGGTACCCGGGCAGAAGAAGAGCTGGGCATCACCTTCAACATTTTGGAGAGTCAGACGGCCGCCGACTATGTTCGCAACCTGACAGACTCCGCCGAAAGCAGCGATATCACCGTTGCTGTGGGGTTCCTGTTGACAGATGCTCTCACCGAGGTTGCAGAGATGTATCCGGATCACGCGTTTGCGTTGATCGATGCGGAAATCGAAGCGGACAACATCGTGAACTACCTCTTCAGCGAGCAGGAAGGGTCGTTCCTCGCCGGCGTAATCGCCGCCCTCACCACCCAGACAAACCAGATTGGTTTCGTGGGCGGTATTCGAATCCCACCGGTCATGCGCTACGAGGTCGGCTATGTGGCCGGTGCCCGCAGTGTGAATCCGGACATTGAAATCGCCATCGCATATGCAGACGATTTCGAGGATCCGGACGGCGGCAAGGAGCTCTCGCTGGCCCAATACAACTCTGGCGCTGATGTCATCCACGCAGCCGCCGGTCGTACCGGCGTTGGCGCGTTCGACGCGGCCATCGAGCAGGGCGAAGGCTACTGGGTGATCGCTGCCGACCGGGATCAGTCCGAACTCGGCGAAGATCACCACCTTGCTGCGGTTATTAAGGGCATCGACACCGGTGTTTACGACTCGATCCAGAGCGTTCAGGAAGACAACTTCACCGCCGGCACTCATAACCTGGGAATCGAGGACGATGGTATTCGCCTCGGCGGAATCCACAGTAGCGTCTCTGAGGAGAACCTGGCCATTATCGATGCCTACGCTGCCGCCATTGCTGCGGGGGACATCGAGCCACCGGTGGACGATGACACGCTCGAGAGCTTCGAGCTCGTCAGCCCGGACGAGATTCCCGGCGGCGACGCTACACCCGAGGGCGATGAGGCCACTCCCGAAGGCTAATTTCGCTCCATTCATCAGGGCGCGGGCAGAATCCGCGCCCTGCCTTGATGCCAATGAATGCCACCACTGCACCCAAGACAACGGAAGCGCATGACATCGAATACGCCATTCGCATGCAGGGAATCGTCAAGCGATTCCCTGGTGTTGTGGCCAACGATGGTATCGAGCTGCTGGTAAAGCCGGGAGAAATTCACGCGCTGCTTGGCGAGAACGGCGCCGGTAAATCCACACTCATGAACATCCTGTTCGGTCTTTATTCGCCAGACGAGGGTGATATCGTCGTCAAAGACCGGCACGTCAGTTTCAGCGGCCCGCGAGAGGCGGTGCAGGCTGGGCTGGGCATGGTGCACCAGCACTTCATGCTTATTCCGCGATTCACCGTGACCGAGAACATCATTCTCGGGAACGAGGGCAAAGGTTCCGTGCTGGACCGGGAAGCGGCATCCCGCCGGGTTCGGGAGTTGAGCGAGGCATATGGCCTGCTCATTGACCCCGATGCAAAGGTGGCCGATCTTTCCGTTGGCCTGCAACAGCGGGTAGAGATCCTGAAAGCCCTGTACCAGGGTAGTGACATTCTTATCCTGGATGAGCCCACCGCGCTCCTGACTCCACAGGAAATCGAGGACCTTTATGCGATTCTCGAGCGCCTGAGAGCAGATGGCACCACGATCATCTTCATCACGCACAAGCTGAAAGAAGTTGCAGCTGCCAGTGACCGGGTAACAGTCATTCGGCAGGGTAAAACGGTTGGTGTACGCGATACAGCCAGGACAACCGGTCAGGAACTTGCGGACTTGATGGTGGGGCGCGACGTGAGCTTGACGGTGGAGCGAACAGCCGCATCCCCTGGCCGGGTTATTCTTGCGGCGCACGATATTATTGCGCCGGCAATTCAGGGGCACAATCCCTTACGCATTGGAAACCTCGAGATGCGGGCCGGGGAGATCCTGGGCGTTTGCGGAGTTGAAGGCAACGGCCAATCCGAACTCGTGGAAGTGCTCTCTGGCCTGCGTCAGATCGATTCCGGTGTGCTCACCATCAACGACATTGATGTTGCCGAGGCTGATCCGAACGGGTTCCGCAATGCAGGCCTGAGCTATATCCCTGAAGACCGCCACCATCGGGGGCTGGTACTCGACTTTCCCCTTTGGGAAAATGTGATGCTGGGACACACACAAGGCCCGCCGTTTGTTCGTAACGGCATTGTGAACAAGAAGGAAACACGTCGAATTACTGCTGACCTAATGCAGGAGTTCGATGTGCGCGCTCCCTCACCCGATACCCTGGCACGATCACTTTCGGGAGGAAATCAGCAGAAGCTCATTATCGCCCGGGAGCTTTTCCGAAATCCGGATGTATTGCTGGCGGTTCAGCCAACACGGGGCCTGGATGTGGGAGCTATCGAATTCGTCCACAAGGAACTGGTCCGCGTACGGGATGAGGGCAAGGCCGTGATGCTGCTCAGCTTCGACCTTGATGAGATCCTGGATCTGAGCGACCGCATTGTAGTGATGAGCGAGTATCAGTTCACCGGAGAGTTCAAGGCGGGAGAAGTTACACGCAACCAGTTGGGATTGCTGATGGGAGGGCGCTCAAGCGATGACACCGGCGAAGGGTAGGATGACGTCATCCATCATCAGCATTCTGGGGTCGCTTGCAGCGGTTGTGGTGGCATTGCTGCTCGGCGCACTGGTGATGCAGTTGTCGGGCGCAAACCCGATTGAAGCCTACGGGGCGCTTGTCGATGGTGCGCTTGTTGGCCAACGCGCGATTGCGGAGACGCTTATTTACTCCGCTCCGCTGATTTTGGGCGGACTCGCCTTCGCGCTCTCCTATCGCGCCGGACTATTCAACATCGGTGTGGAAGGACAACTGGTTACTGGCGGATTCATCGCCGGCCTGGTGGGAGCGTGGGATCTGGGTCTGCCAGCACCTGCATACGTTCCGCTGGCGCTTTTCTGCGGCGCCATAGGTGGTGCCGTTTGGGGTTTCCTCCCCGGCATTCTCAAGGCAAAGGCCGGTGCGCATGAGGTGATCACCACCATCATGCTCAACTACCTGGCCCTTCGCATCATCTCATATCTGTCCTTGCGCCAGGCAGATGCACTTCCCGTAGACCCCAACCTCATCGCAACTGAAAGGGTTGTCGACGCTGCGCGTCTTCCCAGGCTGCTGGAACCAACCCGATTGCACTTTGGGATCGTGATTGCCGTTATCGCGGCAATTATTCTGTGGTACCTGATGTTCAACACTCGCTTCGGATACAACGTTCGTGCCGTTGGCCTCAGCCCCGGGGCATCGCAATTCGGGGGGATCAAGTGGGGCGCTACGATCATTATCGCGATGTCCATAGCAGGGGCGCTCGCCGGGCTGGCCGGCGCAGGTGAAGCGCTCGGTCTCCACGGTCGCCACTGGGCGCAAGCTCCCGGATACGGGTTCACCGCCATTGCCGTCGGCCTCGTGGGCCGCAATCATCCGATTGGGGTTGTTTTCGCCGGATTGCTCTTCGGCGTTCTCAACGCGGGCGGACCATCCATGCAGAGCGCAAATGTTTCCAAAGAGATCGTGCAGTTGATTCAGGGATTCATCATCCTCGCAGTTGCGGCGCTGGAAGTGGCGAACAGATTGCCAGCAATCCGGAGTCGGATGGCACGTCGGTCTGCGGCCAACAAGGGAGGAGCATAGCGTTATGGAAGACTTCTTCACACTCGATTTGCTCACCCGTATTCTCCGCGTCAGCACTCCTTTGATTCTCGCCGCGCTGGGCGGACTCATTTCCGAGCGATCCGGCGTTATCAACATCGCGCTGGAGGGGCTGATGCTCACCGGTGCGTTCTTCGCTGTAGCGGGAACCTACTGGACCGGCAACGTGTATGCCGGGCTGTTGATCGGCGTGCTGTGCGCGATGGCAGGGGCATTAATCCACGCGGTCTGGAGTATCACCTTCCACGGAAACCAGATCGTGGTTGGCACTGCGGTGAACCTGATCGCGATGGGGCTGACTGCATTCCTGGTGAAGGCCATCTGGGATTCGGCAGGTGGCAGTGAGCGGGTGACGAGCCTGCCCAGCTTCTGGGACATGAGCATTCTGGTACCGATTGCGTTCGCGCTCGTGCCGGTGGTGGCGTTCTTCCTGTTCAAAACCAAACAGGGGCTGCGGTTGCAATCCTGTGGTGAACACCCACAGGCGGCTGTGAGTGCGGGCATCAACCTCACCTTGTATCGATACGGGGCCGTGCTCGCAAGTGGCGCGCTCGCCGGCCTTGGTGGTGCATACCTGAGCATTGGAAACCTGAGTTACTTCACGCTTGAAATGACCAATGGTCGCGGTTTTATCGCGCTGGCAGCGGTGATTCTGGGTGGCTGGACCCCCTGGGGGGCACTCGGCGCAGCCCTGCTCTTTGGTGCTGCTGACGGCATTCAGGTCCAGGCCCAAAGCACACCGGGCTTCCCGATCTCCAGCGACCTGCTGGTGGCCTTGCCATACATCGTGACGCTGATTGCAATCACATTGTTCGTGAGGGCTCGGTCTGGTCCGGCCGGATTGGGCGAGCACGCCACCACGAGTTAGTAACTATTCCAGGGTGAGTGGGTGTGACCTGTAGCGGTCACGTCCCCTCCTCCCTGTTCCACTGTCGCTCGTAATGAAGCGCGTAGGTGCCGAATAATGCTGCTGCGTATAACACGCGTGCTGCGGAGCCCCAGCCAGATGGCAACCACGCGTGCAGGGTTGCCATGCCGAAGACCAGCATGAATCCGAGAATCAGCATCTCCAGCCAAAATCGTGGCCTCTTGTACGGCATGTCGGGCTCCTTACAGTAAATCGTACAGGAATAATACTCCGGAGCAGATTTGACGCTCCCCGATTTCTCCCCCAAACTGATTCCAATCGACCGCTTCTGACGCCCACGGCGTCAGCACAATCGGAGCATGCACCATGGTCATGAGTAAGATGGTGGGCGCCAGCGTCCGCCGTAAGGAAGACCCCAGGCTGATTACCGGAACCTCGACGTACGTCGACGACCTCAAGATTCCCGGCATGCTGCACGCCGCCATTGTGCGCAGCATCGAGCCGCATGGAAAAATCACCGGCTACGACATCGAAGAAGCCCTGGCGATGCCCGGCGTTGTGGCCGTATACACCGGGGACGACCTGGACACTCTCTTTGAAAACGTCGCGACGGAAGCCGTCGGCGAAGGCGATGAAGGCGACGACGGCAAGATTCCCAAGCCACCGGTTCCACCGCTCGCCAGCGGTACTGTCCGGTACGTTGGGCATCCGGTTGCAATCGTCATTGCCAGGACCGCAGGAGAGGCCGTAGACGCCTCCGAAATGGTGATGGTGGATATCGATCCATTGCCAGTGCTTACCGACGTTTATGAGGCGATTAAGGACGATGCACCGCGCATTTATCCGAATGTCCCCAACAACATCGGGGCGCGGCATGGTGGCCACCGCGGTGGCGACGTAGATGCAGCGTTCGCTGATGCGAAGTGGACGATCAAAGAAGTAATCCACAGTCCGCGCATGGCTGCGATCCCAATGGAAGGACGCGCAGTTGCGGCCCAGCCGGATCCCGTTCATGGACTCACGGTATGGACAAGTACGCAGGCGCCACACACCAACCGCAACTCGATTGCTGACGCACTAGGCCTGAGCCAGGCGAAAGTTCGCGTGATAGCGCCTGAAGTTGGCGGCGGGTTTGGCCAAAAAATCGGTCCGTACTACGAGGATTTCCTCGTTGCCGCAGCTGCTCACAAACTGAAGCAGCCGGTGAAGTGGATTGAAACGCGGTCGGAAAACATCCTCGCCAGTAGCCACGGTCGCAACCAGATCGCAGAAGTTGAAGCAGCGATGGCGGAAGACGGCAAGATCACCGCCTTGCGGTGTCGGGTACTTCTCGATGCCGGTGCCTGGCCCAAGGGATTAGACCTGGGCAACTCAACGTTTATCATGGCAACCGGCTGCTATGACATCCCGGCGATCGATTACGAAGTGTTGAGCATTTACACGAACACTGGTGCAAACGGTGCGTATCGTGGTGCAGGCCGACCCGAGGCTGCGTTCTACATCGAGCGCATCGTCGACCTGCTCGCCGATGAATCCGGCATGGACCCGGTCGAGATTCGACGCACCAACTTCATTCAGCCCGAACAGTTTCCGTTCGATACGCTGGCGGGGCCACAGTACGACACTGGCGAATACGACAAGGCGCTGGACAAGGCGCTGAAGGAATCCGATTACGCCGCGTTGCGAGAAGAGCAGGCTCGACTACGTAGGGAAGGTCGATACATCGGTATCGGGCTGGCCAGTTACGTGGAGATTTGTGGCTTTGGCCCCTATGAGAGCAGCACGGTCCGCGTAGAGCCAGGCGGGCATGTGAGTATCTTTACCGGCATCTCACCGCACGGGCAGGGTCAGGAGACGACCTTCGCCCAAATGGCGTCCGATATGATCGGGGCCGATTTCAATGATGTCGTGGTCCACCACGGCGATACCGCCAACACGCCGCAGGGCCGGGGCACCATGGGTAGCCGCGGACTCGCCGTTGGCGGGGCTGCCCTGATGGCCAGCCTCCGCAAGATTCAGGAGAAGGCAAAGGCGATTGCGGCGCACATTCTCGAAGCAAGTGTCGACGATATCGAGGTGGAAGATGGCAAGTTCCGCGTGAAAGGCGTGCCAGATACCGGCGTGACCCTCTCTGAGATTTCCGCCCTTGCCTATAGCGGCGACCTGCCAGACGACATGGAAAGTGGCCTCGAATCTACCGACTTCTTCCGGCCAAGCGGCACCACATTCCCGTTCGGCACCCACGTAGCCGTAGTAGAGGTCTTCCCGGATACCGGCGAAGTGGAATGGCTGCGATACATCTCCGTTGACGACTGCGGGCCGATCATGAGCCCGGTGCTGGTCACGGGTCAGGTTCATGGTGGCCTTGCCCAGGGTATTGGGCAAGCAATGCTCGAAGAGCTGCACTACGACGAGAACGGCGAATTGCTCACCGGTACGCTGAACGACTACGCAATGCCGCGTGCGTCCGACTTCCCGACGTTTGAGACGCATCACACCACCACGCCGACCTACATCAACGAGATGGGCGTGAAGGGAATTGGTGAAGCCGCAACTATCGGCGCCACACCTGCCACCGCCAACGCGGTGATCGATGCACTCGAGCCGTGGGGTATCAGTCACGTGGATATTCCGCTAACTCCACAACGCATCTGGAAGGCGATCCGGGAGGCGGAGGCAGCCAAAGCTGCTGATTAGATACAGCATCGTGCAAAGGGCGGCCAGTTGGTCGCCCTTTCTGCTTTCCGGATACACTTGGGCTCCGAGACCTTTACGTATCTCCACGTGCTCAACGGTGAGCAAATCTCGAACATCGTCTCTCACAGGCGATGACCGGAAAGGCAACGATGCCCTTACCAAATGCCGCCCTCCTCTTCTTCTTTGTGATTAGTCCGCTCGGCATCGTGCCGGCCATGCTGGCCGCCCTGAAGGATGTGGATCCCGCCAAACACAAGCGGATTATCGTGCGGGAGTGCCTGATCGCACTCGGCATCATGCTGGTATTCATGTTTACCGGTCAGGGATTGCTGAACATGCTCAGCATTTCGATACCTGCCATGACAGCCGCCGGTGGCGTTATGCTGATGCTTATCGCACTACGGCTCATCTTCCCGACTCAGGAAAAGAACATGCGGGTTGAGATCGAAGATGAACCATTCGTGGTGCCAATTGCGATTCCCTACATCGCCGGTCCTTCAATTCTCGCGACCGAACTCTTGCTCATCGCCCAGGAGCCAGACCGCTGGCCGGTTTGGCTGGCGGCAATTCTCATCGCGTGGACGGCCACACTCATCATCCTCTACCTCGGATCCGACCTGCGCAAGCTTCTGGGAGATCGCGGCCTGATGGCGATGGAACGCCTGATGGGGATGATCCTGGTGCTCATCGCCACCGAAATGTTGCTGACAGGCCTGGTGGAAACGATTAAGGAAGCCGGATTCTAGCGATCCCGCCGAAGCACTAGTGCTGTGCGTGCGGGTATCGTGCCGAAATTACTACCGTAGATCATCGGCTCACCGTGGCCACCGTAGCGTTCATCCTGCGTGGAGAGCGCTATCAGCCAGCCATCGTCCAACGGCATACTGGTTTCCGGGCCGAAATTCGCAACAAGCAGAAGCTCCTGCTCGTCGTTCCAGCGACGAACGGAGAGCAGCTCAGCTCCCTCTGCCACTGCCCTGGTGCGGGATCGGTCGCCTCCCTGCAAGGCGCCTTCGGACTTCCGTAGCGCGATGAGATCCTGGTAGAGTGCATAGACCTCTTTATGTGACTCGCGCTCATTAAGCCGCAACTTCGAGCGCTCGAAAGTCAGCCACGCCTGCGGATCGGGAATCGAATCGCGCAGGTCATCATTGCCAAAGGCGCCGAGCTCGGCGAACTCGCGGCGTCGTCCTTCCGTCACCAGCTTGCCCAGCTCCTCCGGCATATCGGTGAAGTAACTGAACGGAGTGCTGGCAGCAAACTCCTGGCCCATAAAGAGAAGTGGCGTCTCCGGTGCGAAGAGAAGCAACACGCTCGCGACCTTGTAGCGGTCCTCATTGATGACGTGATGAATGCGTTCTCCCAGTGGCAGATTCCCCACCTGGTCATGGTTCTGCAGGGCGATTACGAATGCATGGCCGGGATCGGTCGACTCGACGGCGTACTCATCTCCCTTTTTGAACGTTGTGGGACCGAAACCGCTATTAATCGTCTCGGCTATGCTCAGGGTGGTGCCTGCATAGTGCTTGAGCCACATTTCCTTGTCGTTGGTGAGGTGTAAGCGCATCTCGTGGTGGAAATCATCCGCCCAGGTGCCGTCCATCCCTTCACCGCCCCGCTCAATTGAGCGAGCACGACGGATATCGTGCCGGCCATCCTCGGCGTACAGGAGCAATGTTTTGTCTCCAGCGACTTCCCGAACCCGCTCACCAAGTTCCTGGATGATGTGCCTGGGGCCATCATCGACCATGGCATGGGTGGCATCGAGACGGAAGCCATCGATGTGGAATTCGTCCACCCAGTAACAGACGTTATCGATCGCCCACTGCCGCACCATGTCGCTGTGCTCGCCGTCCCAGTTCAGCGCCGGGCCCCAGTCCGTCTCGTGCGATTCGCTCAGGTAATACGGGCTGAAGCGGCCAGTGTAATTGCCTTCGGGACCGAAGTGGTTGTAGACAACATCCAGGATGACCGCGAGTCCGTGCTGATGGGCAGTGTCCACAAAGCGCCGCATATCATCCGGAGTGCCGTAATAGCTGGCTGGCGCGAAATGATACACGCCGTCGTACCCCCAATTACGATCGCCGGGGCACTCTGAAACCGGCATAATCTCCAGAACCGTTACGCCGAGGTCCTTCAGGGTGGGGATTTGATCGGTCAGCGCATTCCAGGTGCCTTCCTGCGTATATGTGCCGACATGCAGCTCGTAGATGATCGCCTCTTCCGCAGGAATTCCCTGCCAGTCCTGATCGGTCCATTCGAAGAGGTCAGGATCGATGACTTCCGAACGGGCATGTACCCCCGCTGGCTGACTGCGGCTGTAGAAGTCGGGTGTCTCTGGTTCCTCCCCGGGCAGAAATGCATAGCGCGATCCCGCTCCCGCTTGCGGATCCGTGGTTCTCCAAACCCCCTGCTCGCCGAGAGACATCTCCAAAACGCGTTCACCGTGATGATCGGCGACGACGACCTTGACCTGATCGTGGTCCGGTGCCCACACGGCGAACTCCACACCATCGTCGCGGATATCCGCCCCCAGGCTCATTCTCCAGTCTGTCATGCGTTGGGATCTCCTTCCCTGGTCAGAAACGCAAGCGGCATTTGGGCGAAGAGCACCGAGACATCGGTCGGAGCGTCGACAGTTTCCTTCGTGAACAGGTTGCTCCAGCCATTGGTATTCAACGACGCAGGCAGCTGCAACTCCGTATCCGCCCAGATATCCGCATTTCCAAACACGTCGCCACCTTCCGTAAGCAGGTACAGGAGGCGCGGCAAGACAACCAGCATCGTGGTGCCTTCGTATTCACGGGTGTAGGCGACGACATGCTCTGCCTGCGGGCCGCTGATTCGCACATGGGTATACTCACCATCCGCATAGAGCGCCGGATTTTCGCGGCGATGCTGCAGAAGCGTGCGGGTTAACTCGAGCTTGATGCCGCCATTCAACCGGTCGGCGATGAGCCGGGATATAGATGAATTATCGTGCAACATACGGCTGCGCGACTCGAAGTCGACTGGTCGGCGATTATCGGGATCAACCAGGCTATCGTCCCACACCTCGGTGCCCTGGTAGATATCCGGAACTCCTGGCGAGGTGAGCTTCATCACCTGTTGGCTGAGCGCGTTGATCATAACGGCATCGCGCTGCTGCACCACAAACTCATTGAAATCCTTTTGAAACGCACGGGCGCGTCGGTTGTTGAGCACACCGGCAATGAAGTTTTGGAGCGCGGTTTCGTACTCCTCGTCAGGATTGATCCAGTTGCTAAACCTCCCGGCCTCGCGCACCACCTTGAGCAGATAGGCCTGGATGCGCTCAATGTAGGTTGCATCGAGCCCGGCCGATCCGTTGTTCGGCCAGGTGCCGACAAGCGTTTGGTAAAGCATCCATTCGTCCACACGATGAGGTGCAAGCGCGCCATCGATCTTCACCTTGAAGCGACGGTTCTGGCGCGTCCAACGGTTAATTCCGGCTCGCCACTCCGTCGGGCGTTCGCTGAGTACGCTGATCGCGGAGCGGACATCCTCGGAGCGCTTGGTATCGTGCGTGGACGAATTAATCATCGACTGTGGCCACCCGGTCAGCCGTGCCTGGTTCTGTCGATGAAACTCGCCGACGCTGGCCCCGAATTTCGCCGGGTCTCCACCCACCTCGTTCAAACTGGTCAGGCGGTTGAAGCGGTAAAACGTCGTGTCTTCCAGGCCTTTTGCCATCACCGGGCCAGTGAGTTGCTGTAGTTTCATGGCGAAGTGGCAGGGAGCGTAGCGGCGCTCTTCGGCTTCACCGGTGTGATGCAGCAACAATGCCTGGCGAATGAACTCGAAGACAGAAGAATCGAGCCGTGGATTGCGACGAATCGCCTCGTCTACAGCGGCGTCGATCGTATCACGATCGTGCTCGGTTACTTCGGGATCACGGCAGGTGGTGTAGGTGCGGTAGACATTGAAACTGGCGATCACCTCGCGCAGGGCAACCCTGAGCGAATTAAACGTGAAATCGCGGGAATGCCGGTCCGATTCCGAAATGCGGTTGGCCACACTGGTGAGCACATTGAGCTCACTCGCAAATGCCTCCCTCACCTGTGCGAGCTTCATTTCATAGACGAGATCGATATAACGAATCCGTTCACCCGTATACCGTTGATAAATCTTGTCGAACAGCGAGCGACTTTGCGGATTCACCAGCACGCCGGTTGCATGCTGCATGAACTCGTAGCCAACCGTCCCGCTGATTTTCCAGCTTTGCGGGAGTGGCTCACCGTGCTCGAGGATCTTCTCGGCAATGGTCCACACGGGCCAGATTCGATCGCCGTCTGCAATCGCTTGCAGGGCGGAGCGAATCTCCTGCTCGAGTTCAGGGACCATTTCATCCCATGCCTCGTCGGATTCCGGCTCAATTCGTTCGCGCACGGCGGCGCGCAAAAATGCCGCCTGAACATCGTGGAAGTAGCGTTCCGGATCCCACAGCCCATCGGTATGGTCGTACCGAACGCCATCGATCGTACCGCTCACAAGCAGGTCAATCAGCAACTCATGCGAATCGGCGAAGACTGCTGGTTCTTCCTGACGGATAGCAGCCAGCGTGTTGATAGCGAAGAAGCGGCGGTAGTTGATCTCCTCGCTGGCGACACGCCAGAAGCTGAGACGCCATGGCTGCAAGCTGAGCAGTTCGTCGAGGTCGTCGAAAGAATCCGAATCCTCCGGGTTGCCATTCAACCGGGTAACCTCTTGCTCAATAGATTGCGCTATTTTGTCGTTCCGCTCCACCAGGTCCGAGAGGCGTCGCTGGGTCACGATCTGCTCACGGTGCCGGCTCTCGATTTCCTCCGCTGATGGATCATCGTCGTTCGCAACAGGCAGTCGCTCAAATGCGTGAATAATGCTCTCAAGCTCGAGGACATCGATATCCTCCGGATCGACGTCATGCTCAAGGCTCGCTCGCACTTGCTGCAGGATGACCGGATAGGTACGTGCATCAAGGGGGAACGGTGTCTCCCAATAATGGACCGTGAACCGACCATCCTCGTAGGCCAAACGCAGTTCGCCACGCTCGAGGATCTCGCCATACTGTCCACCGAGAAACGGCAGTAACACCTTGTTCCGCAGTTCACGCTTTATGGGGTGCCAATCGATATCGAAATGATCGGCGTACCGGCTCATGCGTCCGTTCTCGAGCACGTCCTGCCACCAGGCATTTGCCCCGTGCTCGATACCCATGTGGTTGGGAACGAAGTCGATAACAAGGCCCATGTCATGTGCGCGCAACTCGGCCACAAGTGCGTCGAGTTGTTCCCGCGTACCGATCTCGGGGTTGATGGTCGAGTAATCAACCACATCGTAGCCGTGCATTGAACCGGGAGCGGCGGTAAAAATCGGTGAAGCATACAGATGGCTCACGCCCAGATCAGCAAAATACGGCACCAGATTCATCGCATCGGCGAAGGTGAAATCACGGTTGAACTGGAGGCGGTACGTCGACTGAACAGCGGGATGCTGCCGCCGTTCAGCGATGATCTCTTCTACGATGTTACGTAATGACGATGGGTCGGTTTTGGCGTTCAAATAACTCTCCTGCGGCTAGTCGCGCATAAAGATGGCATCCTGCGTCGCGCGGTTCTGTATAACCCATTCCACTTCTGCTGCAATCAACGATCGCAACTCCTCCCGCGCTTCGTTGACCCGGGCGGGCGCTGTGCCGCCGGGCAGGTCGCGCAGTTCCGTGCTTCCCCAGCCATCGAGCGGCGGGCGATTCTCTACGAATACAGGATGAATGGCAGACCATTCTTCATCGGTCAAATCCGCAAAGGTCTTGCCATCATTGAGGCACTTCCCGACAAGCGATCCAACGATCTCATGCGCCTCCCGGAACGGCACACCGTTCTTTGCCAGGATATCGGCGGCATCCGTGGCGAGGGTGAAGTCCTTAATAGACGCTTCTGCCGTTTTCTCGCCGTTCACGGTGATGCTACGCATCATCGGCGGGAACACGTCCAGCACCGCCAGGATGGTATCGAAGCTATCGATCAGCGGTTCCTTGTCCTCCTGACTGTCCTTGTTATAGGTCATGGGTTGACCCTTCATTGTGACCAGCAGGGAAATGAGATTGCCAAATACGCGACCGCTCTTGCCGCGACCGAGCTCAGCGATATCCGCGTTTTTCTTTTGCGGCATGATGCTGCTGCCCGTGCTGAACCGATCGGCAATGGAGATGTAGCCGAACTCGCCGGAGCTCAGGTAAACGAGCTCTTCACTGAGCCGGCTGATATGCATGCCGATGAGGGAACATGCGTAGAGTGCATCGAGAGCGAAATCGCGATCAGAAACGGCATCCATCGAATTACGACTGATGCGGCTGAACCCGAGCTCGGCAGCCACGGATTCACGATCGAGCGGATAGGTTGCACCTGCAAGTGCAGCGCTCCCGAGCGGAAGTACATCGGCCCGGTCATACGCCTGGCGGACCCGCTCCAGGTCGCGCAGAAACATCTCGCAATAGGCGTGCATGTGATGTGAGAAAAGCACAGGCTGCGCACGCTGGACGTGGGTAAAGCCCGGCATAACCACATCGGCGTACTCTTCAGAAATCTCGATCAGGGCATTGACGAGATCCGTGAGGCCGCTCGCGACTTCGATCAGTTGTCGTTTCGTCCAGAAACGTAGGTCTGTTGCGCTTTGGTCGTTGCGAGAACGGCCGGTATGCAGGCGTCCGGCAGTGGGGCCGATGAGCTCTCGCAGCCGATTCTCCACGCCGGTGTGCACATCTTCATCGGAGATGGAGAGCGAAAAGTTCCCGGCCTCGACCTCATCGAGAATCTTCCAGAGGTTCTCGATAATGGAATCCGCATCTTCCGTGGAAATAATGCCCTGCTTGCCAAGCATGCGCGCGTGCGCAATAGAGCCGCGAATATCCTCACGCACCATGCGGATATCGAAACCGACCGAGGCGTTAAACGCCTCCAGCCGAACGTCCGGATTCTCGGAGAATCGCCCACCCCACGCCTTGCGAGTACCTGCCTGATCTGCCATTGCTACCAATGCCCTTGCACGCGAAACCACACCGACGAACACGCTCGCCAGTATCGGGTTAAGGTTACCAGTAACAGTTCGGCATGCTTGTGTTTTGAACATCATCTATACTTGCTAACCGAACACGTGTTCTATGCCATGAGGTGGGATGTTGACAGATATTCTGCGCACAAACGAGTCGCTTCTGGATCGGGTGCGGCGGATTCAGGATGCCCTGTATAGCGCCGGGGTCGAACCCGTGGACATGCGCCGGGCGGGAACACTGGAAACGGACATCCTGCTGCCCCAGATGGGCGAGGAACAATCAACCGAATTCCCGGACGTTGATTTGCTGGACAGCACCTTTGGCCACCACGAAATCGTGCGGCGCAACACATCCCAATTCCGCTGGTTCATTGATGGCAGCCAGAAAACAATGCCGGTATGGCGTATTGGCGTGGTGCCAATTGTTGTGAGCATTGCTGTTGCGGGCGTACTCGAGCGCAACGACTTTGGAGAGTGCCACCTGGTGCCGAACTCGATAACCGAACGGCTAACCTGGATTGTTCCGGAGCAAACCGCCGATCGACAAATTCGGAAGTTCGTGCAGACACTGCGCCAGCTCGGCGAGCAAGTTATTGATCCGCTGGACGAGAAGCCGGAATATGCAGTTCTAGCGGGCATGTATGACCAGGTGCTGTTCTACGCGAACAAGGCCTCCGGTAAGCAACGAGAGGCAGCAGAACTCGACGCACTTGGCGTGTGGTCTACACAAACTGTGGGCGCCGATCCAGACGACTGGCTGCTGATAGATGGTCGGTTACCGTCGCCCCTGCCGAATGCAGTTGGGCTGATCAAGGATCCGGGATGGCAACATTTTGGCGGTGAGCAGGCAGTCACCGTGCTTAACCTGCCCGCCGGAAATCGCACCACTGCATATCGCCTCACCGAGCAAAACCGCACCCGCACACACTGGTATCAACGCATGTGGCCGGCTACCGGGCTGGACGCGCGCCATTCACTTATCCGCCTGGAAGCAAGCGGGGATATGGCCGACAACGATGAGATCGACAAAATCGCCAGTTGGCTGATGGCAGAGCGGATTCCAAGCGCCAAGGCGGATAGTCGCTGGGCTACCCTGCTCTATCCGATCCATTTGCTGGAGCGCATGCTGAAACGACGAATTTCACACATCACAGCCGGCTGGCCGGTGTAGGAGACGAACAATGGTAAGCACCTGGGACGGCCCAGACTTTTCCGAAGTCATATCTGACGAGCGCACATCCGATCCCCTGTGGGATCGCCCAGATTTCACAGATCTCGTGGATCATCAAACCGGCACAATCGGCCGAGTAGTGAGCAGCGAGCGCGAGCCAGCCGGGAGTCACCAGTTCCACTTCTGGGGGGACGATAACGCACTCACGCTCGATATCGGCCACATTGTGGTTGCCTTCAGTGAGGAAGCGGCGGTCATTGGCGTTGTTGATGAACCGCGACGCTTTAGCGACATGGGCAGCTTTTTGGACGACTACTTCGATCGGCGCCTCGAACTCCCGCTGAATGAAGCGGCGCCGACGAATCGGCCGGAAATCCTCGTATTTACCGTGAATGTGTTGGCGACCAAGCACCTTCGTGATGATGTTCAGAGCAACCGCCCCGCGGTGAATGGTCCGGTATTTTTCGCGACCAGCGAAGCGATTGAACTCGCGCTCGGCGTAGCCGGATTCGACGGCAGCAAAATTCCTGCACTCATGCATACAAACGGCAACTATGTTCGGGATGAAGCTGGCAACATCGCGCAGGATGAGGAAGGACGCGAACGCTTCCAGCAAACGCCTCTCTACCTGGATGAGGATTACCTGCTCGGACCCGAAGCTGGTCACGCCAACTGGACCGGTCAATCAGGCCTGGCTACCAAAACCAGTCACGCGCTCTTCCTCACCAGTAGCGTTTTCCAAACACTGGAGCGGGAAGGCAAGAACGTGGCGGCGCTCATGTTCAACGTGAAGGGGCCGGACTTGCTGTGGCTGGACAAGCCGGCAATTGCCCCCGAAGGTTTTGCCGATACGTACGAGCAAGCCGGCTGGAAAGACCGCGAAACCGAACTTCGCAGGGTCTATGAATCGATAGACCTCGAGCCGAAACCGTTTGAGAACTTCAACATCTTTGCACCATTCAAGCCCGGTCAGGAGGCGCAAAGCTACAGTGGTCGTGTCGACCTCTCTGGCTTCAGTGACCAGAAGGCGCTCAACACACCACGCGATATGGATGGGGAGAGCGATCGCGTGTACCCGATCTTGTGGTCGCTGGATCGATTGCTGGCATACCCGCATCGCATCTTCGATTTCCGAGACCTGGACGACAAGCTCTTCGGCTTTATCTATGAGCTTCGAGAACTGAAGATCAAAAGCATCGATCAGCTCAACAAGAAGTTCCAGGATATCAACGATCACTTCGATTCCACCGGCGAGGACACCTGGTACGGCCATCACAAAGCAACGATTCGCAAGGCACAGAACCGGTTCAAAGGCCTGCAAGACAAATTCGCCGGCCTGATTGCCGACGGAGCCGTGGATTACGGCACGACGCCGCAGGTCGATTACCATTTCAGCCCGCAAGAACTGCGCGTTGTGGATATCAGTGGCTGCAACACGAACGTGCAGGAACTGATTGTCACATCCACGATTAATGCGATCTGGAAACTGGCCGAAAAATCGGAAATGGGCGTCGACAAGCTCATCATCTTCGTGGACGAGTTGAACAAATATGCCCCCGCCGGCGGCGAAGGTGGCCTGCGGGATACGCTGGTAGATATCGCGGCCCGCGGACGTCACCTCAACGTTGTGCTGCTCGGCGCGCAGCAGTTCCGCAGCAAGGTTGATGGTGAAATTCTCGGCAACTGCGGCACGAGTTTCTACGGGCGCATTGGTGATGAGGAAATCATCAATGCGGCATACCGCAGCATTTCCGAAACCCAGAAGCAGGAGCTACTTGGCCTGCCCAAAGGGCGAATGCTGGTACGGCACGCACATTTCCGCTCGCCGTTGTTCGGCACCTTCCCGTATCCGCCCACGCTCCCCGGCATTTACGGCCAACGCGTGTTCGGTGGTGAAGACGGACCGGCCGGTGATCCGGTCGATTCACTAATGCGCTTGCTGGAGAAGCACATGCCGAATGGCACTCCCCGCAAGAGTGAAGTGCAAGCCCACGCCGATGGCCTGGATCGCGAAGAGATCGAATCAGTACGACTCAGCCTGAACAGGGTGTTGGCAGGCAATACAAACAAACGCACCAATCCCTGGAAAATGATGCAACGTGAACTCGCAAACAAGCGGGACATGAGGCGATTTACATGAGTAATCCCGTTCGGATCGCGCACATATCCGATACCCATCTCGGTTTTCGGCAATTCGCCAGGCAGGACCCTCATACCGGACGAAACCAGCGCACCGTTGATTTCGAGCGGGCATTTGAATGGGCGATCGATGACATCATCGACAGGAAGCCCGATGGAATCATTCACGCGGGCGATGTCTTTCATCAATCGCGTCCTACCTGGGCGACGCTGATCCATTTCGTTCGTCAAATGCAACGCGTTGAAGCCGCAGGTATCCCCACCCTGGTGATCGCCGGCAACCATGACACACCACGGATTCGTACTGGCGGGAGTGCATACTCGCTCCTTGATTTAACGTTGCCAAACATTACCTTCTACGCGGGGTACGAGGACGAACACGATTACGAGACGTTCGGGCACCTCGGTATTCACGTCCATGCGATTCCACATGGCGCCCTCACGAGCGACGAGCCACCCGTACCTTCAGTGGCGGCAAACCGGATCAATATCATGACCATTCATGGCATGGTAAAGGGCATACTGGACCCAGGTATAACAACCGAACCGGGCGAGGAAGAGCTCGACATCTCCCTGCTCGACCGCAGTTTCGATTACATCGCACTCGGGCACTACCACTTGCACATGCAGCCACCGGCCATCGGCAACGGCTGGTATGCAGGAAGCACAGAGCGCAACGGCTGGGGCGACCGTGAGTCGACTCCCGGGTACTGCATGGTGATGCTGGATGAAGACGGCCTTGTAGGCGAGCCGGAGCACATCGAGTTCAAGAATGCACGCCCTATGATCGACCTCGGCGTGACGTATGCCGACAACCTGCGTGGGCGAGAGATCGCAGACGAGATCATCCGGAAAATCGAACAGCATGAGGAGTCGCCGGAGACGTTCCAGCGCGCGATGGTGCGTTCGCGGATTTGGAACGCCGAGCGTGGAGATCGCCGCGAGGCAGAATCAATCCTCAAGCGTGAGCTCGCCGATACCGTCTGGAACCTGACGATTCCGCAGGAACAGCAATCCCTCTTCGCCGGTGCCGAACAGCCGGAGACACACCAGGAGTTCCCGGATCTGCGGGAACTGTTCGGCCAGTTTGTCGAACACCGCACTGGTACAGCGTTCAATGAGCGGTTTGCGAACGTGTTCCGGGAGCGAGGCGATGCGGCCATAGCGCAGGTGCAGGCCGCCAGTTCGGAAGTGACTCCCGAGGAGGATGAGCTGACATGATCCTCGCGCAGATCGAGATCACAAACTACAAGCAGTACGGCGGACACCATGTCATAGAAATCCCCCAAACCGGCGCAATCGGAGTCATTGGAGCGAATGGTGTCGGAAAAACCACGTTGTTCGAAGCGATCGAATGGGCACTCTATTCACCTTCTTCAATCAAGTCTGCTGATGTTCGCCCCCGGGTTTGGCGCGGAAAGACAGAGGTAAAAGTCACACTGGAAAATCCGGTGAGCGGAGGCCGGTTCCTGGTTGAGCGCGAACTGGGAAAGGGCTCGGCCAAAGCCCAGATCTACCGCGTTGATCAGCACGGGTTCGAGGAGAAGATCGTCGATGGCGCCAGTCAGGTGAGCGCCTATGTCGCCAATCATCTGATCGGTCTCGACCACGCCGCATTTGTAGCCACCTTTTTCACCCGCCAAAAAGAGCTCGGGTTCTTCAACGGATCGCCCACAACTCGTCGGCGTGAAGTAGGCAAACTGCTTGGCCTCCAGACGATCCGCGATGCGCAGCAAGTGATCGCAGAGGATCGGAAGCGTGCGCTGGCAGACGTCCGAAGTTACCAGGCGCAGAGCGAATCGGCTGCGAATGATCGCGACTTCCCTGCAGAAATCGCAGCGGCCGAAGAATCGATTAAGCAGGCAAAACAGGCGCTGGAATCCGCGACTTCCACCGTGAGTTCTGCGTCGGAAGAGACACTCAAAGCCGAGAAAGCCCTTGCGAATAGCGAATGGGTGCGCGAGCAAGATAGCGTAATCGGGCAGAAAATCAGCGAGTGCACGCGAGCGCGTGATGTCGCCAACGAACAGGTCACGAATGCGACCAGTCAACTCGAGCGGCTGGATACACTGGCAGCGGAGAAAACACGCCTCGAACCGCAAGCGGCACAGAAAGAGACGCTCGAGCTTGCTGAAAAGGAGCACGATAGCAAGCGCAAGGGATCGCTGCGCAAGCGAGAACTGGAGCAGCAGCTTGCGGCACTGAAACAGCGTGACGATGAGGCCGCTGAATCGATTCGCGAGGAGATAACCTCAGCACCAGCGCCGGATGGCAATCCGGTCTGGAATATCGATAGCCCGGCCGAAGCAGCCGATTGGGCTGCGAATATCCAGCTCGCAATCATTGAGCAGCGGACGAACCAGATCAGTACGGCAATCGAAACGAACGAGCAGCTGGCGGCCGAATCGACGAGGCTAGAGACCTATCACAAGCGTGTGAAAGAGCTTCAGGACCTGGAAGCACACCTGCTTAAGCAGGGAGATCCGGCTGAGCGCATCACTGCCGTACAGGCGCAGCTGCAAGAACTTAACAGCAGCACTGCAGCGGCCAACTCCTCGGCAACGCGCACCAAAAACGACCTGCAGAAAACGGAGCGAATACTCGCCAATCTGCGTCACCAGCACGAGGGTGAGCTTTGCCCAACCTGCCAGCGGCCGTTCACATCTGAAGAGACATCGCACGCCATATCGATATTCGAGCGGGAAGTTGCAGCCTACCAGGAACAATTGCAGCAGTTTGACAAGCAAATCAAGGAGAACAACGCCGCGATCGCTAACGCACAATCGGAGCTGCAGCACCTCAACGATGCGAGCAAGAAGCTCACCGAAACCCACGCGTCATTGAAATCTGGCAACGCCTACGTGCAAGAGCAGGAGCAGAAGGTTAAGTCGCTCACCGCCCAGCTTAATCAGGTGCTCGAGGCGTTGGGTCGATCTGCCGCCCCAAACCCCCAGGAACGTGAATCGTCGCAACGCGAGCTCAACGCATGGCGCAAGGTTGCCGAAGCAGGCGCCAAAGTTAGCAGGGCATTGCGACTGCGGACGCAGATTGCCTCCGAACGGCAACCGCTTCAGGATGAACTCAAGACCTTGGCGGATATTAACTACGACGAAGCCGGTCACCGCGATACAACTTCGCAACTCCAGAAAGCTCGCGAGGCGCATACGGCCATAACGCGTATCGACGCTGATCTCGCCAGACGAGGTGAACTGGAATCCAGGCGGGATGCCGCCTCCAGGGCGATGTCCGAGGCGCTGAAAGATTTGGAAGCGTTGGCAAAGGAGCGCTCGGAGCTTGGGTTCAACATGGAGGCGCACCAACAGCTCCAGGAAAGCTTGCGCTCCGCACAAAATCAGGAAAAGGCCGCCACGGATGAGCGACATCGAGCAGACGTGGCCGTTCGCGAAGCCGAGAACCGCCTCTCCGTCGTCAAGTCCGAGGAGGATCGAATTGGCCAACTCGCGCGGGAAGCCGAAGCGAAACAGCGGGAAGCAGACGACCTGGACCTGATGTATCGGGAGTTCACCGAGTTCGAGCGGTTTGCCGCTGCGTGGTATGCACCACGGCTCAGCGACATCGCCAGTGAATTGGTGGCCCAGGTAACCGATGGCAAATACGACCGGGTAGAGTTCGACAACAACTTCTCAATCGAAGTGTTCGATGGAGATGATGAGAAGTTCCCGTACGAAACTTTCTCCGGTGGCGAGCGTGATGCAATCGCTCTCTGCGCGCGCATTGCGCTCAGTCGGGTCATCGGTGGGGCGAGTACGAATCCGCCCGGCTTCCTGGTACTGGATGAGGTCTTCGGATCGCTTGACCTGGAGCGGCGGCAGCGACTGCTGGAGATGCTGGCGGCCATCACCGGTGGAGATGATCACTTCCGCCAGGTCTTTCTCATTAGCCACGTGGATGACGTGCGCACCTCGCCGATTCTCGACGATATCTGGCAGGTCTCTGAAACTGAGAACGGCACCAGCGAGCTCCAGGCGCTCGGCGTGGGTGTCGATATCGGCGAACTGTAGAAACCGGTAAATAACGTGGAACGCTGGAGTGTGGCATTATCTCGCAGAGGCAACCGGCGTGGTTGTTGTTATGAATGCGCGAAGTGTGAGGCACTGTGACGAGTACCAACACCGTTCCGATTGAAGCCGCAACCACCCGCTCCGGCGCCCGCAAGGCGTCTGGCTGGGATACGGTGAAGCAGCATGTGCCGTTCGCATTCATGGTATGGCTTGCCCACTTGGTCGTGACGCAGTTGGCTGCCTATATCAGCTATCGATACGGGAGCTTTCGATCCGTCGCCTGGGGGGATTCAACCTGGACTTTCCTCGCGGAGAGCTACGGCCCGGATTCCAGCGCCAACCAGACTCCTCGCCCACCGCTCGAAGGATGGCAACACTGGATCGTTGAGCCGTTTCGCAATTGGGACGGCACCTGGTACAGCATGATCGCCGAGCAGGGATATATGGAGAACTTCCCTGCCACTGCTGCGTTCTTCCCGCTTTATCCCTGGCTGATGGATTGGGGAAATGCCATTACCGGTCTCCCGGTTGAAACGGTTGGCTGGTTCATTTCTCGCGCTGCGTTCCTTGGTGCACTCATCATGGTTAGTGCACTGGTCTCTCACGACTTCAATATCAATATCGCTCGCTGGACTATTGTTGCGCTCGCAGTATTCCCTACCTCGTTCTTTTTCGGCGCGGTCTATACGGAGTCGCTCTTCCTCTTTCTCGCCGTCACCACGCTTTGGGCCGCTCGCAAGAATGACTGGCTGCTTGCCGTGATTGTCTGTTTCCTTGCAGTGCTTACGCGCTCGGCGGGCATCATGCTCGGTATCCCCATGGCGGTGCTTTTTATTCAGCAACATGGAAAGGACCTGCAGGCCTGGTTCCCAAAAGTTCTCCTGGGGCTCATTCCACCTTCAGGGCTTGTGGTGTTTGGCCTGTTCCTGCGCAGCCAGGGCCTGGAGTTCTTCGACTGGCAGGACCAGCAATGGCAATGGAACCGATTCTCCGCAACTCCTTTGCGCACCATGAGTTGTGTGCTTCAGGGATGCACTGCCGATGTTCGGAGTTTCGGCAACGTTTCCCAGGAATACGCTGTTCATCCGGTAAGCTTCGAGTGGGTGCGCCTGGCTTTTGAAAACAACCTGAGCTGGAGCTATCTCACCAGTACGGAGTTCCGTTATCTCGTTGGCCAAAGCCAGGTGACCGATGTCTTCGTCACGATCCTGGCGATTGCGCTGATCATCGTCGGGTTGAAAAAACTCCCTCTCTACTATTCAGCCTGGACCATTGTGCCGTTCATCGTGCCACTCTTTGCTCCCAGTTCAGTATTCCCCCTTATGAGCATGCCGCGGTTTGTGCTGCCGATGGTGCCGCTTTTCGTGATGGCGGTGGTATTGATATATCCGCGAAAACGCCCCGGGCTTATCCTGGCGGGTATCTCAACCGTGCTGCTCGTGCTCTACACATCCCAGTTCTCCCTCTGGTACTGGGTTGCCTGACTCCCCTACCGCATATCAACAAGTACGCCTACAATGCGGATGAGAACCGCTATTTCGTTTGTGGTAACCAAGGGAGAATACACAGTTGAACGTCGAAACACTCGCAACCGATGCACAGACGATGACCGGCGGTCAGGCACTGGTAGATGGCCTGATTGCAAATGGTATTCATACGGTCTTTGCACTGCCGGGCGTCCAGCTCGACGGTGCGTTTGATGCACTCTACGATGCCCAAAAAGCCGGTAAAATCCGCATTATTCACACCCGTCACGAACAGGGTGCAGCCTACATGGCCGATGGATTCGCCCGTGTAACTGGCGAGGCCGGCGTATGCATGGTGGTGCCGGGTCCGGGACTTCTCAACGCATCCGCCGCCCTGTCCACCGCCTACGCCTGCAATGTCCCGGTGCTGTGTGTGACCGGTCAAATCCAAAGCGACATGATCGAGCAGGGCTTTGGCAAGCTGCACGAGATTCCCAATCAACTGGAGATGATTCGCAGCGTCACCAAACACGCCGAGCGCGCGACTACTCCAGCGCAGATTCCCGGTGTACTCAACCGCGCATTCGAGGAAATGTGGAGCGGACGTATCCGTCCCGTAGAAATCGAGATTCCGCCAGACACGCTCTTCGCCAAGGACGAGTTCGGCGCAGTCAGCGCTGCCAACCCACGGGATCGCGGCAGTGTGAACCCGGATGAAATCGAGACTGCCGCCAGGCTGCTGGGCAATGCCGAACGGCCGGTGATCTTTGTCGGCGGCGGTATTCACGTCTCTGAAGCATGGGATGAGCTTCGCGAGGTAGCCGAGCTGCTCGAGGCGCCGGTTATCGCCACGCAAAACGGTAAAGGCGCTCTGAGCGATCATCATTATCTCAGCCAGAGTCAGTACGCAGGCAAGACGCTGCTGGCAGAGGCCGATGTGGTATTTGCCGTAGCGACCCGTTTTGCTGAAGCAACCACCTTCCCGTGGGGCATCAAGGAAGGCACTCCACTGGTTCAGCTCGATGTTGATCCGGACATGGTTGGAAAGGCATTCCCGGCTACAGCCGGCATAACGGCCGATGCCAAGGTCGCGCTGGCAGAGCTGGCCAACAGCATTCCGGCGCATAATCGCAGCCGCCAGAGCCGCGAAGCCGAGATGATGGAGCGCAAGGCGGATGCAGACAATGCCGCACGTCACGTAATGCCACAGTACGCGTACCAGTCGGCCATTCGTAACGCCCTGCCCGAAGATGGCATTTACGTTGGCGAAATGACCCAACTCGCGTACTTCGGCAACATGACCTTCCCGGTCTATCAGCCGCGCACATACCTCACGCCGGGCTACCAGGGAACACTCGGTTGGGGATTCCCAACATCACTGGGTGTGAAGGTCGGCGCGCCAGACAAGGTTGTGATGAGCATCAACGGCGATGGTGGCTTTGGCTTCTGCCTGAACGAGCTCGCAACACAGGCCTACCACGGAATCGCCAGTATCACACTGGTATTCAACGATAGCGCGTACGGAAATGTCCGCCGCATTCAGAAAATGCAATTCGATGGTCGAACGATTGCCAGCGACCTGAAGAATCCGGATTACGTGAAACTCGCGGAATCGTTTGGTGTTACCGGCCGTCGCACTGATTCACCAGAGGGCCTGGCGGAACATCTTGACGAGGCAATGAAGGCCGATGAGCCGACATTGATCGAAATCCAGGTAGATGAAATGCCGGAACCTTGGAAAGCGTTGGGCCTCCGCTAACGGCTGTCAACAGCACCGGGCACCAACTGCATTCGTGCATAAACGTTTGCGTCTGAATGCAGAATCCGTATACTCGGAACTAGCCTGCGAGTTCGTCAAGGACGAACGCCGTTGCATCAGTGGGCCAAGTGCACGATTTCCCTAATGCCCATTGGGCGAGGAGTCTGCCATCATGACTTACGTCATTGCACAACCATGCATAGGCACAAAGGACGCCAGCTGCGTTGAAGTGTGCCCGGTCGATTGCATCCACTCGGATGACGAATCGGAGATTTATCACATCAACCCGGATGAATGCATCGATTGTGGTGTATGCGCCGAGGTTTGCCCGGTAGAGGCGATTTTCTTTGAGGATGACCTGCCAGAGCAGTGGGCATCGTTCAAGGAGATAAACGCCGCCTACTTCGAGTAGCGCCTCGGAAGTGACAGAGCCCGGAGCATCATCGAGATGCTCCGGGCTTTTGTATTCCTTGTGATCATTCCCCGGCTTCGTCCGCAGCCTCGGGCGTGGCATTCGGATTCAGTTCCAGCGCCGGCAAGGTGTACTGGAAGCTCCAGACCGCATCCCCGTTGATGATATAGAGCGTACCGGTAGGCTCATCCACAACGATATCCTGAATCCCAACGAACGGATCCAGCACATCTGCACCACCGGTGCTGAAATCTGTGGGTAGCTCCATGATCACGGGGTTCTCTCCCTCGATATCCGTAGCGATCACGCGGCCACCACCATCTTGATCCTCTACAGCAACATAGACATATCCAGTGTTCGGTCCGCGGACGATTGCTTTGGGATCTTGCGTGCGGAAGTCGAATCCCGACAGTTCAAACCGATCGATCTCGAGGCCACCACGGTAGGTAATGACCTGCCCATCCTCCAGCAAGACATAGATGTTGCCATCGATTGCGATGTCCACGGCGATGTTCAGGTTCACCCGGTCACCAACGGAAACCCAGTCCAGCGGTGCCACAACCTGCTGGTCGGCATCAGTTTCGAAGGCGTAGATGTTCCGAAACTCCGGTGCCAGCAAATACATGTTTTGGTTGTAGGCAGCAATCGGACCTGGCTGCCATTCACCCTGGTTGTTGATCTCTTCCATCTCCATTGCCTGCCAGATAGCACCGTCGATACTGGCTGCAAAGAAGAGGGCGCGACCATCCGTGACGACCAGGATTTCGTCATCGTAGGCCACCCCGAACAGAGATCCCACACGAATGCCTTCGATCTCTCGGCCTTCTTCCAGCATCATCTGCATTTCTGCCGATTCCGGGTTCAGGCGATAGAGACTGCCATTCGCGAGGAACATGCCGCCACTGGTCATGAAGGCTGCCGTGTCCTCGCCATGCAAATCCTGCGGCAAACTCCCGATTCGGCGCACACCGCTGACTCGAAGCACATTGTTCACCTCATCACGCTCGGTCGTAATGGCGGCTTGTCGCTGCGAAACCAGGTTGCCCGGGGCACCGAGATTCTCGGCACGCTCCAAGTCGGTTTGTGCGTTGTCAAGCTCCGAGCGGATCTGGTTTGGATCATCCATGGTGTCGACAGCATTGAGGCGTTGGTCCACCTGTGCGAGTACCGGGACGTAGACATCTTCATCGGGTTGAAAGATATCGCGCTGATTCCACAAAAGCGCACCAATCAAGAAGATAGCCAGGAGCACGATACCGACGAAGATCGGGCTGGTAATGAACGGGGCCCTGGGCACGCCAGACTTCCAGCTAAAGCCTTCCCCACCGAGTGTGATGCGTCGGTGCTTGCGCACGCCGTGCGTGGCAGGAGCACCATACATAGCCTCTGGCTTTGGCGGCTGCCAGGTCCGCTGTCCGTCGGTCGCACGTCCCTCCGTAATGCGAATCAGCCGCTCCTGTAACGATATCTTCGGCTTCTCGACCTCCGGTTCGGCTGGTACCTCGTCCTCCTCACCATTCTCAGATTCAGTCTGATTCGACTTGCGGATTACTGGCAGGGCAGGAACGGAGGGGATAACAGACCGCACTGCCGCCCTGGCATGGCGAGCCTGTTCGCGCGCACTTCTGGCAACATCACTCAATGTTTCGATTTCGGACGCAATCGGATTCGGCGGAAACGAGATCACCGTCGACGCGAAGAAGGGCTCGCCCTGCTCCAATGACGCACCGCGCACCGTGTCGAGAATCTCATCCGGATCCTGCCCGTGAAATGCCCGCATATTCACAGCCGGATCCAGTGGATCCATGCCCAACTCGGCCAGAACACGCGCTGTGGCATCGTTGCACAACACCAGGGTGTCCCCTGGCATCAGCTCTGTTTGGACGAGTAAGGGAGCCGTCCAGGTCGAGTAGCCGAGGGGTTCCGGGGTCGGTGCCGGGTCCTCATCCACGGCAAAATGTGGCAGGCGTGAATCAAGCGGAGGTACGCCGTACACCAGGTGGTCCTGAATCAGCACGAGCTGACCGGGCGGAACATGGCCGATGGTAGCCGTATGCCCTTCGAACACGACAGCCGTGGCGCCGATCTGCCTGGGGCTTCCGGTATTGAGGCGGGCATCATCATAGACGAGCCCGTTGGCAACCCCGAACGCTCGCGCCAACGCTGCATCAGGCGCCTGGCGCGGGTGCAGGCGCAACTCATGCAACAGCACATCACGCACCTGGCGAGCAAGCTCGCTGGTGTGTCCATCGGGATCTAGCGGTTCGGTATACACGGCGTAGCCACGGCGATATTCGGACGGCGAGCCGACGATATCGACTGCAATCCATTCGCGTACATCGGTGGGAACGCCGCCGCTGACTGCGGCCGCCACAGCTGTGGGTTGAGGAAGCGTCATCCTCTACGATTCTCCGTCCGTTACGTCCAAGACTGAACGTACATTCATGGGAGTATATCGCGCTGCAACGAAACGGACCCGGCGCACATGCACCGGGTCGACAGACAGTTGCGACTAGTAGGAATCCTGAACTTCCGACTCTGCCTCATACGCGTAGGTCTGCTGGCGAACAGCGCGTGGAGACTCTTCCTGCGCGACTTCGGTGGATTCTTCCACAACGGTATCGGAGAAGCGACGTCCGCCACGTGCTTCACGCACAAGCGCGCGGGCACGTTGTGCAATGCGCTCGCCAGCCACTCCCTGTGCGTCGGCAAGGTGGATCGCGTGCTCGAGCACTTCTACTGAATCCCGGCGTGCGCCTTCAGCAAGCAAACGCGCGCCAACGTTGGTGAGCATCAGCGCTTCACCATATTCATCGCCAACCGAACGAGCGATGCGTAAGGCGCTCTCATAGGTATCCATATAGGCGGGGTGATCAACCTGGTCTCGCGTCAGCGCCAGGTGTTGCATCGCCTGGTTGTAGAGCAATGGTTGATCAATGCTCTCGGCGATTTCTACAGCCTGTTCAAGCGCCACGAGCGCAGCATTCATATCGCCCTGCTTCTGGGCGAGCCGACCGAGGCGTCCGTAGAGTCGTACTGCTGCGGCACGCTGGCCACTCTCTGCTGCAATATCCAGGGCCTCGCGGTAGAGCGTCATCGCGTCCCGTACCTGGCCAGCATCCATGGCCATGGTGCCCAGCTGGGATAGGACATTGACCTCTTCATCCTTGCGACCGAGTTCACGGTAAAGATCAAGCGCCTGATAGTAAAAATCGACGGCGCGACGGACATTGCGATCCGCCAACGCGATTTGACCAAGCAAACTAAACATTCCCGCCTGCAGGTCTACGTCGTCGACCTTACGTGCTGCTTCTATAGCCTGGTTAATGGAATTGATGGCATCTTCACGCTGATCATACTTCCACAGCGCCTCGCCGATGCTTCCGAGCCATTGGGCCTCGTGCGCGATGTCGTCGAGATCACGAGCGATATCAAGCGCCTGCATCAGATTATCGAGCGCATCCACCGGGTGCTTCATGGCGCTGAGGGTCACGCCCAGGCCACCGTATGCGCGCTGGGCCACACCCTTGTCGCCAGCATCCTCTGCCAGCTTGATGGCACGCTGAAACACATCCCTGGCGTCACCAAGGCGACCAAGTGTCAGCAAGGTGGATCCGTAATGCACGGCGTCGGCTGCTGCAGCCGGCATGTTGCCGAGCCGTTCTTCCACGCTGATGAGATCTCGCTGGCGATCAACGGCATTATCAAACCGGCCGATACGCTGCTCGACTTCGCTGAGCATGGCGAGGCAGGCGTTCTCCAATTCGAGATCCTGCATCTCGCGAGCAACTTCGAGCCCGTCTTCGAGATGGGAGACCACATCCTCGTATCGATTCAGGGCCATGAGTGTATTGGCGTGACGACCGATAAGTTGGGTCAACACCATATCGTCACCGAGATCAGTCGAAAGACGGAGCAGGTCCTCTTCCATCTCGGCGCGTGTCTCGAGTTCGAGATTCTCGCCGCCGATTTCGAGGCGGCGAAGCAATGTATCAGCCAGTCCACGCCGATAATCAAGCCGTCGAGAGGTTTGCTCGGCGCGATCATAGAGCGCCATAGCGGTCTCGGAATCGCCATCCCGCAGGACAATATCGCCGAGAAGGATCGCGCTCTCAACTTCATCCTGCGAGTCGCTGGATGCCGGACCCAGATCGAGTTGCTGCTGGAAGAGCGCTCGTGCCTTCTCGCTGTCGCCGGAGCTCATCTCACGATGCCCGAGCCGACCCAACGCGCGCCGACCACCATGAACATAGCCAGCACGTTGGGCAGCTTTATAGGCGTCTCGCAGCAATTTTTCTCGTTCACGAGCGGGATCCTCGGCGGGGAGAAGTGCATCGAGCTGAAGCGCAGCGTCTACCGTCTGCCGATCAAAGCCTTTGGCATGCGCTGCAGCATGAGTGAGCCGGGCGAGCACCTGGGAGAATTCGCGGTCGGAAGCGAGCCGCTCATCAATCATGTCGGCGAGGATGGAAAAGTCATCGTCGGAGAGCGCGTCCAGCACCGCCGGATGGCGCACTTCACTAATGGCGCCATTGATAGAGCGCTTGCGTCCAACGACTTCGCGCGCAATTTGAACGAGAACGCCGTTGCCACCCTTGCGCCCTTTATTGGCCAGCTTTTCAATCCAGCTACTCACCACTTTGCTCCTTGACTGGTATGTGCGACACGGGGTGCCGTACCAACCAATCGTGCCTTCCCACCAATTGTAAGTGTACGTTTTCGGATAAGTGCGGCAGCCACCACACCAGTTGAATCTATTCTGCCACACGTGTACGCAGTGTCCGTACACCCTGATCAGACTGGTTGGAGTGTAGCACGCCAACCCGCCCCTGCAAACGTTTGTCATATGGTCACAATCAGTGCTCGTTTGCGATTGTCAGGCTCCCCGTGTACGACTGGTAGTATTTCGTGAGCAGAGAGTCGCTTTCCCCGCTCATGGAGGCCTAAAATGACCGGCACAAACTCATTTCATAAACGCCTGACGCTTCGAGAAACGGAAGCCAATTCACTCCTGTGTGTCGGCCTCGATCCGGTGCCAGGCAAGTTGCCGCGAGGTATCCCCGCCACGGCAGACGGAGTTGCAGATTTCTGCATCGAAATCATCAACGCCACCAAAGATGTCGTCTCTGCATACAAGCCTAACCTCCCCTTTTACTTGAGTCTTGGCGACGATGGCCTCAAGGCCCTGAGACGGGTGCGAGAGGCGGTTCCGTCGAACATCCCGGTCGTGCTGGACTGCAAGGTCAACGACCTCGGCGATACGGCAAAAGCGTGGGTGCGTACGGCGTTCGATTTCCTCGAAGCCGATGCGATTGTGGTTGCACCATATATGGGAGAAGATGCGCTCGCTCCCTATTTGAACCAGGACGGCAAGGGCGTCATTGTGCTGGCGAAAACCAGCAATCCAGGCAGCGGGGATTTCCAGGACCTGATCCTTGAGAACGGCGAGCCGTTGTTCATGCACGTAGCCGAACGTTCCCGCATGTGGAACGACGAATACCCGGCCGATGTCGGCCTGGTTGTGGGTGCCACCTGGCCAGCCCAGCTTGAGGCGGTGAGGAAGCGCTGCCCGAACCAGGTGCTCCTGCTGCCCGGCCTCGGTGCTCAGGGTGGAGATGTATCGGCATCGGTGCAGGCTGGAGTGGATGCTCGGGGCGGCTCGCTACTCTGCTCCTCGTCGCGCGGCATTCTCTACGCAAGCTCTGGCAAGGATTTTGCAGAAGCTGCTTTTGAAAAGGCGAGGGCATTGCGGGATGAGATTAATCAGTACCGCCCCCAGCCCGAAGCCTGAAAATCCATTATCAATTGTTTGTACGTTGGTATCATCTAGACGAACCATTTGGCCAATCGCTGTGGCTCACGGGGACTTGCATGCTTAAGACTGCTTTGAGGGCGTTTTTCGGACTCGTTTTGACCTTTGGGCTACTGGCTCAACCGTTAGCCGCTTTCGAGCCACCTCCCGGGCACGTTCCTGGTAAACCCTCCGCCGCGGAGCTCGGTATTCCTCCTGAGAACATGCCCCGCTACCTCGGGCAATCGCAGATCGATGCGTATGTTCCAGAAACCGGCCATTCAGTGACCGGGTACATGCTCGATTATTGGCGCGCCAACGGGGCAGCATCGGTCTATGGCAATCCGATCTCACAACCGTTTGGTGCCAGCAACCAACTCTATAGCCAGGCATTCGAGCGGGGCATTTTCCAGTACTCCACCGTCTGGCTGCACACCGATGATGCAGCAGTGCGCCTGATGCCGATACTGCATCAGGACCTGGATGAGAAGCGCACTGAGCGCCGTTCCGATGGTCGCCGTGCAGCATCCGATCGTCGCTCTGGCACCGTACCAGCCAGCGTCGATACCGTTCGTGCTGACGAAGTCGCGGCAGCTGGTGGACGTATCAGCTCGGAAACCGGCTACAGTATCGCCGGCCAGTTTGGTGCCTGGTACGACAACCACGAGGGGTGGTTCTACATGGGAGCGCCGTTAAGCGAACCCATGCGCATACGCGGCGTTGAAGGACAGATGTTCGAAAACGGAATCCTGCTGATACAGGAGGGCGAGGTACGAGTCGCTCCGCTTCCGCGTGAGAATCCGGAGAAGTATGGATTCGACACAACACCCATCGAGCAGGGCAACAGGCCCATTTATTCAGAGTCGCTCTTCTACTCCGTTGTGAATCCGTATGGTGTTGATCCCACCCAGATCGAAGGGCCCAAACGCATTGTTGTCAGCATTAGTGAGCAGAAGCTCTATGCCTACCAGGGTGATGTGCTGGTACTCGAGACATTAACGAGCACCGGCGTCGCTCCGAACGAAACCGAGATCGGGTTTTTCCACGTGCGCCTCAAGTACGAATCGCAAACTATGCAAGGCTTTACTGACGGTACCGGCGAGGTGATTTCACTGGGATCTGAAGGCGATGGTGGTGACCACTGGATGGTGGAGGATGTGCCGCATATCCTCTACTTCAATTACCAGGCAGAAGCGATCCACGGCGCGTACTGGCACGAGAACTTCGGGAACCGCATGAGTCACGGATGCGTGAACCTGCCACTCAACCTCGCGGCGTTCATCTGGGAGTTCGCTCCCCTTGGCACGCCGGTTATCGTCGTTGAGTAATCAGCCCCTCGGCAAGGGCGTTATTTCGCCTGACTTCATTCCGGTTTGGTTGTCGATTTAGGCCAATGCAGTAGAATATCCGGAACACGGCATCAGGTTCCAGATGCCGGTTCCGCGAGAATCACCGGATCACCATTGAGCACGACACACATTTCGCACCCGGATCGCATTCTGCAGGTGGTTGCTTTTGCCAACCAAAAAGGTGGCGTCGGCAAGACCACAAGCGCAGTTAATACCGCTGTGGTACTCGCCGCACGCGGGCTTCGCGTTCTGTTGCTGGATCTCGATCCACAAGGAAACACAACATCCAGCCTTGGTATCGAAAAGGCGGAACTCGATGGCTCCATGTACGACCTGCTCGTGCAGTCACTCGACTTCAAAAACGTCGTGCAGAGGGAAGTGCGTTCAAACCTTGACATGATCGCAACCACGTCCGATTTGGCGGGTGCCGAAATCGAACTGGTGGGCGAGCCAAATCGCGAGCGACGTCTCGCCCAGGCGTTGCATTCCGCACGGCATGATTACGATATCGCGCTGATCGATTGCCCGCCATCGTTGGGGTTGCTTACGCTCAACGGACTCACCGCTGCCAACTCGGTTGTGATTCCGATTCAGTGTGAGTTCCTGGCGCTGGAAGGCGTTACGCAATTGATACAAACGATCGACCTCACACGCCAGCATCTCAACCCGCAGCTGGATTTGCTGGGAGTACTGATGACGATGTTCGACTCCCGTACCCGGCTGTCTGCTCACGTTGTCGACGAGGTGCGGCAGTATTTTCCGGATCACCTGTTTGAAGCCATCGTCCCGCGCTCAGTGAGGCTGGCCGAAGCCCCAAGCTATGGCCAATCCATCACCGAATACGATCCGTCATCGCGCGGCGGCGAAGCATATGACCAGTTTGCCGACGAACTCGTTGCTCGTCTCGGCATCGATTACCCAAACAAGAAAGAGAGTGCCCTCCATGACCAATGAATTGATGCGTGAAGACAAGTTCGCCGGGCTCGGCCTGACATTCGACGATGTACTGCTTGTCCCCGCCAAATCGGATGTGATCCCGGCCGAGGTGAGCCTCGCGACCCGACTCGCGGCAGATATTCATCTCAACATCCCAATTATCTCCGCCGCGATGGACACCGTTACCGAAGGTCGGCTCGCGATCGCCATCGCGCGCGAAGGTGGCCTCGGTATCATCCACCGCAATCTCAGCATCGAAGAACAGGCAAACGAGGTGGACAAGGTGAAGCGCTCGGAGAGCGGCATGATCGTCGAGCCGTTCACGCTCCGGGCGGATAACCTGGTTTCCGACGCGCTGGCGCTAATGGAACAGTTCCGCATTAGTGGTGTGCCCATTACGGATGAAAACGGCAGGCTCGTTGGTATCCTCACCAATCGCGATCTCCGCTTTGTGGAAGATACCGGGCAACCGATCTCGCAGAAGATGACAAAGGACAACCTCATCACTGCGCCGGTTGGCACCACACTGGAGCAGGCAGAGCGCATGTTCCACAACAACCGCGTGGAGAAGCTCCCGGTTGTCGATGATGACGGTATCCTGCGTGGACTCATCACTATTAAGGACATCGAGAAGAAGATCAAATACCCGCTCGCTACCAAGGATGAGCAGGGTCGGCTTCGTGCCGGCGCGGCAGTCGGTGTGGGTCCATCTGGCGAAGAACGCGCAGATGCACTGATTGAACGTGGTGTGGACGTGATCGTGGTCGATACCGCTC
The DNA here is from genome assembly GCA_964526965.1 of uncultured Sphaerobacteraceae bacterium. GTDB lineage: Bacteria > Chloroflexota > Chloroflexia > Thermomicrobiales > UBA6265 > UBA6265. Next base: position 27,846 of record CAZGML010000012.1, on the reverse strand, counting down.
ACGGACACAACTCCGGCATTCGCGAGACCGTGCGCAATATCAAGGCGAAGCATGATGTTGCCGTGATCGCTGGCAACATCGCCACCGGTGCTGCCGCGGCTGACCTGATTGATGTTGGCGCGGACGCACTCAAGGTCGGTATCGGGCCAGGAACGATCTGCACCACTCGCGTGGTCGCCGGCACGGGTGTACCTCAAATAACTGCGATCAACGATGCGGCCAAAGTCGCGGAACAGCATGGTATTCCCGTAATCGCCGATGGTGGTATCCAGTACAGCGGCGATATCGCCAAGGCGATTGCTGCCGGCGCGAGCTCGGTAATGCTGGGGTCGCTACTCGCTGGCCTCGATGAGAGCCCGGGCGAAGTCATTGTCTCCGGCGGCGAGCGCTACAAGGTCTACCGTGGCATGGGCAGCCTGGCTGCCATGCAGGGTCGCAGCTTCAGCAAGGATCGCTATTTCCAGGGCGATATTGGCAATGTGAACAAGCTGGTTCCGGAAGGAATCGAGGGGCGCGTTGCCTATCGTGGTGCCCTGGCACCGCAGGTGTACCAGCTCCTTGGTGGCCTGAGAAGTGCAATGGGTTATGCGGGCTCGGAATCGATCGAGACCCTGCGAACGCAATCGCAGCTTATTCAGATCACGAACGCCGGCTTGCGAGAGAGCCATCCGCACGATGTGCAGGTCACTCGTGAGGCACCAAACTATCGCCTGACCGGCCGGTAAAAGGAGGTGCTGGTTGAGCATCGATTTCAAAAGCGATTTTGGCCAGAAGGCGCTTGCACAACTCCAGGATGAACACGTTGTTTGGCTGACAACCGTTGGTGCAAAAACCGACACGCCGCAGCCGAACGTTATCTGGTTCCTGTACCAGGAGGATGACGTGGTCATCTACACCAAGCCTGGTGCCCAGCGCCTCGAGAATATCGCGAAGAATCCGAAGGTCAGCCTCAACTTCAACTCTCCCGAGGACGGCGAAGCCATGACCGTTTTCACTGGCACCGCGATCGTTGACCCGGCAATAAAATCGGTGATCCACAATCAGGCGTACGTGGAGAAATACGAACGCTGGATGGAGAACATCGGCATGACTCCCCAGCAAATGAACGACGAGTTCTCGGTTCCGATCCGGATTACGCTCGAGAAGTTACGCGGCTGGTGAGTTCGTGTAGTGACAGATACAACCTCGCACCCTGAAAACGGCTGGATCACACCGCCATACGATGAGAAGCCTTCGCTTCCCCAGAGCCGCGCGTCGTTCTTGCGGCGACTCGGTTTCGCTGTGCTGCAGGGGCTAATCCTCTGGGTCGCCTTCCAGATCTACAAGGTGGCGCGACGCGAGTTCATTCCGCCAGATGCGCAGGTGGCGTTTGATAACGCGCTGGATATCATATCCTTCCAGGAATCGCTCGGGCTCATGTTTGAACTGGACTGGCAGCAGTGGGCACTGGATCGGGGCGACTGGTACATCACCTTTTTCAACCAACTCTACGCCTATTACATGTGGTGGGTGATTGGCGGCATGATGCTGGTCGCGTTCCTGGCGCCAGTGAGATTCCGGTACATCCGAAGAGCGTTTTACATCAGCATGGTACTGGTAACACCGATGTACCTTATCTACCCGCTGGCGCCACCAAGATTCATGCAGGATTACGGCTGGCCGTTCGTGGACACATTGGCCGTGTACGGCCCGAACTATTTCGATGACACCGGTGCCGTGGTGCAGGCAAACCGGTACGCCGCAATGCCGAGCATGCACGTGGGCTGGACCACGTTTGTAGCTGTGGCAGTGTCGCTGTTGTTTGCCAGCCCGAAAGTGCGGTTCTGGTTTGTGGCTGCGATTGCGCTCCTGATGTCGTACATCGTGATCATCACCGGCAATCACTGGTGGGTTGACGGAGTGGTTGGCTGGATGTTCATCGGGGCGGCGTTCGCGATCAATCGCTACATTCCGTACCCACTGATCAAGAGATACTTCCAGAGTCGTAGTGGTGTACGCCGTACTTCCGGCAATCAGGAATTCCCTGCAGACCAGAGCGGCCAACCGGAAAAGCCACGAACATAACGTCAGAATCCGCCGCCGAAGGATTTCTTCCAAACCGGATGCAGCTTATCAGGCTGTGGGAACCCCCGGCCCGTTAAGGCACGTTCACACTATTTCAACCATCCTGGCCCGGGTGGAGGCTATATTGCGAGTGCCAGCCGGGTAGAGTGTGCTGATCGGCAGGAACGATATACCATTATCGCGATATGCTTGACATGAGATGACAAGCATCATACTATCAATTGGGTAGTCGCCTCCCCGGCGGCGTAAATAGAACTCATGAGCCAACGAAACATTACGCGCCGAACAATGATGTTCTGCGCCTTGAAAGTAGAGGGAGTAACGCATGATACCACCTACGATGCTGGTACCACACGAAGATCTCCAGTACCCAACACAGACGAGCCCGGATCTTCGCCGAATGGAAATGTTCAACCGCGCACATCGCGACCAGAAGAACGAAATGGGCTTCGAGATTAATGGACGTGAACCGGCGACAACGGTAAGTATCCGAGAAAGTGAGGATGACTCATCCGCAGTTTCTCGTTTCGTCAACTCAATACGAAACGGAATCGGCAATGCACTTGTCACAGCCGGGAATCGCATCCAGTCGCCTGCCTAAGAGCCAGACGAGCGGGAATGAAGTAAAACGGGAGGTCTGTATGGGCCTCCCGTTTCGCTGTTCGGTATCATTGCCACAGAATGAACGATCACGTGAGAGAAGGGATTCCTCGCAACTGTATGACCCGCATCATCGCCTTCTTTAACCAGAAGGGTGGCACTGCCAAAACAACCAGCACGTTGAACGTTGCGGCCGCGCTGGCCGAACGAGGCCGTCGCGTGCTCACTATCGATCTCGATCCCCAGGCAAGCCTGAGCATGGCCATTGGCGCCGATGTCGCCAACCTGGAGCGATCGGTGTATGACCTGCTGCTGGATGAAGACCTCAGCATCACAGATGTTCTGCAAACGACAACGATCCCCGGAATCGATATGGTGCCATCGCATCCCGATTTGGCTGCCGCCGAGCTCGAGTTGCTCAACGTCCTGGAACGCGAACGCCAACTGGATCATCGCCTGCACTCGGCCGATCTCTCCAACTACGATTATGTGCTTATCGATTCGCCACCAGCGCTGAACATCATCAGTATCAATATCCTCGTGGCGATTGATGAACTGGTTGTGCCGATTGAGCCTCATCCGCTTTCGCTGATGGTCCTCAAGCGCCTCTTCGAGACCGTTCGCATGATCAGTCGTTTGAACCCGGATCTCAAGCTCAGGGGATTCCTGCCGACCAAGGTGCACCACAGCTCGCGGCTCGCGCAGGATATGCTGGAACAACTGGAGACGCAGTTCCCCGATTTGCCGTTGCTGCCGAGCATTCCGCTCAGCGTACGGGGTGCCGAGAGCACCGCCGAACGCACCAGCGTGCTGCAGTACATGCCGAAATCGAACGTCGCCGCTGCCTATCGGGATGTCGGCGCCTGGCTGGAGGACAATGCCGATGAGTAGCAAACCGCGCCGCAGCAGGCGCTTTACAGTCGACGATCTCTTCACCGACACTCGTCCGCAAGCAGCGGGTGTGAAAGACCTCGCGGATGCGCGCGAAATCGATCTGAGCCGAATCGAGGCCGATCCCGACCAGCCCCGCCACACATTCGATGAAGATCGGCTGGAAGAACTCGCCTCATCTATCCGCGCCGAAGGCGTGCTGCAACCGATCGCCGTCCGGTACGATGCCGAGCGCGATGTCTACGTGATCCTGCATGGAGAACGCAGGTGGCGGGCCAGTCATCGCGCTGGCCTGAAATCGATTCCGGCCCTGGTGCGGGACGTGCCGGAGGATCGACGCCTGATCCAACAGCTGATGGAGAATGTTGTCCGCGAGGATCTCAACGCCGTTGATCGGGCCACTGGCCTGCGCGCGCTGAAGCAGCAAATGGGCGATGTTGGCTGGGACCGCGTGGCCGAGGCTGTCGGCATTAAACGCAGCCGGCTCTTTCAGCTCCTTGGCACCGACAAGCTCTCCGATGCCGCGCAGGATGACATTCGGTCTGGCAAGCTCAGCGAAAAGCAGAGCCGGGCACTGCAGGGCCTGGGTCCCGCACATCAGGAAGCGCTGCGCTCGTTAATCGTGGAGGAGAACCTTTCGGCCCAAATTGCGATGAAAATCGCCCGTGCGCTCAAAATGGCAGGTGTCGATGATGCTGCCAGTCATGCTGACGCCGAAGCGGATGTAAAACGGCTTCATACTCTACTGGACCCGGCCGATGCCGACGCGATCGTGTCGCAAACCCAAACGTTGCTGACCGCGATACAGCAAGGGCAAAGCAGTGATTTGGCGAAGCTCCTGGGGGTACCGAAGTTTGATGAACAGCGGGTGGCAAAAGAGATCGGCGCACTGGCACGATCCCTCACGCGTACCGATGCTACCCAGCTTGCGATGAGCGATACAACGCGGGCGGGACTGGAACAGTTACGGTCGGCGCTCGACGCACTGCTCAACCAACGGTGAAAATGCAAAAGGCCGCCCGGCACAGCAACGTGCGGGCGGCCAACGCTCCTGTCGAAACGCCTAGAAATCCGGTCCAGTGCGGTTTGTTCGGCTATCGGCGCCAAAGCGAAGTGCAAGGACATCAAGCAGAACAAGGGCTGCAATGAAGGCGAAGAGAATCAGCAGTTCCATAACAAATCTCCTTTGGGTACTGTGTTCGCCACTGCGCGATCAGTGTATTCACACAACGTTGTGTAAATCTGTCACTACCTATATATTATCCCATTATCGCGATAACCGCAATACTATTCGTAAGTTGGCTATCGTCCATTCGTGAAACAGGATTCCAAATTGCTCCCAGCTCGCCGAACGCTTTTCCTCAACGTACTCATTGCTCTCGTCGTCTTCCTGGCGGCGTGCACTACTGATTCCGACGCCGAACCCACTCCGGAGGCAACAGAGGCACCGGCCACGGCGGCTCCGGCGCAGTTGACCGTTGGTGACCTCGTGGCCCTTTCCGAAGAGCCGTGGGAGGATGTCACGTTCATGCGCACCACCTCCCAAACCGGCCCGATTCCGACCGACGACGACGAGGCGCCGCCTTTCACCGGCAGCGTGCAGGACTGGACGCCAGACGAAAGTCGTCACCTGCTCGAATTCCAGGACGGAACGCTGGTGAATGAGCAAATTTGGGTTGACGACACCGTGTACATGCGAGGCCAGTTCGCAAGCAGCACCGTTGCTACCGAGGTCGATACCAATACATGGGTGACCCTTGAGTCGGACGTTGTACCAGCCGACACGCCGGTGGGAATCCAGATTCTTTATCTTACGCGCGAGCAAAACGGCCCGTATGGCGACCTTTCGGATGAGTTCCTCTCCCAACCCGTGAATGAGGGTGGCAGTGTGACAGTGGGTGAACGCAGTTGCACCATGTACACCTTTGGTGATGAGAACAATACCGGCACTGAGATTCGTTACGAGATCGCCGTCGATGATTCCGGCCTGCCCTGCCAGGTGATTCAACGCGCCGGTGATTTCCAGAACAGCACCGTTTACGCCTTTAACCTGGATGAGGAGATCGAGGCACCACTCCAGGGCACTCCTGTCTCCGGCACTCCGGAAGGCTAGTTCCTTCCGCACGACAAAAGGTGGATAAACCATGAAAGCGTATCGCGAGTATTCCCGGCGAATGTACGACGTACTGGAAGATATGTTCGAAACGCAGGGTGAGAAGATCGAACACGTAGCCGACTGGATGGCGGAATCGATCGCTGCAGGTGGCGTGGTTCATCTGTTCGGGAGCGGTCATAGCCACATGGTTGCCGAAGAGGTCTTTCACCGCGCCGGAAGTTTGATGCCGCTGAACCCAATGCTGGATGTGAACCTCACGTTTCTTGGCAGTGTGAACGCGACACTGCTGGAACGGAATCCCGGCTACGCGAATGTAGTTGTTGGAAGTCACGATATTCGGGAGGACGAAGTGGTGTTCGTCATCAGCAATTCAGGTGTGAATCCGGTGCCGATCGAAGCAGTGCTGGAGGCGAAAGAACGTGGTGCACGTACCGTTTCCATCACCAGCGACAGGCACTACACGGAAGCCCCAAGTCGGCACAGTAGCGGCAAGCGGCTGGCCGATGTCACTGACATCACGCTCGATACCTGTGTGCCCTGGGGAGATGCGCTGGTGGATTTGCCCGGGGCTGCCCAACCGGTCGGAGGCATCAGCAGCGTTGCCGGAATCGCACTCATCAACGCCATCGTCGTGGAAACGACGGCGAGGCTTCTCGATCGAGGTGTCGATCCACCGGTGATTCCAACCATGAATCTCCCCGGTGGAGACGAGAAGATGGAACGCCTGGTAGAAACCTATGGGAAACGCCTCCCCCTTCTCCGCAACGCCTGACCTGGCGGTCCACCTGCAGATGTGCACGCTCGCATCAATCAGTGGCACAGGGCTTGCGTGCCACTGTCCGGACGGGAAGAGATCTCAAAGGAGTCCGAAATGGAGCAGGAAGAACGACCTAGCGTCGGAATGGACGTTATCGACAACGCAAATCATCTGGTTGGAACAGTGGAAACAATTGAACACGACCACTTTGTGGTCCAAAAGGGGTTCTTTTTCCCACAAAGCCATCGCATACCGAACTCTGCCATTGCCAACATCATTGAAAATGAAGTGACACTCAGCATTTCGCGCGAGATGGCACTTACCAACAATGTCGATGTGAATTGGGCGGACAGGCCTCAGAACGGCGAGTCTGTACCGGACAGCAGTGACAAGGTTCGCTCTGGCATTCGTGGCGGCTTTGATCCACGCAACCTCGGCACTTAACTTCCCCGCTATCGAGCCTCAATCCGCTCATCCCAGGGAAAGTGAATCCAGTCGTCGGTATGTTTCCACACATAGTCCGGCGTTATCGCCGAGCGCGACTTTTGATAAATGACAAGGCTACGAACCTCAGCCACGTACTGGTCCACGAAATCATGTGTGGTGCGTAGTGTTTCACCGGTATCAGCCACATCATCACAGATCAAGACTTTTAGACCCTGAAAGTGATTGGGATCGGGAATTGGCGGCAGCATCACCGGCATCTCCAGCCGCTCTTCCCGACCGGTGTAAAACTCGATATTAACGGTGTGAAGCAGCTTCACATCAAGCGCGTAGCCCAGCGCTCCGGCTGTGAAGAGGCCACCTCGTGCGATAGCGAGAATGAAATCGGGCTGGTACCCATCATCGATTACGGCGCGCGCAAGGGCCTGTGTGGCCTCACCAAATAATGGCCAGGTCAGGATCTCTGTCGACTGATACATAACCGTCCCTCTTGGTACCGATCGATTTCGATTGCCATACGCTACACACATTTGAGTGAAGCGTAGTTCGATGTGCCCAGCGTGAGCCTGAGGCCCTGAATGGCGCCCTTTACCAATGAGCAGCTCTGCCCACAGAAGTGCCCCCTTGATTGCAGACGAGTGGTGACAGCAGGTGCCCTGTTCGACTACATACCTTCACACTGCGACCGGCATTTCTAACGCTGGGCTATTTGCAAATAATGTATCGCACAATCTGCACCAAAAACGCATTATGCACGGTGCCCGTCGGCATTGCATTTGCTAACGGATCAAACAGCCAGAAGTGCAGATATTCAGGATGAGCGTATGTGCCCGAACAACCTACCCATCCGAACGGAAACGCTATGACGTCAGTCAGTAAACTCATTGATCAGCAGACAAACCGCATTCAAACCGCCGAGTCTATTGAAGCCGACGACAATGCTGGCAGCACAATAACCGTTGGGCTGGTGCCCAGCCCTGGCTTTCCTAAGGACATCGCGAATGACATTCGCGTCGATTTGGCCACGGATCTGGACAAAGTCATCGATAGCGACGTTCGATGGGTGGTCCGCGTGGTACCCGATCCGCTAAGTGGAAGCAGTGTAGAAACTCCTGACCTGCTCGATGAGCTCGGTGAACTTGCCAAAAAAGATGAGTGGGATTACACCATCGCCCTGACCGACTTGCCCGTTCGGCGCAATAAGCAGATCGTGCTTGCGGACGCCAGCACCGAAGAGCGTTCAGGATGGATATCTATACCGGCACTGGGCCCGCTTTGGCCCCGACGTAAGGTTCGCCGGGTCACCATTCAGCTGATGGAAGACCTCTACCTCGGTCCTGACGACGACGATGCACAAGAAGGCGACGAGCTCATCAGGCTGAAGAAGGCGAGCCGCGGGGACACATCGGATGCTGAAGGGAGGATCGACACCCGGTACATCTCACAGAGCAAGTTCGCCATCGTCCATTTGCTCGGGGGGATGGTCTATGCGAACAAACCGTGGACGATCTTTCCAAGTTTCAAGACTACGGCTATTACTGCGATTGCCACGGGGTCGTATGGTTTGATCTTCTCCTCGATGTGGGAATTGGGAGAATTCTCCTCGACCCTCAGGTTGATCTTGCTCTCTCTTATGGCGATGTCTCTCCTGGGTTTGTGGATTATCGTGTCGCACGGTCTCTGGCAACCGCATCGCGACACAAGCTCGCAATTCCTGACCGCTCTTTACAACACCACAACGGTCATAACCATTGGGGTAGGTGTGCTGTTCTCCTACGCAATTATCTACCTGGTCTTGCTGTTCGAAGCCGTCGTCTTTATGCCACCCACGTTAATCACCACTCGGCTGGAAATGCCCGTAGACGCCCTGAATTACATCACCGCAACATGGGTGACGACGAACGTTGCAACGCTCGCTGGCGCGCTCGGTGCGGGTCTGGAGGACACCGAACGGGTCCGTCACGCGTCATTCAGTTGGCGAATGCAGCGCCGCTTCGAAGAGCACGAAGCAGCGCTTGAGGAAGACCAGGTTGAACGCGAAGAAAACCCCTAACTTATGGGGATACTGTGATGACGCTCGCAGCGCTCAGTCGCCCTGGCCTCCCTGCTCGGCGGACAGACTTTGTGTGCGTTTGAACGCGGCGTAGACCGATTTGCTAAGGATTGTGCGTAAGCCACCCTTCTCCATCTGGTAGATCGCCTCGGCGCTGGTTCCGCCCGGACTGGTAACCATGTTCCGTAGTTCCGCCAGGTGCTTGCCACTTTCGCGCGCATAGCTGACTGATCCACCCACCGTTTGCATCACGATTTGCTCGGCAATGCGGCGTGGAAAGCCCATGTGCACCCCTGCGTCGATGAGTGCTTCCATCATGAGGAAGACGTATGTTGGGCCTGTGCCACTAAGAGCCGTCGCCATATCCACGTAGCGCTCTTCCTCGACTTCCAGTTCCATCCCGAGCGCACCGAGCGTAACGCGTACTTTCTCCCGGGCTTCCTCTGGCACTTCTGCGGGGGCGTACCAAATCGCCATTCCTTCGCCAACCTGAGCAGGAGTGTTCGGCATTACGCGCACAATGCCATCGTGCTTTAAGCCTGTTCTCAGCTGGGCAACACTTGTTCCCGCCGCGATTGAGATCACAGTCTGACCTTCCTGGAGAACAGTTGAGAGCTCGGCCATCACCGCCAGCATCACCTGCGGCTTGATCGTGAGCAGTACCAGGTCGGCTCCTTGCACTGCCTCCTGGTTCGACTCCAGCACTGTGATTCCATGCTTGGCGGCGAGCTGGATGCGGCGATCCTCACGTGGATGACTCGCTACGATCTGCGATGGAGTGATCATCTCGTCTGCTGCCAGCCCGGATACGATCGATTCCGCCATGACGCCAGCGCCAATTAGCGCGATTCTGCTCTGGGCCAGCACGGAATGGGGTTCGAGGGTCATTGGGGAGTCCTTGTTCAAAAAAACGTCTCAGCGCCCAGTGTACCCCGGCTAATCTCGACACGATGCTGCATAATTGGACGCATCGATCACAGGTGTACAGGGAGGTACAAATGGCCAACAGACTCGCGGACCAATCCAGTCCATATCTACTCCAGCACAAAGACAATCCGGTGGATTGGTATCCGTGGGGCGCCGAGGCGTTTGAAGCAGCGAAAAAACGCGGTGTGCCGATTCTGGTCAGTATTGGTTACTCCACGTGTCACTGGTGCCACGTCATGGCCAGGGAGTCGTTCGAGGATCCTGTACTCGCCAATCTCATGAACGAAAACTTCGTCAACATCAAGGTCGATCGTGAGGAGCGACCCGATGTAGACGCGCTCTACATGCAATCTGTACAGGTGCTGGGTTACCCGTCCGGTTGGCCGCTGAACGTCTTCCTGACGCCAGACGGCCTGCCCTTCTTCGGCGGTACCTATTGGCCGCGAACCGCGCGCGACGGTATGCCGAGTTTCACGCAGGTGCTGGTTAACCTGAGCGAGCTGTGGCAGCGAGACCGTGCCAAGGTTGTTCGCGGTGGCCAGGAGGTTGCCAAACATATCATCAAGACGTCAGATTCCATGGGCAGCCCAGGTGAGGTTACCGGCCAAACCACGCAGCGAGTAATGCGTGGCCTGTACGAGAAATTCGACAACCAGAACGGCGGCTTTGGCGAGTCGCCAAAATTCCCCCAAGCTGTTTCACTGGAGTTCCTGTTGCGCCATTACCTGCGCACCCAGGATGTCGGTGCACTCAGCATGGTGGAACTCACGCTGGGAGCGATGGCCGAGGGTGGCATTTACGACCAGATCGGTGGCGGGTTCTCGCGCTACTCGGTGGACGCAGAATGGCACGTACCGCACTTCGAGAAGATGCTCTATGACAATGCCCTGCTTCTACCACTATACGTAGATACGTATTTGCACACCGATGAGCCGCTGTTCAGGAAGGTCGCCGAAGGCATTGTGACCTGGCTCGAACGCGAAATGCTGCTGCCTCATGGCGGTTTCGCGGCGGCGTTGGATGCCGACAGCGAGGGTGTGGAAGGCAAGTACTACGTATGGACAGCTGAGGAGATCGATGCTGCGTTTAACGCGGAAGATGCAGATCTCATTAAGCTCCACTTCGGTGTTTCTGATCCGGGATCGTTTGAAGGCGCGAGCGTACTCCGGGTTGTGAAATCAGATGAAGACCTCGCCGACGAGCTTGATAAGCCATTGGAAGAGATTCAGCACCAACTCTCCAGTCTCAAAACGCGCATGCTCGAAATCCGAGAGCAACGGGTACACCCGCATCTCGACGACAAGGCGATCGCCAGCTGGAACGGCATGGCCATTCATGCACTGGCATATAGCGGACTCATGCTGCAGAAGCCGGAATGGATTGAACTTGCGGAACGGACGGCGCGATTCATCACCCGCAAGATGATGTCGAAAGACGGATCCCTGGTTCGCAGCTTCACCAACGGCAAGGCTTCCTCTGTAGCCGTGCTCGATGACTACGCCAATGTCATCCGGGGACTTCTCACCTTATATGGTGCTAATGCGGACGCTTCATTGCTTACAACGGCATGGAAGCTCACGGAGTATGTCCGGGCTCACTTTCCGCACGAATCCGGCAACGGCTTTTACGATACGCCAGATAGTGCTGATCACCTGTTCACCCGACCACGTGAACTCACCGATGCCGCCATGCCTTCCGGCAACTCCATGATGGCCGAGGTGCTACAAATTCTCGGCGAGATGCGCCGCGATGATGAACTCAAGGATCAAGGTCGAAAGATCGTGGAATCAATGGCCGAGATTCTGCCGAGATTCCCCGTCCATGTCGGTGGTCTGGCAACCGCAGCTGAGCGCATGATTGCGACACAGCGAGAACTGATCTTCACTGGCAAGGATGTACAAGCCTTACGGGATGCGAGCACCTTCCGGGTGGATCCGCTCGTTATACGTGGTTACGTAACTCCTGAAGTCGATGTGTCTGAGTGGAAGTTCCTGGAGGACAAGCCAGCAACAGAAGAGCCAGTCGCATACTGGTGCCGCAATTACACCTGTCAGGCACCGGCGAGCACTCCAGACGGGCTCACGGACGCGATGAGAAAGTAGGTCAACCATGCACACACCTTTCTCCATCTGCACCACCTGTGGTGTAGAGCATGAACATCCGCTTCCTGGTGTGTGCGTCATTTGTGACGACGAACGCCAGTACCTGCCAGCCGACGGCGTACAACGATGGTCTGAACTGGCAGACCTGCAAGCGACCCGATCTATCGCTTTCGAGGAATTCGAGCCCGGGCTCTACGGGCTCACCACCAGTCCATCTGTCGGAATCGGCCACCGCCCGCTTCTGGCGCAAACACCTGCCGGCAACCTGCTCTGGGATCCACCCGGCTACCTCGACGATGCTGCCATCGAACAGGTGCGTGAACTGGGCGGTATCCGCTGGATTATTGCCAGCCACCCGCATATGTACGGTGTGCAGCTGGAATGGAGCAATGCCTTCGATGGCACGCCGGTATATATCAACAAACGCGATGCAGAGTGGGTAGCTCGCGGTGGCGACGCGATTGTCGAATGGGATGGCGAGATGGAACTCACGGACGGTCTCAATATCATCCGCGTCGGTGGTCACTTCCCCGGTATTGCGGTCGCATTGTGGAAGGGCGCAGACGGTGCAGGAGTCATGCTGAGCGGGGATGCGATTGCACCCGTGCCCGCTCATGGATGGGCGACGTTCCTGCGCAGCTTTCCAAACAAGATTCCGCTCTCGGTGCGGGCGGTCCAAACGATTGCCGAGCGGGTGCGCGGCCTCGAGTTCGACCGCATGTACGCCAATTTCCCTGACAGCATCTGCCTGACCGGTGCAAGTGAAATGGTTGAGCGCTCGGCCGAACGCTATATCAAATGGATTTCGGGCGAGTTCGATCAGCTTGTCTGATCAGATGAGGAAGTACGCCGCAACGAGCAGAATTACGATCGCCGCAGCCAGAACGCCCATAACGAGGGGTGTGAAGACCTCCGAGCGATCTGATGCTTCTCCAGCAGTGGGTTGAGTGTCGGTTTCGTCCTCCACGACAGCCGGAGATATCGATTCAGTTTCCTCAGCCTGCGGGGTCCCTGTCTCAACAGGCTCTTCACGAGTTGTGTCTGCGAGAGCCTCTTCACCTATCGGCTCTTCGGGCTCCGGATCGGGTTCCAGCGTGCGGGCACTTGCGGCCTGAATCTGCAGCAGCGCGTGACCTACAGCCTGGTCTGGCTCGGGAATGGGCACTTCACCGCGAGCAGCAATTGTCTGCAACCACTTCGGCAGATCGCTGACATCTACCAGCGTTTTGGGGTCAATCTCGCTGGTATCCGGCTCTGGAAGCGTGCGTTCGTGTCGCTGTTCGGCAGAGGGCATACTGCGCCAGGCCGGCGGGCGCTTGAGCCAGCCGGGCATCGCGTCTTTCAAACCACCATCCGGGATCGGTCGCAGTTCTTCGGACTGTCGATCATCACTCATACATCAACCCCGACGCGGAGCACGCAGTTCATCCGTGTCCAGCCAGAGCGTGACCGGACCATCATTGACCAATTCTACAGCCATTTCCGCACCGAACACGCCGGTTTCCACTCGGAACCCTTGCGTGCGCAACGTCTCGCAGAACGATTCGACCAACGGTTCCGCGACGGGTGGTGGAGCGGCTTTCGACCAGCTGGGGCGGCGTCCCTTGCGCACATCCCCGTAGAGGGTGAACTGCGAGACAACAAGCATGGCAACGGAATTCGGTGAATCTTCGAGATAGTCGAGCGCGGATTTATTCATCGTTCCATCGCTGTCATCGAGAATGCGCAGGTTGGCGATTTTGTTCACCAACAGGTCGATTTCGGCCTGTGTATCCTCCGGCGAAACTCCCAGCAGGATCATATATCCGGCGTCGATAGAACCGACCACATCGCCAGAAACAGTGACAGAGGCGCGGCTCACGCGCTGCACCAGCGCCCTCATTTCGGCGCAATCATTGCCGTGGCGAGGGTGGCAATGCCTTCTTCACGTCCGATCCAGCCCATACCTTCATTGGTGGTGGCCTTGATGCTGATTGCACTCAGTGGCATACCTGTTGCCTTCTGGATTCGCTTCTTCATCGCTGACACATGTGGATTCACCTTGGGCGCCTCAGCGATTACAGTCGCATCCAGATTCACCGGCTCCCATCCGTGTTCTGCCAACAGGGCGATGCTGTGCTTTACGATCTCGAAGCTGTCCAGATCTTTCCACTTCGGGTCATCCGGCGGAAAGTGTACGCCGATATCACCCAGCGCGGCTGCGCCCAGGAACGCATCAGCAATGGCATGCAAAAGCACATCTGCATCGCTGTGACCAATGAGTCCCTTCTCGAACGGGATCTCCACGCCACCGAGGATCAGTGGGCGATTCTCGGCAAAGCGATGCACATCGTAACCAATGCCAGAGCGAGGCCAGTTCATGATGTTTCCTTTCGTGCCCGTAACAATGCTTCTGCCACAACAAGATCCTCCGGATGCGTGATCTTCAGGTTAGCGGCGCCACCAGGGACAATGTGAACAGGATTACCCATCATTTCCGCTAGCGATGCTTCATCCGTCACCGCGCTACTGGTTTGTGCAGCATGCTGCATCATCTGCCTGAGCGTCTCTGCAGGAAATCCTTGTGGCGTCTGCGCGGCCCAGAGATCCGAGCGATCAACCGTGGCGGTGATCCGGCCGTTCTCTACCCGTTTGATGGTGTCAGTAACCGGTGTTGCGATAATCGCACCGCCATACTCTCGGGCGGCGCTCACACATGCATCGATCTCTGCTGGCCGGATTAATGGCCGGGCACCATCATGAACGAGAATAACGTCGGCATGCGTAGAAACGGCATCTACACCCCTGGCGGTTGAATCCTGCCGACTACTTCCGCCAAGAACCACTTGCATGATTTTCGTCCAACGTCCGGAATCGGCGAGTTGCTGAATATCGCTTTCGGTGTGCTCGCCGACAACGAGTACGATCTCGGAAATTGAGTCGGATTGCTCAAAAGCGTTGAGAGAGTGCGCGAGCACTGGCTGGTCGAGAAGCGGGGCCAACACCTTGCCGGAACTTCCGAATCGCTCTCCCTTGCCCGCCGCCACAATAACGACGGCTGCACTCATGTACCACGCTCCCGCGCTTCGAAAAGTCGTTCCGCGACCTCATCCGGCACCGGGGCCGAACCGAGAACACGACCGGCACGAAAACCAACACCGTGGTAATCGCTCCCGCCCGTCGGGATCAGCTCCCATTCGTCGGCGACCCGTCGAATTTGCTGGTGCTCTTCCGGCGAATATTCGGCGTAGTATGTCTCCAGCCCCTTGAGGCCTTCGGGTACGAGCCGTTTGAGCGTGCCTTCGATATCTCGCGTGGAGAACGGATGCGCAAGCACCGGAATCGCCCCATTTCGCGTCAGCAGTCGCACTGCATCTTCCGGGTGGAAGGGGTCGCGCGGGACGTACCCGGGCCGGCCGGCCTTGAGGAAGCGCTCGAACGCTTCGTTAACATCTTCGACCGCACCGATATCCATCAATGCGCGCGCGACATGCGGCCGACCGATACTCCCGAATTCGGCCTGGGCAACAATGCTGTCGCCATCGATGTCGTATCCGAGCGACTGTACCTTCTCGATGATACGTATCACACGGTTGACCCGGTTCCGCGCAAGGTCTTTCAGCGCACCAGTGAAATCGGTGTCTTCGATATCAACGAAGTAACCGAGCACATGAACCTCGGCGAAATCGACAGTTGTGCTGAGCTCTACGCCCGGCACCAGGGTGATGTCTGCATCATCTGCGTGGGTTTGCAACTCACCAATGGCGTCGATGGTGTCGTGATCAGTCACGCCAAGAATTGAAACACCCTGCTGAACGGCGAAATTCACCAATTCAGCAGGGGTATCCTGG
This sequence comes from uncultured Sphaerobacteraceae bacterium, assembly GCA_964526965.1. GTDB lineage: Bacteria > Chloroflexota > Chloroflexia > Thermomicrobiales > UBA6265 > UBA6265. Next base: position 12,062 of record CAZGML010000012.1, on the reverse strand, counting down.
CCATCGCTTGCAGTGGTATGCGTGTGGAGATCGATTCGATGGCGGTTCTGTTCTGTCATGAATATATGTTAACGCGGCTCAACAACCAGGCGAATCGCGGTACGATCTTCGTTTTCGATAGTGACATCGATGAACGCCGGCACACACACGGCCTCGATACCGCTCTCGCTCAGGTAATCACGCGCAATCGCCACGGCCTTGATGGCCTGATTGGTGGCACCGGCGCCGATCGCCTGCACTTCAGCCTTGCCGGCCTCACGCACCACACCGGCAATTGCACCGGCTACCGCGCTTGGTCGGGAACGCGCTGAGACCTTCAGCACCTCATCGATACCGATAACGATGCCATCTGACACGATCTCGGTGACAGGAGCATCTGCTGTGTCTTCGCTGCCGTTGGGGCTTACCTTAGGTGTAGCGGTATAGAGGGCGGTGGATTCTTCGTACGAGTTCGCTGGATCACCATGACCGTTGCTCGAAACCGGGATATCTTCCTCGGCCCCTGTATAGGTCTCCTCGACCGCGGGCTCGTCGTCGATAACGGGTTCAGCCGTTGCAACCGATGCGGGTGATTCAGAAGCAGTTAATGCTTCCGGTTCCTCTGTCTGATCTTCCTCAGTTTCGGAATCTGGCGGGAAGCTGTTCCCCTCTGCCTTGATTTTGATATCGGCCAGATTGAGCTTGCTGAAAAAACGGTTCATTTGTCCGAACTCTCTTTCCCCATGTACCCGGATTGCGGGTGCAACATTGATGGCGCACGCGTGTGCCTGCGGCAATACCATTGCCTGATGGCGATTATTCACACGATGGTGCCACGTAACTTACCGACACGTATGTGAGTGATCGGTCTCTCGCCTCCCCCACAGAGGTCTGCCAGTATTCTACGCTGATTCGCAGGTATTTTGCATTTCCACATGAAAAACCAAAACGCGTGTGTCCGAATCCTGTCATTCAGAATTCAAACACACGCGTTTGTATACAAGAGACACCGGGCGTGCGTGGCTGGCGCCAGTCGCATATGAGCCCTGAGTGCGTTACCGTGCGTAATCGATTGCACGTGTTTCGCGGATTACTGTTACCTTGATCTGGCCAGGATATTCGAGCGTTTCCTCGATCTTCTTGACCACATCTTGTGCCAGGCGGGTAGCGCCTGAATCGTTCACCGAGTTCGGCTGCACCAGGATTCGCACCTCGCGGCCGGCCTGGATTGCGAACGATTTCTCCACCCCCTCAAACGAGTTGGCCACGCCTTCCAGCGCTTCCAGTCGTTTGATGTAGGTTTCAATCATCTCTCGTCGTGCGCCTGGGCGAGCACCAGAAATGGCGTCTGCCGTTTGCACGATGAATGCTTCGATGGTTTGCGGTTCTTCCTCATTATGGTGCGCGGCTATTGCGTGCACAATGCGGGCGGACCGCCCGAGCCTGCGTGCGATATCAGCACCAATTAGTGCGTGCGGGCCTTCCACCTCGTGGTCAACCGCCTTGCCGATATCGTGCAGGAGTCCTGCCGTTTTGGCGACGTTTACATCGGCGCCAAGCTCGGCAGCCAGGCTGCTTGCAATGAGACTTGTTTCCAGGCTGTGGCCGAGAACGTTCTGGCCATAGCTGGTGCGGAACTTCAGGCGTCCCAGCAATTTCACCAAATCCGGGTGAAGGCCAGGCACGTTGGCATCGTATGCCACTCGCTCGCCCTCTTCCCGCATGATCTCATCGAGTTCCATTTGGGTCTTGGTGACCACTTCCTCGACGCGTGCCGGGTGGATGCGGCCGTCTTGCAGAAGTTTCTGCAGTGCGCGGCGTGCAACCTCACGGCGAACCGGATCGAATCCGCTGACGGTCACTGCTTCCGGCGTATCGTCGACAATCAGGTCGACACCGGTTGCGGTTTCCAGGGCGCGAATGTTTCGCCCCTCGCGGCCGATGATACGGCCCTTCATTTCATCGTTTGGCAACGGCACCACGCTCACCGTGGATTCCGAAACGTAATCCGATGCAATGCGCTGAATGGTCGTCGCAAGAATCTTGCGTGCTCGCCGGTCGGCCTCGTCCTGCGCTTCACGTTCGATTTCGTGAACGTGACGCTGGGCCATGTGACGGGCATCCGCCTCGATATCGGCGATCAGCTGCTCCCGCGCTTCAACGGCCGTGAGGCCGGCCACGCGTTCAAGCTCATCGTGGTATCGCTGGCGAGACTCCTCGATTTCCTGCATCTGCTGGTTGCGCTGTTCTTCCAGTTCCCGGAGCACACTTTGACGATGCTCCTCAAACTCTTTGTCCTTGCGCGCCTTTTCATTCTCCCAGGTGTCTTGCTGGCTTTGCAGGCGAGATTCAGCCTTGCGAATCTCCTGCTCACGCTGCTCAAGCATCTGGACCTTGTTATCGATATTTTCTTCTTTTTTGCTGATTCGTCCTTCAATACGCTCAATCTCGACCCGGCGTTGTGTCAACTCCCTGTCGAGCTCTCCCCGTAAACGAATCGCTTCATCCTTGGCAGCAAATGCTACATCCCGCCGCTTGGTTTCGGCCTCTTCAAGTACGCGATCTGCTTCAAATTGCGCTGCCTTGACGCGTGAGTTTGCGCGCCGGTCCAGCAAGAAATAGGTCACGAAAAAGGTGATTCCAGCAACGAGCACAGCGCCAATGATGAATATTAAGAATTCACCCATCAGTAGCTCCTCGCTCGTGTCCCCATCTTGCGATGAGGTCTCCATTGTTAAGGTGTGATTGCCCTTCATTGGAATCGGTATGACCGAACATCAACTACCGATTTCGCACGCCCATGATGGAGCAAGTACATTCGCAAGCATACGACTTTTCGGTATTCACGGCAATGACCCTGGAATCGACGCTTGATCAAAACCACTGTACGTACGCAGTTCCTTGGGATACTCTCCACAACCGGTACAATGCCAGTAGCAAATTCGTCAGAAGAGAAGGGACTGCCGGATGCCATCCAGCAACAACGGCAAATCGCAAAGTGGAAATCAATCAACAACTACCGACGTGGCTCTGCTGATTGATTACGAGAACTTGCAGGTAAGCCTGCGAAACCATTTCAATTTAACAACTCCGAAAATGAGCCTGATTATTCAGGAAGCACTGGATCATGGTCGACTGGTGTTGAGCCGGGCCTATGCCCCATGGACAGCATCTGAGTTGAGCATTGATGCCGAAAACCTGTATCGACAAGGTATCGACCTCATTTACACACCGTCGGGCAAAAACAGCGCCGATGTGCGCATGGCGGTTGATGCAGTTGATCTCGCCCAGCGTATGCAGAACCTGGGCACTATTATTTTCGTTACGGGCGACGGAGATCTCATCCACCCGTTGAATTACCTGCGCCAATCGGGAGCTCGGGTTGTTGTGATCGGTGTGGACGCAGCAATGAGCCGCATGCTGAGCTCCGCCGCAGACTCCGTGCTGATTTATGAACGAGATCTCGATCCTTCCGTCCGCTCGCGGTCAGTAAAACGCGCTGCTTCGAACGGGCAGCAGAGCTCCCAAAGTCAACGCAAAACCCCGCAAATTCCGGATTCTGCCTTCGAACCGCTGCGACAGGTTTTGCAGAATCGCGGTAACGATAACGAGCCGATGCTCTACCAGGAGATCGGCCACTGGCTGGGAACAGATCACAACCTGAAGCCACGCGCAGCATTCGGGGTGCCGTTCAGCGTCTATATGGATAGCGCCGCGCAAGCTGGTGTTGTAACCCTGACGACCTCCGGCGGTAACAGTTTCGCGAGCCTACCCTCCACGGCGTCTGATTCCGAGGATATGGATGACGATGACGACAATCATAGCGGCGACCAGTCAACCGGAGCGGTGCGATTGGAATCATTGCAAGCGGAAGAGCGCGCCGCGCTCCTGGACGTGCTGCAAGGCCTGGATAGCGATCCGAAGCTCCACTTCTTTACTTTCCGCAAGGTGTTGAACAAGCTTTTGCAAACAAGTGCACTGCCGCGACTGAACGAATCGCAAATCCGCAGCCTGCTGAACGACCTGGCGAACCGCGAACCTCCAATTCTGATACGAGAAATGCGGCAGGGGCGTACTCCGCAGGGCCAGCCGTATACGTTCTCTGCGTTCTCGCTCACACCCAATCATTCGCTGTTTATGCTGGATGAGCCAGAGATCGATGAGGACGAAGAGGAGGAGTTCGTTATCCCGGAGAATTAGTCCGGTTTGATGAGTGTATGGTCGGTTCAGGTCTCAAGAGACCTGAAGTATCTACAAGCGAGGTAATTCATGTATTTCATCGTTGTGAAGTTTCGCGTTAAACCAGAATCCGTTGAGAAGTGGCCTGAGATTATCCGTGAGTTCACAGAGGCCACGCGCGCTGAGCCCGGCAACATCTTCTTCGACTGGTCGAAGAGTCTAGAGGTCGACAACGAGTTCGTTTTGGTGGAGGCCTTTACGAACGAGGGCGCTGTTCCGCACGTGAACAGCGAGCACTTCAAGAAGGGCCTAGAGGCGATACGACCGCATCTGACCCAAACTCCGCAGATCATCTCCCGTCAGGTTGACGGCGATGGCTGGGAGGAAATGGGCGAACTCAAAATCGACTGACGCACTATCTCGACGCGTTGTAGACCTCGGCGGCGAAGCCTTCCGGTTTGGACTGGATGATATTCCACTCCTCGCCGCCGAGGAAGTCGACGAACTCATCGAGCGTCTTGGCAATCGCTTTCGCCAGCGCGGCCGTTGGTTTCACCCTCGGTTGCAGGTGCAGCGAGCGAATCGTGAGCACACCTTCCTTCCGGTTCATGGACGGATCCATCAACCCAACCAACTTGCCGCGATGCAAAATCGGCATGTTGTAATAGCCGTACACGCGCTTCGTTGCGGGAGTGTAAATCTCCAGGCGGTAATACATGTCCCACAGCTGCTCCATACGGTCGCGATTCCAGATGAGGTTGTCGAATGGCGCCAGGAACGTCGTTTTCGTGGGCCAGCCAAAACCTTCACGCAGTTTTTCAAGCGCCGGGAGCAAGGCTGGGTCAATCCAGGCGTGTTCCTTCAAGCCCTCGATCGTGGCAGGTTTCACGAGATCATCGCTGGCCAGCACCGGCATCATCGCGCACACGCGTTTGTTTGGTACGTATGCCTGCCCACCTGTGCGCCAATAATCCGTAAGCCATGGAGCCGTCGCCACTCCGAGCGCACGCATTGCGTGTAGCAACACTTCGCGGTGCCACTCCTCTTCCGACGGTGCCGACGCATCGAAATGGTGCGGAGCCACACGGTCCGGAAGATCGTACCAGCGCGCGAAACCCCGGTCTCGTAGTGAGACCATCAATCGTCCCTCCGCCCAGAGGTCGAACAGAATCTCCCGCTCCGGTTTATTGCCGTACCAGCTCTCCCACTGGCCCAGCTTCTTGCTGTTCTCCGGCCCGTCAAACTGGCGAGAACCGACCGCTCCCTCTTGCTCAATCCGATCCAGGATCCGCTCGGCAATCTGTGCCTTTTCCGGACTGACCGTCCAGTATTCCGGATCACGCGGATACCGATCCATCATCGGCTTCATGAGCGGCACATATTCCGTTGGCGTGATCGCCGCAGCGTGGGTGAGGTATTCGGTCAGCGCCTGCCGGCCCGTAAACAGTTCGGTGAGATGATCGAGATCGTATTTGCCCAAACGAGCCCAAAGCGTCGTTTCATGCGCCCTGCTGACCACCGAAATCGTATCCAGCTGGATCATTCCGAGATGACGAATGATGTCGAGAATATCGTCCGGTGTGATCTTGCGAGACAGATGCTTGCGATCCAATCGGCTCGCGATGACGGCCAGCGCCTGCGCTTCCCGTTTACTTAGTTCAATCATGCTGCGTGCTTCCTCCTGCTGAGGGCATAATAAGCATTGGTTCGGACGAGTGGCGTCCGCATTTCAAAGCGCGGGAAGGATCGGCTGCGTGAAAGTTGCTCTTGTTCACGATTATCTCACTCAATACGGCGGCGCCGAACGCGTGTTGGAAGTGCTGCACGGCCTGTATCCAGGCGCGCCGGTATTTACCAGCCTCTACGATCCGGAGAACTTACCCGTGCAACTGCAAGAGTGGGACATTCGCACGAGCCCTTTGGCGAAACTACCCGGAGCGGACAGCACGCACCGATTGTGGACTCCGATTTACCCGCAGATATTCCGCCAACTCGGCCGATCTATCCCCGACGATATCGATGCGGTTATTGCCGATTCCTCGGCATGGAGTCATCATGCAGCGCCGAGTTCGCCAGACGTTCCGCTGATCGTGTATTGCCATAGTCCGGCCCGGTTTCTCTACGGTGACCGCGATTATCTCGGCGCGGCAAAATTGGGGCCACTTCGACCGCTGGCAAATGGCGTGTTCAGCATGCTGCGCTCGCAGGATAAAAAGGCCGCACAGCGCGTGACGCAGTTCATTGCCAACTCGAATGCCGTGCGTGACCGCATTCGAAACGTCCACGACCGCGATGCCGAAGTGATCTATCCTCCAATTGATATCGAGCGATTTAAGCCAACGCAGCCAGTTGAACCGGAAGACTGGTACCTGGTGGTGAGTCGCCTGGTGCCTCACAAGTGGATTGATCGTGCTGTGCGCGGCTGCACGGCTGCGCGGGTTCCCCTCAAGATCATCGGCAGTGGACGCGCCGAAGCAGAACTCCGGGCCATGGCCGGGCCCACTATCGAATTTCTCGGTGAGCGAACCGATGCTGAAGTCGTTGATCACATGCAACGCTGCAAGGCGCTGATTCTGCCGGGTATCGAAGACTTCGGTATGACTGCCGTCGAAGCACAGGCCGCGGGCCGACCGGTGATAGCCGCCCGCGGTGGCGGCGCGCTCGAGACCGTGGTCGATGGCAAAACCGGCTGGCACTTCTCCACGGAGGATGAGTCGGAGCTGGTGGCGCTACTGCTGCAAAACAAGACGTGGGATACCCATCGTATTCAGCAGCATGCAGCAGGGTTTGGTCGAGAGGCGTTTGAGTCGCAAATCCGGCAGGTGGTCAGCAATTCCGTGAACGCCACTGACTGAGAAATCTCAATAACCAAAATATCGAGGGAACCAATCCCGAATGGTCCTCGTTTCCGCAGTGGTCAGGTGAGTATGTGTTGATTCGTTCACCTGGTATTCGAAACGAAAGGACTATCGTTCATGGATCGTCGTAAATTCACTCACAGTTCTCTCACGCTCGCTGGCGCAGCCTCACTTGGCACGTTGGTCACCGCCACCTCGGTTGGCGCACAAACTCCGGACGCAAGCCCGGCGGCATCCCCCGCCGCTACATCGTGGGAAAGCGCTGATGACCCGATCACCATCGAGTGGGACACCGAAATCTTCGGCGAAGCCTCGACCTCCGGCGTCACCGGCGAGTGGTGCGTGCTCCGCATTGAGGATATCGATCGCTTCCTTAGCTTCATAATCATGCTGGAAGACGAGTACCCAACCGACGAAGAGGCTCTGCGCGATCTCGTCGAGAACGATCCGGATCTCGGATATCCGGACCCAGAAACAGAAATCACGCGCGTCAACGTGGTTGAAGACAATGGCGCATTCGGCGTGCTGTATCAACCGGAACTTGAGCATGCGATGGATACCTGGAGCTACTCGGAGTTCATCCCGTCTGAGGATGGTTCTCACCGCACCATCCATCTCTGGATCGCATCCCGTGTCTCCAAGCTCGATCGCGAGCTGATGGAAACTGCCGTCTCCAGCGTGACCATCAACGGCGAGCAGGCCGTACGCGCCATCGACGTTGCAGACCTCTTCGATCAGGTGGAAGCCATCGAAGTAGACGACGCGGAGTAGTCCTGAAGTCGCACAGATGCGAAAGCAACCAAACGGGCTCCCGCGGGAGTCCGTTTGTATTTGCCGGGAACAAATAGATCGCCCTGGTCGTCAATGGATTACAAGTCATCAAACACTATGATCCCGCGACGAAAGGCTTCTCAAAAATGAATCGACGCTACTTCACTCTTGGTCTCGGTGCCGCTGCAAGCGTGCTGGCAATTCCAATGTCCGGATTTGCACGTGGCCAATCGCTTTCTGATGCATCCACGGATTCGTGGCAGAGTGAGCAAGGGGAGCTTTCAGTCGAGTGGAACCCATCACTGTTCCAGGCACCTGCCGAACCCTCCGGCGGGAACATCGAAACAGTGATCCTGCGTGCCGACGGCCCCAAGAATCTGCTGAGTGTGTGGGTGAGTTTGCTTGAGAATTCGCTCACAGCACCTGACGAGATTCGCGACTACGTCGAAAACGATCCTGATCTTATGTACGGTCTCGATGGCACCGATAACCAACGCACGGTCGTCGTGGAAGACAATGACGCGTTCGGTGTGCTGTATCGGCCAATATACCAAGGCAGGGCCGACACATGGTCGTACGAAGAATATCTGCCGCTTGCCGACGGTTCTGGGAAAGCGATCAACGTCTGGCTGAACGGGAACCGGTCGAAGTTTGATCGTTCAGCGATCGATGCAGCGATTTCGAGCGTAATCGTTAATCGCGCAGATATGCTTCAGGCAATTGAGCTGGAGGCACTCCTCGACCACATTGAAGACATGAACGTTGTCACGCCGTAGCAGGGCTCAATGAACAATTACGCTCGACCGAAGCGCAGTTTCCACACCACCCAGCCGGCCTCCAGCACAACCGCGCGGCTGAGCTTGCTGGCACCAGCCACACGATCGTGAAACACGATCGGGACCTGCTCGATCTTTGCCTTCTGCTGCCAGGCGCGCCAGGTGGTTTCGATCTGAAAGCTGTAACCATCGGATTCGATGGAGGGAAGATCGATCGCCGCAAGCAAATCTCGCCGCCAAATCTTGAAGCCACCGGTGAGATCGCGAATCGGAATGCCGAGCACCTTGCCGGAATACCAACTTCCGAAGCGACTGATCAATAGCCGATGCTTCGGCCACCCAACCGTGTTGCCACCAGGAATATAGCGACTGCCAAGTACCAGATCGGCATCCGTGGTGATGGCAGTGTTCATCATTGTCTGTAAATCTTGTGGGCGATGGCTGTAATCGGCATCCATCTGGGCGATGAAGCGGGTGCCAAGTTCCCTGGCTACGCCAAGCCCGTGAATATACGCTCGGCCGAGGCCTTCCTTCTTCTCACGATGAACAACAGTAACCCGATCTGGATAGCTGGTCGCGAGATCGTCGGCAATATCGCCGGTACCATCCGGTGAATTATCATCCACGATCACAAGCCGCGGTTGGCAGGGCAACGCCAGGAGTTCCCGGGAGAGGGAAGGGAGATTGGCCGCTTCGTTGTAGGTAGGGATAACGACTGCGACGGAGGCCTCGGAAAGCGACGCAATCATGCGTCGCTTACACCCTCATCCGTGCGGCCACGATCCAGCAAAAACTGGACCTGCACCAACAATGCATCGATGTTGAATGGCTTGGGAAGTAACGCATCGGCCTCGAGCTCGATTGAACGATCTCGCAAGGTTCGGCTGGCGCTCATCGCAATAATCGGGAGCCCGGCCGTGTCGGGTTCGCGTCGGAGTCGGGAGATGAGCGTGCCGCCATCCACGCCGGGGAGCATAATATCCATGAGGATGAGGTCTGGCCCCCACTCGCGGCTAAGCATGAGGCCCTGAGCTCCATCTTTGGCGGTGGCAACGGTATAGCCCTCGCCTTCCAGCACTACATCGATAAGCTGGGCGACATCTTCCTGATCTTCAACTACGAGGATGCGAGCAGACACGTTCCCTGATCCTTACTGTGCAACACGCGGTGTGTTCTGCTGCGAGTATACCGTACGAACGACACTGGCGAAAACGACATCTCGAAGCGGCGCTGGCGCCTTTCCCAGTAATCGAACCCCGGTTAAGGTAGCCGTAATAATCAAACGGTAACCATCGTATCCACCTGCAGAGTGCTTGCTGCGATACATGCTGCCAGAGTTCCCAACGCACCCTTACTTGACACGGAATTATCTATTATCATTCAACGGGCTAGTTCATCAAAAGCGTCGTTATGTCTATGCTACCCTCGTGGACTGAGCATTGGATAGCCGATAACTACCGGCTTGTTTCCTGACCTGCCAGCAATTCCACCACAACAAAATTACTTCTCAATTTGACTCCTTACATTATGTCAATCTGATGCTATGCTTACGGCGGAAAGATCTTTTCTACAAATCCGCGGAGATCAGGTAAGGGAGGCTGGCGGCTGTTCTGCGCCATTAACACCATGACGGCTACTTAACGAGAAGGAGAATTTCAACATGGCTTCGGTTGTCGTGTACGAGCCCAGGCAACGTCGTTCCGATGAAACGCTTGACCAGATTCGGGAGAATCTCAATGAATCAAAATCTGTTGAGCCACTGGTAAGAATCGACCAGGACGGCTTCATCATCCCGGCAGAGCCGGCCCGACGGATAGAACCATCGGTACCAAGGCGTAGGCCCAACGCAATAGCAGGGCTGGTGCGCACGATCTCAGAACGGGTCTGGATCCAGCGACGTATTGAGTCGGCCCATGTGGCCCGGGAGATGGAAGAGGCGCAAGACATACAGGTTGCCCGGATCATGGCGATCATTCCGACATTCGAAACGGAAAGCAAGATCGACAAGTCCGTGGAGAGCCTGCTATTGCAGAGCCGAACCGTGGACAAAATCGTCGTCATCATCAATGGTCCCGGCCAATCTACAACGGCATTCAACCGCCTTAAGTGGCTGGTTGTCGCCTTTCCGCACCAGTTGATGGTGGTTCGGCCGGAAGAGATTAATGGCAAGGATTCGTCTGGCAAATCGAAGGGAAGCAAGGTTGGCGCACTGAATTGGGCATATCGGCGCTTCCTGGCCAGCGGTGAGTACGAGTTCATGCTCGGCATGGATGCGGACGTCGTGGCCGATGAAGATATGGTGCATCACCTCGAGGAAGACCTGATTCGACAGGCGCGGGCAGGTGGTGTTCGTGCAAAGTACTCCTTCGTCATCCCTCCCCGTGAGGAGATGAAGGGCAAATCGATGCAACTTGCCTATGGGCAGCGTCGGGAATTCGCCAAGAAGGAGATTGACGACGCGCTAAACAAGCATGTCGCTCACATCCTTGGTGGGCAGGCAACGCTGTTTGAAGTTCAGGCGCTCCGGGAATCCGCCCGCGTCACCGAAGGTCGGGTTCCGTGGTCCGACAATACGCTGGTTGAGGATGCCGAATTAACCCGGACACTCGAGAGCCTGGGTTACCGGCCAAGGGTAAGCGCCCGGGCCCGTGCCTGGACAGGGCTCATGCTCACCACGAATGCGTGGCAGAAACAGCGACGCAAATGGCAAGACGGCCACCTGATGGACATGACGCGAGACCTTCGTCCGCGGCAGGACTTCCGCCGCTGGAAGGAGCAATTTGGTTTAGGGTGGAATCTGTTGCTGAGAGTGCTGTTCTTTGTGGTAATCACGATGTCACTCGCACTCGACATGCTCGTGATGTCACCACTATGGATCGTGCCGTTAGCTGTGGTTGCCGTGCAATCGCTCCTGATCTCACTCAAAACCCCGAGCCGATCGCTGCGCGAAATCATCAGCGCCATCTGGTATATCCCGGGTGAAATCTACTACCTGCGAACACTCTCCGTTTGGCTCGATTCAATGATCATTGTGATGCTCAACATCTCGCGTGATGGCTGGAGTAATCAGGCGGCAGCGGAATCGGCAAAGAAAAAGACAGCGGCATCTGCGTGGCTGATTATCCTTGCAGCAGTCACCGTGCCAGTCGCCGCTCTCCTGGTGCTGGAGCGGTTCATTTCGCCGGAAATCATGTCATCTATCGTTTCGTATGGGTGGACGATTGTCACAATCATGACGGCGATTTCAGTAGTCTGCATGCTTTCGTTCATCTTCCGCATGCTACGCGAATGGCGAACACTTAGCCCGTAAGGAGGAGCAACTCAGGTCAAAAATCCAAAAGTGGACGTTATCGCCCTGGGGGAAACACATGCGTAACGAAACACTTCGAATGTCAGGTCGAAGCAGGATCCAGAACAGATTCCTTGATCGATTCTCATTCGGAAAACCAGTCTAAAGAGCGTCGAGCTTGCGAAAGCCCGACGCTCTTTCTATAGACCA
>CAZGML010000011.1:24648-76076 GCA_964526965.1 uncultured Sphaerobacteraceae bacterium | reverse complement strand
CTCGAGAGCCACCTATTGGAAACGTCTCGGTTGCCCAAGTATACCAGAGGATTTCCATGTGAACAGGTGGAAATAGAACAATTGGCAAAGTGATAACCGACGCGTCGTATTGATCCCCGCAGAGAAGCTGGGCGATATCTCCACTAGGTGCACCGCATCGCGCGATGCTTTACTCAGGAACACCCAAAAATCTCAGCCCCAACGCCGTCAAAATCTGGCGGCGGTTCCTTAATTAAAGGGAACACCATAACTATTTTATCCACCTGGGGTGCATTCACAAAGGCAATCCGGCTCGTTGACATTAGAGGAAGCAGTTGGGTACAGTAAGTCATAGTTAACCGGAACAATTTGGGCTACTTTCGATTTCAAAGTGGGCCCGGAATGCTCACTAACAAATAGTGAGAACATGTACAAGGGGGGGCACGGTGAAGAGTAAACAGCGCTCGTCAACACCTCGTATGAATCGTCGGCAGATGATGATGTCGGCGGCAGCGGCGTCGGCCTATTTTATTGGCCGCGATGTAACGATTGGAGCCCAGGAGGCTTCACCCGCAGCGTCTCCAGTGGCTGCCTATGAGGGCCCATTGCAGCAGTCACCATTCTTTGATGGTATGGACCTGCCACCGGTGGAAGAGCGCCTGCCGCTGAATCCGAAGATCGTTGAGCCGCACGAGGAAATCGGCGAATACGGTGGCGATTTCCGCCTTGCCTTTATGGGCCCCGCGGATGGTGCCTGGCTGGTTCCGATGACCAACGGCTACGAATTCCTGGTTCGCTGGAAGCCGGACATGGTCAACTTCAGCATCGATGAAATTGAGCCAAACCTCGCGGAAAGCATTGATGTTACGGACGATGGTGCAACGTACACGTTCCACCTGCGTCAGGGAATCAAGTGGTCTGACGGCGAGGAATTCAACGCCGACGACATCATGTTCTGGTACAATGATTTCCTCAATAATGAGGAACTCACCGCTGCGCAACCAGCCTGGCTGACCATCAACGATGAACCGGTGGTTGTCGAAAAGCTCGATGACTACACCGTGCAGTTTCGGTTCGGTGGACCGAACGGGCTCTTCCTGATTCGACTTGCCACGCCAACCGGCCGCATTCTTACCGGTTTGCCAGAGCATTTCATGCGCGAATGGCACATCGACTATCGGCCAGAGGTAGAGCAGGAAGCTCTGGACATGAACCTCACCGCCTGGACTGACCTGTTCCTGCAGAAGCAGAACGCCCAGGTCACGGTGGACCTGCCGGTGCTAAGCGCATGGGTTCAGGAAACTGGCGCTTCAGACAATGTTCAGCAAATTACCGCCAATCGAAACCCGTATTACTTCAAAATCGACCCGGAAGGTAACCAACTTCCGTATATGGACCGCGTGCTTTACCGCGTGGTGCAAGACCCCGAGGTTATGAAGCTGAACGCCTTCGCGGGCGAAATCGACTTCATGGCACCGGCACAGCTTACCCCGCGTGACCGCCCAACTGCGTTCGATAATCAGGAATCCGGCGACTACATGTTGCTTGATACCGTTCCGTCGATCATGAACACACTGATTCTGGCGATTAACCTCACCGCAACGGATGAGAACAAGCGCGAAGTCTTCGCAAACAAGGACTTCCGCATTGGCCTCTCGCACGCCATCAACCGGCAGGAAATCATCGACGCGATTTACGTATCGCAGGGTGAGCCATACCAGGCGGCGCCGCGCCCGGAGTCGGAGCTCTATTACAACGAGCGCCTCGCCAAGCAGTACACCGAATACGATGTCGACCTCGCCAACGAGCATCTCGATATGGTGCTTCCAGACAAGGATGATGACGGCTATCGCATCGGCCCGGATGGTGAGCGCTTCTTCTTCGTTGTTGAAGGCGCTGCCGACATCAACGCAGAGTGGCCAGATATCCTCGATTTGGTTCGCCAATACTGGGATGCCGTCGGCGTGCAGGTAGATATCCGTTCCATCGAACGCTCTCTCTACTACGAGCGAGTTGAAGGAAACCAGCACGAGGCGTCGTTCTGGGCTGGCGGTGGCGGACTCGATGTCGTTCTCGGCTCGAACTGGTACCTGCCAACCAGCACGTTGGGCTCGATCTACGCAACGCCGTGGGTTATCTGGAGTAATAATCCGGAAGGCGATGGCGCAATGGAACCGCCCGAAGAGGTGAAGCGCCAGCTGGAGCTGTTCGACCAGATCGCCCTCACGGCTGATCCAGATGAGCAGGCCGCGCTGATGAACGAGATTCTCGAGATCGCTGCAGACATGTTCTACGGCATCGGTATCTCGCTGCAGCCGAACGGCTTCATCATCAAAACCAACCGAATGCACAACGTACCCGATCCGATTCTGGATGCGTGGCTGTACCCAACACCCGCACCAACCAATACGGAGCAGTACTTCATTCGCGAGTAATCGCGCGACATTCATGGAACCACGCGCCCTTCGGGCGCGTGGTTTTCTATCGGAAATGAGGCTTGCTCGTGCTCCAATTCGTCATCCGGCGATTGTTGATCATGATCCCAACGTTGCTGGCGATTTCGCTTGTAGCGTTCATTATTATTCAGCTCCCACCGGGAGATTACCTGACAACTGTTATCACCAATGCCGCCGCCCGCGGCGAAACCATTGACCCAACTGAAATCGCCCGGCTGGAACAGCAATATGGGCTGGACCAACCCATGGTGGTGCAGTATTTCAACTGGCTTAGCGGACTGTTGGTGGGAGACTGGGGCTACTCGTTTGAGTACAACCGCCCGGTATCTGAACTCATCTGGGAACGCATCGGCTGGAGTTTCGTTATCTCCATCCTCTCGCTGATCTTTGTTTGGTTCGTCGCGTTTCCGCTCGGTGTCTTCTCGGCCATGCGTCAGCACTCCTGGGGTGATTACATCACCGCGTTCTTTGGCTTTATCGGCCTGGCCACGCCAGACTTCCTGTTGGCACTTGTGCTCTTGTATATCTCGTTCGCGTGGTTCAACCATAGTGTTGGCGGATTGTTTTCGCCGGAGTTCATCGAAGCCGCGTGGAGCTGGGCCCGCTTCGGCGACCTGCTTCAGCACCTCTGGGTGCCACTGGTGATCCTCGGGACGAACGGCGTTGCCAGCATGACGCGTATCATGCGCGCAAACCTGCTTGACGAATTGCACAAGCCATACGTCACCACTGCCAGGGCCAAGGGGCTTCCGGAACGACGACTCACCCTGAAGTACCCGGTGAGGATCGCCGTAAATCCGCTGATCAGCTCATCCGGCGGATTGCTTGCTGGCCTGATCTCTGGTGAGGCGATTGTCGCCATCGTGCTCAGTTTGCCGACCACTGGTCCCATGCTGCTTAACGCGTTACGCGCACAAGATATGTATCTGGCGGCAAGTTTCATTATGTTACTGAGCTTGCTAACGACGATCGGCGTGTTGCTATCGGATATTGCGTTAGCGTGGGTTGACCCACGCATCAGGTTTAGTTGACGTGGGTATCCGACGAATGAACGATCTGGCGAGCAAGGACGAAACTCGATGAAACTCCCAGGTTTTGGCAGAAAACCTTCAGGGGACGAAATGATTACCGGGCAGAGTTCAGGGGAAGAACACTCCTGGGATCTGACCCCACACGTCCCCGAATACATGGAATGGCGTAACAGATACGAACTCGCAGCGAATCCCGACGATCCAGCTGAGTTGCCGATTGAGGCAGTAGCCGATCGCGAAGGCGAGATTGATGTTGCGCCGCAATGGAAACTCGTCTGGTGGCGATTCCGCAAGAGCAAGCTGGCGATTTTCGGGCTGGCGATGACCATCTTTCTGTACCTGGTGGTTGCGTTTGCTCCGTTTCTCTCGCCATTTGAAACATCGCACATGGATGCGCAGTACACCTACGCGCCTCCGCAACGGCTCCACTTCTTTCAGGATGGCAGCTGGGATCCGTATGTGACCGGGTTTGACGTAGAAATTGACGAGGAATCACTGCGCCGCACGTTCACACCCAGTGATGATGCCCGTGTGCCTGTGAGCTTCTTCGTGGATGGCTACGAGTACAAGCTCTTCGGTATTTTCACCACGAACAAACATCTCATTGGTCCGGATAATCCAACCGACCCGATGTATCTGTTCGGCGCCGACCAGACAGGACGAGACCTTTTCAGCAGAATCGTTCACGCCACACAGATCTCCATGACCATCGGCCTGATCGGTGTTGCGCTCAGTTTCGTACTCGGCGTTGTGTTGGGCGGAATCTCTGGATACTTCGGTGGCTGGATCGACATGTTTATCCAGCGCCTTATCGAATTCATCGGCTCGCTGCCGACCATCCCATTGTGGATGGGGCTCGCGGCTGCCCTCCCACCGCAATGGAGCGGCTTGCGCGTCTACTTTGGTATCACGATTATCCTGTCCCTCATTAACTGGACCGGTCTCGCCAGGGTGGTGCGCGGACGATTCCTGCAGTTGCGCGAGGAGGATTTCGTCGTTGCTGCCCGGCTCGATGGCGCAGGCGAGATGCGAATTATCGTGCGACAGATGTTGCCCTCGTTCGCCAGCCACATTATCGCGTCACTGACGCTATCCATTCCCGCAACTATTCTGGGCGAAACCGCGCTGAGCTTCCTCGGCCTTGGTATTCGCGCACCAGATGTAAGTTGGGGATCACTGCTGGAGGGCGCTAATAACGTGCGAGCAATAGCCACGGCTCCGTGGTTATTGCTGCCAGCGGTAGCGGTGATGATCGCGGTAATGGCATTGTATTTCCTTGGCGATGGTTTGCGCGATGCTGCAGACCCGTATTCCGGATAGGAGGGAGAGCGGACCATGACTGACATTTCCACGGCTCTCTCGCAAGACGAGACCACAAAGGAACGAGACAACGTGCTCGAAATCCGCGATTTGAAGACGCACTTCTTTACAAACGAAGGTGTCGTTCGGGCTGTCGACGGCGTATCGATGAGTCTGGAGCGCGGGAAGACGCTGGCGATTGTAGGCGAGAGCGGTTGCGGCAAGAGCATCACCGCTCGTTCCGTCATGCAAATCGTCGAGCGACCCGGCAAGATTGTGGATGGCGACATCCTCTTCAATCACAAGGACAAGAATGGCGGAATCAAGACGACCAACCTGGCCAGTCTCGATCCAAGAGGGAAAGAACTTCGCTCGATTCGGTGGCGAGATATCGCCATGATCTTCCAGGAGCCGATGAGCTCCTTCAGCCCGGTCCACACCGTGGGCAACCAGATTCGCGAAGCCGTGCTCACGCACTTCAAGGTGTCGAAGGAAGAGGCGCACGATCGAGCTATCGAATCCTTGCGAGTGGTGGGTATCCCGCGGCCAGACCGAATGGTGGATCGTTATCCATTCCAACTCTCGGGTGGTATGCGCCAGCGCGCCATGATCGCCATGGCCCTCATCGGCAACCCCGAGGTGCTGATAGCTGATGAGCCAACCACGGCGTTGGATGTGACGACCCAGGCGCAGATCCTGGATCTTATTCGGGGGCTTCAGGCAGACCTCGGCATGTCACTCATGATGATTACCCACGACCTCGGCGTCGTCGCGGAAATGGCGGACGATGTCGCTGTGATGTACCTGGGCACCGTGGCTGAAAATGGCACGGTGGATCAGATCTTTCACGAACCGCGTCATCCCTACACGCGGGCGCTCCTTCGGTCTGTCCCAAAGGTCGGGGAGCAACAGTCGAACGAAGAGCTCTACACCATTGCCGGTACGGTTCCGAATCCGTACAACCGACCGCCAGCCTGTCCGTTCCATACCCGATGCGATCACTATATGGAGGGCCTTTGCGATGCGGTGACACCACCGAACATCGATTTCGGAGACGGTCACACCGCACGGTGCTTGCTCTACACAAATGCCGCGCAACAGTGGCATGAGTCCAAACCGCAGGAGGTGAAGTGATGGCAACGCAACAGCACGCGTCGCAGACCGACGCCCAGCCTGCTGGCGAGCGAAAGAAGATCATCGAGATCCGCGACTTGAAAATGCACTTCCCGGTTAAGAAGGGAATGTTCAGCCGCGAGGGTGGCTGGGTGCGCGCAGTTGACGGTGTTTCCCTGGACATCTACGAGGGGGAAACACTCGGCCTCGTCGGTGAATCCGGCTGCGGCAAAACCACCATCGGTCGCACCCTCATGCGCGTATATGAGCCAACTGCCGGCGAAATGCACTATAACCGCACCAACGGCCAGTCAGTCGATTTGGCGACGGCATCCAAGTCTGTGCTTCGCACAACGCGCAAGGAAATCCGCATGGTTTTCCAGGATCCGTTTGCCTCGCTGAACCCTCGTATGTCGCTTCGGGATATCGTCGCCGAGCCGTTGCGCGGTTTCGGGTCCGACGAAGAAGGGTCAACCAACCAACAGGTGGCCGATCTTCTCAAGCGCGTTGGGTTGCGCCCGGAGTACATGCGCCGTTATCCGCATGCGTTCTCGGGTGGTGAGCGCCAACGCGTCGGTATTGCGCGAGCCTTGGCGACGAATCCGCGACTGTTGGTTGCGGACGAACCAGTCTCGGCGCTGGATGTGTCGGTGCGAGCGCAGATCATCAACCTGCTCCGGAGTCTGCAGAGCGATCTTGGCCTGACGTATCTCTTCATCTCGCATGACCTGAGTGTGGTGGAGCACCTTTGCGATCGTGTGGCCGTTATGTACCTGGGGCGCCTGGTGGAGGTCACCGAGACCGAGCGATTGTTCGCGACGCCGAAGATGCCGTACACCGAAGCACTCCTCTCGGCGGTTCCGATTGCCGACCCTCGTCAGCGCGGTGCGAAGAGCCGCATCATGCTGGAAGGCGAAATGCCGGATCCGGCCGATCCGCCAGAGGGTTGTGCGTTTCATACCAGGTGCCGCTACGCGCAAGACATTTGCAAAACGAAACGTCCGGAGTTGCGTGAAGTCGAGCCGGGCCACTGGGCAGCCTGTCATTTCTCCGATGAGTTGACGCTACAGGGTGCTGCCGATTTGCGTGCGATGCCGGAACCACCTGGCCCGCGCGATGAGAGCACACTCGAAGGCTCAGGGACCGGTAACAACGCGACAAACTAGTAAGCGACACGTACGGGCGGGCCAGATGGCTCGCCCGTTTTGCATGTATGCTTGCGATGGTTAAATTGTCGACTGATGCAGGAATACCGCCATGTCTCCATATCGCAATCCCAACCGCAATCTCGGTGATATTACGCCGCCACAGGCCATCCAATGGCTCAAGGAAGGCAACGAGCGTTATGTCACCGACGGAATCCACGCCGGATACTATTCCGTCGCGCACACATCGTTGACGGAGGAGCATCTTCCCGTTGCCGCCATTCTCGCCTGCGCCGATGCGCGCGTCGGTGCCGAGCTGATCTTTGATCAGGAGCCCGGCGATCTCTTCATGGTGCGCCTTGCCGGAAACTTCGTGAGCGATTATGGCCTCGCCAGTATGGAATACGCTGTCGATGTGCTCGGTGTACCGTTACTCCTGGTGATGGGCCATACCCATTGTGGAGCTGTTTCTGCCGCCATTAATGTTGTGCAGAACAACCTCACCGTACCGGGCAGAATGTTCGTGCTTATGGATGCTATCGAACCCAGTGTGCTGCGGGCGCAGGATTCGCATCCGGACGACCTCGCCGATGCCACTGCGCGTGAAAACGTCCGTCGTCAGGTGCAGCGATTACGCACTATCTCTCCGGTTGTGAGTGCTGCGATAGAAGCAGGCCATACGGAAGTAGCCGGTGCGATGTACGACATGTCTACCGGTAGGGTTCAGTTTCTGGACGTTGGCTAGAATAGGCCTGATTTCTTACGGGGAATAACCTGTATGTGTGCTAAAATTCCGCCAATGTGGCGAAAGATGATCGTGCCTGGAACTCGGGCTCGATTCCCGTCATCAAGGAGGAACGCGCAGGATGAACATCCACGAGTATCAGGCTGCGGAAATACTCGCCAAGCATGGCATTCCGGTTAACCCGGGCAAGGTGGCAACCACTGCCGAAGAAGCCCGAGAAATCGCCGCCGAATTTGGCGGCGTTGTTGTGGTAAAGGCCCAGGTTCACACCGGTGGTCGCGGCAAGGCCGGCGGCGTGAAGGTGGTAAAAAATCCGGATGAAGCCTTTGAGGCAGCCAGGGAAATCCTTGGCATGGACATCAAGGGTCATACCGTCAACAAGGTGCTGGTTGCATCGGGCGCTGATATTCAGAAGGAAGTTTATATCAGTGCTGTCATGAACCGGCCCGATCGCAAGATCATGATCATGGCCAGCGCCGAAGGCGGTGTGGAAATCGAGGTCGTGGCGGAAGATAACCCGGATGCCATCGTCACGCGCGATGGCGATCCATTGGTCGGCTTCCGTGGTTACCAGGCCAAGGAAATTGCCTTTGCACTGGGTCTCGATCCGAAGATGGTCAATGGCTTTGCGGCCATCGCCGAGCGGCTCTATTCCATTTTTATGGAAGAAGATGCCACGCTCGTGGAGATCAACCCACTCATCATTAATGGCGAGGGCAAATGGCAAGCGCTCGACGCCAAGATGAGCTTCGACGACAACGCCCTTTACCGACATCCGGAAACCGAAGACCTGCGCGATCTGGCTGAAGAGAATGAAACCGAGCTCGAAGCCAATGCCAGCGGCATCAGCTTCGTGAAGCTCGATGGCACCATCGGCTGCATCGTCAACGGCGCTGGCCTCAGCATGGCCACGCTCGATGCGGTTCAACTCGCTGGTGGTGAGCCGGCAAACTTCCTTGACGTTGGTGGCGGTGCCAACGAGGAGCAGGTAACCAAGGCCTTCAACCTGGTGCTCGCCGACCCGGCGGTCAATGCGATCCTCATCAACATCTTCGGCGGTATTACCCGTGGTGATGTTGTTGCACGCGGTATCGTTGCCGCGCTCGACAATGTGGATGTGAAGGTGCCGCTGGTGGTTCGCCTGAGCGGTACAAACGCCGAAGAGGGCAAGAAGATCCTCTCCGAGCATGGAATCACCGCTGGTGACAGCATGGACGAAGCAGCCGCCCAGGTGGTGGCAGCCGCCGCTGGAGCGTAATCGACGCATTGTCGATACCTCCGCGAACATCACAACCAGGGAGAAAATCGTGAGCATACTTGTTGATGAAAATACCCGGCTGCTGGTTCAGGGAATCACCGGCCGCGAAGGATCCTTCCACACCGAGCAGATGCTCGAATACGGCACCAATGTCGTTGGCGGCGTTACACCCGGCAAGGCCGGCCAGGAAGTTCATGGCGTGCCGGTGTTCAACACCGTTGAAGAAGCCGTGCAAGAAACCGGTGCCAACGCGAGCGTGATCTACGTTCCCGCCCGGTTCACTGTCGATGCTATTTACGAGGCCGCAGATAACGGCATCGACCTCATTGTCTGCATCACCGAGGGCGTTCCGGTTAACGATATGGTGGCTGTGTACCACCACGTGAAGCGCAAGGGTGCCACGCTCATCGGCCCCAACTGCCCAGGCATCACCACGCCAGGCAAGGGCAAGATCGGCATCATGCCGGGCTTTATCCACGAACCAGGCAAGGTTGGGGTCGTTAGCCGATCCGGCACACTGACCTATGAAGTTGTCGACGCACTAACCAAGGCCGGACTGGGCCAGAGCAGCGTTGTCGGTATCGGCGGTGACCCAATCATAGGTTCCGCCTTTGTGGATATCCTGGAAATGTTCCAGAACGATCCGGGCACTGAAGCGATCGTCATGATCGGTGAAATCGGTGGCGACGACGAAGAGACGGCTGCTGAGTTCATCAAGCAGCATGTCACCAAACCGATGGCCGGCTTCATTGCCGGTCGCACCGCGCCTCCAGGCAAGCGCATGGGCCATGCTGGCGCAATCATTTCCGGTGGAGCGGGTACTGCAGCCGGCAAGATCGAAGCACTGGAAGCCGCGGGTGTTGCTGTGGCCGAGCGTATGAGTGAGATTCCAGAAAAGCTCAAGGCGAAGATGAACGCCTAAGTTGACGCTTTTCGTATGTGTACCGGGCTGCTTCCATGTCAGGAGGCGGCCCGGTTGCCGATTATGAGACCCTGATACGCATGTCATTCTGCTGAAAGAACAAGGAGGCAAATTTGTCCAAGGCACTACTGGTAGTAGACGTTCAGAACGACTTTTGCGAAGGCGGATCGCTCGCCGTTAATGGTGGTAATCAGGTAGCGCGGAATATCGCCGCACAGCTGGAAGCCAACGGTGGCGACTACAAGCTCGTGGTTGCGACGCGAGACTGGCACAAGCCGAATAGCGACAACGGTGGGCACATTACTCCGGAGCCGGATTTCGTCGATACGTGGCCGCCACACTGCATCATCGGCACGAAGGGCGCTGAGTATCACCCGGAACTTTGGCCCGCCAGCGGACGTTATCCGGATGACGAGGTTCTTAAAGGTAATGGTGTTCCCGCGTATTCCGGCTTTGAGGGGACAAACGAAGCGGGCAAGAGCCTGCGCGAGGTGCTGACCGAGGCCGAAATCACCGACGTAGATGTTACCGGCATTGCGTTCGACTACTGCGTAAAGGAAACATCGCTGGATGCGAAGAAGGCCGGGTTTAACGTGCAGGTGCTCAAGAATATGACTGCAGCGATACATCCGGACGGCCCCGCAGAACAAGCTATGGAAGACGCCGGCATAACGGTACGTGAGATTACCATCTGACACCCTCTCAGGAAGGTCGAACAACATGAGGCAACCACCTCCACCGCGGAACGAAGAGACGATTTGGCAAGGCGGCCCCAGCCGCATTGCCGCGCCCCGCAAAGCGCTTACCGAGCGGTATGAAGTAACTTCTGAGCGGCTGAAGCTAGAGTACGGCATTCTCAATCGTCACACCGAGGAGATTGAACTCTTCCGCGTGCAGGATCTCAGTGTGGAAAGCTCGATGTTCGATCGCATGCTCGGCGTGGGCGATATCGTCATTCACTCCGGGGATGCCACTGGTGGACGGGTCGTCCTGTGGGATGTACCAGATGCGGAGCATGTGAAAGACCTCATCCGCGATGCCAGCCGCGTCGAGAGGCAGCGACACCGCGTTGGCGTGTTTGAGGACAACTGGTCAGAGGTCGGCGAGTAGCCTGTCGGCTCCTTACAGGCACCGCACGGGTGAATCGGCGTTAGACTACGTGATGACGACGCGCTACTTCTTGCGTATTAGCCGAAACGGAGTCGACATTGATCAACGAACTGCATATTAACCAGACACTCACGAATCCTGATGTCGATCTCACCGACCGTGTGGTTCTCATTACTGGTGCTTCTCGTGGCGTGGGAGCAGCTGCCGCCAAATTCGCCGCCGAGGCCGGAGCCGATGTGGTGATCAACTACCGCAGTAAGGAAAAGCGCGCCGACGCGGTGGCCGAAACGGTAAGGCAGGTAGGCCGCAAAGCTGTGCTTGCGCAGGCGGATCTCACTAACGATGACGAAGTCGCCTCGATGTTGCAGTCCGCCAAAGAAGGCCTTGGCAAGCTCGATGTACTGGTCCTCAACGCATCCGGTGGCCTTGAGAAGGATGTCCCCGCCGACTACTCGATGACACTCAATCGGGATGCACAGGTCGCCACAGCGAAGGCCGCGCTCGATCACATGAGTACCGGCGGTGTGATCATTTTCGTAACCAGTCACCTGGCGCACTTTCATGGAACGAAGCCGGTGATGGAGAGCTACGAAACCGTGGCTGCCGGCAAGAAAGCCGGTGAACTCGCATTGCGGGAGCTACTGCCAGAAATGGCCGCAAAGGGCGTACGGTTCGCAGTAGTATCTGGCGACCTTATCGATGGCACCATCACACCCAAGCTGCTTGACCGAATGACGCCCGGAGTCATTGACAAGCGCCGTGAGGATGCCGGATGGCTCCCCACTACCGAGGATTTTGCCGCCAGCATCGTTCTCGCCGCAGGCAATAGCGATCTGGAGCATGGAGCCACGGTCTACGTCGGGAGCACGGAGTGGTAGCCTAGCTCGACCGGTCTCGTATGACGATTGCTGCGATAGGGCAGGATGCGCACTTGCGGGGAGTACACAACTCCCGATCCAGGTGCAGCAGGCCCTGGTGACCCCGCTCGCCAAGGTGGCGAATTGTTGGTCCGCCGGTTACCTGCTTCATTGCCCGCCGCGCCGGTTGCGTCCATTCCGCCTTGGGCAGTTTGGTCCAGAGGGCCATAGCTGCATCTTCCAGCGCCGTGTCTTCCTCAATCGACGCTTTCGCCAGCAATGTTGGCAATAGCACGCTGGAAACAATCGCAGTCGCGCGACCTTTTCCAATACCCGGGTGCCATGTTCTTGATGTCGCTGTGCGGAGAAACTCCGTTGGTGAGCGATCGTCAAGCACGCAATCCATGAGCGGGTCCAGAACGTCACCACTGGTGTTAGCCAACAGGGTGGCCAACTGCATGATGCGATAGGCCGGGTGATTGGCAGGCCGCACACGCGCCAACTCCCACGACGTTGCTGGCACGAAATCATCGGCAAAACCGGCTGCCGATTGCTGCCAGGCACGTTCGATAAGGTATTGATCCTCGGGCAAAATTCCTGCGGCATGGGCGTCCGCAGGTGTGAGCGGCAGGAATCCGCCCATGCCGAGGAGCAATCCCGCCAGCCAGGGGCTCGGACCCTCCACATCGGCGAGTTGGGGGCTGGAGGCGATGTCGTACCGCAGTACCAACTGGCCGAGATGTTCCATCGGGGCCTTGTTCGCGCTATAGCCAAATGCCCCGAACAGGTATTTCGTAAAGACGTGGTCCGCACCATGCTCGAGGATCTCCGCCTCAAACGATGCTGCTTTCGCCCGCAATCGCTCATCGCCCAGTGACTGAATCGCGCGCCGAATCTGGTCCGGCTCGCGTTCCGATAGCGATGCAGCGCAGACGCTTCCACCCAATTCGTCCCATACATGGGGAAGGCGCTTGTCGATTGCGAACAACGCTTGATCGGGAATCTGCATGACCGCCACCGGCACAACCCGGCCATTGATGCACCGGGTTTCGGTGAGGTCGTTCACGCTGACAACGTGTAACACCACGTTGTTGTAGTTGGCATCGAGGTTGTGACCGTGATTGATCCAGTCGCTGGCGTTGTGGTGGAGTTCGATATCGCCGGTGACGAGATGCCCATCGCCGAAGTCGATCATCGCATCCTGAAAATCGGGACCCCATCCGTTACTCCACCGGCCGTGATAGACAATGCTCGCGGTGCGGCCATCGGTGATTTGCAGCTTGTGGATGAGGGCAGCGTTCCAGGCAGCGCTCATCGCCAGCTCGCGCGGGCGTTGAGCCGTTGAGGATGAGCCTTTGGCTTGCCGGGCTGCCTCTGCCATTCGTGCTTCCTGCTATCGGACAAATGTTCTGATTCTCTGTTCGATATGATAACAGATTATGCACAGCAAACGCGCCACGGCTTACCGTGGCGCGTGAACCGGGATGACGTTTAGTTGGTGAACTCGGCTGGTTCAGACTTCGTGCCGGTTCGCTGCTCATCAAGGTAAGCCTTTACGGCAGCCTGGGCCGTACCCATGGCGAGCGTCGCGCACCGAACGCGGCTCTTCACCGTTTCCTCGCCCATTTCGTCGATCATGGTGTGCGTACCAAGCTGCTGGACTTCCTCCAGCGACATTCCTTCGATCATCTCGGCGATGATCGACCCGCCGGCCTGCGAGATCGTGCACCCTTCACCCTCGAAGCTGACACCCTTGATTTTGTCATCTTCGATATCGAGGTACATGGTAATCAGGTCACCACAGCCGGGGTTACCGCCACCGAGCTGGATAGTTGAATCTTCCATTCGGTGCTTGTTTCGGGGATGCTCGAAGTGATCCAGAATGTGTTCTATGTATTCCTGACGATCCAGGGTTTTGCCTTTCTAGCCGGGCTCGTTACCGGTCGCGTTTGGAGCGCCAACCAGGCTGCCCCATTCGGTCCAGGAGCCGTCGTAATTGCGCACGTCGTCGTAGCCCATGAGGTATTTGAGAACGAACCACGTGTGGCTACTGCGCTCTCCGATTCGGCAGTACGCAATCACCGGGCCATCGGGAGTGATGCCCTTTTCTTCATATAGCTCGCGGAGTTCATCGATCGCCTTAAAGGTGCCATCTTCATTGGCAGCGGTACCCCAAGGCACATTGACTGCGCCCTTAATGTGGCCCGCGCGCATGGCGCCTTCCTGCGGATAGCCGATGGCGTGGAGCAGCTCACCGGTGTACTCCGGGTTGGAGCGTACATCCACCAGCTTTGGGTTGTCTGTTTTGAGGAACTCCATGACATCGTCGCGGAACGCGCGGATGCTGGGGTCCGGCTCCTTCGCGGTGTATTCGGTTGGAGTAACTTCGGGCACTTCGCGAGTCATCGGGCGACCTTCGGCCTCCCAAAGTTCGCGGCCACCGTTCAGCACGCGCACGTCTTCATGGCCGTAGTACTTAAAAAGCCAGAAGCCGTACGTGGCGTACCAGTTGCTGCGATCCCCGTAGAAAATGACGGTTGTGTCGTTGGTGATTCCGCGCTCGCTGGCGAGTTGTTCGAACCCTTCCTTGTCGACGAAGTCGCGGATTACAGGCTGCTGCATCTGGGTTTCCCAGTCGAGCTTGAGGGCTCCCGGAATGTGCCCAAGTTCATAGAGCAACAGGTCTTCGTCTGATTCGAGGATGACGATGTTCGGGTCATCCAGGTGCTCGGCGAGCCATTCGGTGGATACCAGCACTTCCGGGTGCGCGTATCCCTCGAATGTAGCGTTCGCCTCTGGTTGCACTGCTTGCGGCATAAAAAGACCTCCAGGCGGTGTCAGTATCCGGACACCAACGGGATAAGGGCAACACGTGTTATGACCGATTACTCGGCCTGATTCTTCCAGTATGACACAACACTTCCCAATTGCTACCAGACGTCTGTAGCCAGAAAGTTCGTGATGTGCCGGTTGACCTGGTGTGCGGCATCGGCATCTCGCATATCGATACGAACCAGGCGTGGGTTCTTGCGCCACCACGTTTCCTGGTGCCGCACCAGGCGGTGACAATCGAGTTGTAACCGCTCGGTCACCTGTTCAATTGTCGCATTGTTGGCAAGGTAGGGGAGAACCTGCCGATAACCGATAGCGGAAAATGACGGGGATGACGGATCCGCGCCGGCATCCAGGAGCGATTGCACCTCTTCGATCAGCCCGGATTCGATCTGGTCTCGCGAGCGTTGATCGATACGCTTGTACAACTCCTCTCGCGGGCGCCACAGTTCCAGTTCCAGCGCCCGGTAACGAGGCTCGCCCTTGCCCTGCAGTTCTGTGATTGGCGTGCCTGTGGCTTCGTAAACCTCGAGCGCACGAATGATTCTCCGAGTGTTCCCCTCATGCTTTTGCGCACCCTCGGGGTCAACCTCGCGAAGGCGAGCGATCAGCGTGCCAGGAGAATCGCGCTCTTCGTTTTCCAGGCGTGTCCGCAGTTTTGGATCCGGCTCGACGCGCGGAATCTTCCAATTCTCCACGATCGCGTTGACGTATTGTGGCGTGCCGCCAACAACAAGCGGCAGTTTGCCGCGCTGCGCAATGTCGTCGATGGCTGCAAAAGCCAAATCTTGCACTACCGCCAGTGAGACGGGATCGTTCGGATCGAGAAAATCGATGAGATGGTGTGGCACTCCACGACGTTCTTCCAGGGTTGGTTTGGCAGTGCCGATATCCATACCGCGGTAGAAGAGGCGAGAGTCGACGTTCACGATCTC
The DNA here is from genome assembly GCA_964526965.1 of uncultured Sphaerobacteraceae bacterium. Lineage (GTDB taxonomy): Bacteria > Chloroflexota > Chloroflexia > Thermomicrobiales > UBA6265 > UBA6265. Next base: position 60,394 of record CAZGML010000011.1, on the reverse strand, counting down.
GGCATCGAATTCCCTTGCAATATCAATGCTCAGCGCGGTTTTTCCAACCGCCGTTGGCCCCACCAGCACAACGATTCGGGGACGATCGTTTTCAGTTGTAGGGGGTGTGCGGTCAGGCATAGACATTTCAGCGTAGAATAGGCATGAAAAGATGTGAGCGGAGTTCCGTTGACTATCGTCCGCGCAGCCATTGTACCCGGTTGACGGATGCGCAATCCCTCACAAGTACGTGGAGTCTACACATTGTGATACGAACCCTCGCGAGTTCACTGAAAATTGTGAGCATTATTTTGCTGGCACTTGCCATGGCTGGTGGTAGTGTCTGGTTTTTTGACTACTGGGTCGAGAAAGAGCAGCCCGCAAACCGATCGGTAGTGGTGACCGTTGAAGATGACGATGATCCATCCAGCATGGCCGACAAACTGCAGGATGAAGAGCTCATCACCTATCCCTTTTACTTCGAGCAGAAGATGCAATGGGGCAGCATGGAGCTGAACCCCGGCACATACAACCTGCAGGTTGGTATGAGCACCAACGATATTCTGAACACCATTGCCGTGAGCGTGGTGGCCGAAGACGATGATGACGGCGAGGACGATGCCGCCGCGCAGGGACCCGAGCGCCCTGAATTCGATGTGACGTTCATTGAAGGACAACGCATCGAACAGAACGCGGTGGTCCTGGAGGAGGCAGGGATGCCCGGCGCCGCTTCTGACTACGTCGAAGCCGCATACGATATCGAGTATTGGCGCGATGCCTATCCGATGCTGCAAGACGTCCCGGCAGACGGATCCCTGGAAGGTTTCCTTTTTCCAAGCACCTATACCGTTCCCGGTAACGCGACAGTTCGTAACGTGATCGATTACCAACTCTCGCAGTTCCAGAGCAATATCACCGAAGAGGTTCGGGCGGGCTGGGAGGCCCAGGGCCTGACGGTCTACGAGGCGGTGACGGTTGCGTCGATCGTCGAGCGCGAGGCGGCCGTGCCGATTGAGCGACCCACAATTGCCGAGGTCTATCTCAACCGCGTGAACGACAACATGAACCTGAATGCCGACCCAGCCCAGCAGTATGGAATCGGCACCGCAGAGAACTGGTGGCCAGAACTGAATACAGAGCTTCTGGAGCAATCCAGGCAAACGCCATACGATACGTACCAGGCGGAAAACGTTGGATTGCCGCCCGGTCCGATTTCTAACCCCGGGGCGGCGTCGCTTCAGGCCGTGGCTGAGCCCAGTAATGACGGCTACTACTACTTTGTAACCAAGGGTGACGGTAGCGGTGAACACCGCTTTACGTATACGTATGAGGAGCATCAGGCGGCTATGTGTGAAGAACATCCGGATTGGTGTGAGTAATGCGAGTTGGATTGATCGGCAACCCGGTAGATCATTCGCGATCACCGCAGATGCAGAATGCGGCATTTGCTGCCTTGGGTATGGATCATACCTTTGAACTCTGGCACACCGAGGACGACGAAGTTGCTGAACGCGTTGCCAGCATACGCGACGCGGATATCGCCGGGGCCAATGTCACCGTGCCGCACAAGCAGGCGGTGATGCCTCACCTGGACGAAATCACGGAAACAGCAAGAAGAATCGGTGCCGTCAACACGATCATCCCCGATGGTGACCGACTCGTTGGAGACAATACCGACGCCCACGGCTTCGCTGCTTCCATCCGTGAAAAGTATCCGGATTTCGAGCCAGGCCGCGTGGTCGTGCTCGGAGCAGGAGGTGCTGCACGTGCAGTGATTGTGGCGCTTCAGCAAATGGGCGCTAGCGATGTGTTGATCGCCAATCGGACGCGCAGCAAGGCCGATGTTCTTGCTGAAGAGCTTGAAGCGGTAGCTATCGACTGGGATGCGCTTGCAGAGACGCTTCCGTCCGCCAATGCGGTAGTGAACGCGACCAGCCTCGGCTGGCACGACGAAGTTGTTCTGGACGAAGCGACATTGGCTCAACTGCCAGAGGGGTCACTGGTCGCCGATCTGACGTACCGTGACACGCCGTTCCTGCAGAGTGGCTCGCGACTTGGCTTGCTCACATTGGATGGCCAGGGGATGCTCATTCACCAGGGAGTGCGGGCATTCGAACTCTGGTTTGGTGTCACGCCGCCGGTTGATGTGATGACGCAAGCAGCCATGTCCAGCTAGTTTCCACTGTGTAAGACAACGTGAAAGGGCCGCTCCGAAACTATTCGGTGCGGCCCTTCTCGCGTGTGAAGCGGGGGCTTATCCCTCGTCTTCAGTGTCTTCGGTTTCCTCGGTCTCGTCGGTGCCTTCTGCGTCCGCAGGGGCGGCCTCGAGGAAGTCTGTAACCACCCAGCCTTGCAAGCCGTCGGCACGCTCGACCTGGATCCAGATGAAGTCACCGTCTTCAACCTGCTCGCCGATCACAGTGAGCTCCGACCCCACTGGAAGAGCATCCAGCGCTTCGGTATCGGTTGTTGGTTCAGGGCGGAGTCGCACGCTTTCTTCGGTAGTTACGACGGTGCTATCCACCGGGAACTCGCCCGCTGAGGCGGATTCTGGCGTACCCGCGGTATCTTCCTCTGCCGCAGGCTCATCGGTCTCAGTGGCTGTGCCATCGCCGGTGGTTTCTTCTTCAGCGGTTGGCGCCAGGCCATTGAGGAAGTCCGAGGCGACCCAGCCTTCGCTGCCACCCTCTGCAGTGACTCGCACCTGGTACCAGGTCCATTCCTCAGCTTCAACCGGGCCGTCCAGCACCTCGAGCTCGACGCCCTCGGCGAGTTGATCAACAACTTCACCTTCAACACTTGGCTGGTCGCGCATGTTCACATCGCCCGCGTTCGTGGTGGCGAACTGTGGCTCCGGCTCGGAACTTCCACCGGCTATGGTGCCATCCCCTTCATTGAAGGTAAGGGTGGCGGCTTCTTCCGGTGTACCTTCCGCAGGGTTGATGTCCATCATGAGAAGGGTGAGCGGCTGATCTTCATTATCACGCGGAGTGGACTCGACACCGTTTGGGAAGAAAGCGGCATCTGCATTATCGAGCGAAACAGAGGTGCCCAATATAGCGTTTGGCTGTAGCATATTGCTATCTGCTCGCGTGACTTGAACTTGGCCGGAATCGATGCTGAAGGAGAGGTTGCCTTCCACCGGCGTGATCATGCTGACCCCTTCCAGGGCGGGCATGGCGACACCGGGAGGCAGCGCAACGGAGTCAATCGTCCATTCCGCAGATTGCTGCTCCATATCCTGAACCAGACCATCTCCAAGCTTCTGGTAGGTCACGCCTTCCAGGTTTGGTTCGCCATCGAACCAGGTGATGCGCTCGTTGACGTAGTCGGGGCCGACCGGGATGATGACCGAGCTCAGCATCTCTGCCGGCTCGTCTCCGGTGTTTTCAAAGCGTTGACCAACCTCTGCGGGGAAGTGCACCAGATCGCCTTCGGTCAGTGTGACCTCGTCTCCAGTGGAGATTTCCTCGGTGCCGTCTGCGCGGGTAATCGGGGCATCACCCATAGAGCGAATGGTGATTTCTCCGGTTTCGATCATGTCAATTTCTGGGCCGTGGTGGGAGTGCATGGGAGTAATGGCGCCAGGCTGGAGTGTGATACGAAGCATGCGCACAGTAAAGGGAGCAGGCGGGAGTTCGTCGATTTGGGTCGTCATCAAATTCGTGACTACGGGCTCTTCGGCAACGGTGGCTTCCGGGGATGCGGAGGGGGTTGCGGCAGGGGGTGTTGCGTCTTGAGCCTGTGTGGCGGGAACCACGAGCAAACTGGCGCTCAGGATTCCGGCGAGCAGGGCGGATTTCCCCCGTTGAAAGAGCGACGATTTTTGGTTCAAATTCATAATCCTGAAACTCCCCGTGAGTGCTGGAGTACGACAGATCTAATGCCGTACGCGGCTCCTGTGAATACCAAATGCCCGCGGTACTGGATGATACAGCCTGGAACTCTCGGGCGTATGCGCGAACAGCGGCGCACGGTCTTTAAAGAATACCCGATACAAGGCCAAACAGTGCACCGGTAAGTACGCAGAGCACGTTCACTACGTCGTTGTTGAATCCGGCAATCCCTCGTATGTGATGAGTCGGTGTACCGCAATGATGCGGATTCGCTTCAGTGGTCTTCTCGCAAGTGTTGCACCAACGTTGCTCCTGCACCGTAGCGCCGAGCAGCGAATCGAGCAATCCGCCAGCAATTCCACCGAGGAAGATTCCCGGAAGTACGATAAACCAGTTGGCTTCAGAGAACAGGGACCCTGCGGCCCACCCGATGGCAGCCAGGAGTGCGATGACAAGCGCGCCCGCGACGGACGCCAACGTGCCGCGTAGGGAGACGCCACCAGAAGTGCCTGGCGGCACGATCTTACCGGTCGTGATAAGTCGGGGAGGAGAGGTGCTTGAAGGTCCAAGTTCGGAACTCCACGTGTCGGCAGTTGCGGCGGCTACAGCCCCGATACCGAAGAGGAGCCATGGCTCCCAACTGGTAAGTGCGTAGAGCACGCACCCCAGCAACATACCCCAGCCATTTGCGAGCACTTGCAGCCAATTACGACGAGCTCCGCTTGCCTGGTTGTTTTCGCCCTTTGAGAGCAGGCTCGATGTTGCAAAAAACGTGACGAGGATGATGCCCGGCCACCAGCCTCCGGACCCGACGACGATCGTCCCTAGGAGAGTCGCTGCCACTGCACCGCTGGGGGAGAGGGCTCGCAGCCGAACTGCTGCTGAAACAATGATTACGGCCAGGGCTGCGGCAAGAATCCATGTCGGCAGCGGTTGGATCATGAGTGACCAGTCTGTGAAACGCGGCGTAAAGGTGGCACGATATGCCATTCAATTGGTAGGATAGACTGCGCGCCACACCGGTGCGAGACTCTCTAGCTCAAAGGTAGAGCAGTGGACTTTTAATCCATTGGTTCCGGGTTCGAATCCCGGGGGAGTCACCCTCTCGAAAACCCCATAGAATTAACGGATATGGCGCGTTATCGAGCGTCGTAAACGTGCGCCAAATACTCGAATACGCCAAAAAGTGCGCCACTCAGCTTTGTGAGCGCCCTTTCGTCGCACGCATTTTGATTAGAGAGAGGTTTCCACCGGGTGAGCGTATTCGTCATGAAAATGCTTCATCACAAACAATTACAAAATATGGATGTGTGGAATGACGTATCTTTCGTAAGTGACTAAAAGCACCCCGCGCCGGGAGCGAGCCGGCCGGGGTGATGGCACCACTGAACAGGAGTGGGTACTATACGAGTATATCTAGAGATGAACAGAGGAATGCAACGGGCCTTGCCTATCTACGAAAGCGCTACGTCTCCAGGTAAACAACACTTGTTGTAGATTAGCCGGATGTGCTAAGTGAGAACGTTGACCATATCCGATCTGAATGGAATCAGTGATTCCCAAAGTGGAGTATCACCGTCACCCTGCCGTATGAGTGGCGTTGGCATGCGTTCTGTTCCTGGATAGGCCTGGTTCTCTTGAGCCTTATATTGATGCACTGATCCCGCTGTTTGATTTCATGCCGAAGTTGCTTCCAGTTTCTCCATTTCACCAATATCCCGGATCCCAGTCTGCAATGAACCCCCGATGCACCACTACTACCGCGGTGTGGTTGATGAGCTCTTGGCGGATCATCCTGAGAGGCTCGATTCAATCCACCGGGTAGCCGTTGAAGCCGTGTGGCAAGCGGAGAGAAGCACACCCTGACGGGCCTGTTCCGGGTGATCCTGATAAATAGTGGTGGTATCTCCCAATCGTGCCAGGAATGAGCGCTGAGGACGTGTGCAAGGCGGTACCACTGGTTGAAGAGGACGCGCGCATTCTCAGTAAGGGCGACAGGCCGATTGCAGAGCTAGTCAATGAACTGAGAGACAAGGGGCACACGATCGATGCAACAGCCGCATTGCTAGGCGCTAACCGATCAACCGTCATCCGGGCTCGCAAGCAGCGCAAATAGGCGCACGTCTCACGGGGCGCGCATCTACGGGCACGCCTGGCAGTTCGATACTAGTACCAGATAGCAGCTAGACGGATGGTGCACGTTGTTATGGAGGTACCCCATGAAACCAAGCTCTACTATTCCACGTTAGAGGATCAATATCGAAACCGCAGGAAAGATGCTCGGAATTTCACGTGCTGCTGCTCATGACCTGGCGCGCCGTGATCAGCTGCCAGTCCCGGTTATCCGTGTCGGCCGCCGGAAGGTGGTCAGCAAGCGCTTGATGGTGGAACTGCTGGATGCGCACAAAGAAAATGCAGCGTAACAAAACGCCTCCAGTTGAGAATAATTGTAGCAGTGAGCGAACAACAGTGGACCTACTGCCGATAAGTCTTCTTGAGCACCATCGCGATATGCCAGCAGTGCCAGAGTCCGCGCCCCGGTTTCGATGCGAACCTTTGATCGAGCTTCATCCCTGTCTGTGCGATAAATCTCGCGACCCTCCCCAGGCCCGGGATGAAGTAAAAAGGAAGTCCAAACTTTGAGAAGCCAAGTGAGCCTTGAGCAGCAGTAATCTCGAAATATTCACTCAGTGCGCTGACCGTCTCTCTAGTAAATGGCCACTCCCAATCCCTGTCATCCTGGTTCCGCCGATAGATCTTTCTCGCAATGGCATTGATCGGTTCCGTTTGCAGAGGATCGTAGGAGAGAACGACACCGCCAGGACGGAGGAGGCGACTGAGCTCCTCCGCAACTACTCGCACGTCCTTAAAATGATGCAGAACTGCGGCAGCGTACACCACGTCGAATGATTCATCAGGCAGCTTCGAATCGAGGATGTCACCACGTATCGCCTTCGCCCTGGTGAGTCCCATCTGCTCGAGCTTGGCGTTCAATCCGTCTACTGCAGTTTGTGCGAGATCAATCCCTGTATATGATCTTGCGTGCTCAGCCATGTATAGGGATAGGTCGCTCCCGGTTCCGCTGCCAAGGTCGAGGACGTCCATATCTGCAATTGCATGAAGTTGCTCCATATGGAGGTTGGACGCAACGCGTCTCATGTTTACTTCTTTTTGAAACGACCACATCCGATTCCGGACTGAGCTCCAAATGCGCGACACTGTTGATCTATCCGAATGAGCGAACGTCTCCTCGGTACGCACTCGTTCGTAGAATTCGCGTTGCCTTGCGTTGACTTTCTTCATTTCGGTTCGAGAAGTAGACTCTGCAGAATCTGCCATAAACACTCTCCCTTCGACATGGGTTACGTCCGTCTAGAAACCAATATGGATATAGGGATAGTGTAAACCATAGGCCGGGCTACCCGAACGCCAATACTTGCAGTTGGAGAGCGGGACGAGAGCGCGGTGGTGTGAGTACGGTTGCTTGCCGACTTTGTCACTGCGGCAATCTAGCTAAGACTGTAACGTGTGACAACATGAGCGCGAAATGAGGCGGAAATTGGGCTATTTCACCCATTAACCCACCCATTGGGTGAGATTCTAGACTGATTGACTTGTGATCATCGCAAATTGCAGAAGTCCTGCACCGGGGTTCGAATCCCGGGGGAGTCACCCATTATCTCGATGTAACTCCCTCTGTCTCGTCACAGGTCGGGCTACGAGGCTACCAGTGTTCCGGTGTCCGCGCTTGTGTAGTAACGCCGGCTGACTTTTCGCAGCGATATCCGACAGCCACGGCGAATCAGAACAGCCCTACAACCCGGCCTTTGTCCAGGTCGATTCGTTCGGCGGCAGGGTGGGCGCCGAGGCCGGGCATGGTGCGGACGTCGCCGGCAATGGCATAGACGTACCCCGCGCCGGCGGCGAGTCGCACCTCTCGCACTGGCAATGTCCAGCCGGTGGGAGCGCCCAACAATCTCGGATTGCTACTAACGCTCAAGTGCGTCTTCGCAATCACCACGGGTAACTCCCCGTATCCGGCCGCTTCGAACTGCCGAATATGGCGTGCTGCTTCGGTGCTGTAACTCACATCCTCCGCTCCATACACACGTGTGGCAATCGCTTCGATCTTCTCCGTCAACGACTGCTCGAATGCATACGTGGGGCGAAACTCTGCGCCTTCTTCGGCCGCGAGCACAACCTCACGAGCCAGCTCTGTCGCTCCTTCGCCTCCAGCCGATACATGGGTGCTCACGGCGCAGCGCACGCCGGCTTCTGCAGCGATCTCGCGGATGGCCTCGTGCTCACTTTCATGATCGGTGGGGAAGGCGTTAATCGCCACGACCGGTTGCACGCCAAATTGCTGAACGATTTCAATGTGCTTTCGAAGGTTGGCCGCGCCGGCGCGAACATCGTCCGGACTTTCAAGCAGCATCTCGGCCGGGAGCGGCTTGCCCGCCACGATTTTGTAGCGTCCACTGTGCGCTTTCAGCGCGCGGACCGTAGCCACCAGCACAGCCGCGGACGGACGCGCTTTCCCCACCCGACACTTGATGTTAAAGAAGCGCTCCGCACCCATATCGGCACCAAAACCTGCCTCGGTGATGACGTATTCCGACGTCCGCAAACCAATACGATCGGCGATGACGCTGCTATTTCCCGTAGCAATATTGCCGAACGGCCCGCAATGGATAAGGGCCGGCGTGTTCTCGGTGGTTTGCATCAGATTTGGCCAAACAGCGTCTTTCAGGATTACGGCCATGGCACCCGCAGCGTCCAGATCTTCGGCGGTGACGAATTCTCCCCGTCGATTGCGGCCAATCACGATCCGCCCGAGCCGCGCGCGCAGGTCATCTGCATCGGTTGCGAGACTGAGGGTTGTCATCACCTCGCTGGCCGCGGTGATGTCGAAACCGGTTTGACGAGTGACGCCATCCGACTTCTCACCGAGCCCGATAACGATGTTTCGTAGTGCGCGATCGTTCACATCCATCACGCGTCGCCACTGGATTTCCGATGGGTCGAGTTCAAGTTTGTTCCCATGGTGCAGGTGGTTATCGATCATCGCCGCCAGCATGTTGTGAGCAGCAGTCACCGCATGAAAATCGCCAGTGAGGTGGAGGTTGAGCGATTCCATTGGCAGCACCTGGCTGTAGCCAGCTCCGGCTGCTCCTCCCTTTATCCCGAAGGTCGGGCCCATACTCGGCTGCCGAAGTGTGAGCACGTTGCTCTTGCCTATCTTTGTCATTCCTTGCGCAAGACCAACGGCGGTTGTGGTTTTGCCTTCGCCGAGTGGTGTTGGCGTGATGGCGGTCACCACGATGTACTTGCCCTGGGCGCGGTCGGTCATGGTATCGATCACGGCCGGATCGATTTTGGCGACATCGCGACCGTAAGGGAGAAGGTGAGTGGAGTCGATGCCAAGCTGATCGGCGATTTCGTTGGGGGAAAGCAGGGTTGCATTTTGTGCGATTTCGAGATCGGTGGGGAGCACTTCGAGCATACAGGCGATTCCTTCGTCTACGTCAGAAGATCGTTATTGTAGGAATCGTACCCGGGAATCGGGTCTCCGGTCAGTCGGGGAGCGTATGGCTTGTGCTGTGAAAGGTGCGGAATACGGACACAAAAAGCCGGAGGGTCATTATCCCTCCGGCTTAATCTTCTGATTCAGGCTAGAACTGACCCTCAAGCTCCTGTGAGATCTGCTTGAGCACATCGATGTCCTTGCGGATCACGAATGTACGGCCGCTCATATCGTCGCGTACATAGTTGAGCGTGCGGTCGTCCATCCACCGGTAAATGGTGGGACGAGTCACCCCCAGTTGCTGTGCCGCATTGCCGATACTCACCAGTTCGTTGGATTCGAATGCACGGTACTTGGCCAGTGCGAGCATTCGGCCCAGGTCGGTATCCCAGAATACGCGAGGAACTGTGTAATCATCGGCCGCTGCCGGCCAAAAGAGGAGTTGAAGCACAGAATCGATTGCTTCTAACACCTGATCCTTGGATTCTTTGCTCTGGCCAAGGGCCAGGCGTGCCAATCGGAGGAGGTCTTGTCCCAACGGCCCATTGCGAAGCTGCGTCAATGTCAGAGGCTGGAATGCCTCCGGTGCCAGCTGTGTCACCAATCGATGGTGATGGCTGTAGACGAGCTGCAGGGCGTTGTCCATGACCGCCTGGTAGTCTCGAGGCTCGGACTCCACGATGACTCCTTTCTGGTCTCCAGGCTCACCCCATGTGAGCGAACAACGTTTAGCCAATAGTGCGTGTGCAGCCAGGGTGTTCCACGTAGGTGTTCAACCAAACTGTACGATCGGATTGTACTTTCGCTACGATCAGTGTGTCAACGGTGTACGTACGTTCTTTACACCCGGTTTTCTTTACAACTCTGCGATTTCACCCTTATCGCGGCGATATTGCGTCATAAGTGCCGGAAGCCTGCGGCTGAACTCGCCGTTGGAAACTACGCGGGTTACACCCGCCGACTTTGCGGCCCGGAACCCTTCCACATTGGTGTGGGATCCGAACGCGAGCACCGGAACATCGCCTTCCAAAACGGATTTCAGCGCATCCCAATCGACCGGGATATTGAAGTCCACCAGGGCGATCACCGCACCGGGGGACGATTCTTCGAGCTCCTGTTCGGTTTTGCAGAGCTTTATCTCGTACCCCAGCTGATTGAGAATTGTCCGGATGCGCATTCCAAAGAAGACATCACGGCTCAAAGCAGCTACAAACTCGGATGGACTGTTAGACGTTTCCGCCATTTTGGTAACTCTATTCACTACAAACATTCAGTGCCGTCAAGACTGTAGGTGCACTCATGGCACTTGTCATAGAATAGATTAGTCCGTTCTCACCATTCCGTGCCAATCTGTCAGGGAACCAATCCCTGTGAGATTCGTTTTATCGACAATGTGTTGGTAATTCACCAGTTATCCGGAGGTAGCTGCTCTCATGGAGGACGGATCCTGCTGCGGCAAGTTCATAGCAAGCATCCTGGGTGCTCTGTACGCCGCGTTGTTGCTGTTCATGGATCTCAGCACCACCTACGGAGAGGGAGTCGGTGAGGCAACGACTGCGATGTTTCCGGATACGCCTCAGGTATATGCGGTCATCGTTTACATCCTGATGCTGCTGGTCTATCCATTCCTGCCAGAACGGACCGGATTGGTGGTTTCGCTTGTCGCATTCGGTACGGCAGGCTACACCGCGGCAGGCGTGGCTGGATGGCTGGTTGTTTTCCCACTTGTGAGCGGGATCATGGCGGTGGTCTACATCATGCCGGCCTGTTTGGTACTTATGCTCTCCATTCTCGAGATTTCCGCCGAACTACGCGCGAACAGACGGGTTGAATAGATTGTGAATTCTTTGACAGACCAGAATCCGGACTCCTATCATCAAGCAAGTAGTACGGATACGTACCGATGGATAATGTCAAAGGTCGCTGCCTCCCATGAAAAAGAAACCCACCCTCGCTTCCCTGGCAGGATTGTGCGCTCGTAATCCCTGGAAGGTCGTCTCAATTTGGGGCGTCGTTTTCATTGTTGCTGCAATCCTCTCCAGCACCGGGCTGAACAATGTTCTGAACAACGAATTTTCACTGACTGGTGATTTCGATTCCGTCGCAGGACTCGAGGCGCTCGAGGAGAGCTCACTCGGTGAATCCGTTGGCGTCACCGAGACGATCGTTATCCAGTCGCTTGATGGCACCGAGGTGAGTGATCCGGCCTTTAGGTCTCATGTTGAATCCGTTACAGGCGATGTCCGCGCGATTATGGGCGACTGGGAGGGCACCGGCCCGGTAGGTCCGCCAGACATGCTTGAACTGGCACAGGGCGAGTTAGAGACGAATTACGTTCTCAGCTACTACGAAATCCAGGATGTACTCAGCAACCCGGCTGCCAGGGCGGTGGCCGAGCAATCGGGGCAGCTCGAACAGGTCGAAGGCCTTGTCTCCGACGACAACACAACGCTGCTTCTGCCCGTGGTCATCCACTCCGAAGAGTATTCAATTGGTGACTATATCGACGTCGTTGAGCAGTTCGACACGGAGCGGTTCGAAGTTACCACTATTGGCAACCTTTCTATCAACGAGGTTTTCCAGGAACTGATTGTCGAAGAACTGATTCAGGCAGAGCTTTTCGGCGTTCCTATTGCCATCGTTGTGCTGTTGATCGTGTTTGGATCGCTTGTAGCACCAGTGGTACCGCTTGTTCTGGGTGTGATGAGTGTTGTCATCGCCCTGGGTGCTGTGACGATTCTGGGGCAGTTTAGCGAGCTACAACTCTTTGTCCAGAACATGATCACCATGTTAGGACTCGCGATCGGTATCGACTATTCGCTCTTCCTCGTGGAGCGGTTCCGTGAGCAGAAGTCGCTGGGCGATTCCAAGCTACGCGCTATCGAAATCGCCGGGGCAACGTCCGGCAAGGCGGTAGTCTTCTCCGGTGTCACGCTCATCCTGGCGATGCTGGGCGTGATGCTGGTGCGCATGAACATCTTTTTCTCGCTGGCAATCGGCGCGATCACGGTGGTCGCTGTCACTCTCATCCTGACGGCCACGCTGGTACCCGCGCTGCTGTACCTTGTTGGTGATCGCATCGACTGGCCTCGCAAGAAGCCGGTTCGCACCGAGCAAATCGGCCGACATAACATGTACAGCGGATTCTGGGGAAGCATCACCCGGGTGGTTGTCGACCGCCCATGGACGAGCCTCATTGCTTCTGCTGCCGTATTGCTGGCATTGGCGTACCCGGTGCTGGATATGGAGACCGGCTTCAGCCGCGAGGGACAATTACCGCCCGGCGATATCAGCACGGCATACAGCACGCTTGAAAATGACTTTTCCGCCGGTTTGTTGAGCCCGATGTACGTAGTGTTCACTGGCGAACGATCGTCCGAAGCAGACGCTGCCATCAATGAATACGTCGGTTTGATGGAGGAGACGGGCGACTTCACGCTGATTTCCGAGCCTCGATGGGATGATGAGAATCGCACGGCTGAACTGCAGGCAACACTTGCATTTGAAGGATCTTCCGAACGGGCGTATGAAACCGTGGAAACCATGCGGGAAGATTTCGCGCCCGTCACAATCGGTGAGGTCGAGGGGCTGAATGTTCACATTACCGGCCAGAGTGCCGGCGAAGCCGATATGGTCGACCACCTCAGCGAAATGACGCCGTGGGTGATCGTGTTCGTGCTGGGGCTGAGCTATGTCCTGCTGCTCGTAACGTTCCGTACGGTGGTCATGCCGATTCAGGCGTTGATCTTCAACCTGTTCAGCGTGGGGGCTGCATGGGGAATTTTGGTGGCCGTGTTCGTTCACGGCATCGGAGCGGACCTCTTCGGATATACCCAAACAGATATCATCGAGCTTTGGCTCCCGATTCTGATGTTCTGCATATTGTTTGGCCTGAGCATGGACTATCACGTCTTCATCGTCAGCCGCATTCGCGAGCATTACGACATATCCCATGACAGCCACGAAGCTGTCGCCGTTGGTCTTCGTAGCACCGGCCGAATCATCACCGGCGCCGCAGCAATCATGGTGGTGGTGTTTGGCGCGTTCAGTATGGGATCGGCAGCAGCTATCCAGCAGCTCGGCTTCGGCCTCGCCGTAGCGGTGTTGATCGATGCGACCATCATTCGCAGCGTGCTGCTGCCTGCCGTCATGACGATTTGCGGCGACTGGACCTGGCACCTGCCGAAGTGGCTGCGGTGGCTGCCAGACTTCCGAATCGAGGGCGAGCCTCGATAACCAGACCACAGATTCTAATGGGGATAAAACAGCCTGGACGCGCGCTTCTGCGTCCAGGCTGTTTTGCCAGTACGGGTAGCCCGACTGGCAACGGCTTTACGTACTTCGCACGCCATTCCCGACGATATTGGCTACTTTGACCGGATCCGGGTTAGCGAACATATCCGGCAGCCGCACGATAACCGTGCTGTTCATGCCGTCGATACTGCGAATTTCGGCCAGTGCCTCATCCGGAATCTCTTCATCCACGTTTGTCACCATCATGGCATCTCCGCGCGGCACAACGCGGCTGACCTGCATGCCGGCGATATTGATGTCGTATTTCGCCAGCGTGGTGCTTAGGCTGCCGATGATGCCTGGACGATCGTGGTGGTGAGTGATCAGGACGTATCCGCTCAATGGCTGGGAGAGACCGAAGCGATCGACTTCGACGATTCCCGCGATATCGCGGTCCCAACTTACCACAACACTGTGGCGACTGGCTCCCTCCACCTCGAAACTGAAACGGGGGATGCTGTTCTCGTCGCCATCATCGGCACTGATCTCGACGTTGACGCCCATCTCCTTCGCAATCAGGCGGGCGTTGACCGGGGTCACACGGCGTCCCAGCCATGTTTGCAAAGCTGCGGCAAGCGCGGAGTTACAGACATGTTCGGTGAGGTCGTTGCTGACCATACCACGGGCTTGCACGGCGAACGTACTCGGTGCATCGGTCATGATCACGGCACAGAGGTGTCCAGCCGCCGCACTGACCTGTGTCAGCAGCTTCAGCGCCCGTGATTCCAGCGATGCAGCTGGCAGGTTGACTGCATTCGGCACCGCTTCACCATTGAGTGCGGCGATAGTTGTGCTGCCAATCACCCGGCCAACGGCTTCCAACGCTTCGGCGCTCGATCCACCGGTATGTGGAGTAAGTACAACGTTATCGAGGCCGAAGAGGGGGCTCTCCACACACGGTTCGATCGGGTACACGTCGACACCCGCAGCGGAGATGTGGCCGCTCTTCAGCGCTTCTGCCAGGGCAGAAGCATCCACCAACTCGCCGCGTCCGGCATTGATTACGATAGCTCCCGGTTTCATTTTCGCCAGCGTCTCGGCGTTGAGCATATGGTGCGTCTCGGCAGTGCTCGGGCAGTGGAACGTGACGATGTCCGATCGCTCCCAAATCTCCTCGAGTTCCACCGGCTCCACGCCAATATCCGCAAATCGCTGGCGGGGCAGGTAGGGATCGTACGCGATTATGTTCATTTCAAACGCCTTCAGGCGCTTGGCGACTACTGAACCAACCCGGCCGAGGCCGACCATACCGATGGTGCGGCCACGCAGGTCGATCGGCTTCACCTGCTTGCGTTTCCACTCACCTGCGTGCATGGTGCGGTTGGCGAACGGAATCTGGCGAGTAACCGCCAGTAGAAGCGATATGGTGTGCTCGCCGGCGCTGGTGGCATTTGCTCCAGGTGCATTGAGTACGATGACGCCCGCCCGGGTTGCAGCATCGACATCGATGTTGTCCACACCCACGCCGGCGCGGGCAATCACTTTCAGCCGTGGTGCCGCCCGCAGGACTTCCTCGGTCACGTTCGTTTCACTGCGCACCACGAGCGCATCCGTATCCACAACTGCCTCGAGCAAGGCAGGGGTGTTGGTACCTTCGACGTCGACGATATTGCCGACCGAGGCGAGTTGCTCGCGGGCTGCGGTGTGAATTTGATCGGCGACAACGATCTTCCAGCGCACATCCACCTCATCACCAACTGGCGGAAGCGCGTCAATAACCGTGCTCTCCGGAGCTGGTCGATGGGCGATTTCGAGTCGGCGCAAAATCTCATCGAAATCCTGCACCGTCACCATTAACGGACTGGCGTCCTCAGGCAGCGGCTCGACATTGTTGATGAGGAAGCAGGTGACATCGCCGGCAGCGTAGTTGTTTGCGTGGCGGAGGCTATCCTCCACGGCGAACTTGCACCCCTGTCGGGCAGCGATGGATGTTTTGTCGTCGGCAAAAATGATTTGTACGTTCTCGAAACCGTGTTGGTGGAACCAGTTGATAGTCATGTCGGCAGCGGATTCTGGTCGGGCGGTGACGATGATCACGTTGTCGTCGCCAGCGAGCGCAATGAGATCGCGGATGAAATCTTGTGCACCGTGGGCCGGTTTCATGCGACTTGCCGGGCCATCTGGTCGATATACCCATTCTCGAACTTCCATTGGCACGTTCAGTCCGGATGAATCGACGAACGCCAGGTCAGGAAGGTCGAGATCGAAATGCTGATTGGCCGCGCGCGCCATGGGTACCGGGCTCTCGGTGAGAACACCGTCCATATCAATCGCGATTCGAAAGGTCGGCTTCTGTTGTGCAGAAGTGGTCATGTGTACAGGAATCCTCTGGACACGCCACCGGGTACCATCCCGGGAGCTGATCCCGTGAGATTTTTGGGTTGCGGCCTCCGCGCCGTTACAGACTGAAGTGTACGCATAACGGGTCTGGTGTGCATTCAATCACTCTCGACGAAAGGCCGATTCTCTGCGATAAACCATTGAATGACGATGACGCTTACGGAGGTTACAGGATGAACGAACAGACCTATTCCAGACGACTTGCTCGTACCCAGGAAGTTCTCAAGGATCGGGGTATTGATTATCTCTTGCTTGGCCCGAGTGCAGATCTCACGTACCTCACGGGTATTGAGGCACACGTGAGTGAGCGTATGAACCTGCTTGTGTTGCCTGCCGAGGGTGCTCCAACAATGGTCGCCCCGGCACTTGAGGCTCCATTGATCAAGGATGGCAGCGGACAGGTGAGTCTCAAGACATGGGGCGATGCTGATAATCCGGCCGATCTCGCCAGCGAAATCATTGGCGATCCTCGCAATATCGCGGTAGGTAACAAGTTGTGGTCGGCGTTCCTGTTGCGCTTGCAGGATCGCATTCAGAGCGCCTGGCAGGAAGGCGATGCGATTCTCCGCGACCTCCGCATGATCAAGGACTCTGAGGAAATCGCCGCTCTCGATGAAGCTGGCCGTCTCACAGACGAAGCATGGCTCATGTTCGTGAAATCTGGCCCGATCAGCGGTATGACTGAGTTGCAGGCGCTGAAGAAGCTGGTCGAAATCTCTGAGGAGGCAGGACTCACAAATCCGGCCGGTATCGTTGGGAGTGGACCGAACTCCGCCTCTCCGCACCATGGCGGTAACGAGCGCGTGATCGAAGAAGGCGATGCCATGGTGTTCGATTGGGGTGGGACCATTGACGGCTACTACAGCGATATGACGCGTTCCGCGCACGTCGGGATGCCGTCTGAGGAATATCGCAAGGTCTACGCGACAGTGGATGACGCCAACCAGGCGACGTTCGATGTCGTGAAGCCGGGCGTGGAACTGCAGGAGCTGGATCGTGCCGCCCGCAAGGTGATTACCGATGCCGGCTACGGTGAATACTTCGTGCATCGCGTTGGGCATGGACTCGGGCTCGAAGTCCACGAGGAGCCCTACCTGGTCGAGGGGAACGATATGCTGATGCAGGAAGGTATGGTCTTCAGCGACGAACCCGGCATCTACATCCCGCAGCGATTCGGTGTGCGTATTGAAGACGCGGTTGTGTGTGAGGCGAACGGCGGTCGCCGTCTCAACACGTCAACTCACGAGCTCTTCATTCTGGAGTAGGGAATGTCTGCACCTCGCAATGAGCCCGACATCGTCCATGGACACGATGTCTATACAGACGCCGAACTGTTGGAGCTCAGTCAGTCCAACTCGCAGGCGTTCCTCATGGCGGGTGTCCTCTCTATTGGCGGGGATGAAGAAGTTCTCGAGACCTGGATTCAGGCTATTGCCGAAGTCATGACCCGGGGATGGGACACCGATCGGGAGTGGGCTCCTGCCGAGGTGCTGGATGCGCTACTCACAAACTACCGAACGTACGGCGGCTGGATCGTCGAAGTTGACTTCGGCGACCAGGCCTCCGCCGCGATAATCGCCGATATTCCAGATATCGAACTCGCCGAAACCATCGGTGCGACTGACAGGGAAGCCGATGTGCTTTTCCGCATCGGCGCACATATCGCTACCAATCTTGGACGCAAAATGCACTGGCAGCGCGACAGTGAAAGCGGCGATGTGAGTATCATTGTCACATGAGTGCAACAGTGGGCAACGCCCGAATTACCCTCTATTTTGAAGACACGTTCTCGCTGAAGGACAAACGAGGCGAGATGAAACGGCTCACATCGCGTATTTCAAAGCAGTTCAACTGTGCGATCGCTGAGATTGAGGATCTCGATGATATCCGGGTCGGCACGCTCGGAGTGCTTGTACTGAGCACTTCAGCAGACCACGCCAGCCAGATGTTGAACCGAATCATTGCTGAAATCGAGCGGCTGCTCGAACTAAGCACGTTCGGCGACGTTTCCACAGAGCTCTTCCCCTACGATTAGTTCGCCGGTGTCGCTGCTGGCGATGCTACTGGTGTGCCCTCTGGCAACCCGAACGTCGAGGGTGGAACCGGGTCTATCTGAATCACCTCACCCGTGCTGGAGATTGTGACGAGTATCTGCCCGCGCGTGTCTATGGCAATACCGCCTGGCTGCAAATCAGCGAACTGCACCACGGTCAGGTCATCGTTATTGGGTTGGCTTACGCTGACATTCACCGCGACCCCTTCGTACCACGCCCACACACCCCTGTTCGGAGTGGTGAAGTAGAGGACGCCGTTCTCATCGAATGTCAACATATTCATACGGTCGATCCCGGCCTGGCTTTCCCATTGCTCAACGTGATGTGATTCGAGCCAGTTTCCTTCGGCATCGAATACCTGCAGCCGCGCGTTTCCGCTATCTGCCACCCAAATGGTGCCATCTGGTGCTATCGCGATTCCGGTAGGTTCGATGAACGTACCGTCGTCTTCGCCGTAGCCGCCAAACGCGGTGATAAACGTGCCATCCATGCCGAAGATTTGAACGCGCTCGTTACCGGTGTCGGTGACGTAGATATACTCGCCGGATACTGCGACATCCCGCGGGCCAAAGAAGAGCCCCGGTTGATCCATGGGATCGCCCTCGTCGGTGATATCGGTCTGCACACCCCGGTTGCCAAGCACCCGCACCACAGTGCCATTGGGATTCACGACAACCACGGCGTGATTCCAGGTGTCTGCGATGTAAATAAGGCCATCTTCGCCAAAGTGGAGCCCGGTTCCGCCCTGGAAACCGTTCCAGCTCAGTTGCAGCGGTTCTTCGACTTGTCCGCTCCAGATCCCGAGAAATTCACCCTCGGCGTTATAGCGATCGATACGCTGATTCCCTGCATTGAGAACGTAGATCGTACCGTCGTCACTTACAGCGATGCCGGCAGGTGTGTCGAGTTGGCCGAGTCCGCCGCCCTGGCCTGGCGAGGAGTCATCGAACAGGTTGAATGGTCCGGACTCCGTATGGAGCTTGTTCATCACGCGCAGGCTGTAACCGACCATGAGGTTGCGTGGATTCTCATGTCGCTCTACGTCCCGATGGATCATGTAGTTCCATGCATCGTTCCAATTAGTGGGGTTGAGGCCGGTTCGCAGAATTTCGCCAGAGCGCATCATGGTAAGCGGATCACCGGGATTATGAATCCAGGTGAGGCTGGTGGGCGTGAGCCCGACGCGCTCCATACTGTCGGCAGTGGCCGCGATGGCGACGTCCGTCTCTTCGGTGACCGATCCCGCCGGTGACACTTGCATTTTCGGGAAATCGCGGAAGTACCAGGCGAAGGGCCATTCGTATTCCGACGCGATGTGAATCGAAAGGCCATAGTGACCAGTGGGGTCCTGTGGCGTTTCGTTAGTAACGGAAAGATCCCGACTTAGCCGCATTACCTGGTTGAGGAAATCGCGTGTTTCCTCAGTCGGCGTGTCGTGCGCCAGCGGTTCGGTACCGGATTCACCTCTTGTGTAGGCGAGACCAATCGTTGTGTTGACACTGTAAACAACCAGGATCACGGCTGCGACAGATGCAATGATCGCGCGAGCGTTGGTAGATTCTCGTGGTGATTCCAGCAACTTGCCGAGCCCCGAACCTGCCAGGAGCACAATTGGCAACACTACGAGCACGGTGCTTCCCGTATCGCGCGTTGAAGATGTGGTGAGCAAAAGGAGAATGGCTGCAAACCAGACGACGTAGAGCAGATGGGTGATACCGCGCTCTGCAGTTCTGGAGCGGAGGGTGCTCGTGCGGGCCATCACCGCCGCCACTACGGCGAGCAGAACGGCAACCGTTTCATACAGCATGAATGACCAGAAGTAGAACCTGGACGGCACGGTGCCGGTTCCAGAGGTGAGCGTGGTTACCCAGTCCGTAATCGTTGTGCCGAGCCCGGCCAGGGCGCTCAGGTCGCTAAAGGCACGCGTGAAGAACACCAGCAGGCCAAAAACGAGGCCTCCGGCCATCCATAACAGCATCGATCGGTTGTGGCCAACCCGCTGGATTGCGATGCCGACAGCTCCGTTCGGGCTGGTTCCGGTGAGATCGGATATTGCTGCAACCAGAATCCCGAGGAGGAGGGCGAGGAGGGTCGTTATTCCCAGCGGACCCGTCGCATAGAGGCATGCCAGGGCAACGCCGAGCAGCAGCGCCCAGCCATGATTGTCAGCAGACGCGATGCCGATGCGTAGCAACGCTACCAACACGAGCACGGCGAAGAACGCGGCGGCGATCCCCGGTTCGTTGGTACGGCTGGCGAAAACCATCGTCGGCGAAATGGCGATGATACCGGCAATACTCAGGATCTGAAATTTGCTCAGGAACGGACGCAACAGAAAGAGAATCCCAATCAATCCCAGCCCAAGGACTACGGATCCGGCACGCGCAGTCGCATCTGTAACGCCGAACAGGAAGTAGGAAATGGCGTTCCAAAGCAGCATGAACGGGCCGGATTCGGGCAGCTCATGGCCAGGGGGCAGGGGCTTGCCTGTATAAAGCGCGAAGGCATCGTACGCCCACTGTGCCTCGCGTTCGTTTAACAGATAGGTGTCGAGCCGAAATAGCCGCACAAAGGCGGCAATCACGATGATCGCAATTGCGGAAATGCCAAACCATCCCGGCGTCGGGATCGCCTTGTCGAGCGGAGAGCGGTGCTGGTGATCACTCATGGATGGTCCTCTCCGTAGCGAACGTCGTTGTACTCTGGCAGGATGTCGTTCCGAATCCAGACCCTCATGTAATAGACTTGCTGGTCATCAGATTGATCGCGGAACATCACCTGGCGGAAGAGCTTCTGCTGTCCTTCTGGCGTTGTTGCGTACGACAACGAGTCGCCAATTGATCGAAGTACAGCGGGTATATCGTGCGGATCTTCAGGCAGGGTCCAGGCAGACCACCCGACCGGGATCTCTGGCGCGATCGCAAATCGCCTGTACGCGGCGTTCTCCCGTTCATGCACGCGGAGCGCGTAATCCTGTGCCGTGTAGCCTGATATCCGATCCGGCCAGCCACAGTCCTGACTATCGTGGGCGACGAGGATCACATCGGGATTTTCGCTGGATGCGTAGCTCGTAAACTGCGCATTTGGGAAATCATGCGAGTTGAGATACCAGTTCGTGGGCCATTGCATTTGGCACCGATCGTAATCGATGGTGATGCTGTTATCGCCATGAATCATTTGACTTAGTTCGCCCATATCATCGGTGAACTGAGTCATGTCCGAGCTAATGGTGTTGTAGATCAGCGTGTCCACGGCGAGGTCGCCATCAATAAATGCGGCGCGGAACCCGGTATGTACCTGAAAGAGACCCAGTAAGGCCACAGTCGCGGCGAGGGTGGTGTAGATCGTTTTGCGTGCGCCGATAAACCAGATTGCGGCGGCGATAAGTATCAGCGCGACAAGCGGCGGCACCGCAAGCTTCCACCATTCGTCCAGTGCTTCTTCGGAAAGCGGTCGCACCCATTGACCGATCTCCGTCTGGACCCAGTCTGCCCGGGTGAGCCGGGCCGTCATAAAGAACCACGACATCGCCAGGACGATCAACCCTGCAAAAAGACCAATGGCGGAGTACTTTGTGGCTGTGCTAATCGATACCTGCCGCTCCCGGTACCAGACGATAGCTCCTGCAACCACGCTTTGCACCACCCACGCGCCAACCAGAATTGCGGGCAGCACGATGTGCATGATGAGCCATGGCATCTTCTCGCCGGCCCAGCTGAGAATGAGCCACATGCCAACGAACCAGCCAACGATGAAGACGTGCCAGAGCAGGTTTGGGCCGGGGTC
Source organism: uncultured Sphaerobacteraceae bacterium (assembly GCA_964526965.1). Classification (GTDB taxonomy): domain Bacteria; phylum Chloroflexota; class Chloroflexia; order Thermomicrobiales; family UBA6265; genus UBA6265. The sequence goes on along the minus strand of CAZGML010000011.1, from coordinate 38,582 downwards.
TCCACCAGCTATCCAGCGGATGAGCCGCCAGAGGAGCAGGAACGCCCCGGCACTGGAAAGGGCGACCGTTAGCCACTCGTATTGCATTCCAAGGGTGATGAAGTAGAACCACGGCTGCGTGCCGCGTTGCACATCGTGCTGTCCCAGCCAGTAGAGCAGTGTGCCATTGGTTTCGTAGGTACCGGTGCCGATTCCAGCGGGGTTGGTGAACCAGGTGGTGTAGAGCACCACCCAGATAGCGACCGCGGTGAAAATACCGATTGCGAGGCCAACCGGGTCTCGCAGTGCATGGAGCACCCCATACGCAACGCTGTTAGGTTGCGAATCCCCAAGCACGTACGTCAGGCCATCCTGGTCTTCGGGCATGTCTTGCAGCATCCAGCGCATCGTGACGACGCATCCGATGAGGAACATCGCCGCGATTATCAATACCGCCTGCACGAACGGATGTTGCAGCACCGCCCAGTAAAACTCCGCTGTGGTCAGGAAGCTGTTCCCTTCGTTACCGACAACGGTACTCCAATCTGGAACCGTTGGTATCAGGTCGCGCGAGATGTAGAGCCAAAGGGCACCCGCGGCGACCAGCGCAATCGAGGCGACGGTGGCAACCAGTTCGTTCTTAACAAGCGCAATGACTGCCAGAATCCCGATCAGAATCAACACCAACGGTCCGCCCACCTCCAGGAAGACAAGGGCTTCTCCTGCGTCCAGGGCGGCAGTATCTGGTCGATTCCAGGGAATTGGGGGCCATGGATGATCCATCCAGAGCCATGCTGAAATCGCGAACAGGATCAGCGCAGCTGCATGGACCGGGATAAGTGGACGCAAGTGGGTGAGCAACAGCGACCCCCACAGGATGGCGCATATGATGAGGAACGTCGCCAGCACCAACTCGTGGTTGGCAAGCAGGAAGGCGACTGTCGCGAATGCGATTACGATCCAGCGGCGTTGTGGTCTCTCCAGGTACCGAAAAACGGTAATTGCGAGCAGCAAACACCCGGCCACCATATACGGATCGTGGCGGATGTAGCGCGTGTAGTAGAGCATGGATGGCGAAATAAGCAGCATAAAGCCGGCCGCAAGCGCACCCCAGCGCCCGAGCAGTGCCCTGGATCGCAACATCCAGGGCATGGCAACAGTGGCGACACCAAACACTGCCGGTATGAGCCGACTGGTAGTGTCGTTGTCTCCAAAGAGCTTGTAGATCAGTGCATTGGCATGGAAGAGAAAGGGCCCGTGCATGAGGGGGTGATGCTGGTAAAGCCGCTCTCCCGTAGCAAAGAGCCAACTGTAGTAGGAGTGGAGTGACTCATCGTGATGTTGCGCACGATAGCCGAGATCCCAAAACCGGGTCCAGATCGCCACGAGAATTAGCACGGCCCATAGAACGTGCTCCAGCGTGATCCGGCGGAATAGTGATTCGGATTTTGACGTTTCAGCGCGGCCGGATGCTGGCATGGCGACGTCGTTCAATGTCAGATCTCCGTGGCTGTGTTGATGATCGAATATCCTGCAATATCATACCTGAGACAACGCAGAATCATCGAAAAGGATACGCCACATTCGTCACACACGCGTGACTGAATCAAACTACAATCTCTATGGAAAGCAATGGAGCTTTCTTTCCTGATGCATTGAAGGAGAATCCAAATGAACCATCAGCACGACCATGATCATGATCACAACCACGTTCACGAAGTTTCCACGCGCGACCTCTCACCGGAAGAACTTGCTGCCGAGCAGGAACAGATCGCGCGCGAAATCGGACGGGAGCTCACCGAGGCGTTTGTGAGCTATGTGCAGGGCACCGTTGATTTCGAAGACCTCACGTTTGGTGTCTTCGATGCGATGAGTGACCTTTCTGTCGTCGCCAGCGGCCAGTACGAACTGGAAACCTTGGACGAAGACGAGGATGGCGACGAGGCATCCTCCTAGCGCTCGTTTCTCATGCACGAACATCGAAAAGACCCGAATGCCAAATTACAGCGGCGCGTGCTGATTGGTGTCATTATCTTCGCCGTGCTTGCGGTCGTGATTGGCGTGCCGCTCATTGTCAACGATGAGCTTCGGTACGACCTCGCCATGAGGAGCGGACAACTGCCGGGGCAGGATGTCGAGAAACTCGCCGAAGGCGACGACGGAGCGCTACTCGTCGTCCTCCCGCTGGATCACCATCGGCACGGTGTTCCAACACCATGGGTGTTCAAGGCCCAGTTCATAGCCTGGCCGGTTGCCAACGGGAATGAACTGGAGAACCTCGAGACCGGCGAGCGCGTTGATCTCCCTCTCGACGAGATCGAATTCATCGCTGCCAACAGCGATGGATCCCTTGTATTAATGCGAGGGTCGGATGCGACGACGGGTGATCAGGTCACTATGACGATAGACCCTTTCTCGATGGAGCTGGAGGTACTCGCTGGTCCGGATGACGTGCCAGATGAGCCAGGCGATTGGGAGACGTCCATCTGGACCAAGCAGGGTCAGCGCTGCCATCGACCATCTCCGAACATGCGGTTCCTGGCCTGTTTCGATAGCGCCGATCTTCGCAGCTATTTCGCGGGCGATTGGGAGTTGAATGTGCAGTTTTGGGGTGATTACAGCGAGATGCACCCGATCTTCCGCGGAATGGGGTTCCTGCCGATTACGGGATTCGTGCATAACGATACTGTGCTCTATTTCCAGAACGAGAACGGTATCTGGCGAGCAGAAATCCCCGAAGATGTGCTGGATGCGGCCCCGGCCGCCACGCCGCTGGCTACCCCTCAGTCATGAATTCACGAAGTCACAATAGGATCAGAAGCGGAATCGGTATAGTATGAAACTATTCCTGCCGCTGGCGGACCCGTGGTGTCGCTGATACTCATCACATTGCAGTGATGATCAGGATATTTACATGGCCTCGATTGCATTCTCAATACTGCCGTTCCTCCCATTGGCGATCTGGTTCGTGCTGGTGGGCTGGTCGCCAGGCCGCACGGAGGGGGAAGTGTTGGTCCGGGTTCCGGTTCCTCTGCTGGCGCGCTTGAAGATGCTCTGGCTCCCGTTGGCAATGGGACTTGTACTGCTCACTGTCGGCATTGCCCTGGGGCGAGCGCCGTGGAGTTTGTTGCTCGTTGTGCCGGCTGTCTACGCCGTGGCGCTGGTATTTCCAGTGTCGTACACACTCACAACCGTCGGCATTCGTACTGGTAGAGGTGTATTTCGGCGCTGGACTGAGTTTGCTGGAGTACGTCGATCACGGAGCGGTGCCGTGTTGCAGGGAGGACCACGTGCCTCCAGCTATCCGATCTACCTGAGCGGCGGCCGAGACGATGACGACTTCGTCCGCATCCTCAGAATCTTCATTCGGGATAGCTACAAGGGCAAATCCATTACGCGGGAAACGTTGTCCGGTCAGTCTGACGATGAATCGAGTTCGACGTCATCAATGAGCCACTGACCGTCGACATTCGCCAGGATCAGGCGATCCGTCCACTGGCTCTCTCCGCTGCCAAATGTTGCCGTAACGGCAACGCGGCCATCGTCGAGCTGTTTGATTCCATGGATCTCTTCGAGGATCAGTGGCTCACCGGCTTCCGGAGCTTCATTGGCAATCTGATACTCGAAGGCGGGCAGGTAGTGCTCCTCCGAATCGGCAAACTCGGCTGCGAACCAGCGCGGTGTGAACATTGCCCAAACCAGCGTTGGGTCGCCCGTATTGGTGCACGCCACGTAGGTTTCCAGCACTGCCGTAGCTTCCTGCTCGGTGATTGAGGCGTCAGCCGCTGTGGGGGCGGGCGTTGCCAGTTCCGCCACCGGGGTGCCGCCGAAAAGAGGCAACTCCAGGGGAGTCAGTTCGCAGCTTTCTGCAGCATGTACGGACGGAGTGGTCCATAGCAAACTGAGAAAGAACACCACTTTGAGCGTAATCCGCATCCTCAAACCTCCGAACCTGACGTACAATTCCCCGTAGAGACATTAACTGATGTCAATATGCCAACAGGGTATCGAGTTACACCATGAACACCAATGCCATTGCAGAGATGCGTACTTCCTACCATCTTGCCACGCTCGGAGACAACGAAGTGCTGCCTGATCCTATCGAACAGTTCACTGTCTGGTTCGATGAAGTCAGGCAATCCGACGTGCTGGAAGCAAATGCGATGGTGATCACCACAGTCGCCCCCGAAGGCATACCACAGGCGCGAACGGTATTGATGAAAGGCTTTGATGCCGAAGGGTTGGTGTTCTACACCAACTACAACAGCGCCAAGGGACGGGCAATAGAAGCTAATCCCAACGTTTGTGCCCTGTTCTACTGGCCATCGTTACAGCGCCAGGTGCGCTGGACCGGTGTAGCCACGCGCGTATCGGCGGAGCAATCTGACGAGTATTTCGCCTCCCGTCCGCGGGGGAGCCAGCTCGGTGCGTGGGCAAGTGATCAGAGCCAGGCGGTGGAATCGGCCGATGCACTTCGCAATCGCTTCAGTGAACTGGAAGAATCGTTCGGCGATGATGAGATTCCGCGCCCCGAAAACTGGGGTGGATATCGCATCCGTCCTGTCACCTTAGAGTTCTGGCAGGGACGGGAGAACCGCCTGCACGACCGCATCCTCTTTACGCGCAACGACGCGGACGAATGGATAATCTCCAGACTGGCACCATAGCTACGCATAACGCTATACTTCTACGTCGGGCGAGGAATTGACCTCGTCATATTGCCATGCCCTGGCCAAAATATCGTTATCTGTAGATGCGCCAGAATCGATGGCCGGAAACGTATCCGGTGCGCCGGGAGTCATGACATCAGGAAGGCAGGAATGGTTTTGCCCCTGAGCCACGCGCGTATATTAGGAGTAATGTTCAGTGAATTATACAGGACCCAAGGTTAAGAAGAGCCGCGCCCTTGGCGTTGCGCTCACTCCCAAGGCCGCTGGCGCCATGCGCAAGCGCACGACTCCTCCAGGCCAGCATGGTGCTGCGCGTGGTCGACGTCGCCGACCTTCGGACTACGGTGTGCAGTTGCTTGAAAAGCAGCGGCTCCGATTCCAGTACAACATCAGCGAGAAGCAGTTGCTTCGCGCATACAAGACCGCCGCTCGCATGCCGGGCTCCACGGGTGACAACCTGATGCAGGTACTCGAGACCCGAATGGATGCGCTGGTGCTTCGCGCCGGTTTCGCACCAACCATTTACGCAGCTCGTCAGATGGTGACGCACGGTCACTTCCTGGTGAACGGCAAGAAGGCCACCATCCCGAGCATGCGCCTGAAGCCAGGCGATGTGATCAGCGTGCGTGAGCGTAGCCGCAAGAGTCCGCTCTTTGAGGCTGAACTGCTGCCACGTGGCGAAGTGGCGCCGTACATGACCTTCGATGTGAACAAGATGAGCGCTCGTTTCGAGAACATCCCCTCGCGCGAAGAGATCCCGGTGATCTGCGCCGAGCACCTCGTGGTTGAGTACTACTCCCGCTAATCCTCAAAAACCGGCTGGTACAGGCGAACATGCCTGCTACCAGCCGGTTTTGTCGTTTTCGGGATTTGGATTTTGACGCACAAATCCCCTTGGGGCGCCCCTAATCCGATTCCTCTCGCTCGCTGGACAGATCACTGAATTTGTCGCTCTCCTCGTCGGGATCCTTTTCTCCCAGGCCTTCTACATGGTCGGCGCGGGGCGTGTATGCTCCGAGCTTGACCAGTGCAGCCATGCGTTCGCTTTGGGGCAGGTCGGCAAGTAACACCTCAGCCAGTTGCTGCGCCTGTCGCGAATCAACAGGTTGGTCGCTGGATCCGTACTCTCCCGTCATGGCTTCGGTTACACGCGAGGATTCTATGCCAAACGCACTGGCAATTTCCTCTGCACTGAAGGTGGCAGCTGTGCCGTCCTGTTCGCCGGTCGGAGTGTATTCTCCGGATCGTTCGTTGCTACTCATATCGCATCCTTTCGATTCGGGGAGTGTTCTTTCTTGGGCTCAAAGGTGACCCCCTACCATCGCCGAATACGCATGATGCGCGCCGCGATTTGATCGTATTTTGGATTGTTTACAGAGGAGGGGTGCAGAGGATGGGGCTCAGGAATCCTCGCCGGGCATTCTGACGACCCTGGAGCCGGAGACGATATCGGGGAAATGACGGTGGCTGGGTGTAAATACCACTTGCATCACATAGGTTAGTGCCAGAAACAGGCCAATCAGGATCACTACCATTGCAAACGGGGATTCGAAGCTGGAGTAATAGCCATCGATGACGCCGAGATGTGCGATCTGCCACGGCAAAAATTTGAGCACATTGCGAATTAACGCCGCTCTCACCGGATCGTCCCGATATTCAACCCTTAGTCCCATCTCGTTCTTGCCAAGACTGCCGAAAGGGGGTCCCGATTCTTTGACCGTGTACCAGATGGTTACAGGCACAACCGTAATCATGGTGACGAGCAACTGCATCTGCACCGCTGAGAGCGATGGCATGTTGTCCCACAGAACCAGGTACAGCAGGAAAGCGACAATGCCAAGCGCGATGAGGTAGCCGCAAATAGTTAGCCAATCGATTACGAGTGCCTGCAACCGTTTTATGACGGTGGAACGCATGCTGCCCCTTCGATTAGACAAGGTGAAATGTGTGTTGAAAGAGGGTCGGGGTGAGAGGATTCGAACCTCCGACCTCAGCGTCCCAAACGCCGCGCGCTACCAGGCTGCGCCACACCCCGATTACTGCTCACAATTACGTGCTCAGCGGTGGAGAGTATACCGCATTTTTCAGTTTGAATCCCGGATTACCCGGTAAATTGTCGTACCTTCGTTTTCGTAGACGATTTCCAGGTCGGTGCCTTCCATCGACTCGATGGTTTCGATCGCATCTTCGTTGCCAGAAACAACGCACTCACCGCCGTCCCCGATGGTCGGGTACAGGCGCTCCATTTGACCAACGATGACGTATTCGACGTCGTATCGATCCAGGAAGGCACGCTTGTCTGCAGCCGCCGCCTCGCTACTTGTGTAGAAGGCGCGCATTTCTGCCACGCGTGCAGTCAGGTCGTTTGCCGGGCGTTGTTGATTCTGGTGCCGGGCCCAGCCGATGACGGCCGGGAGTCCGGTACTGACCGAGTAACGCGAGCCGAAGCAACGGTATTCGCCGATGGCTGCTTCGGCGATGACCGGCGTGCCGTCGATGTTCTCGTTGATCCAGTTGATCGCGTGCAGGTCATCGTCATACTCGAGCGGTGGTGAGTTGATCGGCTCACCCTCTTCATTGAACGCTACCGTATCTACGGTGCCGTATTCCATCCAGCTGTAAGCATTGAGTGTCACCTGGTCTCCGTCGCCAAAGCGCTGGTCAAGGCGGATGGGAGTGGCAACCAGCACGTATGTTGTCATCAGCGCCATGAGTGGCAGGCTGATAGCCGCCGTGAGTTTGATGGCTGAGGATTGGGTGAGCGATGCCGCCGGACGCGAGATTCGGCGGGTGATCGGCTCTTCCCATACGAGAAGTCTCCAGATCGCAATGCCGACGATAACTCCGCACGCCAGGCCGAGGAGGTTCCAGATCTGGTTGTAGAACTTGAAGATCGTGTTCATTCGGTACCAGGGGCTACCGTTCAGGTCGTCAACCAGGTAAACGATCTCCAACGTTGCACCGAGTAGCGTTGCAGCCGCGATCAGTGCGGCAACGAAGCGGGCAGATTGCCGCTCCAGTCCAGCCCAGATTACGGCAGCGCTTAGCCCGATGCCGAGATAGAGGGCGAGGGAATCGTAGTCGAACACGAGCAACCATATAGAGGAAGCCATGGCAACGATCGAGAGCGCCTGGAGCCAGGTGACGGGAATGCCGAAGTCGTTTGGTTCGTCGGCAGATTGCCAGGCGATGTTTGTCCAAATACCCACGATACCGATGACGACAAGCACCTCGCCGATGCGATAGATCAGCGATTCATGATCCCCGCGGAAGCCCCATTGCAGTATCAGGCCGGACACCACAGCTACACCGAGCGCTCGCAAGAGCATAACGTTCGCAACAGCCGCTCGCCTGACGTACCCGAGCAACACAATGGCACCGAGCGTACAGATAACCAGTTGCGCACCGAGGTGAGATTGCAGCGCGACGAGTGGTGTGGAATCAGTCGTAAAACCGATGTCGCCGTACAGCGATTCATATTCCCGGTTAAACGGGAACGCCGTAATGAATGCGATGATGCCGATGACAACAGTTCCGCCGGCTATGATGCCGAAGCGTTCGAGCAATGATGGTACCCGTATGGACATCAACGTCAATCCGAGCACGGCGATGGCGACCGCCATTGGCATGTCCCAGGCGTTCATCATCCACAGCGATCCGATGACCACGCCGATCAGGGCAAAGGGCGCGAGGATCTCCAGTTGATGGCTCATGTTGATGCGTTTGCGCACGAACATGAGCGGAACGGTTCGCCAACTTGCCGCTATTTGCCAGGCCAGTGCAATGACCATAAGCGTGTACGGCATGGCGATTACATGCGGGTGGAGATCGGCGTAGAGGGCACCAAAGTAGGGGAACTCGGTGATGTTAATTTGGCGGGCCGGATCCGGTATTGCCCGAGTGGGTTCCCACACCCAGTAGACAAATGGTTGCGGCGACGTGACCTTGTTGATCGCCCGATCCCACAGGCGTGTGGCGACGATCATATTTCCCGCGAACTGCACGAAGAAGACGCCTGCAAGGCCTGCCAGGCCCGCTCCGAAGTTGGAGGAGGTGAGCCTCTTTCCAAAACCTGCGCAGATGCTAAACGCTGCTGCCGCCAGCATTGCCGGAAAGAGGGGAGTCGCCAGGTTAAAGGCAATCTCCGCAGGGATGCCGGTGATTTTGATCAGGTTCGCCACGAGGAACGTGCCGAAGTAGTAATAATTCAAGACACCGCCGGCGTACCATGGATCCGCTGATGGAAAGGAATCCGCTCGCAGAATCGCGTTGAGATGCGCGAACTCCATTGGTTTTTCGCCGCCCCAGAAGGGGTGCCAGGAATCCGGATTCAGCGAACGAAGTAGCAGGAAGAGCGTAAATGTTAGCCAGAAAACCCATTCAGCGGTAACCGCTATTGGGTTGAGACGCCAGTGACGTTCTCCGGGGGAGAGTGAAATTCGTCGCACCAGTAACCAGCTCACCGCTGCGACAACGAGCATACCGATGATCGACCAAACAGTGCTGAAATCGATAAGCCCGAAAGATGCCGGGTACCAAACAAGCAGGCCACCAAGCAAAATACTGATTGGTCGGGCAAACGCCCAGCCTCGATCCGGCAGGCGGGAGAACATTCGTCGCACCAGCGGCCAGCTAATTGCCTGCAACGCGATGAGTAGCAGCACCCACAGGGCAACTGCGCCCCAGGAATAGCTGGAAAAGTCAGCACTCCAACGGGCGTCCGCCATGGAATGAAGTGTTTCGGCAGATTCAACCCGGCTGGTGAAAGCAGCAGGAAATGTCAACGCCTGCAAACTCATCGAGGTGATGGACATGTAGGACTCCGCGGGTTGAAATGGCGCACAATACAGGCACTACTGCCTCTCCGCAGTGTACCGCAGCACCGTATTGAGCGTACAAGGATAATCACCATGCCCAGGGCCAGAATCATCTTTATGGGAACGCCAGATTTCGCCGTGCCATCGCTGAAGGCATTGGCCGCGCGAGATGATATCGATCTGCGACTTGTCGTAACCCAGCCAGACCGACCGGCAGGACGCGGCCGTAAACTGACTCCGCCACCGGTGAAAGCCGTTGCTACGGAACTAGGCCTGGAAGTACTGCAAACAGATAGCTTGCGCCATGCTGAGGTCAAACAACGGATTATCGATGAGGAACCGGATCTCGTAGTCGTAGCGGCGTTTGGCATGATCCTCGGCAAGTGGATCCTCGAGTTGCCAAGGCTGGGCTGTGTGAACCTGCACGCATCGCTGCTGCCGAAATATCGGGGAGCGAGTCCGGTTTCTGAGGCGATTCTCAGTGGCGATGACACAACGGGGGTCACGCTGATGCAGATGGATCGTGGTCTGGACACTGGCGACATGCTCGCCACGATCGAGGTGCCGATCCTGGAATCGGACACCACAGAATCGTTAACGCCGAAGCTGGCGACCGCTGCCGCGGAACTGCTGGACGCAAACCTGATGCAGCTATTGGCTGGCGAACTCACACCAGTGCCACAACCGGAAGGCGCAACGGAGACGCGACAGTTGAATAAAGACGATGGGCGTATCGATTGGAGCGAATCGGCCGAATACATTGAGCGACAGGTGCGCGCCATGTGGAGCTGGCCACGCGCATGGACGATGCTGGATGGAAGTACACGTATGCAGATCCATGCTGCGCAGGTCTCGAATAACGATTCATTGGCTCCGGCTGAGGTTCGCGTTCAGGATAAGTCCGTTCTTGTGGGAACCGGCTCCGGTGCTTTGGAACTCGAGCGCGTGCAACTTCCCGGTGGCAAGCCGATAGAGGGCAACGCACTTTTGCAAAAGCTTGCTGACTTTGATGGAAAAAAGGTCGAATGATTACTGAAGAGTGGTCGACACGGACATGTTGCGTAACGTACAGGGCCAAATCGTTTGCGGATAAGTTAGCTTGTGCGCAAAACTCGAATAGTCCCGAATCTGCAAGGTATTGGCGCTAGATCACGCCCCTGAAGCGTTCTGGAGCAAATGGCTCCAGAACCTCGGGTGTAGATTCCGTCGTGATCAACTCAGCCATGAGTGCTCCGGTTGCCGGGGCCAGGGTTATTCCGAGCATGGAGTGTCCGGTGGCGACACTCAGGTTGCTGAATCCGGGAACCATTCCCATTACGGGCAAGCCGTCTGGCGCCATTGGACGCATACCGGTCCAGACATGATGCGGCCTGGCATCGTCTGGAAAGCCTCGCAGGAACCGCTTGCCGCCTTTTTCGATTGCGGCAATGCGCCGGGCTGCCATCTTGTCGTTGATTCCCGACAATTCCATCGTGCCGCCCAGGCGCAGACCGTCCGCGAACGACGAGACTGCAATTTGTGCGTTCTTGAGCGATATCGAACGCTTCGGTTTAACCGGAGATGCCGGATAATCCAGGCCATATCCCTTGCCGGCCTCGATTGGCAGCCGCGCGCCTACCATCTTTGCGACCGTTCCGGACCACGCTCCAGCCGCGACGACCACGTGATTCGCTTCGATACGTTCTGATGGCGTCCTCACGGCAACCACGCGATTGCGGCTGGTCTCGATATCGACCACCGGCGAACCGCTCCGGACATCAACACCTTCTGTTGACAGCTTGACAAGCAGCCCGTCGATCAGGCTGTTTGGCTGGATGGTTCGGTCTTCATGTACCAGGAATCCGGCCACGATCTCCTCCGACAGCGCCGGTTCAAACTCGCGCAGATCGTCTCCATAGAGCGGATTTGGCTGGTTGTATGGAGTGTTTTCGAAGGATCGAAGACCTGACTCAAGTGACTTATGGTCACTGTATGCGAAAATTCGACCTGTTTCGTGCATTTCGAAGTCAATGCCGTCGGATTTCCACTGATCGAACAGGTCTGGAGCACTGTCTCGTAGCGCAGTCGTTGCTATCAAACCGGAGTCATAGGCAGTGGTATTGCATGCTCGCCAGAATCGATAGAGCCAGGAGAGGAATTGCGGTGAAAACCGGGGCTTGATGTACAGGGGACTTTCTGGATTCAGCATCCATTTAAGTGACTGTTGCGCCAGCCCGGGCGCCGGTACCGGGTCGGCAAGTGTTCCGACCAGGTACCCGGCATTGGCCGCCGAGGCCGCCGTGCCCGGTGTGCGAGATTCGAGGACGGTTACATCCTCGCCCCGGCGGCGGAGCTCCCACGTTGTTGCGAGTCCGATAACTCCGCCGCCGATCACCACTGTTTTGCTCACATCGTGCCCCTGGCTTCAAACCACGCTGAACGCTGGTTTCTAGAGAATTCCGCGGAATCGCTCCGGAGAGAATGGCTTGAGCACATCTGGCGTCTTGCCGGTTGAGATCAGCTCTGCCATGTGAGTTGCAGTGACTGCCGCTAGCGTGACACCCAGCATGGCATGTCCACTGGCTACCGACAGGTTGCTGAAGCCCCGGACGTTACCGAGCACTGGCAGTCCGTCGGGCGCCATTGGTCGCATACCTGCCCATACCTGTGCTGGCTCGGCGTCGCTTGGGAATCCCTTCAGGAAGCGCTCGCCACCCTTTTGGATGGCGCCTACACGGCGGGCAGTGATGGTATCGCTAAGGCCAGAAAGCTCCATCGTGCCGGAGAGGCGAAGGCCCTGGTCGAATGGCGAAATCGCAATACGTGCGTCAGGAAGATAGATCGAGCTCTGTGGCTTAACGGGAGCCGGCTTGAAGTCGAGTCCGTATCCCTTGCCTGCTTCGATCGGCAGTTTCGCCCCAGCCATCTTGCCTATCTCGCCGGTCCATGCGCCGGCGGCAATCAGTACCCGATCCGCCGCGATGCGCTCAGACGGAGTACGAACGGCAACCACCTTGTTTTGGCTGACCTCCATATCAACCACGGGTGAACCATTGCGAATCTCAACACCAACGCTCTTGAGCTTGTCGATGAGACCGGTGACAAGTGTGATCGGCTGGACTGTTCGCTCTTCCTTTACGAGAAAGCCGGACGTCAGTTCATCGGAAAGCACTGGCTCCTTCTCGCGAAGCTGGTCGCCATACAGGGGCTCTGGCTGCGAGTAACCATACGTGGACCAGGTCTCGAACGCCTTGAGCTCGGTCTCCATTTCCTCGCGATCGCGGAAGGCGTAGAAGAGTCCGTACTGGTGCATCTCGAACTCGATGCCGTCCTCGACCCAGCGATCCATGATGTCCATGGTTCCCTGGCCAAGTGCACCGGTTGCTTCAACTCCGGCTTCGTAGGCCGGGCCGTTGCAAGCACGCCAGAAGCGATAGAGCCAGGCGATGAAATCCTTGTTAATACGAGGTTTGATGTAAAGTGGGCTCTCGGGATTCAGCATCCATTTGAGCGACTGGCCTACCAGGCCCGGGGCCGGTACTGGTCCCATTGCCGGTGAAACCCAGCCAGCGTTGACGGCGGAAGCTGCCATTCCGGCTGAGCGGGAGTCGAGGATGACAACCTCTTCACCGCGCCGATGTAACTCCCATGCTGTGGAGAGACCAATGACTCCTCCACCTATAATTACGACTTTTCCCATATGTATTCCTGGTCACCCCACTTGAGTGGCAAGTACCAATGCGAAAGCATTTCTTGCAGAACAATTGCCGCGGCTCTCTGCCCCGACTTCTCTCTGTTCAATGAACACCATTTTCCGATTTCTATCAATGCCAAACTATGGCTTTACGCTTAATTCTGTAGCGAATCGGCGAAAATGACAAGATTCTGGTTGAATCCCGCCTGAGTTCGTACAATCAGGGTATGAGTGCAGACGCCGTGAAACCCATCCATTCCCGAGATTTATTTGGTGTCCGCCTCATGGTATTCCTCGGTGGATTGGTCAGCATCGGTACCGAAATATCCGCCACCAACCTGATCGCCCCCTACTTCGGCGAAAGCACTTTCATATGGGCAACAGTGATCGGGCTCACGCTTGCGTTCCTGGCGATTGGATATCACTTTGGTGGTAAAGTCGCCGACTCCCACCCTCATCTGTGGCTCTTCTATCTCGTTATCGCTGTCGCTGGCATTTCCGCTGGACTCTTGCCTTTCGTGGCTCGACCGATACTAAGTAGCTCCGTCTCAGCGTTTCGCGATTATGAGGTTGGTGCTTTTTACGGAGCGCTGCTTGCCGTGCTTGTTCTGCTGGCAGTGCCGATTACCTTGCTCGGATTCGTCTCCCCCTTCGCTGTCCGCCTCTCTCTCGATTCACTGAACCATGCCGGCGGCACATCTGGGTCGATTTATGCACTTGGCACTATCGGATCCATCGCTGGCAGTTTCCTGCCGGTGTTGCTGCTCGTGCCATGGATCGGCACAACCCGAACGT
>CAZGML010000011.1:0-24548 GCA_964526965.1 uncultured Sphaerobacteraceae bacterium | reverse complement strand
GGCAGTTTCCTGCCGGTGTTGCTGCTCGTGCCATGGATCGGCACAACCCGAACGTTTCTCGTACTCAGCCTTATGCTGACAGTGCCTGCAGTTTTGGGGCTCATCTTCTACCGTGCCTGGCGACCGGCGTTACTGGCTGTTGGCCTCTCCGCGATGATGATCGCTTCCAACGCGTGGACTGGCGCGCAGCCGATACGTGAGCCACAGCGGGGCGAACTGGTTTATGAGACCGAGTCGTCCAACAACTACATCCAGGTAACGCAGGACGGCTCGGAGACATTACTTTGGTTGAATGATGGCCACGCAATCCATTCCATTTATGACCCCGAGAACCTGCTTACGGGTGGTCCGTGGGACTACCTCATGATTAGTCCGCTTTTTACGGAACAATCCGGCGCTGCTTCGATCGATAACGCCCTGATTATCGGATTGGGTGCTGGCACCAGCAGCAAACAAATCACCGTAGGATACGGCGACATCCCGATCGACGGCGTGGAAATCGACCCCGAGATCGTGCGGGTTGGGCGTGAGTATTTCGATATGAATGAACCTAACCTGAACGTGATTGTTCAGGACGGCCGTTACGTGTTGCGGGCGACGACAACAAAGTATGACTTGATCGCTGTGGATGCGTACGAACAGCCCTATATCCCGGCTCAGCTCACCACACAAGAGTTCTTTACCGAGGTGAGCGACGCCCTCACGCCGGAGGGCACGGCGGTAATGAATGTGGGGCGTACCAGCACTGACTACCGTCTGGTGGATGTGATGGCGAGTACCATGAAGTCGGTGTTCGACTATGTGTACGTGATCGATACAGATCGATACGCCAATAGCATGGTGATCGGCACCAACGCCCCGAGCAGCATCGAGATCTTCGAGCAAAATGTGGCCAACCAGCCGGATGGTCCGGTCCGAACCGTCGGCGAGACCAGCTTGCGATCCGGCAACATCCGGGCGATAACAGAAGTAGATGAAGTGTTCACCGACGACCATGCGCCAGTCGAGCGCGTTGTCGATACGATCATTATCGACGAGGCCCTGCCAGGTAACAGAGATGAAAATGACTGATACACAAGCAACAATTGCACCCTCCCCTCTTCGCAGCCAGCTACTACAATCAGCACCGGATGTGGTGCACGGGGTAACCCGCAAGGTTATTGGCATGGGCAAGGCCGACGGCAACGTTGGTGATACGGCTCCACGCGACGCTGAGGATGCCTGGAACATGCGCCAGGTATGGAGTGCGGCGATCGGAGTTGATCCGGAACGGATTGTTCGTACTGGCCAGGTGCATGAAAACCAGGTGTTTGTTGTGCGTGAGGAGCATGCCGGCATGGGTCGGCGCCGCGACACCCCGACTCCCGGCCAGGCCGACGCGATGATAACGCAGGCCGAGAACGTGCCATTGATGACACTTGCAGCTGATTGCCTGCCCCTACTGATGTACGACCCGGTACAGCGGGGCATTGCGGCCGTCCACGCCGGGTGGCGCAGCACCGTGCTGGATATCGCGGGCGTTACCGTCAAAGCCATGGCCAGGGAGTTCGGCTCGAATCCGGCCGACATCCTCGCCTGGCTCGGTCCGGCGATAGGCGGTTGCTGCAACGAAGTTGGTCCCGAAGTAACGGCTGCATGGCGGGATATCGCCAGTGATCTCGGCCCACTGAGGGAATTGGCAGTGACACGGCCGGTGGAGAAAGAGCACTTTGATGTTCCTCGTGCGAATGCCATGTTATTGCAGCATGCAGGAGTGCAGCCAGACAACATCGAGATGTGCGAAATCTGCACCAAATGCAATCTGGATGACTGGTTTAGTCATCGTGGCCAGGGTGCCGCAACGGGTCGGCAGGCCGGCGTCATTATGCTTACGGAGACAGAAGCTTGAGTTCAGATCTTCAGCAGAATGCGAAAGAAATCATTTCAGGGGTTCATGAAGCTGCAGAACGCGCGAACCGCAATCCCGATGACATCACGATTATCGCGGTGAGCAAGACGTTTGAGCGCGAACTCATGGATGAGGCGTTTGAGTACGGGTTCCGCGTATTCGGTGAAAGCCGGGCGCAGGAGATACGGGACAAGTGTGAGACTCCCCTCCCCGACGGCGCTTCGTTACACATGGTTGGACCTTTGCAAACCAACAAAATCCGTCAGATCCTGCCGCATATCGACGTCCTGCAAACTGTCGACCGCGTTCGGCTTGTAAACGCACTGCAAAAGGAACTCGAGAAGCGGGATACGACCCTGAAGGTTATGATGCAGGTGAATGTATCCGGCGAAGAGCAGAAATCCGGGGTAGCGCCCGAGAACGCCTCGGAACTTATGGCGGCAATACTGCAGGCATCTCGCCTGGAACCACTGGGTCTGATGACCATGGCCCCGTACGATGCCGAAGAAAATACGCTGCGAGATGTCTTCCGAGGATTACGTGAACTTCGCGATCAACTCGAGCAGGAACATGATATCTCGCTTCCCGCCCTGAGCATGGGTATGAGCGACGACTATGAAATCGCTATTGCCGAAGGCGCCACCCATGTGCGCATCGGGCGAGCGCTGTTCGGCGCACGCTAGCGTAACGGGCTAGGACTGAAGAGTCCTGGCCCGTCACGTTGGCGCTAATCGTCCGGAGTTGAATCCGGCGTTGCGTCAATATCGCCACTCATTGCTTCCAGGATTATCCGCAATCGATCCATTTCAACCTGGTACGTGACCGGATCGCCGTCTTCCAAAGCCTGGTCGGCCCGGCTCATTGTTGCCATCGCCTCATCGGCAAGCTCCTGGTCGCTCATCCCTGCGAGATCTTCCGGCAGGATACTTCGGTCGATTTCAACGGTCTCATCAGCAGGGTCCTCGGGTTCCTCGGCCGGTTGGGCTTCGGCTTCGTCAGTCTCCGCAGACTCATCGGTTTCCGGAGTTGGTGTGGCAGTCATGCCTGTTCCTGCAGCCTGCTCGACAGCGGCGTCTGGGTCTTCAACGACTTCTCCAACAACATCGGCCTCTGGATCATCCAACGCTTCAATGGCTTCTGCAAGCGTCGGTCGCATCACAACCTGGTCATTTGCTGCCACAATCACCCGCGCGAGCGTTGGTGCACTTGCGCTGGAACCCGTTGCCTGCAGGTACAAAGGCTGGACATATAGCAACGCATCGCCAACCGGAATCACGAGCATGTTGCCGCGGATGACGGTGCTGCCACCCTGTCCCCAGAGTGTGATCTGGGAGGAGATATCCGGGTTCTGGTCGATCATAGCTTCGATCTGGCGCGGACCATAGACCGTCACCTGTCGCGGATAGCGATAGAGACGGAGCTCGGTATTGCCACCAGTGTCTGCTCGACCAGCGAACCAGGCGGTCATGTTCTCGTTGCTTCTGGTGCCACCCGGGGTAAACGGAATGGTGAGCCAGAAATCAGCCGCTTCTTCGCCGGGTAGTGTCTGATGAACGAAGTACGGTTCCATGAAGCGACCTTCTTCATCGCTGGCTTCGCGGGCCCGGATCCACTTGTCGTCACCGTCGTACCAGGTGCGGGCGTCATCCATGTGATAGTCGCCCCATACGTCGGTTTGGGCATTGAAGAGCATTTCCGGATAGCGGAAGTGTTCGGTCAGTTCTTCTGGTGCTTCGTCCACCGGCGTCAACAGATCAGGGTAGATCGCATCCCAGGCATCGATAATCGGATCATCGACGTCTGTTCGATAGAACGTTGTTTCACCGTTGTACGCGTTCACAACGACCTTAACGGAGTTGCGCATGTAGTTGCGTCCGTCGTAGTTCGTAGCGTGAGGATACATGTTGGATTCGGTGTAGGCGTCCATAATCCAGTACATATTGCCGTCGGCCACTACCAGGTACGGATCATGATCGTAGGTCAGGAACGGTGCGATCTTCTCGGCGCGTTCCTGCACGTTACGATGCATAACCAGGCGTGAGTCGCCCGTGAGCTGCCCACTCAGGAAAACGTTTCGATCTCCAAGCGTTAATGCCGCCATTGCTCGTGTGAGCGGATTGCCGAGACTGATCGATCCGTAAACGTCGCCCTGGAAACCGTCCGATTCCATTTCCTCGCCGGTGTCGTCGAGTCCGGCGATCTCCGTCTGGTTGGTAAAGAGGATGATCCAATGCAGATCGGTTTCGCCGAAGTAGACCTCCGGATTCTCGACCATCAGGCTATCGGGTCCGCTCATCGGTACGCCACTAACTAACATCTCGGGCCAACCGTCCGAGCCGACGCCGCTAACCGGACTCATGACGTAGCCATAGCCGTGCGTGTAGACAAGACGCTCGTTGGTCCACGTTTGGCGGCCTGGTGCGAGTCCGTCGAGATTGATTTCACGTACACCTACGATTACCTGAACGGGTTCTCCATCGATCTGGTATCTGTCAACATCGATATCGTTGAACTCGTAGAACGGCACAAAGGTCTGTACTTGCTGGTATATCGGCGCAGCAACACGGTAATCCCAGATGCGTACGTTGGCCAGCTCCCCACCCGGCCCGGTATCCAGGTCACTGGGGACCAACTGCTCTTGACCAGATAGAGGGACGACATCCACGTTATCGAGATCGAAGCCAGAACGCGTCATATCAACATTGTGGGATATGTAGCCCTGCTCGCGTCGGAACTCGCTCGGCTCAACAAAGAACCGCTGAACCGCGATCGGCAGAATCGGGTGTAACACGAAACTGGCGAGTGCCCATACGCCGAGAATACCCAGCAGCACCTTCGTGTTACGCAGCACATAGCCCGTGAGCAGCCCAATACCGGCCAGGGCCGACATCACGATCATGATCCAGTTCAGCGGACGCACGATATTGGAGTCGGTAAAGCCAGGCCCGTAAACGACTCCTCGGGAGCTATGTACGAGTTCGAAGTTGTTGAGCAGGTATCGCAGCGCCATTACCAACAGCAAGGCGCTGATAAGCGCCGTGACATGGCGCAGGGCGACCATCGGAACATCACCCCAGGACCGAAACCGCATGCCCATGCGAATCAGGTACAGAATGGTCACCGACACGATGGTGATTAGCAACAGGCTGATGAGCGTGGTTTCGAGCGTGCGAAAGAAGGGAACCTGAAAAACGTAAAATCCGACATCGCGTCCATATGTTGGATCCTCAACGCCAAACTCTCTTCCATTGACGAAGAGCATCACTTCTTCCCAGCGATTGGAGAAGTAGCGGCCGAGGATAAACGCGATCACCGCCGTGAGGCCGAGGGAGATCCAGCCAATGACCCGGTTGCCGTATTGCGTGAACTGTCCGCCCTCACCCACATCGAACTTACGCGAATTACGCAACGCCAACCGCATATTGGTAAGAAAGAGCAATCCCGAGATCAGCGCGGCCACGAAGAACGTGATGATCTGGAATCCGTAGGTTCGCATCAGCACAGACTGGTAGCCCATGTCGCCGAACCAGAGCCAGTTCACCCAGAAGGGTGCCGTTACAAACGCGACTACTACCAGCGCGGCAAGAATAAGCAGTATGACCAAACTACGTTTGGTGCTTGCGGAGATTTGAAATCGTTTTTTGTTGCCTGGAGGAGGTTGATTTGCGGAAGAATTCTCGGCGGGTCGACGTCGGAATCGGTTCATTCGGGGAGTTACTCCATGGGCGTGCCGAAAGGTCACATGCCTCGGGCCGTTCGTGCTACGATCAGAGTCAATACTACTCCACACTGTTCGTGGAATCGCGCACCAGTCAAGGAATTTCAGGAATTCATGTCATCGGTTTCACAATCTCGCTTCACCATTGATCACGGAATCTCGGTTCAAAGCCTGGGGAGTTCCAGTAGCGGCAACGCGTTCCTGGTGACGTGTGGAACACAGGTGATGATGATCGACTGCGGCGTGGGCATTCGGGCTATCCAGGCTGGATTAAAAGAACGCGATATCAATGTCGCGGATATCAGCACCATCTGCATCACGCACGAACATAGCGATCACATTCGCACCCTGCCCAAGATTTTGCGCGACGATATCACCGTTTTCGCCACAGAAGGCACCGCAAACCGTAGCATCGGTCGGCATCCTAACCGGGTACGCGCCCGGGCATTTCAACCCGAGAAATTCGGGCAGATCGTCGTACATCCTCTAACCGTGATGCACGATGCCATTGAGCCTACAGGATTCATGCTGGAGTTCCCGGATGGATCCCGCGCAACGCTCCTCACCGATCTCGGCAGCTACACCGAAGAGCTGACTCCGTACCTGCAGGCGAGCGACCTGATCATCCTGGAAGCGAACTACGACGAGCATATGCTCCTCACCGGCCCCTACCCTCGCTATCTGCAGAACCGGGTACGGTCAAACCTTGGGCATCTGGCGAACAGCGAGTGCGGAGTAGCGCTTAAGTCTGCGCTTTCGCGTGAACATCGAGATCCGGTTATCCGCCTTGCGCACGTCAGCGAGCACAACAACATCAACATGCTTGCGGAGCAAACGGTGAGCGAAGCACTGGCGCAGGAAGACCTCGCATTCGATCTGCGCGCATTACCGCGCAAGCAGAAGTTCGACCCGTGGTTCTCGCCGAGAACCACCCCCGAAGCCACGTTGGAGCCCTTTACCCCACAGCAGCCACGCGGGCAACTAACGTTGGGTATCTAGACATCCCGTTTAGTGTCCCCCGGTAACGATTCCGCGGATTCCAAGCCCACAAATCCAGAGCGCCACTAACGAGTAGACAATCAGGGCCTGGCGTGGATTGCGCGCGCGCATGAAGCTCCAGGCAAATGGCAGCGAGATGATGGCGGTGATGCCGTAGAGGAAGTGCACCGATTGCACCCTGAAGCCGCCAGCCAGAATCACCACGCCCAGCAGAACTTGCACGGATACCAGCACCTGGCCGATAACAAACGCTCCGCCAATGTTGCCGCCGAGCTCACCTCCGCGCAGATACTCGATAATTCCCCACACCCCGAGTATGAAAAAGAAGTACATCACTGTTTGAGCGAGTGTGGCGTGGAGCTGAGCGACTATATCCATGGAATCCTCTGCGCGAAATTTACGAAACAGACCTGCAGCATTATACCGCTGAATACGGAAATACCCCGGTAGTTACCGGGGTATTTCCGCGCACGATGCAGTGGTTTCCTAGGAACGCCTGGAAGCGTTCAGTCGGAGCCCGACTGCAGCGAGCATCATGCCAGCGATTGCGGCCAGCATCAGGCCGTGTCCCATGCCTTCCGAACCAGAACCGGTTGACGGAAGCGTGGTGATCGAATCAGTAACTTCCTTCGGATCCGATGGAACCGGGGTTGCCGGGTCCGCTGGATCAGCCGGGTCCTCTGTTTCGATTTCCACCAGGCCAGCATCGAGTTCTGGCATGTCGGTCACATCCGGGCCAACCAGGTTGTTACCTGATCCGGGTGTGGTGAACCGGATGATACCGAATTCATCCGCACGGGAATCGAGCATCGGATCGTCTCCAGCGCCCTGAACCGTCCAGCCAAATCCTTCTGGTGCCTCCAGCACCAGGAAGTAGTCGGTGTTCGGGTAGAGATCCTGGAAGAAGTAGTACCCGTTGTCATTCGTGGTGGTGGTGCCCACCAGTCGTTCACCCTCGTAGAGGTGGACAACGATTCCAGCTGCCGGCGGTTCGCCGGGATCCTGAATACCGTCTCTGTTCGTGTCGTACCAGACGTAGTCACCCACGGAGACCAGGATCACGAGGCCTGCGTCGATCGTCGGGTCATCGGCTTCACCGGGTCCAGCCAGGTTATTGCCGTGACGCGGTGTAACGAACGTGTAGGCGCCGTTTGCATCGACATTGCTATCGAGTGCCGGATCGTCGCCTGCTCCGGCGGTGGTCCAGGCGGTGTAGCCATCTGGCTGTGTGAAGTGAATGGTGTACTGCGTTTCCGGGATCAGATCCTGGAAGCTGTAGTAGCCATTCTCATCAGTTGTGGTTTCTGCCACAACCCCTCCGCTCGGGTCGTAGAGCGTCACTGCGACACCGGCAACCGGTACTTCGTCTTCACCCTGGATTCCATCACGATCGGCGTCGTACCAGACGTAATCACCAACGGAGATCAGGCGGACGAGACCAGCATCGACACTCGGGTCGTCGGCTTCACCCGGAGCGGTTCGGTTGTTCCCCATGCTCGGTGTCGTGACTCGTGTGCGTCCGGTTTCCGGATTGACATTTGAGTCGCGACTCGGGTCGTCACCAGCACCTGGTGGTGTCCAGCCAGAGTAGCCATCCGGCTTCTCGAACTCGAGCTCGTACTCGGTGTCCGGGTACAGATCCGGGAAGGAGTAGTATCCGTCCTCATCTGTAGTTGTGCGATCGACTTCTTCACCGTCCGGGCCGTAGATGATCACGGTCACACCAGGCACGCCCGGTTCACCCGGATCCTGGATGCCATTGCGATTCTCATCGTCCCAAACGAAGTCACCAATCGAGACCTTGATCACTACACCGGCGTCAATGGTTGGATCGTCCGTTTCGTTCGGACCAATCAGGTTATTGCCGTGGCGCAGTGTGGTGAAGGTGTAGCTTCCATTCTCATCGACATTGCTGTCGACAGCTTCATCGTCACCGACAACCGGTGTCGTCCATTCGGTGTAGCCCTCTGGCAGATCGAACGTGATGGTGTACTCGGTTTCCGGAATCAGGTTCTGGAAGCCGTAGTAGCCATCTTCATCCGTGACAGCGGTAGCCGTGAATCCGTCGGGTCCGGTGATTGTCACTGTCACACCAGCAACTGGTGTTTCGTCGTCACCCTGGATTCCGTCGCGGTCAGCGTCGTACCAGACGTAATCGCCGACAGAAATCAGGCGAATGAGGCCAGCGTCGATTGTCGGGTCATCCGGCTCATCCGAGCGGACCATGTTGTGACCGTATTCAGGAGTAATGACCGTTGTGGTACCGGTATCCGGATCGACGTTTGAGTCAATCGGGTTGTCCGGATCCTCTTCCAGGTTGCCCTGGGTGGTCCAACCGGCATAGCCATCCGGCTTTTCGAACTCGAGTTCGTACTCGGTATCCGGCAACAGATCCTTGAAGAAGTAGCGACCGTGTTCGTCGGTCACGGTTTCATCTTCAAAGCCATCCGGGCCGGTGATGCGAACGGTTACGCCAGGCACCCCGGGCTCACCCGGATCCTGAACGCCATCCCGGTTCTCATCATCCCAGACGAAATCGCCGATAGCGACTCGTTCGATGATCAGGCCAGCATCAAGCGTGCTGTTGGCCGGGTTGGTCGCATCATTCTCGCCAGTGAGCGGCGTGGTGAACTCGATTTGGCTCGTTTCCGGATCGACGTTGGAGTCGTTTTCGTTCCAGGTGCTCGGGTCAGACCAGTCTGTGTCCTCGCCGGTTTCCTGATACTGATCGGTCCAGCCGTCGTAGCCTTCCGGAATATCGAATTCCACGATGTAACCACGGTTCGGGTACAGGTTCGTGAAGCTGTAGAAGCCGCTCTCGTTTGTAGATGTGCTCTGAATCTCGGTCGTTTCACCGGTTTCCGGATCAACTTCGAGCAGTCGCACTGGCACTTCCGCCACAGGTCCATCGTTTTCGCCGCCCTGGAGGCCATCCTGATCGTAATCGAACCAGACGTAGTCACCTACAGAGACGAGCTGCACGAGGCCGCCATCGAGCGTTGGATCGTCGGCGAGGATTTCATCGCCATCGTACTCATCGCCCCACGGCATGTTTGCGCCGAAAAGTGGCGAAGTGAAGTCGATTCGTCCTTCGCGGTCCGACAGGTTCTCAGTGACGACGTTAGAGTCCAGCGACTCGTCGTCGCCCTGCTCCACGAGTGTCCAGGAGAAGTTCTCGGGAGCCTCGAAGGTCAGGTAGTAGTCCGTATTTGGCTCAAGACCGGTGAACCAGTAGTAGCCACTGTCGTTCGTGGTCGTGCTGCCGAATTCTGATCCATCAGCGTTGTACAGCGTGACCGGGATGCCTGCGGCAACTGGCTCGCCTTCGTCCTGAATGCCATCCAGGTTCGTATCAAACCAGACGTAGTCACCGATGGAAACGGTGTTGATGACCAGACCAGCGTCGAGCGTCGGATTGTCGGGAGAAGTCGGGCTGTTATTGCCTTCGCCCGGGCTTGTGAACTCCATGCGTCCGTCAGGATCGACGTTCGAATCGAGCGCTTCATCTTCACCCGCGCCCTGTTCGGTCCAGCCGTCGTAGTCCTCTGGCAGTTCGAACACGATTTCGTAATCAGTATTCGGGAAGAGATTATCGAAGCTGTAGAAGCCGTTTTCGTCAGTGGTGGTTACGCGAGCGTTACCTTCGCTGTCGGTTACCGGCGTTTCGCCGTCGGCTTCGTAGAGACGCACGGTGACGTTTTCGACCGGGAACTCGCGATCATGCGAGTTCTGGACGCCATCCTGGTCGTAATCGAACCAGACGTAGTCACCAACGCTGACAAGCTGAACGAGGCCGCCGTCGAATGTTGGGTTATCCGCCATATCGACAACGTAGTTCTCTTCCGGGGTCGGCCGGTTATCACCCAGGGCATCCGCAGGAATGGTGAAGGTCACCGTTCCGGTGGAATCCAGGTAGTGATCGACTTCGACGTCGGAGTCAAACTCATCAGTCGGCTCTGTGTCGACGTTCGAGTGCGTCCAGATGTAGCCATCCAGGGCTTCGAACTCGATTGTGTAGGTTTCTCCCGGCACCAGATCGGTGAAGAAGTAGTGACCGTTCTCGTCTGTAGTTACTGGTTCGCCAACCTGATCGCCATTGGCGTCAAGCAAGGTAACCAGCACAGCCTCGGCGGGCAGTTCGCCTTCATCCTGGATGCCGTTATTGTTGGCATCGAACCAGACATAGTCACCCACGGAGTAGAGGGAAACGATACCGGCATCGATTGTCGACTGGTCCGCACTATCCGGATCGCCGGAGTTGTTACCGGTTTCCGGTGTGCTGAACGTCGGCGTTCGGCCAGATGCGTCTGGATTGGAATCGTTTTCGGCTTCGTTATCGTCGGAAGCCTGCTGTTCGGTGAACGTCCAACCAGAGAACTCGTTGATGGTTTCTGGCAGATCGAACTGTACCTGATAGTCGCCAGGCTGGAGATCGGTAAAGGCGTAGTAGCCCTGGTCGTTCGTTGTCGTGCTTGGCACACCTTCGACAGGATTGCCATCGGCATCCAGCAGGGTCACGGTGACGCCTGGGACTCCGGTTTCGCCGTCATCCTGGAAGCCATCTCGATTGAGGTCGAACCAGACGTAGTCACCAACGGACACGAGCGGCACGATGCCTGCATCGATCGTCGGCTGGTCGGCTTCTCCCTGCTCGCCGGAGTTGTTCCCGGTCTGCGGTGTGCTGAACACATCTGTCCAGCCGGCCGCGTCGATGACATTGGAATCGCTGTCTTCAGCGCCTTCACCAGGCTCTGTCCAATCCCAGCCGCTTGTTTCGAGGACGAGGACATTGCCATCGTCATCAGTTGGGAGCTGGAAGTGAATCTGGTAGTCACCGGGCTCGAGATCTGTGAACGAGTAGTAGCCGCTTTCGTTGGTGAGGGTTTCACCAACTTCCACCTGCTCTTCGTCGACGATCTGGTACAGCGTGACGGTTACGCCCTCAACACCGGCGTCGTCGCCGTCGTTCTGAACGCCGTCGTGGTTCCAGTCGATCCAGACATAGTCGCCGATGGAGACCAGCGGCACGATACCGGCGTCGATCGACGGAGTGTCGGAGTTACCCGGAGTCGCAAGGTTGTCACCGAGAGCTTCGGTCACAAACGGGCCGCTCAAGCCTTCGGCATCGACATTGGAGTCGACAGTAATGTCATCTCCAGCGTTTCGCTCGGTGAATTCCCAGGCTGTTCCTTCCTCAATTTCGTCCGGAAGCACGAACTGAACTTCGTACTCCGTTTCCGGAATGAGTGAGGTGAACGCGTAGTAACCGTTTTCATCAGTTTCGGTTGAATCGACTTCCTCACCGTTCAGGTAGAGGTTGACAGTGACGCCTTGAACACCGGCATCATCGCCGTCGTTCTGAACGCCGTCGTGGTTCCAGTCGATCCAGACGTAGTCACCCATGGAGACGACCGGCACGAGGCCAGCATCGATGCGTGGGTTATCCGTTGCGCCGTTGCCGCCAGGCTGGTTCATTCCATCTTCCGGCGTGGTGAAGGTCACCAGGCCGTTTTCGTCGACGTCGGAGTCGATCTCCGACTGTTCAGACTCGGGATCGTCTGGGCCGCCCTGTGTCGTCCAGTCGTAACCCGCGTTTCCGTCGATTACCGGCTTCACGAATTCGATCATGTATTCGGTCTCCGGAATGAGGTTGGTGAACCAGTAGTGGCCGGTTTCGTCGGTTGTCGTGCGATCGACCTCTTCTCCATCGAGATAGAGGATTACGGTCACGCCCGGAACACCAGCATCATCGCCGTCGTTCTGGACACCATCACGATTCGAGTCAATCCAAACATAGTCACCAACGGAGACGCCGCGGATGAGGCCGGCATCGAGTGTCGGATCATCGGCGTCGCCGGGAGTGGTCTCGTTGGAACCAGTCCATGGTGTGGTGACCGAGGCGATCAGGCCGTTCTGATCGACATCAGAATCCTCGTGATCTTCACCGGCGTTTTGGATGGTCCAGCCCCAGCCAGTCGCACCGTCGATGATTTCCGGATGTGTGAATTGCAGCGAGTACTCGGTGTTGCCGAGGAGATCGTCGAAGTAGTAGTAGCCCTCCGCGTTGGTTTCCGTGGTCGCAATGACCTCGCCGTCGAAGATCAGCCCGACCACAACACCTTCAACACCGGAACTGGCTTCTTCGTCCTGGATTCCGTCGCGATTGTTGTCAATCCAGACGTAGTCACCGATGGAGACGCGCGGAACGATGCCGGCGTCGATGGTCGGGTCGTCAGTGGCGTCTGCGCCGCCGTTATTCTCACCGCTCGGTCCAGGTGTGGTTACCGTGGCCCAGCCTTTGGTGTCAGCGTTGGAGTCAACAGTATCGTCTTCACCCACTCCGGCCTCGCTCCAGTTCCAGACGAAGTCTGTGGGCGGAGCGAAGTGCACCTGGTAGGTGGTGTTGGGATCGAGATCAGTGAACCAGTAATAGCCATCGTCACCAGTGGTGAAGGTGTCCACCACCGTTTCGCCGTCTTCTTCGTAGAGGGTGACGACCGTGTTCGGGACACCGGCTTCGCCGTCGTCCTGAATTCCGTTGTCGTTCCAGTCGTACCAGACGCGGTCGCCGATGGAGACCACCGGGATCAGACCGGCGTCGAGTCGCGAGTTGTCAGTGGCCCCATCACCACCGGGCTCGTTGTCACCAGTAGCCGGTGCGGTGAAGGTAACTGAACCCTCTTCATTGACCTTGGACGTGTCTGTTGTGGCCGGATCCGTGCTTTGCTCGGTCCAGAGATAATTCTGCGGTCGCTCGAAATCGAGGCGATATTCAGCTCCTGGCACGAGGTCAGTAAACCAGTACCAGCCTTCGTCGTTCGTTGCAGTTGAGCGATTCGGCTCACTGCCGTCTACGCGCACGAGGGTGACCGAGATGTTCGGGGCCGGCTCCTCATCGTCATCCTGAATACCGTCTCGGCTGGTGTCGTACCAGACGTAGTCACCTACAGACACGCCAGGTCTGACGCCCGCGTCCAGCGTTGGCTGGTCCGTGATTTCAGGACCTTCGCGGTTATAGCCAATGGTTGGCGACCAGAATTCGATCACACCATTTTCATCAACGTTCGAATTGTTATTGTTCCAGTCATCGGGAGCGTTGGAGTTGACATTATCGCCATCAACGTTCGGTGTGGTCCAGATCCATCCGGTCTGATTTTCGAACTCGGTACCCGCAGGTCCCGTAGTTGGTAGCTCAAACTCAAGTCGATACTGGTTGTCCGAATCGAGTCCAGTGAACCAATAATAGCCGTTTTCGGTTGTGACGAAAGTTTGATCCTCTTCCTCACCCGAAATGTCGATGAGGGTCACTGTGATACCCGGAACGCCAGGCTCGCCTTCGCTTTGTCGGCCATCACCATCGAAGTCGTACCAGACAAAATCACCAATCGAAACCTGGAACAAGCCGCGCTCGGCGCGTGTACCCGTACCACCCTGGAACAACGTCTGCTCGTCAGAGTGGGTATGTTCGCCTTCGCTCCAACCTTCGTCGCCCCAGTCTTCGTCCACCAGATAGTCCAACACCCGTGTGTATGCGGTATTGGAATAAGTGGCACCATCTTCGAATTCAGCAGTGACGTTTGCGTTAACTGTGATTACTGGCTGGCCAGATTCATAGCCGTTCGGAAAGGTTACAAAGAGTTCGTCCGCTTCACAGACAACATCAGTAAGCTCCGCATCTTCTGGTGACCAGAATGTCACTCCGGAAACATCCACGCTCACCGGTGGGCAGGAGAACTCCCAACCCTCTCCTGCGGGAACCGGATCAGTCAGCTCAACTGCGCCGTTCGGTCCTGCCGGCAATGCGATTTCCCACTCGATTGCATTCTCAGTACGGATCATTCCGTTATCGCGGTAGACGAAGCCACCGCTCTTTTCTGGAACCACATCTGGAGCAGGCGGTACCGTCTGAACGATTTGGTCCCTTGCCGATCCTTCGACAGGTGCGCTGCCGTCTCGCGGTGAAAACAAGGAGGTCACCGTATTGTTCAACGGATCGATGGGGCGACGCGGGAATTGATCTGGATCGGGCTGCGAAGCCGTGACCGTGCCTTCGATCTTGAAGACCGGCAATTCACCGGGCAGGAAGGCGTCATACGCTCCGACTGTGATCGTAACAGTGCCATTTTCACAGCTGGCTGACCAGTCGACATCGACCCCACCTGCTTGTGAAACGCCGGCATTTGGTAGCGAGGTATTGCAGTCGAATGTCCATCCCTCAAGTTGCACATCAGTGAGCACTACACCATTGGAAGGACCTGACGGTACCTGAATGAACCAGGAAATTGCACCTGGCTCGGATGGTACCCCTGGCGCTCGGTTGCGCGCCTGGTCGTCAACATTCCACTCTCCCCACTTGGCTGGATCCGCGCCTGTACCGATCTGTCGTTGGGTGAGAGAGGCACGGGCATTGGTGCCCTCCGGATTTATCGGATCGCCATTCTCATCGTATGTGACGGAAGTAACCGTGTTATTGAAGACCAGATGCTCAAGATGCGGTTCGTCACCCGTATTGATTGTGTCCACAACATCGGCTCGTACGATGACACCCGGTGTCTCGTCGACCGACGGGGCCTCATAGTCCGAAATGGTGATGGTGATTTCAGTTGGAGTACAAACGACTTCAATACCGTCCGCACCCTCTTCGACTGAATCGACGCCTACGAGGTCGAAATCTGCACCATTATCATCACAAGCAAACCGCCAATTTGCACCTTCCGGTACGGTGTCGGTCAACACCACTTGTGAAGTGGGTCCACCTGCAGGGGCACGGATGGTCCATTCGATTGCCCCATCATGGATGACGCGGCCTTCATCACCATTAACGAACCCGCCACTCTTGGTAGGGGTAATACCCGGCTCGCCCGGCTCAGGAGCAGGGCTGCCTGGCACGATTACCCGACCTTCAGCAGGCCCCGTTGGCGTATTGACCGAGAAGTCGATCTCATTCTCTTCTTCCACCAACTGAACATCGGCAGCCCAATCGGTGATTCCGTCAATCCAGATCTCACCCGAGACTCCTGGTGGCGCATCCCCGTTCTGGTCGTAGACTTCGTCGGTGAATCTTACGTGGCCCGTTCCGTCCGCGTCGATCCAGGCCACACCAACAGCGTTGCCATTAAGGTCTAGCAAATAGAGGGGATCGCTCTCAGGAATCGAATAGTTTAGTTCCGCAAACCCCTCGATAAAGAAGCTAAAGCCATCTTCGGGATTGATACCCACCCCATCGTCAGGTTCGATAACGTTATACGTCAGCCGAATGTTAATAGAATCGTCGCCATCAGTGACCCCAGAAACCATGTCAGGGTTATCTTCGTCCGGGCTGTTAATCTGAACTTCGAGACCAGTTATGCCTGGCTGGAGATCTGTCACTTGCTGTATCTGGAAACCGGATCCATTGGCCGGCATCTGTAGGGTGGCGAATGCAGTGCCGCTTTCGCGCAGTTCCCAATCCGGGCTGGCGTCTTCGTCGAGCGTGGAATCTTCTTCAAAGGTGACTTCGATCTCGACAACTTCGAGCTCGCTCTGATCAGCATTGGCCGTCATCAGGGACGTGCCATCGGCAGCCGTATCAGTCTCTTCGACTGTGACGAGCTCGACACCTTCGATGTTCTCAATCGCTGTTGTATCGACTTGTGGCTCTTCACCGTCTTCTTCGTTAACAAGCGTTTCCGGAGCCGGGAGCACGACCTGGGTCAGCTCGTCGGATTCCGGTGTGGCCGGTAGTTCAGTTTCTGGCGTGGCTGGGATCTCTGGCTCAGGCGCTCCCGGTGTGTCGTCGTTCTGATTTCCGGCCTCATCGCCTTCGTCGGTTGCCTTGTCTTCGGAATCGCCCTCTTCTTCGGCTACATCGTCATCAGGGATCGAGAGGGAAAAGATCGCGTCACCGTTGGCATCTTCCTGCCAACCGGAATCGACAGAAGTGTCGAGCGCGTTGCGATGCTCGAACACGACACGCACGACCACATCGTTGCCTGCAACAACATCACCTTCAACGGCGACGCTCTGCACGCCAACGACAGCAACAATGTGATCGGTTTCGACCACTGGATCAGCGTCGCCCATCTCGTCCACGGTGACCATCGGATCGGCAAGTGCGAGACGGCTTGTGCAGTCCTCTTCGGTTGGAGAGGGAGCAAACTCAACCTTCAGCATTGCTTCGCGTTCACCAGGGCCAGCACTCCATTCGTGGAAGCTGTTCGCACCATCAAGCGCGTGGTAATCCCAGAACGTCAGCTTGATAAACACGGTGGTTCCAGCAGCGACACTCAGGTCGAAGTGATGAATAACGTTGCCCCACTGGTCGGCTACATCAACTTTTTCAACCTGAGGAAGCTCGCGCAGTGGGTTCAAGTTCAGGAAAGGCGTGCTGTCGCAGGTCGCGTTCTTGAACCTGGTCTCATCGCGTAGGGGATCAGCAAGCGAGACATAGACAGTCTCAGGCTCTGCAGTCGGCTCAGGCTCTACGGGAACCTCGGTCGGTGCCGGTTCTTCAGTCGGTTCCGGCTCGGACGGCGGATCAACTGCAGGCGGATCCTGAGCCGGTGTTTCAATAACCTCAGTGGGCGCAGCGACTTCTGCGTTTTCCACCATCTGCTCGTTCTCGGCCCAAACGCCTGGCATCAATGACTGCAACACAAGCAGCATTGTCAATGTGGGCGCGAGGAATAACCTTAATCTCTTACGCATACCATCTCCTGTACGTGTTCGGGCCGGTTCAAAAAGTAGTCCACCCGATGCAGCTAACCTTGGAAGCGCCTTACAAAATAAGGACCTGACCCTCAATCACTCCCAAATGAACAAGTCAAATCAACCTGTAAGCTCAGGCTGATCTCACGCACTCACATGATTAGATTGAAGTCTCGGAATCCCATCCTGAGTTCGAGCGCTCAACATTTCCTTGCCGTTACAGGGATTTCAATGTGCTGTTCGCACACGAGGCCTTTGTAGCGGCTATGACGGCTCCCCATCAGGTCATAAGTGTGATTGACCGGGTGTCGACATTCATCCTTATTTCTGCCCAGAAAAGGCTCATTCGTTGAAATAACAAAGTACTACTCATGATGTGGTACTCGATGGCCGGCCCACTTCATGCGTAGTACTTTTTCGAGGACATGCATAAGACAACGTGGCAGCACCGTAGTACCGTGTGAGGACTGTGGGATAATCATGTAGGTCTAATGCGTTGCCTGGTGACGTTCAATTTTCATATTGAGCCACAGCGTGTCGTCCAGCCGGAAATCAATCCGGTACAGTCATGTTCGTCTCCCGGCAGTCCAGGTTACTGGATGCAGACAGACAGGGACAATGGCTCATGACGACGTGAGGAGAGAGCGCAATAGAGTTGTTTCGTGCTACAACACTAAAACCGGATACGTCGAACCTCAAGGAACCCCTTGTTGAACGGCCCCGAGTGCTATCGATTCTCGATCGCCATCCACGTCTCAATAGATTGAGCTGGATGGTTGCTCCCTTTGGTGCGGGCAAAACGACTGTCGCGCTTCAGTGGGCCCAAAGTCAGCATACAGAGGTCCAATATATTTCAGCCTCTGCCCAGCCCTTTTCTCCCGAAAGTCGCCTACACCCCCCGGATGACTTCGGTACCGCGTTGCGAGATTTACTGAACGTCTGCTCGCGTCACGAAGATGACACTTCCATTTCCGAAATCTCCAGTCACCTCGAGAGAGTTATGGCACTTTCCCAGGAAGGGCAACGCTCTTTTATCCTCGACGACCTGCATCACATTCGCCGTCCGAACGTTGTCATACTCCTGGAATTGCTTGAAACATCTGAATTCCAGCCGCGGATAGACCATGGTTTATTCATCTCCCGAACCATCGATGCAAGCGTCCTGGGGAAACTGAGATCGGTGTGGCCAGTGCGGCTCGTGCTGCCAGAGGCATTGGAGTTCGATCCAACTGAATCAGCTGCTGCCCATCAAATCGGGATATTTGGTACTGCTACTGCTGAGCAGGTTGAGGCGGCAAGAATCGAATCCGGTGGCTGGATATCTGGCATGCTGGTTTCCCTGCACGGGTACGGCGGCACTACGATCAGTCCCGCGGCGTTCAGGAGCTCCGTCCTGAACGACTTGCTAATGGATCAACGACCACCTGTTCTTCAAATCATGCTTGCCAGTGCAAATCTGCCCTGTATCCACCGAGAAATCTGGGAGGGTTGGTTTGATCACTTTAATATTCCCCATAATGCAATCCCATCATTGATTTCTCAGTTGCCACTCTTGCAATATGCCGCCTCAAAAGAAGGCCTGGCTCTCGCACCAACCATGAAAGCAGCGCTCAGGCATCTCACACGTCTCTCAATGTCTGAAGAGAGTCTGAATGAATTGCTGACCATTGCTCTCAACTGGTACGTGAATCAGGAAATGTTCGACTTCGCGAGCCAACTTGCTGCAGAACAGGAACTTTCAACAGAGCTACTCATGGCGCTCAAGTCCCCCTGCACAAAACTTGCGGAAGTAGAGTCATGGTCTGAAATCCATGGAATCCTCAGGCACCTGCCTCTGGATGTCTTGACTCAGGATCCTGATCTCACTTACTGGTACGTGCACGCACTGGTCGAAAAAGATCAATGGGCGCAGTCAAGAAGCATCTCGGAGCGCTGCTTGCCAGATTGGCTGGAGTCAGCAAATCCGGTGGTGCGGGCCCGGGCAGAACTGTTGCAATCGTGGAATATGAATATGCTCAACCATGCAGATGCAGCAGTCGAATTGAGCACATCGGCGTACAACACCTTTCCAGAACATGTTCATGCGCAGCGTATGTGGGCGGCCGGAACGGCGTCGTTAGCAAACTCCTTGAAAGGTGACTGGCCAGAAGCCACACGATGGTCAGCAGTGGCAAACTTCGAGTCCACATTCACCCCCCACCCCTCCAGATGGTGGCATAACAACGCGAGTCCAATCAGTTACGCCTGGATGTGTACACAAGGCCTTATGAACGACGCGTACTCATTGGCTGGCCAGCAAATACATTCACTCTCCCAATCCAGTTCTTTGCTCACTACCAGGTATCGCCTGCTGCAGGCACAGATAGAAATTGAAAGGCTAAACCTGGATGCTGCGGAGGAGTTGCTGAATGCAGCCAGTGGTTCGCTCGATAAATTCTACTCACAAGATCACCACTATCGCCTCGTTCGGGCAAACCTGGCGCGCATCAAGGGTGAATACCACATTGCCAAAGATTTCCTCACCAACCCCAAATTACCTACACGCTTGCGATTCGACCAATACACAAGAGAGATATTCGCGCTTGCCAGTATCGCTCTCGATGAATCAGATATTGAATCTGCTGACTTTCTGGTCAACAGTGTTTCACCAGGGGACATAGCCCGTCCCAAAAACTTTGCTGATCCACACCCGGACCTGATCCGCGCTTTACTGGTCTTTGCCCAGGGAAATATGGATGAGGCGATTTCCCTGGCGCAATCTGTTCTGCAGGATGCGCAGGAGCGTAGTCACACCTATTACGTGGTACGTGCAAATGCCATCATGGCGCATATCTATCACCACAGCGGCGAGCCAGATTTGTGGCACCAATCTGTGCGGAACGCCCAGGAAGCAGCGGGCAATTCCGGCTATCAGGCCGCGTTCCTCGTTCGAACAGAAGATGTAAGAAAGATGAGGGAGTTTACAAGCTCGCCTCCCACCCACGATGTAGCACAATACAACACAGGCACACGCCTTTCATCTCGCGAAGTTGAGGTGTTGGAAATGGTATCACGCTCGCTCTCAAACAAGGAGATCGCGGCAGAACTGTTTATATCGATCTCAACTGTGAAAAACCATCTTGCAAACATCTATGACAAGCTCGGAACCAACCGACGAGGTGATGCCGTGAAACTCGCGCGGTCTCGCGGCCTCATTTCATAATTCAGTAGGCACTCTGTGACTGACAGACGATGCAGGCCTGTTTAATCGTCGCGATCTGCGTATAATAATGTACGTACATAGCTATCGATGGACAGGAGGTCACAGTTGTCCGACTCCACCATGACAATTTCCACAGCAGAAGAAGTCTTTTTCGCCGACCTGCGGCTGGCTCCGCGCAGCAAACGGACGTATCGCCAGGGAGTTAGCAAGTTCATTCAGCATCTCGCGAAGAATGAGGGGATTGATCCCGAGACGGCATCTGTCGAGACGATCGAAGTCAATCACATTACCGATTTCGCCTCACTGATCCTGCCGGAAGACGTGCGTACGCCAGAAGAGGTCAGTGCGATGCGCACCGCCCAAAACAACCTTGCTGCCGTGCGGAAGTTCTGTGGCTGGTTGAGCGCGTACGATCATCATCCAAACCTGCCGACGGACCGAATTCGCGTCCGCCTGGCAGCGATGATGCCGCGCTTCACGCCCCCTCCCCCGGATGTGAAACTCAGCGACCTCGATACGATCGTCGAGTATGTGCTGTCGGGTCCGCGGGAAGAGAAACCACTACACGAACTTCGCCGCCTGAAAGTACGGGCCATGATCCTCTTCATGTATCGCACCGGCGTGCGTGTGAGTGAGCTCTGTGCCTTGCGACGTCGGGATATCGACCTGGATAATGGAACAGCCAGTGTCTACCGGGCCAAGGGTGGTAAGAGCCGCACTGTTCATTTCGATGCGGAAACGGCCCGCGTACTGACGGCGTACTGGCAGGCGCGCGGCGACGAACCCCGTGGATCGGGTACACTCCCTGCGTTTAGTGGGCGTGACCGTCACGGCGTTCCCGGCAAGGCGATCAGCCCACGAACCGTGGAGCACATCGTCGCGGAGCTCTGTAACGAAATCGGTATCGAAAGCGATATCACGCCGCACAGTTTCCGACATGGACTCGCCACTGAGCTTGTGCGTCGTCGCGTCCGCGAGAGCACCGTTCAAACGATACTGGGGCACGCGAGCCCTCAAACCACGCGGATTTACGTCCACAAATCCGCCATGGATGTAGCCGATGAATACCAGGAAGCGTTCGGCACCTACCGATCCCCTTCTGAACAGCACGATGTCGAAAAGGCCGGTGACTAATCGCCGTATACAGGCCATGCTCGCGTCGATCATGTTATCGATAGCACTGCTGGTGGGCTGCACCACCGGCTCGGCGCCAGAAGCCGAACGCGGGAAACAGGATGACGCCCAGCGCGAAAGCGTGATTAGCGATATGCAGGCCACCCATACCTGGGATCTTATTAACAGCACGCCAGAATCCACCCCGGATGAAAGTGAAGACGGCGAATAGCAACAGTGCCGGATCGAAATGATCCGGCACTGTTTGTTTTTCTATTGGTGGAGGCGATTATTCACCCGGGATAACGCCCGGGGCGACCGGTCGCTCACATTCGCCGCCGGTTTGGCATGTCAGCTGGCTTTCGGCGATAGCGCTCGCAGCAGAGGTGGCCGTTTCGGTATCAGCCGCTCCCTGTACGTCGACGACTGTCACCGTCTCGCCCTGCGAGAAGATGAGCCGATAACTCTCCTGCTCGGCGATGCTACCTGTTCGACTCGTGTAGATGTACGCAACAACGGATTCTGCGCCGTCGAGTTCAACACCCTCAACTACTTCCTGGTCGGAAAGTGGCTGGAATGTACTATCTGCCTGTTCAACGACCTGCGCCGCATCATCTGCAGACGCAAAGCTGGTGACGCCAATTGTCACCCGCGGCTCAGCACCCTCCTCGCCATAAGCAACGGTTTGCACCCAGGAACTCTGCAGTTCACTTAGCGCAGTGCCCTGTGTGCCATAAACTGATTCGCCTTCAACCGCGCTCAGGTAACCTGCCTGTACGAGTGTGGCGCCGTCTGCAATCGGCACAACCGTTGCTGGCTGATTGAGATCGACCTGTGCGTCCCCGGCCTGAACCTGCTGCACGCGTTCATCCATCAAGCCGGACAGATCAGTCGCGAGCCCACCGTCCGGCTCGGAGCCGTCCGGATTGTCGACGGCAACTCCCGCAACCGTGTTACCGCGCACAAATGTCACATCAGCGGTGCCAATCGCGCTGCCATCGGGAGCTTCGTACGTGCCAGTTATAAGCGTGGCACTCTCGCCACCAACCTCAACATCCTCGCCGGAAAGGGTCTCCGGATTTCCAGCATTCAATGCTTCCATGCCGGCCGGGGCTTGCTCCTCCTCCTCGAAAAGGTAAACATAGCTGCGGATCTGCTGTCCTGAGTCAGTATTGGTGTACACGCTCACATAATGGGCCGTTACACCTTCTACTACCGAACTGTCTGGCAACGGTAAAAACGTTTCACCTGTCAACTGAAACCCGGTGGGTAGCTGCTCTGAAGTGAGCGTCATGGCTGCTGCACTGGCCCGCACATCGGTGGACTCTGGCATCTGCGCAATGGCGCCCTGGATCAGGGAGAACATAAGGACAGTTGTCAACACGGTTGAGAGAATCGTGCGATTTCGCATAGTGGTCCTTTCGATGGCGCGCGTAAAAAATACTCTTGCAACTATAGCGGTTTATCGACGAGTTTGGTTTCGACTCGACTCTTCTTCAGGCGTTGCTTCAGGCGGATTGAGCAACCACTCCTCGAATTGCTGTTCCAGGCTTTCACGCTGATCCCGCCAGTAGCTCCAGTTCTCAAAAAACTGAACCTCCAGGTTCTGCGGCGCGTTTGGCAAGGATTCCATGATATCGTCGCGCATCAGTTCCAGTGCATCCTTGTTCACCGGGCCAAACGGTTGCCGACCACTAAAGTTCGCCGTGGGAACCGCACGAGTCGCGTAGTTGATGAAGCTCATCGCTACATCTGCGTTCTCTGATCCACGAGGCGTTACCCAGGCATCGGCGCTGATCATGCCTTCATTCCACTGCGGATGAACAAGCGAAGCGACATCCGGCAGGTTTGTGCGCACGGTCCACGAGCTCGCAAGCCCGACCTGGCCGGAACTTACCAGTTCTACGGGCTGCTTACTGTCCTCGTAGAAGATTGTCGCTTCCCGAATCGACTCCAGTACGGCAAAGGCGCGTTCGACATCCAGCGGATAGAGCTCATCCTTATCAACACCATCGGCAAGCAAGGCGAACTCCAGCGTGCCAACGGGAGATCGCCGCAAGGCGCGAGTTCCATCGAAGAGGCTGAGATCCCAGAAGTCTGCCCAGGTCTGAGGCGGATTCTCGGCAGTCACCGAATAGACCATTGTTGTTGAGTACAACATCGCACCGACACCATGCTGCATCATCAGTTCCGGATAGAGGTTATCTCCGTTCACGATGTCGTAATCAATCGCCGTAAGAACGCCGAGGTTACTGAGCTCCAGCACCTGGTTCGTCGGCATCAGCACCACGTCCCATTGGATATTGCCGCTCTCCACTTGCGAGAGCACACTTTCCACGCCTTCTCGACCAAACGGGACATGTTCAACAACACAATCAGTATCTTCCTCAAATGCGTCGAAAAAACTCGCACTGAGGTCGTCCAGAAACTCTGCGACCCCTGCCGTCGCAATCGTCAGCGTGCGGCCAGCCCAGCGTCCTTTGTCCTGGTATCCGGCGACGGGCGATGAAACTGGCTCCTGCGTTGGCGTTGGCGGTGCCTGTGTGGGAATTTCCGTGGGTGTCGCATCTGGTGCACCGGGATCCTCTTCGCTTCCACAGGCAGCAAGGCCCAATGGTAAAGACAAGCCCGCGAGCGTTGCCGACCTTCTGGTGACTCGAGATGTAGAATTCTTCATTAATCGATCCCGCTATGCAGCAATAATCCAAATCTGCTGCGAATTCTAAACGAAATGCCCGTTTTATCTGGTACCATGCCCGTAGATTGCTGTAGTGGCGGTGCAGCAGGGATCGTCCCTGTAAGTACGTGCCGATTTGGGCAGCATGACCGTGATGGTACCAGCGGAGGCTATGCATGGACACCTACAACATTTATATGGACGAACTCCCCACCGGCGAAGAGTTCGATGGCGACGAAATGGTTGAGGTGGAGTTCCGCGTGGT
>CAZGML010000010.1:0-94688 GCA_964526965.1 uncultured Sphaerobacteraceae bacterium | reverse complement strand
AGGTGATTAATCTCATCAAGGATGTGTGGTGGGGCGATCCGGTTAACTGGTGGTCTCTGGTGTACCTGCTCACAATTGGACTGGTATGTGCGGCCATTTCGTCGAGGATATTCCAGTGGGAGTAGCAACAGAACCACGGAAGCGAATTACCAGGGCTGGTATGGGAACCAGCGCCAATGGCGAGGATATGTATGATGCGTTCTATCGTCGCTTCCTCCTGGTGTTCGCAGCCTTGACCCTGGCGGTCATTGTCGGGGCGTCGCTTGATAGCAGCCTGAGTACAGGCCGGACGCTTATTGTAGTGGGCATCGTCATTACGATGGCGCTGTGGTTCTGGTTCTTTGGCCAGTGGCAAAACATTAAGTCAGATACGCACGCCATCGTTTACCTGCTTGGCAATGTGGCCGGCATCACGGTCGCCATTCGCCTGTGGGAATCGAGCGCCCTGCTCCTCTTTGCGATCTACTGGTTCGGCTTCGCATACCTGCAGACGAAATATGCCATCGTCTACGCGTTCGTCCTCACCATCGCCACACAGTGGGCGTTTGGCACCGTGGGCTCAAATATCGGGTTCAATATGGACACGCTTGTGGCGGCAGGTCTGCTGATCGTGCTGCTGGGATTCTCCGGTATGATGGCACGGTACATTGAGGCATTCCAGGTTGAGGCCGAACGCAACAAGGCACTGGTGGCCGAGCTGAAGCGGACACAACAATCGCTCATCGAAAAGGAGCGTGAGGCAGGTGTGGAGCAGGAGCGTCGTCGCATGGCCGGGGAGATCCACGACACCATCGCCCAGCATTTCGCCAGCATCATCACCAATCTCCGCGCTGTAAACGAACTGGATGGTACGGATACAACGATCAGCCGGCAGCATTTGACCCACGCGGTCACGGCGGCCCAGCGCGGTCTCTCCGACTCCCGTGCCATGCTTTCCACCATGCAGCCAGATGTGTTGCTGGGCAGGTCACTCACCGATGTATTGCAGGCGATTGTGAAGGAATGGGACGCGACCTCAACCATCTCATCGACATTCGTAACTGAAGGAACGGCGTCTCAACTGACCCCACCCCAGGAATCGGTGCTGGTGCGAGCGCTCCAGGAATCGCTGCGGAACATCGACAAGCATGCGAAGGCCAGGCAGGCGGACGTGCGCCTCACCTGGCTGGAGGACGAGGTGCTGATGGATATTTCAGACGATGGAATCGGCTTCAATCCGGAATCTATTGATGCCGGAGCAAACGGTTACCACCTGGGGCTGAGCACGATGGAATCCCGGGTGGAATCCGTAGGCGGCTCTTTTGCGCTGGAATCCACTCCAGGTGAAGGGACATCAATCACCATCGCCTTCCCGACTGGAGATGAGGCATGAGCATACGCGTTGTGTTGGTAGATGACCACCCTATCGTAAGAGCAGGAATAGCCGGAATGTTGGCCCAATCCGACGGGATTGAGATTGCCGGAGAAGCGGCGAATGGGCTTGAGGCTGCCGGGCTGATTGAACGCGTGAATCCGGACGTTATCCTGCTGGACCTGCGCATGCCGGTGATGGATGGTCCGGAGCTGATCCGAAAGTTGCGATCCGAGGGGAACACCGTTGGTATTTTGGTGCTCACGACCTATGACACCGATGCCGATATCTTGCGCGCCACCGAGGCAGGTGCGAACGGGTACCTGTTGAAAGACACAACGCTGGAGGACCTGGTGCGCGCAATTAATGCGACAAGCGCAGGCGGTACCTGGCTCGCCCCTTCCGTTGCAACGCAGGTAATGAAGTCGCTACATAGTACGAAAGCCGAGAAGTTGAGCTCGCGAGAACTGGAAGTATTGCGATTGGTCGCGGATGGCTACAGCAATAAAGAGATCGCAACTGAGCTGCATGTGAGCCCGGCCACGGTAAAGACGCACCTGATTCATGTATTCCGGAAGCTGGATGTGAACGATCGAACGGCAGCGGTGACGGTAGCGCTGGATCGCGGGCTCCTCACTCGATAACACTGAGCACCGCGCCAATCGAACCCCGGCCTCTCACCTGCTACGGCACAAGGCTCCAGTTCCTGGGCAGGCTGTAGCTGTACATGTGACCCTGCGGACGGCCGTTATCGCGATACCGACCGGCGCCTTCGCGCTCCAGCTCATCCCCATTGTTTTGCACCTGAATAATGCGATGCTCCCGCAGGTTGAACACAATCAGGCCGAGGCTGCCTGGCTGCAGGCTGCGGGCACGTGTCATCGGATCTATGACGCGAAAGGTTGGGTGCACGGCGGAATCGCCTCGCTCAATCATCTCGACCCAGTCCTCGTGGACCTCATCGATATTAAACTCATCGAACATCGCGAGCTGCGATTGCACCTGCCATATCCAGTACGAATCCAGGGCCGAGACGGCGAGCAGCATATCCTTGGTGGCATCAAACTCCAGTCCGGCCATTGCCGTAAGCATTTTCGGACCATGTGCAGGTGAGAGCAGGCTGGTGGTGCCGTGCTCATCAATGATGTTGATTCGGTATTCTCCCCAGTGAGAATGGTTATGATGCATAGCTAACTCGAAACTCCTTTTGGCGCGTGCAAGCCGCCTAATACAGTATCATGAGTTGCTGGGCAAGATGCCAAGAGAAAGGAGTCGTGATCATGTCA
This sequence comes from uncultured Sphaerobacteraceae bacterium, assembly GCA_964526965.1. Lineage (GTDB taxonomy): Bacteria > Chloroflexota > Chloroflexia > Thermomicrobiales > UBA6265 > UBA6265. The sequence goes on along the minus strand of CAZGML010000010.1, from coordinate 92,051 downwards.
GACAAGCAGAAATCCAAACTCGATCGCGAACTCGAGGAAATTCTGACCAAGAAATCCAAAGAGCGACCACGAGAACCGATCAAGTTCAGTTCCCATCCCAACGCGCCGAAAACCAAGGGTGCCAAAGCCATTGGCGATGCTCGTGAAGTATTGAGTGACCTCTGGTATCCACTCACGAGGATGCCGCTGCTGATGGCGTTTGTCATGGCGATCATTGCGCGCCTGGTGAGCGGATTCTCGCCATTGCTGGCACTGGTGTTCGTGGCCTGGGCCGTAGGTGCGCTCTGGTGGCCGGGCATCAAGCGCCTCGGGGCCGCAAGGGAGTCGGATCAGCCAGATGTGAAGTACTGGCGTGGACGTCCTTACGTCTCGAAGGCGAAAGATGCCGTCTCTCGCCATCCTGTAGATTCGCTCAAGCGCTATTTCGACCGCCGCCGCTAACACGCCCACGGAGCCCGCTGCATGCCTCGAGTTGTGTCCGATATCGTTGACGTCTACGTTTTCCGCCGCCTGAACGCGCGGGTGCAGTTCCTGCTATTACAACGCAAGCCCGAGGTGAGCCTGGGCAACACCTGGCAGGCATTTCATAGCCAGATTCACATGGGCGATACAACGCTGCAGACGGTAAAGCAGGTTGTGAACGAGGCCGTGGACCTGGAGGTGGACACAATCTATTCCGCCGATTATATCAACCAGTTCTATGACGAAGGCCGGGATGCGATGGTGCTTTCCCCCGTTTTCGCCGTCACGGTGAAATCGCAGGCGCCGGTGCGGCTAAGTGCCGAATACCGCGATGCGGGCTGGTTTGATCGTAACGATGCGATGTCGCGCCTCCCCTTCTCCGGTCAGCGCTGGGCGGTTCGGCACATCGACGAGATCATGGGCATCGGTGAGGACGAGCGCAATATCTACAAGATCGACGCCAATATCTGGCAACCAAGCCAGGGAATCGCCGATTCCGTGCCGCTGCCTGAACACGATGAGGCAGAGCCCGAAACGGGGTCAGAAACTGACCAGGATGACGGCGATACTCATAACGAGGACGAGCCGACGACCAGTTGACGGAATCGGCTATAATCGAACAAATGATCTGATTCCAAACCTACAGGAGACCAAATGCCGAACTTCAAGATCGTCTCCGATCTGCGCCCAACGGGCGATCAACCAAATGCTATCAACCAACTCGTGACGGGCCTGGAGCGCGGAGATCGCTTCCAAACGCTGCTTGGCGTAACGGGATCGGGCAAGACGTTCACCATGGCGAACATCATTGAAGAGGTGAATCGCCCAACGCTGGTGCTTGCACATAACAAGACACTGGCAGCCCAGCTCTACAGCGAGTTCAAAGAGTTCTTCCCCAATAACGCGGTCGAATACTTTGTCTCTTACTACGATTACTACCAGCCAGAAGCCTACGTAGCCCGCACAGACACCTTCATCGAGAAGGATGCGGACATCAATGAAGAAATCGACAAGCTTCGCCACGCGGCCACGCGAGCGCTGCTCACACGGCGCGATACGCTGATTGTGGCGTCGGTTTCGTGCATCTTCGGTCTTGGTACTCCAGAAGAGTACGCCAAGACAATGGTCCACTTGATGCGCGGCCAGGAGACGCGACGGGACAGGGTGCTGCGGCAGCTTGTTGATATCCAGTACGACCGCAACGACATGACGCTCGTGCGCGGATCATTCCGGGTGCGGGGCGACACGTTGGAGGTCTTCCCTTCATATGAAGAGATCGCTGTTCGTATCGAGTTCTTCGGCGATGAGGTGGATCGCATTGTCGATGTCGACCCGCTCACCGGGGAGATCCTCGCGGAGCGCGATGACATCGCAATCTATCCGGCCAAACACTTTGTCACCACAGATGATCTGCTGAAGGTGGCCGTTCGGGATATTCAGTCCGAGCTGGAGGACCGGCTGAAGGAACTGGAAGCCGACGGCAAGGTACTGGAGGCAGCCCGACTGAAGCAACGCACGGCATATGACATCGAAATGATGACAGAAGCCGGGTACTGCGCGGGTATCGAGAACTACTCAATGCACCTCTCGCGTCGGCAGTTTGGCGATCAGCCAAGCACACTGCTCGATTACTTCCCCGAGGACTACCTGATGCTCGTGGACGAGAGCCATATCACATTGCCGCAGGTACGCGGCATGTTTGGTGGTGACCGGAGCCGTAAGGACGTGCTGGTGGAGCACGGGTTCCGCCTGCCGAGTGCCCGCGAGAACCGACCGCTTACGTTTAACGAGTTCGAGGGCATGATCAACCAGGCGGTGTTCGTCTCGGCCACACCGGGCCCGTATGAGATGGAACACAGCGAGCAGGTGGTAAGCCAGGTGATTCGCCCAACTGGCCTGCTTGATCCGGAGATCAGCGTGCGGCCCAGCAAGGGACAGATCGATGACCTTGTTGGTGAAATCAACGCCCGGATCGAACGCGGCGAGCGTGCGCTGGTAACCACGCTCACCAAGCGCATGGCCGAGGATTTGAGCGATCACCTCAAGGAACTTGGTATTCGCACGCATTACCTCCACAGTGAGATCGATACCTTCGAGCGCGTGGAGATTCTGCGCGATTTGCGCATGGGTGTTCACGATGTTGTTGTGGGCATCAACCTCTTGCGAGAGGGGCTCGACCTGCCTGAAGTCTCGTTGGTTGCTATTCTAGATGCGGACAAGGAGGGGTTCCTCCGGTCCGAAGGATCGCTGATCCAGACAGTAGGACGTGCTGCGCGCCATATCGACGGGCTGGTCGTTATGTACGCGGATACCATCACGAACTCCATGCGGGCAGCGATTGATGAAACGTATCGCCGTCGTGAGATACAGATCGCGTATAACAAGGAACACGACATTCAGCCACGCGGAATCGTTAAGGAAATCCGTGACCTGAGTGATCGTGTGCGGGCAGTTGCGGAAGAACACATCGAGTATGATGCTGCTGGCGACAGCAAGGATGGCATCATCCACCAGATTCCGAAGGATGAACTCACCCGCATGATCAAGGATCTGGAATCGAAGATGAAGACCGCATCCCGCGATCTCGAATTCGAGAAAGCCGCCTTGTTGCGCGACCAGATTGTAGAACTACGACGCATTATCGAAGTGGATCCGGTTACACAATAACCATTTACCCACCGGACCACAGGAGGGAACACGTCGCATGGCGATGAATGATCGAATGAGCCGGCGAGGATTCGCCGCATTACTTGGTGCGGGCGCACTGCTTTCGCAACGGGTTGTTGCACAGGATACCGGAGCACCATCGGAAACCGGTTCCACCCTGCCGGCAGCCGACCTGCCAACCATGAACGAACAGGGACATCGATTCGAGCTGAGCAGCACGTTTGATGGCAACTTCGATGGCGTGCCAAACGAGGCACCGGTGTACCGTATGGCCCAGCCGACATACACGGCTGAACAAGTGGCAGATATCGCCGAACGCCTCGGTATTGACGGCGAGGTGAACGACCGCGGTGGAGACACATTTAGCGTGGAGAGCCGCGAGGCGCAGCTGCACATCACCCAGGGTCGTGTGCAGTACATGTCGATGGCGACCGCCGAAGAAGGCGATCTGCAAGGCGACGAGACCGCAATCTCCACCGCGCGCGAATGGTTGCGAGAGCGTGGACTGCTCCCCGGCGATGTGGGAGACGGCACCATCCTGAGCCGAACGGAGGAGCCGAAGCGCGTGATCGCCGGCTTCCAGCCGGTGAAACCGAGTCCGCTCATCTCCTCTACCCCGCTGGTGAGTGTGGCCATGGGTCCAAACGGCCAGGTATTGGAAGCGACCAATGGCTGGGCGGAATTGACGCAGGACCAGATTTTCCAGTTGCGTGGAGCGGACTTCGCCTGGCAAGAGGTCGAAGAACGTCGCGCCTGGGTGGATGCATCATTGCCAACGGATGAGTGGGCCACTGGCTCCACCATTGGCGGGGCGGTTGTGTACACGCAACTGTCGCTGGCATACACTACTTCTGGCGTTCCCGGTGAGAATCAGTATCTGCAGCCGGTATACGTATTCCATGGAGAGCTGACGCCGGACGGATCGGACTCCCGATACCAGGTCCAGGCGTATGTGCCCGCCCTGATCAATAGCAACCAACCGGTGGGATAATATGGCACACGGCAACATCTTGCTTCTGAACGGCCCGAACCTCAACATGCTGGGAACCCGGCAACCTGAGGTGTATGGCAACCGCACGCTGGCGGATATCGAGAGCGATATCGTCCGCATTGGTGCCGTCGGGAATCCGTCGCTCAAGGTGTTGCCGCTGCAATCCAACCACGAAGGCGAGCTGATCGATGCCATCCATACCACCGGTAGAGACGCCGATGGCATTATCATCAACGCAGGTGCATTCACCCACTACAGCATTGCCCTGCGGGATGCGCTTGCCAGTATCGATACTCCCGCTATTGAAGTTCACATCAGTAACATCCATGCGCGCGAGGAGTTCCGGCACACGTCTGTTATCGCAGCCGTCTGTGCCGGCCAGATCGCCGGGCTTGGCGAGGAAGGCTATCACCTTGCCCTGGAATGGTTCCGAAGTCGCATCGTAGAACAACCCTGATCAAGGGGAAAGGCACAATCTCGAATGGTTTCAGAACGGTTCAACCGCGCCAGGGCGCTGCTTGAAGACGGTTTAGATGCAATTCTGGTGACCAATGGCACCAACCGACGTTACCTCACCGGCTTCACCGGTGAAGACCACGCGATCGATGAACCCGGCGGCATGGCCCTGATCACCAACGACGGTATGTTGCTGCTGGCGCCGGCCACCAACCTCCCCTGGGCGGAATCTGAAGCGAACGAAGATACCACCGTGCAGGACTGGGGATCACCCTGGACCAAAACCGTTGCCGAGATCGCCAAAGAGAAGAACTGGTCCATGCTGGGGTTCGAGGAAGCAACCACCTCTGTCGCGTCCTTCATTGAACTGCAGGATCACCTCGGTGAGGACATCGAGCTTATTGCTGTCGGCAAGGTGGTGGATGCGCTGCGGGCCCGCAAGACGGACGATGAGATGGCCAACCTGCGTGAGGCGCTGCGGATGACGGATGTCGCGTTTGAGGCAGCGGAGGCGCGGGCACGGGTCGGAATGACCGAGAAGGAGCTCGCAGATATCGTTGCAGAAGAATTGCGCAATGCCGGGAGCGAAGGCGAGAGCTTCCCCACCATCGTTGCCTCTGGCCCCAATGCAGCCAAGCCGCACCACGCACCCGGCGAGCGGGTGATCCAGGAGGGCGATCCCATTATTATCGATATGGGCGCACTGCATAATGGTTATGCGGGCGACCTCACCAGAACGATCTGGTTTGGCGAACCATCTGCAGAACTTGTTACCATGTATAGAAACGTGCAAGCTGCGTTTGATTCAGCGATTAATGCGGCCGGCCCAAACATAACTGGCGTTGAGCTGGACGCTGCTGCACGCGACGTTTTTGCTCAGCAGGGTACCGACCAGTACTTCGTCCACTCGCTCGGACATGGGCTGGGTCTTCGGGTTCACGAAGCACCATCGGCCAGTTTCCGCTCCAAAGACACACTGGAGCCCGGAAATGTGGTCACCATTGAGCCTGGCCTCTATGTGCCCGGCCAAGGTGGGGTACGCATCGAGGATGTGGTGTTAATCACCGAAGATGGAGCAGAAAATCTGACCAGCGCGCCCAAGCGCGTGCTCTAGCCATTCCAGGAGGAACGAAATGATTGATACAGGTGAAATTCGCAAGGGAAGCACCCTTGATATCGACGGCAAGCTGGTAAAGGTTACCGAGTACAGCCACAACAAACAGGCCCGTGGCTCGGCAAACATCAAGATGACGCTCAAGGATCTCCGCACCGGCGCCAACACCACCATGACAGCCATGGCAGGTGCCAAGTTCACCCCCGTGCGGCTGGAGCGCAGCCACGTACAGTTCCTGTATGCGGACGACGACCACTTCAACTTCATGGATACCGAGACGTTCGACCAGATCATGCTCGACCGCGCCGTGGTTGAGGATGTGGCCCCGTACCTGAAGGAGAACGACACCATCGATCTGCTCACCTACAACGATGAGCCGATTGATGTCGAACTTCCACCCAGTGTGGAACTGACCGTTACCCAGACCGATCCGGGATTCAAGGGCGATACCGCCACCGGAGGTAGCAAGCCGGCAACAATGGAAACCGGCCTGGTTGTGAACGTGCCACTGTTCGTTAACGAAGGCGACACGCTCAAGATCGATACCCGCTCCGGCGAGTACATCGAGCGCGTATAGCATCTATAGCGGTGAAAGCAGGATTGGAAGCCATGAGCGAGCACGAGCACGAAAACGAGACGCAACCCGCCCCGGACGATGTTACAGCGTCGGTTCGTCATCTTATCGAGATGATGAACGAGGGGGGTATCGGTGAACTCGACCTCAAAACCGGGGATTTCAAGATTCGCCTGCGTAGCGAAGCCGTAGCTTTGGCCAGCGCAACGCCCACTATGAGCATGCCACCCGCCTATTCCATGGCGCCGGCCAACCCCGGTGTGGCACCCTCCCCTGCTGCTGAATCCGCATCTGCACCATCATCCGAAGAACCCGTCGCACCGGATGGTCATGTAGTGACCAGTCCCATGATCGGCACCTTCTACGCGGCCAGCGCGCCAGGCGAACCTGCCTACGTGCAGGTTGGCGATGAAGTAGAGACCGGCCAGGTGGTGGGAATCATTGAGGCGATGAAGATCATGAACGAGATCACCGCCGACAAGAGCGGCGTGGTGACCGAGATTCTGGTGGAAAACGCCGAACCGGTTGAGTACGGAACACAGCTGATTCGCATATCAGATACCGTGGCGCTTGATTGATGCAAACCATTTATACCCTCTCCCGCCTGACCGGTTTGGTGAAGAACATCATCGAACGCGAGGCGGAACTTCAGAACATCTGGGTCGATGGTGAGATTAGTAATCTCACCATCGCCCGTTCAGGGCATGCCTACTTCAGCCTGAAGGATTCCGAAAGTCAGTTCCGCTGCGTTATGTGGCGCAGCGCTGTGCAACGGCAGAGCATGCCACTCAACGAGGGCGACCAGGTGTTGGTGCACGGAAGCGTCACCATGTACCAGCCCCGTGGCGAGGTGCAGCTTCAGGTAGACCTCGTGCAGCCCCAGGGCACCGGATTGCTCCAACTGCAGTTGGAAGAGCTGCGCATGCGCCTCGAGGCCGAAGGGCTCTTCGACGAATCCCGCAAGCGACCACTCCCATCACTTCCGTTGCGGATCGGTGTGGTGACATCGGAGAGCGGCTCGGTCTGGCACGATATCCAGCGAGTCGTCCATCGCCGCTACCCATTGGCAGAGCTGATTCTGGCCCCGACACTGGTGCAGGGCGAACTCGCCCCGCCAGCGATCGTTGAGGCGCTGCAACTCGTGCAGGATGCCGCCGAGCCGGATGTGATCATCATCGGGCGCGGTGGTGGATCCATGGAAGACCTGTGGGCATTCAACGATGAACGGGTTGTTCGTGCAATCTACGCAAGCAAGGTGCCGATCATCAGCGCGGTGGGACATGAGAACGACTACACCCTTGCCGATGAGGTGGCAGACGTGCGCGCTGGCACACCATCGATGGCGGCAGAACTGGCCACGCCAGACCTGGCCCAGCTGGATCAGGCCCTGGTAGAGACACGTCGGTCTATGGCAAACAGTATCGAGCGGGCGCTGAACCTGCGCCTGGAGCACCTGGACGACCTGCAACGGCGGCTGACCCACTGCTCTCCCCTTGCAAAGCTGGAGAGCCTGCACCGCGAGCTTGATTCCCTGCGGGACCGCACTGTGCTCGCCATGAGGCATTACCTCACCAGCGCAGATCACGAAGTACACGCACTCGAACGAGTGCTCGCATCCCTCAACCCGGATGCGATGTTCCAGCGTGGTTACGCCTTCGTGGAGAACGCCAGCACCAACACTCCTATCCGTAGCGTGAAAGACGCAGAAATCGGCGATCCTGTTCGTGCCACCGTTCAGGGCGGACAGCTAATCGGCACTATATCCGGCATTAACCCCAAAGATGGGCTGCAACAGAAGGGCCTGGACCTATGAGCGAGCAGAACGAGCAGACCTTTGAGCAATCGCTGGAGCGCATCCGCGAAATCGTGACCGAGTTGGAGGCTGGCGAGCAGAGCCTGGAGGATTCGATCCAGCAGTTCCGCGAGGGGTCCACGCTTATCGAGCATGCCCGCAAGCTGATTGCGGATGCCGAGATGCGCGTGAAAGTGCTCAATGAAGCAGTGGAGGAAGCCGACCAGAACGATGAGTAACCAGGAGATATTACCGCCAGGAAAGCTCCCCGGCGATTTGCTCGACCGGCTGATCCGCACCTATAAAACGCCTGCGGATTCCTCCGTTGTGATCGATTCATCGTACGGGTTCGATGCGGCCGCCATATCCATCGGCGGCGAAACGCTGCTGGTTAAGAGCGACCCCATCACCTTCACCACCGAGGAAGCCGCGAATTACCTGGTTGCCGTCAACGCCAACGACATCGCCTGCCTGGGTGGTGTGCCGCGCTGGATGACCGTGGTATCGCTCCTCCCCGAAGGCCAGACCACCCGCGTTGATGTAGAGCGTCAGTTCGCCGAACTCCAGCTCGCCTGCCAGAACGAGAGCATCTCGCTCATTGGCGGCCATACAGAGATCACCATGGGGCTTGATCGCCCACTGCTTGTCGGCACCATGCTTGGCACCGTGGGGCCCTATGGCCTGCTCGAGCCCGGCAAGGCCAGCCCCGGTGACGAGCTCTGGATGAGCCAGTCGGCGGCGATTGAGGGCACGGCGATACTCGCATTCGAGAAGGAAGACGAGCTCCGCGAAGCGCTGGGCGACGAGACCGTTGGCATTGCGCAAACACTGCTGCTGGAGCCGGGCATCTCCGTAGCGCGGGACGCGCAAGGCCTGCTCCGCACCGAGACGGTGACCGCGCTGCACGACGCCACTGAAGGTGGTGTCGCCACCGGCATCCATGAGATCGCCGCCGCATCCAACCTCGGCGCCGAGATCGATGGCTCCGCCATCCCGATCCTGGATTGTACGCAGCAAATCGCCGACTACTTCGGCATCGATCCATTGGGGCTTATCAGTTCCGGATCGCTGCTGATTGCGGCTCCGGCTGGACAGGAAGCCGTGCTCAACACCTCGATGGTGCCGATTGAGAAGATCGGCGTCTTGACGGATGACCCGGGTCGCGTGACGATCAGGACAGAGAGCGGGGTCCAGGAATTGCGGCGATACGATTCAGACGAACTGACTCGCGCCTTGGCATAAGGCCCTCGTCACTTGTCTGCCAGGTCGATCGTAGATCCGCCACATCGGAACCGCAGGCTCGGGTTTACCACCCGGGCTGCCCACACATAAAGTGCGAGCCTACAAATGATGCGGGCCTACGAGCAGGATAGCCAGAAAGGAATCACACCATGGCCAACACACCAGAAATTATTATGTACGCACGCGAGCGCTCGTGCCCGGATGTTACCCGTGCCCGTTTGCGCCTGGAGCATCACGGCATTGAGTGGACGGAATACGACACCGAGGCCGACGACGAGAAGAAGGCCGAGATGATGGCCCTCACCGGCATGCCAAACGTGCCGCAGGTGGTGATCGGCGAGCGTATCCTCATCGAGCCCAGCAACGAGGAGATCGATTCCGCGTTGACCAACGCCGGGTTTGATCTGGACGACTAACGCCATTGGCGTAGACCCGGCGGGTTGCCAGTGTCGTAGACCCGTCCTGCGCCGGTCCGAAGACCGGAGCATTGGGCGGGTTCAATCGGCGAATTGACCACAGGAAACTTGTGCCATGCACCCGCCCAATGCCCGCCATACCATGCCGTGCAGGACGGGTCTACGATTGGTTTGAACGGCGAATTCGCCGCAGGAAACTTGTGACAGACACCCGCCCCATGCCCGCCATACCATGGCGTGCAGGACGAGACTACGATTGGCTCGGCGGTTGCCATTATCGTAGACCCGTCCTGCGCCGGTCCGATGACCGGAGCATTGGGCGGGTTCGAAGGCCGAATTGACCGCAGGAAGATTGCGCCAGGCACCCGCCCCATGCCCGCCACACCATGGCGTGCAGGACGGGTCTACGATTGATCCGGAGGAGTTACCCATATGCCACCTATCATCATCTCATCGCATAACGGCGCCTTTGCATTGCCAGAGGCCATGGAACTGCTGCAATCCGGAGGTTCGGCGGTTGATGCGGTGGTGCTGGGATGCACTCGTGTGGAGGCGAACCCCGAAGACCATACCGTCGGGTACAGCGGGCTCCCCAACCTCCTCGGCGAGGTGGAGCTCGACGCCAGTGTGATGGATGGCAAGGGCCTCCGGGCCGGATCGATCGGTGCACTCAAGGGCTATCAGGATGCCGCCAAACTCGCCAAACATGTAATGGATTCGCTTCCGCACGTGCTTATCGGTGGGGATGGTCCCATGCGGTTGGCTGAAGAGCTCGGACAGGAGAAGAAGGACCTGCTCACGCCCGAAGCCGAGAAGATCTGGCAGAGCCGGATTGATGACGATGCCGATCGAGATGCAAGCTACATGAGCAAAATGCGCGAGCTGGTGACCATGGCGGCCCAGGACCCCGAGATCGCCGAGCAAACCGGCACCGGCGAGCCTCCTCACGGCACGGTCAATTTCATCGCTATGGACAAGCAGGGAAACATCGCCACCGGGGTGAGCACCAGTGGTTGGGCATGGAAGTATCCAGGTCGTATGGGCGATTCGCCGGTTATCGGAGCCGGGAACTATGCCGACAACCGATGGGGAGCGGCGGCGTGTACGGGTCGCGGGGAAATGGCCCAGCGCGCGGTCACAGCGCATAGCGTGGTGACCTTTATGCGCTTCGGCATGAGCCTGGATGAGGCCCTGCAGCAGGCGATGCTGGACCTCAACGCACTGGACGACCCGTTCGCAAGTGAGATGAACATCCTCGCGATGGACAAGGATGGCAATCCCGGCGCGGCCAGCAGCAATCCCAGTAAGGAATTCGCCGTCATGACGGACGATATGACCGAGGCGGAGATGCGTCCCCGCACACATGTTGAGTTGGAGTTGTTGAAGAAATAAGAGGTAGCACCGCATTTTACATGCGGTGACGACTACAGTGACGTCATAAATACCATTGGTGCCTCCATACGTAATGCTGTGTTGGAGAAAGTCCTCCTAATAGCTATACGCATCGGGGCGATCGCTTTCCGGGGAATTCGCGGAGAATTTAACAATTGGAATCCGCATCCTGGGCCACCAGCGAGGCTATATCCAACGAACATTCCATAAATTACCATCATCTTGCCGCAACCGCGATAATGTTTCACCATATCGCGTACGGGCCCGGATGATCTGGCCAACCTGCGAGGGAGCCGCGTGTGGATGACCCAATTAACCTGCTGGTCTTCATCCTCATCGTCGCGTCGCGGCTTATCGCCCCGCTCTGGATCCCCCGCTTCCCGCTGCCAGGCATCATTGTCGCCCTGGTGCTGGATGGCATCGACGGTGGACTCCTCTCCATCTTCACCACCATGTCCGCGGAGTACTACCAAAGCTACGACAAGGCGCTGGATATCTATTACCTCACCATCGCCTACCTCAGCACTGTGAGGAACTGGACCAACCCGTTCGCCATTCGCGTTGCTATGGCGCTCTTCTATTACCGACTCGTGGGTGTGTTGCTCTTTGAGTTCTTCGAATCGCGCGCGGTGCTGCTGATTTTCGCCAACACGTTCGAGTACTTCTTCATCTTCTACGAAGCCGCCCGTCTTCGCTGGATCATGAGGAATGTCAGCCGCAAGACGTTCATCATCGCCGCGGCCATCATCTGGATTGTGATCAAACTGCCACAGGAGTATTGGCTGCACATCGCCCAACGTGATGTCACCGATACGCTCGCCGCCGATCCGATCCTCATCCCTATCCTGGCGGTTGTGATCGCGGTCATCATCGGCGTTGGTTACTGGGTTGTGACACGCAAACTGCCGCCAGCCGAGCGCTCGCCAGCGTTTGCTGTTGGTGATTCCATAGCGCTGGATACCATGAAGGAGGCACTTGTCCGGTATCGTTCGCTATCTCTTCGCGAGCAGGGGATTGTGGAGAAGGTAGTGCTTATCGCGCTCATCAGCGCCAAGTTCTCGAAGATCCTGCCGGATACCGTCCTCACCACGCCGCAACTGGTGATCGCGGTGTCTACGGTGGTGGTGCTCAATACCCTGGTGAGCGAGCTCCTCACCCGGGAGGGATTGCTCTCCTTCGACGATGTGCGTCACTTCGTCACGATGGTTGCGGTCAATATGGGGTTGGCAGCAGCCTTCCTGATCGTGCTGCCCGCAGCCGATCCTCTCGATGCGTTCAGGATCGGAGATATGCTCTTCTTCTTTTTGCTCGTGAGTTTGCTGGTGACGCTGTTCGACCGGTTCCGGGCGTTAGCGACGCTGCGCAACGAGTCCGAACACGCGGGCACGCTCCCCTAGGGCAACCGGGACATCAGGCGCTTCAGTCAGCGCAAATCGCACGATCACCGGCAAGTGATCCGAGCCGGCATCTTCTCCGACCTTGCCCTGAAGCGGGTACCAGTGAGATGATCCCCAGATGTAATCGATCCGCAGCAGCGGCACAACTGGCGCATCGGCCAGGGTCTCGCTGACATCGTCCAGCACCGCCATTCGGGCCGGGTATGTGTAGCCGAGCGTGCCGCCCAGGTCGGCATAGGCGTCCACCAGGCCGAGCGCTTCCAGCTGATCATAACGGTCATGGTGCTGCGTGATGTTCAGGTCCGCCATCAACAGAAGTGGTCCATCGGTGTTGGAAATCGTCTGGATCAGCGAGGCGAACTGCTCGTTCCCCTCAGGCAATGTCTTCACGCCGGATGGGGTGACCTTGGGTGGTGGTGGATGCGCGACGATCACCGTCGAGTGCACACCGTTGATATCCACCGTGGCGATGAGATCCGGCCGCTCCGGATGAGCTTCGAGCAGCTGGTACTCGATAATCGGGTGCTTGCTGAGCAGCGCCTTGCCGGGGATTCCCAGCCCATACACCACCTGGTGCGGATAAGTCTCAGCCAGGTTGTTTTCGATTGCGTTCGCGACCTCTGGCGATACTTCCTGCAGGCCGATGATATCGGCACCGCTTTCTTCGATGAAGGGGATCACCTCATCTGGTCCCGCCAGTCCATTTCCGAGGTTATACGTCATCGCAGTCACTTCGGTACTGCCCTCGGGCGCCACGCGGAGCTCCGTGTGTGCGCTGGCCGGAAGCCAGAGCAGGGAAATGGCACAGAGGAGCTGCAGCACGATGGGGTGCCGACGCCGTCGCCACAGCACAATGGGCAGTGGAATCAACGCCAGAATCAGGGCGATATCGCGCACGTATCCGAAGAGCTGCACAGGCCAATAACGGTCCCCTGTAATATGGGACATCGCTATGAACCCCAGCACGGCGAGGCAATAGATTGCCAGCAGTCGCCAGGAAAATTCGCTCCATTTGCGGGGTTTGGCTGATGAGGCAGGAGACGGAACAAACAAGGAACGCAATTTGTTGGAATGATGCACTGGTTGATTGATCCTGTTACAACGAACTTGCCAGAACGAACTCCCATACCCATTGTAGTCCCTGCTCAACAGGGATTTCAGGTAGGTTGTTCTCATAACGGGTAACGCAGCATCCGTACCTCGGGCAAATGACCGGAGGTACGGATGCAATTACACAAAACCCCCGGTAAGCCGGGGGTTTGCGTACTTCTAATTTCGTTTGGGAGGCTGGTTAGCCGTCCTTGTGGAGGTTGACCAGGAAATCCTCGTTCGAGGTGCTCTTTGCCAGCCGGCCAAGCAGCGCCTCTGTGCCCTCGCTGCCACCGAGCATGCTCACCATGCGGCGCATGGTCCAGACCTGCTTCAGCACGGCATCGCCGAGCAACAGCTCTTCACGGCGTGTACCGGACCGCTGGATATCGATTGCCGGGTAAATGCGGCGTTCGGCCAGCTTGCGGTCAAGGTGCAGTTCCATGTTACCGGTTCCCTTGAACTCTTCGTAAATCACGTCGTCCATGCGGGAGCCGGTATCGATAAGGCAGGTGCTGACGATTGTCAGCGAGCCACCGCCCTCGATGTTGCGGGCAGCACCGAAGAATCGCTTCGGCGGATACAGCGCCACCGGGTCGATACCACCTGAAAGCGTGCGACCACTCGGCGGAACGGCGAGGTTGTAGGCACGAGCCAGGCGGGTGATAGAGTCCAGCAGGATGGTCACATCGCGGCCGGCTTCCACCAGGCGCTTGGCGCGCTCAAGCGTCATCTCGGCAACCTTGGTGTGATCTTCCACGGGCTCATCAAAGGTAGAGCTGATAACTTCACCATCTACGGACCTACGCATGTCCGTAACCTCTTCCGGACGCTCACCAATCAGGCAGACCATCAGGTGCATATCCGGGTTGTTTGAGGTGATGCCGTTGGCGATCGACTTCATCAGCAGCGTCTTACCGGCCTTCGGCGGGGAAACGATGAGTCCACGCTGTCCGCGGCCAATTGGTGCTACCAGGTCGAGCAAACGGGTGCTGAGCACGTTCTGGGCGGTTTCGAGATGAATCTGCTCCAGCGGGAAGATCGGTGTGAGCTTGTCGAAGTTGGGGCGGCGCCGGGCAGTTTCCGGATCGATACCGTTCACAGCTTCCACACGGAGCAGGCTGAAGAACTTCTCGTTATCCTTCGGCGGACGCACCTGGCCGCTCACGCGGTCGCCAGTGCGGAGGCCGAAGCGACGGATCTGGCTCTGGCTGACGTAAATGTCATCCGGCCCGGGCAGGAACCGTTCGCCACGGAGGAATCCGAATCCATCCTCGATGATCTCGAGGACCCCATCGCCGAAGCGATGGCCGTCGTTCTCCGTCTGTACTTGCAGCAGTTTGGTGATCAGGTCTGGCCGACGCATGCGCATGTAGCCGGAGATCTGCAGTTCACGGGCGAGGTCGTGGAGCTCCTGGTCGTCCTTCTCACCGAGCTCGGCTACCGAGATGCGGTTGGAGTTCTGCTCGCGTCCACGCCGTTGGTTCTGATTGTTGTTCTGGTTGTTGTTGGCGTTATCGCCGTCGTTGCGACCGCGCTTCTTGCGCTGGTTCCGACGATTGCGGCTGGGCTTCTCCTGCCCTTCAGCGGAAGCCTCAGTTTGCTTGCTGTCATCTTCCTCGGCAGCAGCAGGTGCTTCGTCCTGCTTCGTGGCTGCAGCGGTGTCTTCAGCGTTGTTGGTGGTGGTTGCTGCGGCCTCTTCAGCGGGGAGCTCTGCCTGCTCGGGAGCAGCTTCTTCCTGGGTCTTGCGCGTTCGGGTTCGAGTACGGGCACGCGGCT
This sequence comes from uncultured Sphaerobacteraceae bacterium, assembly GCA_964526965.1. Lineage (GTDB taxonomy): Bacteria > Chloroflexota > Chloroflexia > Thermomicrobiales > UBA6265 > UBA6265. The sequence continues at coordinate 76,680 of CAZGML010000010.1, read as the reverse complement.
TGGGCTTCTCTTCAGCAGGCGCTTCAGCGGCCTGTTCTGTTTCATCGGCCTGCGCGGTCTGCTCCGCCTGCTCGGCACCGTTCGTGGCCTGCGCCTCTGCGGCTGGCTCGGAAGTTCGACGTCGGGCACGCACCGTACGAGTACGACGAGCGGGTTTTTCCTGCTCTTCCGTCTCGACGTTTTCTTCCTTGACGGCGGTTTCATCAATAGTCAATTGTGTGTCCTCCCATGCGGGTGACTTGTGGGCAAGGGACACCTTTGTGTACTTCGCCCGGTCGGGGAATTTGCTATCTGCAACTGGTATTCAGGCTATTCAGTTGAGTAGCGGAAGTTAAAGGTTTCTGTCAGTACGCAAGGTACTCTACATACGTGTAAGCCTGAGGGTACAGCCATTCACAAGGCTGAGTCATTTGTTATCAGGTTCGTCCATTGACAGTTGCACGGTGTGTGCAATGCACGCGAAATACGGTGGATGAGGCAATTTCTTTCGTCACCGCTCGGTACACTTTGATGCTACCACTTTGGCGGGGTGGCGTCAATTCTATAGTGCTACCAACTGTGGCAAACAGAGCGTTAAATCGCCGGCGGCGGAATCGTCATCTCTTCATCGAGATTATCCAGCTTAACCGGCTTGTGCAAGGCCTCGATCTTTCGAACCGTACCACTTGCCGATCGCAGTACCAGCGACTGTGTCCAGGCGCCGCGGGAGGTGAACTTCACGCCTTCCAGCAGCTCGCCATCGGTGAGGCCGGTGACGGCAACGTTGATGTTGCTTCCATTAACCAGGTCGTCGCAATGGTAGATACGGTTCACATCGATACCGCGTTCCTTCGCGATTCGCTGCTCCTCTTCATTGCGCAACCACAGGCGGGTCTGCATCTCCCCACCCATGCATTTGAGCGCAGCTGCCGTAATGACGGCTTCCGGCGCACCACCGATGCCCATCAGCATGTCGATACCGGTGTCGTGCATGGCGGCCATCAGCGCGCCTGCCACGTCGCCATCCTGGATCATGCGAATGCGGGCACCAACGTCGCGAATCTCCTTGATCAGGTTTCGATGCCGCGGTCGATCCAGCACAACAACCGTCAGGTTGCGCACATCCATACCCTTGGCCTCGGCAACTGAATGGAGGTTCTCGGTGACCGATTTGGTGATATCAATCGCGCCGGCGGAGCGTGGCCCAACAGCGATCTTGTCCATGTAGGCGACGTCTTCCCACCGATAGAATGCACCCCGCTCGGCCACCGCAATTATGCAGATAGCATTGGGCTGACCGTTGGCCAGCAGGCGGGTGCCTTCAACGGGATCGACGGCGATATCGACTTCTGGACCATTCCCACTCCCCACGCGCTCGCCGTGGTAGAGCATGGGAGCATCATCCTTGTCTCCCTCACCGATCACCACTTCACCGGAGATATCAATGGTGTTGAGAATCTTGCGCAGCGCATCTACCGCAGCCTGGTCACCACTTTCCTTATCGCCCCGCCCCATCCAGCGGGCGCTCATAAGCGCGGCGGCTTCTGTGCTGCGTACGAGTTCGATTGCGATATTGCGGTCGATATCCGGGTTTGATCCTGAGGTCATGTGAAGATTGCTCCTGTCATGGAGTTACGGGTGTCGTCGGGCGCACCCATCGTCGTGCAGTTTCCGCGAGGTCGCCCAGTGTTCCATAGTAGACATTTGCCGGTGGCAACGACTGCACGAACATCGAGCCGTACCGTTTCGAGACTGCCCTCTTGTCGAGAATTACACAGATACCACGGTCGTTTTCGGTGCGGATCAGCCGCCCGAATCCTTGTTTGAATTTTAGCACTGCCGTTGGCAGGCTCAGCTCCATAAACGAGTTATCGTAAAGCTCACTACGTGCCTCGAAAATAGGATCGGTTGGCACGGCAAAGGGGAACTTGGTGATGATAAGCGAACTCAGCGCATCGCCAACCACATCCACACCTTCCCAGAACGTCGAGGTACCGAAAACAACGGTTCCCTCATCGCTCCGCAACCGGTCGATCAGCGAGCGAGAGTTACCATCCACCCCCTGCCCCAGCACGAGTATGTTGTGCTCTTCCAGCGGTTCGCGCAAGGCTGTTCGGGCCTCTCGCAACGCCCTGTGACTGGTAAAGAGCACGAGCGTGCGCCCCTGTGTGGCCAGAATCGCATCCAGCAGCGCCTGGTGCAGCGACGAGCTGTATGCCGGCGAGTTGGGCTCTGGCATATCCTCCGGCAGGTAGATGAGCGTGGACTTCTCGTGATCGAACGGCGAGCCGAGGTCCAGTACCTTCGAGCCCTCCATACCGACGTGCTCCGCCATAAACTCGAACGATCCATCGATCGTCATGGTGGCGGATGTCATTATGACGCTCCGCAGGTTGGCATAGACCTGCTGGTTCAGGAGTTCGCTCACATCAATCGGCGCACCGTTAATGGAAATCTGCTGCTGCAACCCGGATCGTTGCACCCAAAACACCTGCTCTCGTGCGATCTTCTGCGTCGGGTTAAGCGCCTGCTCAAGCTGCAGGTGTAGTTCGGCGACCTCGTCGACCCCGATCATCAGATCGGCTACAGCATCGTCTCGCAGTGCTGCGAGCGTCGATGACGGGTCATCCGGGATCGGCATCTCTTCCAGCACCTGTTGCATCCACACACCCACCTCGGCGAGCGTACGAATCTCTGGGCCCAGCTCTTCCCACACCAGCGCAATATCCATGTATGGAGCGGAATCGCGCAGGAAGTCGGTAATACGCAGACTCTGTGCATACGGCGAGTTGCCACGGGGCTTGCCGATAAACGTACCAACCCGCTGGAAAAGTTCGCCCGTAAGCAGGCTCACCTTGCTGGCAGCCGATTCGGCGGCCTTGGCGCGCTGACGAATACGATCTCCGTACTCTTCCTGGAACCGTCCCTCACCACGCAACAGCACAGACGCCGCACTCGGTATCGCGCCGCTGACCGTACCGGAATCCGTTTTCAGCATGGAGCGCAGGGTGTCTTCCATGTTCTCGCGGTTCACGCTGAAACTGAGCTGACGAGTGGCCTCGTCTTCCAGGTGGTGCGCCTCATCGAAAATGAGCCGATCAAACTGCGGCAACACACGCCCCTCGGCGGCGTTCACCAGAACAAGGCTGTGATTGGCGATGACAATGTGCGCGTGGTGTGCATTCCAACGCGCCCGGTGGAAGAAGCACTGGTTGTTGGATGCATACGGACAGCGACCAACCGTGCAGCGGCCACGCTCGCTGGCGTACTTCCGCCAGTAGCGCTCTTCCTCACTCGTAAGGCGGAGCTCACCCTTGTCGCCAGTTTCAGTATGGCCCAACCATAGCAGGATCTTCGCACGCAGGGAGGCGTCGGCCTCGTTTTCAATCGGGTCGTCCTTGTGAGCGAACCACTGCTTCAGGCAGAGATAGTTCTGCCTCCCCTTCATCACTGCGACGTTGAGCTCATCCGCTACGCCGGCCTCAACCAGTGCCACATGCACATCGGGGAGATCCTTGCGATGCAGCTGATCCTGCAAGGCGATGGTTGCGGTACTCACTACCACCCGTTCGCCCCGTTGCACCGCAAACAGTGCGGCCGGCAACAGATAGGCCAGGCTCTTGCCGGTACCGGTGCCGGCTTCAATGAGCAGGTTGTGGTCGTCGTTTAGCGCCTCGGCGACACGCCGGGCCATCGTGATCTGGGTCGGACGCGGACGAAACCCGTCCAACACGTCCTGCATCGGGCCACCATCCTGCAACAGGTGTTCGACGGTGGCGGTGTTGATCGGTTCCTGGTTGCCGGTTGGACGCAACGGCTCCGGCCGTTCCCGCGGCGCCATGAACGCGAGATCAAGAGGTACGGTATCCGGCTTGCCGGGATCAAAGAGCGGCCCATCCGCCTTGGAACGGGCAAGGGTTTCGAAGAACCAGGCTTCCCGCCATTTGGCTGCCCGGGCGAACTGCCCTATCTGTCGTAGCGATGTGGCATCGTACTCGCCTAACCGCGCCAGAAGCTTCTGAAACACGTGTACCGTGGCCGCTGTATCGCCCAGGGCACGGTGCCGGTCATCCCCGGCAATCGTGTAGCCGAAGTACTCGGCCAGGGTGCCCAACTGGAAATTGGACACATCATGCAGGAGTCCGGTGGCAAGCGTGTAGGTATCGATCAGCTGGTTGTCCGGCGTAAAACCCTCGCCAGCCAACATACTCATATCGAAGCTGATGTTATGTCCCACAATCGGACGATCACCGATTGCCGCGCTGAGTTCTTCCACAATCTCATCAAAGCGCGGACTCTCGTCTAGCATCTCCTGCGTGATGCCGGTAAGACGCGAGATTTGCAGCGAGATCGGCCGGCGCGGTCGCACAAGTTGCGAATAGCGCGATATCTCCTCGACCTCGTTAAATACGATGACCGCGACCTCAATCACGTCATCGTTCTGGGGGTTAAGCCCCGTGGTTTCGACATCCAGCGAAACGTATTCAGTCCGTAACTTCGTTGACACTATCCGATGCTTTCCAGGCCGGTCGCTCCGACATTGAGATGAATCAGGCGAGTGCTTCGGCTGATTTCAGGACGGTGGTAACTACATGCGCCAACCCCTTGGGAATGGGCGAGATATTGATGAACTCGTCGTCCCGGTGCGCATACCCACCAGTAGTGACACCAATGCACATCGCCGGGATTCCGAGCGCGATGGGCACGTTGGCATCTGTTGATCCGGGCTGGTGACGAATATTCGTGATGCCCAGTTCATTCAGCACCTGGTTGGCAAGCTGCACCAGTTCGCTATCGGCCGGCTGCGATCCTGCCGGGCGATCGCCAACAACTTCTACATCGACCTCGATCCCCTCCGGGCGCTCCATATCGAGGATCTTGTCTACTTCATCAACCAGGTCTTCGAGCGCATCCGCACTGGTGGAACGCATATCCAACACCGCCACGGCCTCCGGCGCAATGGTGTTGACGCTAATACCACCCTGAACGATGCCTGCGTTGAACGACGTCTTCGGCTCCTCCAGCAGGGGCAGGTCATCCATCGCAGTAATCATGCGAGCAAGATGATGGATAGCACTTGGCGTACCGGCCTGGCCCCAACTGTGCCCGCCCGGGCCCGTTACGGTAACGCGGTACCGACGGCTGCCCACGGCCTCGTATGTCACACTCGCGAGCGCGTGCCCTTCTACAGCAATCGCTCCCACCATATCCGGCAGGCTGGCGCACACGGCCTTCATACCGCGCAGGTCGCCGAGTCCTTCCTCACCGACGTTGCCAGTGACCACGATATCGATGGCCGGCGTCTCTCCGAGCTCTTTAAATACCTGCTTCAGCATGGACACAGTCGCAACGGCAACGGTGTTATCTCCCACTCCGGGGCCGTGCAGCGTATCGTCCTCCCGCGTCACCGTCAGGTCGACCTCGCGTGGAAAAACGGTGTCGGTGTGGGCCGCTACCAGCAGTGCCCTGGAGCGATCCTTACCTGGAATACGGGCAGTGACGTTAAAGATCTCGTCCATCTGTACATCGCTGTATCCCTTTTCCGTGAAGATCTCTTGTAACGCTTTGGCTCGATCGATTTCATCATTGGACGGTGCCGGTATCTGCGTAAGCGTGGTGGTGAGCTCAACGATGGGTTCGAGATAGGCATCGGATATTTCGAGCGCGCGGTTGAGCAGCGACGAGATTTCACTGGACAAATTTCTGACCTTTCAGAGGAGGGTTCCTGATGCGCTCCCGGTGATTATGGAAGGCAGCAAGAGATCGGGCGTTTTCTGTTGCGAGTAGTATACCGCCAGATTGTTGATATGAATGCCCCAAATCGGGAAACCTGGTTAACCTCGCCGCCCACTCAGGTTACAACCCCTTGCGGTATCGCCGGTAAGGCGGTTAAGTGGCACAATAGAGGGAGTGAGTACGGAACCGTTTTCCGGGCCAACAAACAGGAGCACATTTCATGGCTTTCCATCGATACGATGCAGTGGTCGTCGGCGCGGGTGGCGCCGGGCTTATGGCCGCGATTCAAATGGCCGGTCAGGCTAAAGTCGCTGTCGTGAGCAAACTGTATCCAACACGTTCACACACAGGCGCCGCGCAGGGAGGCATTAGTGCAGCGCTCGGAAACGTGGAGGAAGACCATTGGGAATGGCACATGTACGACACCGTCAAGGGCGGTGACTACCTGGTGGACCAGGATGCAGCCGAAGTGCTGTCTCGCGAAGCCATCGACGCCGTGTACGAGCTGGAGCACATGGGGCTTCCGTTTAACCGCACGCCTGAAGGCAAGATCGACCAGCGCCGATTCGGTGGCCACAGCCACCACTTCGGCGAGGGACCGGTCCGCCGGGCCTGCTACGCAGCCGACCGCACCGGTCACATGATCATCCAGACCCTCTACCAGCAGGGTATCAAGCACAACCTCAACTTCTTCGATGAGCATCACCTTGTGGATGTGCTCTTCAGCGACGACGGCGAATGCTGCGGCGTTGTGACCTACGAAATCCGCACGGGCGAACTCCACACCATCCACGCCAAAACCGTGCTGATCGCCTCTGGCGGATTCGGCCGCGTTTACCGCGTTACATCCAACGCCCTCGCCGGCACCGGTGATGGTGTTGCCATCCCCTATCGCCGCGGTATTCCGCTCATGGATATGGAGATGTTCCAGTTCCACCCCACCGGCATCTACAAGCTGGGCGTGCTGCTCTCCGAAGCCGCTCGTGGTGAAGGCGCGGTGGTTCGCAACAGCGAGAACGAAGCCTTTGCAGCACGCTATGCCCCCACAATGAAGGACCTCGCACCGCGCGATATGATGAGTCGCTTCATTTGGCAGGAAATCCAGGAAGGCCGTGGCGTGGGCCCGAACAAGGATTACGTGCTGCTGGACGTCACCCACCTGCCGCCAGAAGTCATCGACGAAAAGCTTCCTGATATCACCGATTTCGCCCGTACCTATCTCGGCGTTGAGCCGAAGGAGGAAGGCGTTCCGATTCAGCCAACCGCGCACTACGCGATGGGTGGCCTGCCAACAAACGTCGATGGCCAGGTGATCCGCGATGTGAACAACACCGTGGTGCCGGGCTTCTACTCCGCTGGCGAGTCCGCATGTGTTTCCGTGCACGGGGCCAACCGCCTCGGCACGAACTCACTGGTCGACCTGGTGGTGTTCGGTCGCCGCGCCGGCAAGCAGATGCTGGAAGATATCAAGACGCTCGACTTCGCCGAGCTGCCGGATGATCCGGAAGCGGCCGCCCGTGAACAGATCGAGGAGCTCAAGTCTCGCGAGAAGGGCGAAAGCGTCGCCGATCTCCGCCAGGCAATGCAGGACATCATGATGGACAACGTCTCCGTCTATCGCGATGAGAAACTGCTGACCGAAGCCGAGAGCCGCATTGCGGAGTTGCAGGAGAGCTACAAGAACGTTTCCATCATGGACAAGGGTTCCACCTACAACCTCGAACTGCTGGAAGCGATGGAGCTCGGCAACATGCTCGATCTCTGCGCACCAATCATCAATGGCGCACTTGCCCGACAGGAAAGCCGTGGCGCGCACTTCCGCGGCGACTTTGAAGCTCGCGACGATGAGAACTGGCTGGCCCACTCCTTGATCTACCGCTCGGACGACAACACCTTGCGGTTGGAGAAGAAGCCGGTCAAGTTGGGTCGGTTCGAGCCGATGGAGCGCAAGTACTAAACGCGCACGATCCGTGCAGAGCATGATCAGGCACGGGCGGTATTACCAACAAGAAACCGGTAGTACCGCCCACATTGCACACGAAATTATGAATTACTGCTTTACAATCGGGTAAGAGACCAACTGCGGGTGAGCCAGGGAGAGGTACACGCATGGAAGTTACACTGCGAATCAAGCGATACAATCCTGAACAGGATCGTAAAGCGCACTTCGAGGAATACGTCGTCAATGTAGAGCCGCAGGATCGCGTGCTCGACGCCCTCAACCAGATTAAGTGGTACCAGGACGGCACGCTGACCTATCGCCGCTCGTGCGGACACGGTATTTGCGGATCAGACGCAATGCGCATTAACGGCCGCAACCGGCTGGCCTGCAAGGTCCTCATGCAGGATCTCGGCAAGCGCGTCACACTGGAGCCGCTGATGGGCTTCAAGGTGGAGAAGGATCTCCTGGTCGACATGGACAAGTTCTTCGACCAGTACAAGTCCGTAAAGCCGTACCTCATTGCCGATGAGGCTCCAACCCACGGTGAGCGCCTGCAGAGTGCGGAAGATCGCCACGCCTTTGATGACACAACCAAGTGCATTCTTTGCGCTGCCTGCACCACGGCCTGCCCGGTTACGTGGATGAGTGACGACTTCGTCGGCCCGGCTGCCATTGTGAACGCACACCGGTTCATCTTCGATAGCCGCGATACCGCTGCCGGCGAACGCCTGCAGATTCTCAACAAGGGAACTGGTGTCTGGCGCTGCCGCACGGTGTTCAACTGCACGGATGCCTGCCCGCGCGACATTAAGGTGACCGAAGCAATCGAGCAGGTGAAACGCGCACTCATCTTCGGAGACGCATAGGCCATGGACTGGTTGTTCGAACAACCATCGAGTGAACAGGCGAATCACTGGTTGGCAATTCTCAGCCTGGTGCTGTTTGCCATTGGCGTCGTGGCCACCGGTGTTATCAGCACTCGTCCATCTCTCCCACCCTTTGGTGGCAGGTACACCAAACGGTTCGTTGTGCGAGCATGCACGATTATCGGGTGGATATGCGGTGCAGGATTGTTCTTCGGCATAATCCGTATGCTCCAGATCGATCCGGGCACCCTCGGGCGGCCGATCTGGATCGTCCTCACCTGGATCGCCCTGGCTGCGGCCATCGGCTGGATCATCTACAGGGCCCCAGCCGATCGTGAACAGCGCCGCCGCAATGAAGAACGCATGCGTCAACGCCAGGCTCGCAAACCCTCTCGCAACAAGGGCAATGCCCGGGCCTGATACCAGGCACAGAAACGGCGGAGTCTCGTGACTCCGCCGTTTTGTCTTAATGTTGGGATAATCGCCTAAACCACTTCGAACTGAGCGATCATGCCCATCAGGAAATGCGGCATTCCAGTTTCGATATCCGGGATGAAGCAAATGGCAACATGCGTTCCCGCCTCCAGTGAAATCTCCAGGTAGTTCACCGCGAACTGGCTCTTGGGCGCCGTGCCGCCGATTGAAACGAATGGCGGTCCCTGAACGGCGGCAATCGCTTCGGTGGGTTCGTCGGTGAGGAGACCAAACACATCATCAACGGTGAGCCCATCTGCCAGCCTGAGCACCGCGATCTCGTGGAGTTGGGCACCGTCGTTCGAAATCTCCCAAACGTGATCGCCAGCATCAACCGTCTCCGGCAGGCCTACGAAGTCCATGTCAACCAGAGAGATCGTTCCGGTGGTCTCCGGGGCCTCGAGATCTGATTCGACATCAGTGACCTCGAGCGGTGCGATCATGCCGTGGGCTACGTGCGGAATACCGTCCTCGTCCGGCACCACACAGACGGCCATGTACATCCCGGGATCCAGGAATGCGATAACGGAAGATGTGCCACCCGGCCCGACGTTGGGGCCACCGTAGGCGCTGCTCACCTCCAGCAGGCTGCCGATGTCGCCGCTCATGAGTGCTTCCTGGAAGTCATCCATGGTGGCATCGTCGTTGATGCGGAAGAGAATGGCGTGGTGATCTTCCATGCCCTGGTTGTCCATCACCAGGCGATTGAATCCACCAACGGTGGTTGCTTCCATCTCGAATTCGTACTCTGTGGCGATCAGGTTGACTTCCGGATATTCGGCTTCCTGTGCCGCTACCTTGAGTGAGGCCAGTTTTGATGCCCCCAGCAACGCTGTGGCTGACGCGGCCGAAAGCAGGATTCGCCTGCGGGAATAGAGTTTGGTGCTCAACTGAACAACTCCTGTTACCTTTGCCATGACCCCGGATGGCACGACACATGAATCTCAGCGAAGGAATCGCTCCTTCTGGCGGTATGCACAGACCTGTAAACCCGAGCTGGGGGTATACTCGGATAAAGCCAGGTTTTCATAAACACGAGCCTACCCGCGTTCGGCCGGGAGATTGGCTCAGTTTCGGTCAGAAAAGGGGTCATTAATGGCTCAGTGGGTGCAACCCGAGAATCGATCGAGCAAATCCGTACCGTACTGGAGCCAGATGTTGCGCGCGCTTCGGGAGGCACGAGGGATAACCCAGGAAGGTTGGGGCGCCCAACTGGGCTACAGCAGGGCAACTGTGCGACGGTGGGAGTCGGGTCGAACGGTGCCATCCGCCGATGCGGAGCGGGCGATCATCGCCCTATGTGCTGAGAGACGCCTGTTTCGCGAGTTTAGCGAGGGTCCTCTCCTCGGCGTCAGGGTCACATCGGACTGGATCGCGGACCAGCTTGCGATGGCTCGCTTACAAACTGAAGAACCGCAAGCCGCATCAGAAGATCATGGCACAGCACTCCGTATCCCGCCCGTCTCTTACGCCTCCAATGGCGATGTCTCACTGGCCTACCAGACGTTTGGCAATGGTCCGGTGACCTTTGTGATCACTCCCGGGACGATTTCGCATCGAGAACTTGAGTGGGAGAACCCCGCCATCCGGGGTTTCCTGTTGCATCTCGCCCAATATGGCCGGGTGGTGATCTACGACAAACGCTCAACCGGTTTATCCGACAGGGTGGCGCGGGGTACAGGCAAGGACCGCATCAACGATCTGCGTGCCGTGATGGACGCTGCCGGGTGTGATGAAGTCGTGCTGGTTGGCTTTACCGAGGGCGGACCGATCTCGATCAAATTCGCTGCCACCTGGCCGGACCGCGTGAAGGCGTTAGTGCTTTACGGCACTTCGGCACACGTGCCGAATGTATCACCTGAAACAGACGCCGAATCATACGAGCGTATCCAGCGCGTGTGGGGGACAAACGAATCCGGTTTCCTGGAGAAATTCGCGCCCACCGCCACGTTCAACCAACGGGAGCGGGAATGGTGGGCGCGATTCCAGCGTATGGGAGCGAGTCCCGGAGCGATCCGGGACCTGAACGCTATGAACGCCACGTTGAATGTACATTCGCTTCTACCGAATGTTCTGGCACCAACGCTCATCATTCATCGGGCCGGTGATTCGGTGACGCCGTTTAAAGAGGCGGTACACATGTCCCGGATCATTCCGAATGCACGGCTCGTGGCGCTGAAGGGAATAGACCACATGGCATGGGCAGGGGATTTTCGCGAGGTATCCGAACCAATTGTGGACTTCGTGAACGATCTCGCCACAACCTCTTCCGAAAATATCGTACTCACCACGATGATGAGCATTAGCCATACTGTTGATATCAGCCCAGACTTCTGGGCAATCGTGACACAGTTGCCATCATTTGGGGATGTTTCGGAGGTTCGGACGGACCATCACGGTTCGATGTTGATCTTCGACAGCCCCTCGAGTGCTATTCGGTGCGCTACAGATCTCCAGGCTGCTTTCGTCAACAGAGATCTGGGAGTTGGAATCGGGATTCACATCGGGGAGATACTCCGGAAGCCTCACTCAATTTCCGGCGATCATGTTCGCCTGTGTGTAGCTCTCGCCGATCGGGCGTCAGCCGGAGAAGTGCTCGTTTCGGAATCCGTGAAGAAGCTGACGGCGGATCCGTCGTTCACGTTTGAGAACCATGCGGCTCCATCTCAATTCACTTCGGTCATTGGTATGGAGTTGTATCGAGTAAAGACTGAAAAGATCGACAAGGTTTGCAAATACAGAAACGGCGGAGTCATGTGACTCCGCCGTTCATCGTTTTCAGAAAGAAGCCGTGCACCCTCTGTCGACACAAACCTCCCAGCTTGTATCCGGTCGTGAGCTCCCATCAGGAAACCTCACATCACCCGAGGAGTGCTGCTTAAGGCTGCTACCTTCCGGTCCTGACCTGATTCACAGTTCCCCGCCGTGTGAGACCCAATGTTCAACACTCCGTACCGGAACAGTCCTGCAAGGCCGTGCCTCGAGAGGGAGTTCAACCCCGCTAGAGCGGATTGCGAGTACAGGGCACCGCTACCTCCCCGTCTAGCACGACAGTTGTAAGTATAGTTCGTATGGTGCCCAACTGCCCACCAATTGGGAACGAATTGTTATGCGCTAAAGGTATCGACCGCAGGGGCCACCAATGTGCCGAGGTCACGAATCTGCTGCATCCGCGGCCCAATGATGTTGATACGGAACTGCTGCGCCCTGCCTTCACCGAATGTGAGCAGGTGATACTCCAAACCAAGGTTGGTGAGCTCACGTGCCATCACAGCACCACGACTGAAATCGATCTTCAAGGCATCCAGCACCATGATGTCGACACTGGCAAGCGAGAACGCCATCGTCTCCTCGAGCCAGAGGGTAACCTGGAAGATATGCTCCTCCACCTCCACATCGCCAACCAGGCGAAACTGCGGATCGTGACCGATATCGGTGGTCAACTCTTTGACGTACGCCTTCGTATCTTTGGCAGTGGCGTCCCACTTCCAGAGATAGTGGCTGCGCACAACATCGCGCAGGTTGGCAAACATCTCGATATCCTGGATCGGTGCAGGAGCCGAATCGAGCTCTTCTGCCTGCGTTTCGTTTTCGTTATGCTCAATCAGTTCTTGCTGATCGCGGTCATCCATGGAATTCTTTCGTATACTTCGTAGGTAGAAAAAAAGGAAATCGTTCGGGACTATGGAGACAGGGGAACGTGCATGCCATCGCTAATTGAAAGACTTACCGGCAAAAGGAGCAAGAAATCGGAAACTCCAGTGTGCCCGGATCACAATACGCAAATGCTCTTGCGCGGCAAGCTCGGACGTCCCAGCCGGTTCCACGACCAAACTGGTAGCGAGTATACCCTCATCTATTACTGCCCCGCACACGGTTGCGCCTATGAGGAAGAGCGCGATGTGCGTCGCAACCAGTCCGCTGTGCCAGGAGCGCAGCCAGACCGACCCGGCTACGCCCGACGCTACGACGGCTAACCTGACCTAGTCAATATTCTCGCCCTGATAGCGACCGCGGTATCCATCTGCGGTCGCTTCGCTCATTCCGAAGAAAACCAGTTGCATCACGCGGGCATCCTTCTGCACGCGGAACCCGGCGGGATTCATCACCTCCAGCAGGCTTGTGGAACGCCCGGTATAGCCAGCATCCCACACCGCTGTGTAAATAGTGACTCCGCAGCGATTAAGGCTACTGCGTGGACGCCCCAGTGCCATCAGGTTCTTCGGGATATCCACCACCTCGTTGTAGACAATGTGATAGATTCCCGGCTCCAAAGTAACCCAACCATCGGCGTCAAACTCGAGGGGCTGCAGCTCGGGCAGCACGCGATCAGCCTTGTCGATTCCCATCACCCCCTGCCCTTCGTGGCGGGAGATTTCTCGCAGAGTCAGGTCGATACCATTCGGCTGAATCTGGCTCTCCAGGTCGATGTATTCGGTGATGAGTGGCCTCTCGTCGGTGATGAGCGCGGTCAACTGCTCACGACTCAATGCGCCTGCCAACGATGGTGTTTCCTGTGTCATGTATCACTCCTGAATGGTGCGTCAGAGTTTCCAGTCGATAAGCATACGCGATAGGCACGTCGTCCTTTTGACCGAATGCTTGCACTGTGAAAGAATCGATTGATTGTGCCGTTCGCCCGGGGTAGCTGGTAGTGTCCTCCAGAAACGCGTTTTCCACGCTCAGACACGTCGATTTCCGCAAGCTCTGGCTTGCGGACACGCTTTCCATTCTCGGCTGGCAAATCCAGCGTATGGCCATCACCTGGCACGTTTATGAACTCACCGGCGACGCCCTGGCACTCGGTGCCCTCGGCCTCGCCCGCTTCGCGCCAGTAATTGTGTTCGGGTTGCTCGGTGGCGTGATCGCCGATCAGCACGATCGCCGCAAAATCCTGGTCTGGACCCACATAGCGTTAATGCTCACCTCCATCGCATTGGTCTTCGCCACCGCGAGTGGGTACGACACATTAGCCGTTATCTACGGAGTCACGTTCGCTTCCTCAGCATTGAACTCCCTGGCCGGTCCCGCGCGGCAGGCGTTGATCCCGAACCTCGTTCCACGAAACGAGATTGCAGGGGCAGCCACCATGGCGAACCTGGCAATGCAGGCAGCGATGGTGGTTGGCCCGGCAATCGGCGGAGTTCTGATCTCGCAGACGTCACTGTCGATGGTCTATGGAATCAACGCTGTGGGTTTCACGGCGGTGATTATCGCGGCGTTGGCGATTCGCACGAAGCTCGAAGTCCACATACCGACGGAACGAGGACTTGGTGCGATTAAGGCAGGCTTCGTCTTCCTGTGGCAAACGCCAATTCTGCTCGCGGTTATGGGTCTGGACTTCATCGCCACCTTCTTTGGCGCGTTCACCAACCTGCTCCCGATCTTCGCTGATGAGATCTTTGGCGGCGGAGCTGATCGGCTCGGACTCCTGCTCAGCGCCCCGGCTGTGGGGGCTGTTATCGGCAGCCTGGTTTTTGGATTGATGACGATGCCCGCACGTCCGGGACTCGGCATGGTGGCCTGTGTAATCGCCTACGGGCTGTGCATTGCCGGATTTGGCATGAGCCCCTCACTCTGGATCGCGATGCTCTTCCTGGCCGGAACCGGAGCCGCCGACTCGATTTCGATGGCCCTCCGCCACACGATTCGCAATCTCGTGACGCCAGACAACTATCGTGGTCGCATCGCCAGCGCCCACTCAATGTTCGCCATGGGCGGCCCGCAGCTGGGCGAGTTCCGTGCCGGCGCCATGGCCAGCGCCATTGGTGCCCCTGGCGCAGTAGTGATTGGTGGTGTTGGCACTGTGCTGGCTGCTCTCGGCGCTATCCGGCTCGTTCCGAAACTGGGCTCCAAACTGACGCATATCGAAGAAGAGGCATAATTCCGCAACTTTGCTATTATGCCAACAGGGACCAACCGCATCTGCTACGTGAAAGGGGCTTCTGGATGAATCGACGAGACTTCCTGGCTTCAACCGTCTCGGCGCTTGGGTTCGCCACCCTCGGTGCACGCACTGCCGCAGCACGCCTGGGCCAAGATGAAAGCGTCATGTACGGCCCCGACCCGATGGCGGCCGCCGAGTACCTGAGCATCCTGGAAGCCATTGAGCATGTGCCTGCCCTGTACACCTTTTACTCGTTCGTGCATCCGGATTCGCAGGCCATCGTCCCACGTGCAACGATCATTGGCTGGTATCACAACGATTTCCAACCACGCGGGCCACGCCCTGCGATCGCAACCGGTGTCACCTATCTGGATAGTTGGGTGTGGTCGGTAAACGGTCAGACCTATTCCGATGTGGCGGAAGTAAGTTACACGCAATCGTTCGCCGACGGATCAGTCACCAACGACGTTGTGCGCCTTTGCTGGCACAACGGCCAGTGGAACTGGTTCTTCGGGCGCGATCGTGCCTGGGTGGAGGAGCAGAACTACCGATTCAGCCTGAAGGATCAGACGCCGCAAATTGGCGTTGCGCCGTACGGATTCGACTCCATAACGTCATTGCGTTCCACATTCGTCGACCGACTGCCACAGGTGTTGCGTGACCCGATTACCCGTCGTGACAACGTGCTCACCATACAAGAGGTCTATAGTGTCCCGCAAGACATGTTTGCAACCGACATCTGGCTCGCGTGGGAATCCGATCATCCGGACGATATCGTGCCGCTCGGGTATTACGGCGAGGGAACGCTGAACGGAATATCGGACGACGCGATCGCGCTTGACGCTATCGCCACCGATTTCCAGAACTGGCCACCGCTAAACTTCCATGGCTGGAACGCCCAGCCAGACCGGGGCCTTGCCTGGATCTACCTCGGTATCTACCAGAACGATATGGTTGGATTTGTCGACAGCCTGTTCCTCGTGCAGGATGACAGATACGTCCACATCTCAGTACGGGATATCGATGCATTCGAGACGATTAGCGCCGCTATTGGCGGATGATGATCGTTAAGCCGAAACGACCCGGAGTAAATCTCCGGGTCGCTACAGTCATTACTCGGGCTTTTCACCCGTAAGTTGTTCCCAAACCGCGGCTGGCTTGTCCACCAGCAGCACAACCAAATCTCCCTTGCTGGACTGATCTACTGCGTGCCGGGCGGCTTCAAGCTCATCGAGCACGATCTCCACGTCGTCCGGATTCTTGCCGGCACCCAGCACAGCCTGGCGCAACAGGTCGCCTATCTCGCCTCGTGCGCGCCCGCGGGTGTTGTCATCCTCCCGGATGATAATCTTGTCGAACGTCTTGCCAGCAAGCGAGCCAAAGGCCTCCATATCGCTGTTTGACCGGTCACCTGGCAGGCTGATAACGGCAACGGTGCGCTCCGCCTCCATGCGACTCACGAAATCCGCAATGGATTCCAGTCCGGCGACGTTGTGGCTGTAATCCATCAACACTCGCCGCGTGCCAAGGTCCAACATATTGAAGCGACCCGGTGTGTTCGAGAACGTGTTGTTAAACGTGCGCAGACCCAACCGGATGTAATCGAGATTCACATCGTCGGCCAGGGCAGCTGCAGCAGCGGCCATGGCATTCTCTATATTGACGCGAATACGACTTTCCATGGTGGCAGGGATCTGTGATGCCAGCACCAGCGACGTCTCACGCCTGTTTTCGATGATCGTGATCATCTCGCCCTGGCGCGTTTGACGCAGCACCACCGCCCGGCCCTTGGCCCGGATGTGGTCACGTATCACCGAATTCTCCTCGTTCATGCTGAAGAAAATGATCTCGCCTCGAGCGATGCGGGTCATGCTGACGGTGTACTCGTTGTCAGCGTTCAGGACGCTCACACCGTCCCGCAACACGTTGGCGACAACAACTTCCTTCACTTTCGCAAGTTCCGAGAGCGTATCCACGCCTTTCAGGCCGAGATGATCGGCGGCGATATTCGTGACCACGCCGACATTACAGCGATCGAATCCGAGACCGGATCGCAGGATACCGCCGCGAGCCGTTTCCAGCACCGCGTAATCGACGGTTGGATTCTTCAATACCATTCGCGCGCTCATGGGGCCGCTCATATCGCCGGAGAGGATCTGCATGCCATCGATGTAAATACCATCGGTAGTGGTGAGGCCGACGGTGCGACCACTCACTTTCATGATGTGCGCGATCATGCGAGATGTCGTCGTCTTGCCGTTGGTACCGGTAACGGCGATGATCGGCACGCGCGTATCCTCATTGCGGGGGAACATCATATCCACCACGGCCCGGCCCACGTGACGTGGATGCCCTTCCGTCGGATTGGTGTGCATGCGGAAGCCGGGGCCGGCGTTGACTTCAACAATTCCCCCACCCCGTTCCCGGGCGGATTCCGCGATGTCTTCGGTCAGGAAATCGATACCCGCGATATCAAGACCCACCACCATGGCAGCCTGGCGTGCGATCTCGACGTTGTCAGGATGGATGTCATCAGTGCGATCAACGGCAGTCCCGCCCGTGCTCATGTTGCCGGTGAGCTTGAGTTGCACGAATTCGCCCTCCTCCGGAACCGTGTCGAGGGTGCGGTTTCCCCGCTCCAGTACTTCCATTGTCTGCGCATCGATATTGATGCGGGTGAGGATTTTCTCGTGACCAACACCACGGCGAGGATCTGAATTCGTGACCTCGATCAGTTCCTCGATCGTCCGCTTGCCATCGCCAATCACGTGCGCCGGAACGCGCTCCGATACAGCGACAACATTGTTGTTAACAACAAGAATGCGATAGTCCTTGCCCGGGATATAGGTCTCAACGAGAATTGCGTCGTCCCGCGCCTCTGCCAACGCCGATGGATAGAACTCGCGCACTTCCGCCTCGTCGGCGAGGTTCACGAACACTCCACGGCCATGGTTGCCATCCAGTGGCTTGATCACCACCGGGTAGCCGAGCCGATCGGCCTGGCGCACGGCTTCATCCTCCGACCGCACCACCACCGACCGCGGAACTGGAATCCCGATCTCGTGCATGAGTCGATTGGTGAGTTCCTTGTTCGCGGCAACGTCCACCGCGATATTGGCCGTGCTCGATGTTACCGTCGCCCAGATTCGGCGCTGGTATTTGCCGTGGCCGAGTTGTACCAGGGAACGGCGCGGGTCCAGCCGCAGGGCAGGGATTCCACGGCGTACGGCTTCCTGAACGATAGCGGCGGTACTCGGTCCGTAGGCGAGCCGTTCGGCCACCTTAATGACCTTCTCTTCGTGTTCTTTCACGAAATCAACGTCGGGCTCGGTATTGTAAATAATGTGGTTCAAAACCCGCAGCGAGAGCTGCCCGGCGGCGAGGCCAACATCCTCCTGCTCATATTGGTAGATGACGTTGTAGACGCCTCGTTCACCGGTGGAGCGCGTTTTACCGCGGCTGACATCTGCACCCGCCAGGTTCTGTAGCTCGATGGCGACGTGCTCCATGATGTGGCCCATCCACGTACCTTCCCGCAGTCGTTGCAGGAATCCGCCTGGCCGACCAATGGAGCAGCCATGTTCATAGAGCGACGGCAGGTATTCCGTGAGGTGTTCGTAAAACCCTGGAATCTTGTTGCTGGGTCGATCCTCCAGCTCCCCAATATCCACCACATAGTGAATAACTGGCATTCGCGCCCAAATATTCGGGCCCCGATACACCGTGGTTTGAAGAATCTTCAGCATCCCTGCTCCCCCGTCGCCTCTATCGCCAAGGTTGCGCTCTGGTTACGTGCAACAATTCTGTTGGACAAAAAAGCCCCGCCTTTAGGAAGGGCGAGGCTTCGTTGCGCCGCGTCTTCTGTTTGGCTCGGTACAAAGCTCCTAGCTATCCAACATTTTACGCGTATTCATATCAAACCTGCGACCTGCGCCCAAAATATGCAGCCGGGCGTCGCTTATTGTGATATCGCCGTAGCGCTCAACCTCGAAGATATCGCTCTTCATTTCGGTGCCGTCTACGATCGTGACGCTGTGCTGCCCGATGACGCGCAGGATGCCCTGGTTGTCGATCACCACCGACGTATCCTCATCAATCCCGATCCCAAGCAGGCCCGGGTTACTGGCAACCAGCGAAAGCAACCGACCAACACGGTCTCGCTGGCGGAAGTGCTGATCGATAATCACATTGGAGATGAGGCCGAAACCGGCGAACATCTGGGCCATCGGCAGCTTCGGTGTAGCTCCGCTCTCACCCAGCGCGACCATATGCGCACTGAGGATGGATGCCCCGGCACTTGTACCGCCAACGATCGCTCCGGCCTCGTGACGGTCCCGCACCAGGTGTTCGAGCCGGGTACCACCGATGATCGAGGAGAGCCGCATTTGGTTTCCGCCGGTGAGGAAAACTCCGGTGGCGTTGGCTACAAGTTCAAGCGCTTCAGAATCATTCGCGTCGTCGCGGGAGCCGATGTACACAACTTCCGCGCTTTTCACGCCCAGACCAAGGAAGATCGCCTTGTAGCGGAATCCGGCTGTCTCAATAGAGGACGCTGTGGGAACAATGGCAATTCGTGCGTCATCCCCTCCAGCCAGCCGGACAAACTCGGAGAGGATCACCTTGTCGTCCATTTTGTCTTCGGCACCGCCAATCGGCATGAGAACACCAGGCGTGGTGGTCATGGATTCAGGCAGATTTGAAGTGGACTTATCCCGGGACAACATGATTGATAACAAACCTGCAAAACGGAAAACAATGCTGTGAAAATCAACAGACGCTAGCGTGACGCAACGCCTCCATTTCGATTCTGCGGGACTGTACCCCGAAACGTCTTCGGCCGTCAATAACACTTTAGTTAATCAGGTGAATACGACGAATTTCGGGAAAGTACGGTACTCTTGAAACACGAGATTTTCACCCGAGTGCAATTGCAGTGTGGATCACATGCTGCCTGTGGGGTTGAAGTAGCTGGGGAAAACTATGTCCAATGTGCTTCTCGACAAGCTCGAAAACGGTCCGATTCTTACCGACGGTGCCATGGGTACCGCTCTCTTCCAGAGCCATCCGCATGACTCATGTCTGGAGATGTTGAACGTCACCCATAAGGAAGATGTGGCAACAGTCCACCGCGCCATGATCGCGGCAGGTGCAGACATCATTTCAACGAACACATTTGGTGGTAACCGGTTCCGCCTGGAGGCGTACGGGCACGAAGACAAGGTACGGGATGTCAACTTCCGCGCCGTGAAGCTGGCGCGCGAAGAGCGCGAGATCTCCGGCAAGGACGTCATCGTCGCCGGCAGCATGGGCCCCACTGGCCGCGTGTTGGCGCCCGTTGGCCGACTCCCGATAGACGAGGCCGAAGCTGCGTTCAAGGCGCAGGCAGAGGCGTTGCTGGAGGGCGGCGTAGATTGCTTCCTCCTCGAGACGATGGGCGATGTGGAAGAACTCAAGACGGCTGTGAGGGCCGTTCGCTCGATTTGTGACCTCCCGATCATCGGCAGCGTCACCTTCGGTGAGGATGGCCTCACCAATCGCCGCCTCTCCCCGGCCGCCGTCGTCGATGAGCTCGCACCTCTCAATATCGACGTGATTGGCGCGAACTGCTCAGTCGGCCCACGCGTGATGTTGAGCGTCATGAAAAAGCTCCGCACGGCCGTCGATCGCCGCGAGATGAGCAATATCAAGCTCATTGCCATGCCCAACGCCGGTTGGCCAACTGTTTCCGGCGGGAACTACGTATACCCATCCTCGCCGGATTACTTCGCCAACTTCGCCTCGACCGCGCTGGATAACGGTGCGGATATCGTTGGCGGATGCTGCGGTACAACAGACGAGCACATCGCTGCGATGCGAGAAGTGTTCGACTCCATTCGGCCGGCGGCTGGCAGCAATCTGCGCCTGGTAGAACCGTCTGAAGAAGATAAGTCGATCATCAACATCTCGTCGGAACCCACCAAGCTTTACCAGAAGCTGGGCAAGAAGTTCATTCGCTGCGTTGAGATTCAGCCACCAAAAGGACTGAATCCCACCAAGGCCATTAACGGCGCCCGCATGCTGAAAGAAGCAGGCGTAGATGCCATTACGGTGGCAGATTCACCGATGGCACGCGTGCGCATGAGCGCCATGACGATGTGCTACCTCATTCAGCACGAGGTGGGAATAGAGACCATTCTCCACTACACCACGCGCGACCGCAGCATGATGGGCTTGCAAAGTGACCTGCTTGGCGCTCACGCGAGCGGCGTCCGCAACATTCTCGCCCTCACCGGTGATCCACCGAGCCTTGGTGACGACATCGGTTCAACGGGTGTCTTCGATGTGGACTCCATTGGTCTCGTTCGCATCATCGCCGGCATGAATGAAGGCGAAGACAGCACCGGCACATCAATCGGTCGGGGTGCGAGCTTCACCATTGTGTGTGCAGTGGACCCCACCAAGTCGGATATCGAGGAAGAAGCCCGGCGGTTGCATGAGAAGATCGATGGCGGCGCACAATTCGCGATGACGCAGCCGATCTTCGACGTGCAAATGTGGCTGGATTTCCTCGACGTGTTCGGGGCGAAACAACTGCCGATTCCGGTGATGATCGGGATTCTTCCGCTGCAAAGCCATCGGCACGCCGAGTTCCTCCATAACGAGGTTCCGGGCATCACGCTCTCCGACGAGGCGCGTCGCCGCATGAAGTTGGCAGACAAGGACGGCCGTGCGGAAGGCGTGAAAATGGCGCAGGAGCTCCTGGAAGAACTCAAGAAGCACGGTCAGGGCGTCTACATCATGCCATCGTTCGGCCGGTATGAGACCGCGGCTGAAGTGATTTCGATACTCGATGATGATGAGCCAGTTACCTTGCCTCCGCTACAGGCAGACTGATACAATAGCGGTCGTGCCCGTGGATCCTGGGTGAATTTCCCTTGCGCGGGATGTATGCACGTTATTAATTGTCATCGGGGTCTTCCCGGAAGAATATGAGGTAAGTAATGACGCATCAGCTCATCCGCTCTATCGAGCAGGAGCAGTTCAGAGATGTGCCAGATTTCCAGGCAGGTGACACGGTTCGTGTTCACGCCAAGGTTGTCGAAGGCACCCGCGAGCGAATCCAGGTGTTCGAGGGCGTTGTAATCCGCCGCCGCGGTGGTGGCATTGCAGAGAACTTCACGGTTCGTCGTATTTCCAGCCACTCGGTTGGAGTGGAGCGAACCTGGCCCATCCACTCTCCGCGCATCGACAAGATCGAAGTGACTCGCTTTGGTAAGGTTCGCCGTGCCAAGCTCTACTACCTGCGTGGACTCACTGGTCGCGCCGCCCGCATCGTGGAGCGTCGCCGTGATCTGACCGCTGGTGCCCGCAAGGCTGCCGAGAAGGCCGCCGCTGAAGAAGAAGCTGAGCGCGTAGCAGCGATGGAAGCCGAGCAGGCCGCTGCCGAAGAGGCCGCTGCTGCTGAAGCTGAAGCAGCTGAAGAAACAGCTGTTGAGGATACGGTCGCAACCGAAGCCGTTGAGGCTGAGGAAGCCACTGGTGAAGAAACAGCCGACGCCGCTGAAGAAGAAACAGCTGAGGAATCCTCTGACGAGGAAGACAAGGCCTAGGCAACGGTCCTCACCTAACACGAAACTCACACCTGGTGGTCATACTGACTACCAGGTGTTTTTTTGTGCGAAACTGTCATCATGACGGATCATTTGGCCCAACCTCCTCCATCCGAAGACGAAATCTCTGAACTGGTACAGCAAGAGCTCGGCGATGACGTGATCGCGCTTGAGACCCTGCGATCAGGAGCGTGGAGCTCGGCAGTTGCAGTTTCTACTCCCTCGGGTCACTACATCGTGCGTTTTGCCGCTACACCGGATGATTTCTATTGCGATGCACACGCTTCACAATATGCATCTGACGACCTGCCCATCCCGCGCTTTCATGGAATCGGACAGCTGGATAAACGGTTCTGGTGCATCAGCGATCGGATGGTGGGTGTTCATTTGGATGAACTTTCGAATGAGCAGTGGAAGCAAACACTTCCATCTGTAGCCCGCATGCTGATCGCAATGCGTGAGGTAGACACATCAGGAACGTTCGGCTACGGCGGATGGGATCGTAATGGCAACGGAACCTTCGCCAGTTTCGCCGATCAGTTGTTGGATGTCGGCAACGATGTGCCTGGCTCTCGCGGTGGAGGATGGCGACCCTATCTGGATCAGCATGAATTCGCTCGACGAGTTTTCGACGATGGGCTTGTGAAACTGCGTGAGCACTGCAGGTTCTTGTCGGTCGAACGGCACCTCATACATGAGGACACCCTCAACTACAACGTTGTTGTGCACAACAATCGCATAAGCGGTGTGTTTGATTGGGGCACGGCGATGTGGGGTGATGCGATATACGATCTCGCGTGGTTTCGCTTTTGGAATCCCTGGTATCCACAGTGGGCAGAACTCGATATCCCCGGTTATCTCGAACGGGAAGTCGGCGTCAACGGTGCCCATCGGGACGAACGAATGCATTGCTGCCTTCTCCACATCGGGCTCATGCATATCCGCTACTTCGCATTCCTTGGTAATCTGGATGACATGAACGACGTCGCCAGGGAAACCGGGAAACTACTGTGAATATTGTTGAAATCGCCACCTATGAATGGGAAACCTGGCTCGCCTCACATGGCAGCACAGCGGTTGCCGGCGTCGACGAGGTCGGCCGCGGAGCGCTAGCCGGTCCTTTGATGGCCGGGGCCGTGATACTGCCCGAACCAGGGACGATTCTGGACGATCTCGACTTTTGGCTCACCGTGCGGGATTCCAAAACGATCTCCTTCAAGCGCCGGGCCGAACTGGCCACAGGCATTATGGAGCGCGCCAGGTGCTGGGCCCTGGGCAGTGTTGAGCCTGGGGAGCTTGATATCATCGGTGTTGCCGCTGCGAACCGCACCGCCATGGAGCGAGCCGTCTGGTCGCTTGAGGTGGAACCAGACTATCTCCTCATCGATGCCACCACCATCGATCATCCCCTGCCGCAGCAAGGCATCGTCAATGGCGACGCACTGTCGCTTTCGATTGCTGCAGCCTCGATCATTGCCAAGGTCGCCCGGGATACGATCATGATTGAACTGGACGCAACGTGGCCGGGATATGGATTCGCCTCACACAAGGGATATGCGGCAAAGGTGCACCGGGAAGCGATCATGTCGCTCGGCCCCTGCCCTGCACATCGCTACTGTTATGCGCCGGTACGCGCAGCTGCACTGGAGCACGGCCATGATCGATGATCGTCGCAAAATCGGCCTGGAAGCTGAACGGGCGGTCAGGCGCCACCTCGAACAAAAGGGCTATGTACACCGCGAGAGCAACTGGCGCCACGGCCATGGTGAGCTCGACCTGGTGATGATGGATGGCGACGAGCTGGTGTTCGTGGAAGTGAAAGCACGACGCAGCGAGACCGCTGGCCGCGCCGAAGAAGGCGTCAGCAAGAAACAGGCGCGCATGCTTCTCCGTACCGGTGAGATGTACTCCCTCATCCATCCGGACGTGGAAGGCAAGATCTGGCGCATCGACCTCGTGGGTATCACGCTCTCGCCGGGCGGCGATATTCTCGACCTCGTTCACTATGAAAACGCGATCGTCGTCGGATAGCCCACTTTACCGGTTCATGGCGTACAATTCCCCCCGGCTATCCGTGTGTATTGGGCGTGATTGCATCAAAAGGGAGTCCCTGTGTTCGACAATAAATTCGATAATTCCGCATCCACTCAACAGCATCGTGATGAAGCACCCGATAGTGTTGGATTCGCTGTGCTTACCGTCAGCGACACCCGCACGAAGGACGACGACTCCAGCGGTCAACTAATCCGGGAACATCTCGGCTTTCGCGGGCACCAGCTGAAGGGATATGAGATCGTGCCGGATGAGGCCGACCAAATAAAGCAGCACCTGGATTCCTGGTTGAGCGACCCCACTATCAACGCGATCATCGTCAGCGGGGGAACCGGGATATCCGGCCGGGATGTGACCTACCCCATCATCGAATCGCTTATTAAAAAGGAAATGCCAGGCTTCGGAGAAATCTTCCGGATGCTCAGTTGGCAGGAGGTGGGTTCGGCCAGCATGCTCAGCCGTGCTATGGCAGGAATCCACGACGACACGGTCATTTTCTCGCTACCGGGGTCCTCCAACGCGGTGCGCCTGGCACTTGAGAAGCTTATCGGCCCGGAGTTGGGCCATGTTGTTCACGAAATTCGCAAACAGGCCTGACGGAGTAAGAGATGGCAGTTACACGAAAACCACAAATCCTGAAGGGATTCCGGGATTACCTCCCCGAGCAAATGCTCCTTCGTCAGCAGGTCATGAACCGGATCCGCACCGTCTTTGAGGCGCACGGATTCGAACCACTCGATACGCCCGTGCTGGAGTACATGGAGATTCTCACCGGTAAGGCCGGCGAGAACGAGAATCTGATGTACCACTTCGAGGACGCAGGGAAACGCGAGGTCGGCCTACGCTACGACCTCACCGTGCCCCTCGCCCGTGTTGTGGCCATGCATCAGAACGATATCGTGATGCCATTCAAGCGGTACCACATGGCGCCCGTATGGCGAGCCGAGAAGCCGCAACGCGGCCGGTTCCGCGAGTTTTGGCAATGCGATGCCGACATCGTAGGCGTCAACAGCGCACTGGGAGACGCCGAGGCGCTGAGCACATTCATCGACGCCTTTCACGCGATTGGGCTCGAGAACGTTGTGATCGCCATCAACCACCGCAAGTTGCTGGAAGGCCTCGCAACAGTGGCGGGCGTCCCGGCCGAGCAGGCGGTGGGCGTGTTCCGCACCATCGACAAGCTGGACAAGATCGGACCGGAAAAAGTCCGCACAGAATTGGTGAGTCAGGGAGCAAGCGAAGAATCCGCCAATACAATCCTGCGTGTGATTACCACCAGGGGCAGTGACGAGGAACTCCTTGCGCTGGCTGAAAGTGAACTCGGGGAAATGGCGTTTGCCGTGCAGGAGTTGCGGGAAATCCTGTCTCATCTCAAATCGCTTGGTGTGCCTGACGCCAACTACCGCATCGACCTGGCCCTGGCTCGCGGTATCGATTACTACACCGGTCCAGTTTGGGAAGCGCAGGTCGAGGAGCCCAAAGTCGGCTCTGTCGGCGGTGGAGGCCGCTACGATGGCCTGGTGGGCAACTTCCTCGGTAGGGATATCCCGGCCACGGGAATCTCGCTCGGCATTGAGCGCATCATCGAAGTGATTCAGGAATTCGATCTGCTGCCTACGGCAAAGAGCACAGCGCACGTTGCGATGCTGCATGTGGAGGAAACCTTTGCCGAGGCCGGGGTCATCGCACGGGAGCTACGCGAGGCCGGGATCAACGTCGACCAAAGCCTGACGCACAACAAGGGCATTGGCGCGCAGCTCAAATATGCTGATCGGCGCGGTATTCCATACGCCATCATCCCCGGAAGCGATGAACTTGCCAACGATCAGGTTTCGCTCAAGAATCTGTCATCAGGCGATCAACAACTAGTCGATCGCGCAGAACTCATCACAACACTGACAACGCTACTGGCCAATGGAGGTGCACATGTCGACGAGTGAGTATCCGGGACCAGAGGATTGGGACACATACATGTGGGTTGTTGCCCACCCGGATGACCTGGAATTCTCCTCAGCTGGAACAGTAAAAAAGCTGGTAAACGCCGGCAAAAAATGCATTCTCGTTCAGGTGACCTCTGGAGATCGTGGCACCGGAGATCGCAGCTTCACGCGTGAAACGCTCATGGAGACCCGAGAGCGGGAACTGAAAGAATCGGCCCGGCGACTTGGATTGGCCGACGTCGTGTTCCTGCACGAAGGCGACGGCCACGTGATGCCGGATATCAACTTGCGCGAGAAAATCGTGAAGCAGATTCGCATCCACAAGCCGGATGTGGTCATCACGCATGATCCCTTTCGTCCTTACGCCATGCATCCGGATCATCGCGGAGTCGGCCAGGCCACCCACGATTCGGTCTACCCTACTGCCCGTGATCACCTTTACTTCCCCGAACACCTGGAGGAAGGGATCGAGCCGCACAAGACGGCAGAGATTTGGTACTTCGGATCTGAATCACCGGATATCTTCATCGATATCACGGACACCTTCCAGGACAAAATCGATGCGCTCAAGGCACACGACTCGCAGGTGGGCATGCGGCCAGAGCTGGAGGAAATGCTACGGGAACGATCGGCCGAGATCGCAAAGGATCAACCATTCGAGCTGGCCGAGGCATTCAAATCGGTCCGAATGATGCGTTAGGCAGGCACTTCCGATGAGCCATCGCCGACTGAAGTCACGAGCGATCGAGACGGGGAAGAAAGCCTACGGCGACAGGTGGGAAATCGATAGCTGGACGATCGCTCCCGGTCGACTGGAGCTCATTGGAAACCACACGGATTACAACGGTGGACCGGTACTCGCCGGCGCAATCGACCGGGTGATCGCGATGGGCGCCGGGCCAATCGACGATGCCCAGGCAATCGCAATCGCCGCCGCCGACGTTCGCAGCGCCCCTGCACGTTGCTATCCAACAGAACTCGTCGACTGGCATGCAGCTCCCGACGAGCGCGGACCAATCGTGTACATCAAGGGCGTTGCCGCCACTCTGATGGCGCGTGGCATCCCAATGCGGACCGGGATTGGCCTGGCGGTTTCTGGCGATATCCCGCCGGGATTTGGTATGAGTTCGAGCGCAGCACTCTGCCTGGCGGGGATCCTGGCGCTCACCGCCGACGAGATCGACCCGTATGAGATGGTGGCCATCGCCCGCGAAGCCGAGCACCGTGCCGGTGCGATGGTGGGCGCAATGGATCAAAGCGCATCCCTTGCCGGCGGCGTCATCCGGTTCGATGGTCGCGACAACTCTTTCATCCAAATCAATCCCGATTTACAGGACTACGTTTTTGCCGTGGCCGATTCTGGTGTGAAGCGATCACTCCGCACATCTGCATACGGAGAACGCGTGAAAGAAACGACAGACGCGCTTGCCAAACTCAACGCCGCCTATGAATTCGACTTGCCAAACCTCGCAGCCCTCGCTCCGCATTGGGAAAATGTTCAGTCCTCCATCGGTCACCATCTATCCAACCGGCTGGTCGCCCGTGTTCGCCACGTGGTAACTGAGAGCCGCCGGGTTGATGCCGCTGAGCAAGCAGTTCGCAACAAGGACTGGGTTCAATTCGGGCAACTGATGAACGAATCCGGAATAAGTTCAGCAACGGACTATGACATCAGCCATCCGGTGGTTGAAGAGCTTGTGAGCCACATTCGTGGGCAGAATGGGGTGATTGGCGCACGCATGATGGGCGGCGGGAATGGTGGCCCAGCCCTGGTACTCCTCCACCAGGACGCCGTTGAACCAGTGCGCGATTCACTCAGTGCTTTCTACGACAAGCACCCGGTCCAAAATCGTGAGCAGGCGTTTTACACCTGCAGTTTTGGCCCAGGTGCTCACCGAGAGCCTATCTAGTATCCAGCGCTCAGATCAACGACATTGAGCAGCTGCTCACCAGCCTGGAATCTCCGCAGCTGCTCCGCGGTCAGATCGACCATGCGCTCGTGCGACTGCGGAGAATCGCCTGCAGTGTGACTCGTAATAATGACATTCTGCATGTCCCATAATGGGCTATCGGCATTGAGCGGTTCTGGCGTGGTCACGTCGAGACCGGCTCCAGCAAGATGTCCACCGCGCAGCGCCTCGATGAGGGCGTCCTGGTCGACGGTGCCACCCCGCCCCACGTTGTAGAAATGCGCGCCCTTTTTCATCTGACGCAGCATCTCCTGATTGACGATTTTGTCGGTGTCCTTTGTCATGGGCAGTGAGTTCACAACGTGATCCGCCTGAGAGAGCTCCGACTCCAGGTTCTCGAATGAAACCGTGCGCTGAAAGCCGGGCACATCGCGGCCCGAACGGGAGGCTCCCACCAGCTCGCAATCAAAGGCGACAAGCCTGCGCGCAACTTCTTGGCCGATGTTACCGGTGCCAAGGCAGAGCACCCGTTGGCCACCGAGCTCGAAGATCGTCTTGGTGCCATCGTCCCAATGCCGCCATTCCCGGTTTTGCTGATCCCGGAGAAACTTGGGAAAATCGCGGGCAAACGCCAACATCATTCCGATCACGTGCTCAGCGATATTCGGGGAATTTGTTCCCTTGCCGTTGGTGACCACGATGTCCTTCTCGAAGTAGGCGGGGTTGACGAGCCCTTCCACACCAACCCAGGGGCGGTGATGCCATACGAGCTCCTTCGCCAGCCTCAACTGCTCTTCGTTGATTCCGTCACCAATGAGCACCTGGGCGTCGACGATCTCGCGATCGATGTTGCTTCTATCCTCAATTGCAACCAGTTCAGCATCGGGCGCAGCGTTGCGAATCGCATTTTTCATCTTGTCGGTCAACACGCTGAGCAACACGATTTTTCGAATCCTGGGTCGATCCATGGAATCTCCTTGTCTGCAGAAAAGAGGTGGATGCACCCGGCACCCACCTCTTTAGTGTAATCTCGAATATCCCTTCCTAGAACTGGGCGTCAAAGAGGGCCCAGCGCAGGAAGTAGAGCAAGAACAACAGCGCAACACCATACATGGCCGGGTGCACCTGGGAGGCCTTTCCTCGTGCGACCTTGATGATGACATAGCTTACGAAGCCAGCGCCGATGCCGTAGGTAATGTTGAAGGTGAACGGCATGATCAACATGGTGAGAGCAACCGGAAAGGCATCTTCCATGTTGCGCCAGTCGATGCCGCGCTTAATTCCCTTGCGATCGACGCCTTCGTCCTCGGCCAGCACATTCATCATCAGCAAGCCGACAACAATCAGCGCGGGAGCGGTAGCTACCGTTGGCACTGCACCGACCAGTGCCACAAACGGAAGCGCCAGCAGGAAGAGCAACCCGGTGAAAACCACCGTGAGGCCAGAGCGGCCACCGACGCTTACACCAGCCGTTGATTCAACGAAGCTCGTAGCGGAGCTGGCACTGAACATACCACCTGCTACTGCGGCGATGGAGTCGATGAGCAATGGCTTGTCCGCATCCGGCAGGTCGCCGTGTTCATCAAGGTAATCGGCCTGGGATCCGACAGCGATGAGCGTACCCATTGTGTCGAAGAAGTCGGTCATGAGGAGGCTGATGACTACGAGAAATCCGGTCAGGATTCCCAGTTCACCCCAGAACCCGAAGCTAAACTCGCCAATCAGGCTGAAATCGGGACCAGAGAAAGGCTCGCTCGGAAAGACAGCTACATCGCCAGGAACGATATACGCCGCAACGGTGGCGATGATCATTCCCCAGAAAATAGCGGCTTTTACGCCGCGTGCCATGAGTACGATGATCGCGAGCAGGCCGATCATTGCAACGAAAACAGGCCAGTTATCAAGCGGTGCGAGATCGAGCCGACCAGCAGTACTGCTTTCGGATTCGAAATCGCCGCTATGGAACATGATGACGCCGGCGTTACTCAGCCCGAGGAAAAGGATAAAGAGGCCAATACCGACCCCAATCGCTTTCTTCAGGATTGTCGGTACAACTTCGAGAACGTAGCGGCGAACGCCAGTAATCACCAAGATGGTGACGATGATACCCTGCGTCACCACAACACCCATGGCTTCCGGGAATGTGAGACCCATGGAGCCAACGAGCGTGAACGCGACGATCGCGTTCAGGCCAAGCCCTGGCGCAATGGCAACCGCGCGGTTGGTGTAGACACCCATCGCGATGGACATAATGCCGGCCACAAGACAGGTCACGGTCGCAACCTGCTTCACATCAAGGCCTGCGCCGTCCATGCCCAACACAGAAGGGTTCACGAAAATAATGTAGGCCATAACCATAAACGTGGTTAGGCCTGCAATGAACTCCGTTTGTACGTTTGTACCAAGCTGGGACAACTTGAATCGTTTTTCAAGAAATCCGTCAGGTGCTGAAGCCGACATCCCTACTCCCTTTTCCCCCAAAGACAGGACTAAAACATTCGATGCGCACGTGCGTGCGCATCGATACCGGGAATAGTTTCCATTCAGAACGGCTTAAATACAACCCATGACGGCTGTCACATTTGAAATTGCCTAGCCGCCGATCTGGGACATGCCTCGAACAGTGCGAATCTGCTCTTCCCAGGCGCGGTGGCCCCACGGCTTGCGGAAGACACCGGCGCGAATGAGTTCGGCGATCTCTTCGTCGCTGCCGCCCCCACGCATGAGGTCGCGCAGGTTCACTTCATCACCGTTCAGCAGGCAAAGTCGAAGGTTGCCATCTGCAGTGAGGCGGATGCGGTTGCACGTTTCGCAGAACGGTTCGGACATCGGGGAAATGAACCCGATGGTGCCCTGGGATCCCGGGATCTTCCAGAGGCGGGCCGGGTCGGCATCCGGCGCCGGAAGTTCTTCCAGCGGACCGAAGTAATCTTCCAGCTGCTTGCGTGTTTCGGCTGAGGTAACGAGCCCCTCCTCGTACACCATGCCCACACCTTCCATCGGCATGATTTCGAGGAAGCGTACCTGCCACGGCCGGTCGATGGTGAGCTTGGCCATCTCAATCACGTCGGCTTCGTTGTGGTTCTTCACGACCACGCTGTTGAGCTTGATCGGCCCAAGCCCGACACGGTCGGCGTACTCGATTCCCTGCCACACCATATCGAGGCGTCCACCCCGGGTCATGAAGCGGAATCGCGCCGGATCAAGCGTATCGATACTCACGTTGATGCGATCCAGACCAGCTTCCTTGTACTCCTCGGCCTTGCGGCTGAGAATGAGCGCGTTCGTGGTCATCGCGATTTCGTTGATACCGGGGAATGATTTGAACTCGCGGATCAGATCAGTCAGGTGCGGTCGAATCGTTGGCTCGCCGCCGGTGAGGCGCAGCTTGGTGACGCCTTCCTTCGCGAAGATACCGACGAGGCGAATCAGTTCCTCGTCCGTCAGCATCTCATCGCGTGGTTGAAACTCCATACCTGTCGCAGGCATACAGTAGAGGCAGCGGAAATTACAGCGGTCTGTGAGCGAAATCCGGAGATAGTTCATCGAGCGCCCAAATTGATCCTTGGGGCCGCTGATGGCTGCCGGGTCCGGGTGGAATGTAAGTGGCTGTACAGTAGACATGCGATCTCTCTAACCTGCGGAAACTCGTTCGGTATTCCTGCTCTGATACTAGCATGGACTATTTTTCACGCAACAACTTCTCCGATCTTGCCGAGTTCGTGAAGTATGTAATCGTAATCCTCGACGCACATCACAGCAATCACGTCTCCAGGTTGGAGTTCATCCACCATCGCGAAGGTGGCGTCGCGTTCTGTGGGTGCCTCCCGTACCTCTGTATCGGCGCCCCGAATCGCGTTCCGCATGATCGCCAGCATGTCACCGGATTCCCGGCCGCGTAGGTAGCGAACGGAGTCTTTGAGCACCACCAAATCAGCCTTCTCGACGCCAGTTTGGGCGATCGCGCGGAGCGATTCATCATCCCGGTCGCCAGCGGTACCAACGACTGCAATCAGTCGCCCGCCATCGCCTACGTAATTGCGGGCAAAATCAAGCAGGCTGGAGAGCCCGGCCTCGTTGTGAGCGAAATCGACAATGACGGTACCGCCGTTCACCTCGAAGAGATTTAGCCGACCTCGACTATTGGCCGCAGTGCTCCTGAAGGCGGCAATGCCGTCGTGTATCTGGCTGATTGGCAGGCCAACGCCGATAAGTGCTGCAATAGCTGCCAGCGCATTCTCAACCTGGTGCGGAGCCTTTCCGCCGAACGTCATCGGAATCTCGTCCAGGGTGGTAACAAAGCGTGCTTCTCCATCCTGGTACCAATACACATTCTTCTCTTCGTCTTTACTGATAGCCGCACCACCTTGCGCAATGTGCTCTCGCATCACGTCTGAGTCGATATTTCGGCTAAACAGCACCGGCCTGCCCGGTGTGACGTCACGCATGGCGAGGGTGTACGTGTTATTCGCGTTGAGAATGCAAAAGCCACCCGGCTTCACGTTCCTGGCAACGATTGCCTTTACTGCTGCGAGCCCCTCAATGGTGTTGATTCCGTGAAGGCCGAGGTGATCCGAGGTCACGTTGGTTACCACCGCGACGTCGGCAGCGGCGTATCCGCACCCGCGAAGCAGCAGGCCACCCCGTGCGGTCTCGAGTACGGCGTACTCGACAGATGGATCATTGAGGACGCGCCGCGCGCCACTGGGGCCAGAATAGTCGCCTTCCTGCACCTGCTTGTTGTCGATGTAAACACCAGCGCTCGATGTAAGCCCCACACGGTATCCGGCATGGCGCAACACGAAATCGAGCAATCGGGAGGTGGTGGTTTTACCGTTGGTACCGGTCACGGAGATAATCGGCGCACGGTCACTGGAGGGACGCACGACTTGCGGAGCATCGTCCTCATCCGGCTTGTCAGCCAGCAGTTGGCGTAGCTCCTGCACCATATGCTCGCGATCCGGTAACTCACCGAGAACTGCCTCTGCGGCGAAGCTCCCCAATCTTTCAGCGAATGAGCGACGATTCCACCCAAACGCGACCGAAATATGGCCGGGAGTCTGCATCCGCCGGTAAGCCGTTTCCGGGGGATCAATGCCGACTGCAGTATGAAGATCACGCACGGTATCCATCAGACGCTCGATTATATCGACCTGCTGGTGATCAGAAACATCGCCGAGCTCGATCTTGATCGCAGGAGCCATCAAGAAGAGATTGGGACCATCCAGATCGCGGATTTCCACAATACGCATAGGGCTTTCCCATCGGTTCACTCGCCGTAGGCGAACCTGCTGTTGCTTCCTGGAACACTCGGCTCGAACAACTGATATACGTATTGTGCTTGTTTCAGGCCGTTTTCGCTACAGAACCCACACCTGCAATATAACCACGGCGAGGTTGTAGACAACGTGAGCCACCACGGCGGACATGGTCCCGTAGTTCTTTGCCAGCCAGGCAAAGATCATTCCAATGAGGAAGAGCCCTAACAGCACCCACGTAAAGCCGTACTGCGCGTGCAGGAAGGTAAAGAGGAGTGCTGACAGCACCATGCCGAGGCGCGGCTGAATAGCTCCGCGGAAGAGGACCTCCTCCCCTATTCCGGAGCTAAGCGCGAGCACAATCGCGACAAACGGGTTTACCACCGCAGACGTGATTGACTCCATACTGTTTTCCAGCCCGTCGAGCACATCCGGTTGCAACCACTGGGTTAGCAATCCGCCAATGTTCGCCGCGACGAAGGCAGCCAATACACCAACCAGGCCCATGCGGATTTGCGTGCCGGTGGGCATTTGAATACCGAGACGCTCGGTAGCCTCCGGTCCGGTTCTATAGTTACGGTAGCCAACTACGACGTACGCCAGCGCCACAAATGCGAGCAGTTGCTGTAACAGTCCGGTTGTCAATGCGGTCGCGCTGTTGTCTGCCAGGGGTATCGGTTCCGAATCGACGAATGCCGAGGGGATGAGGAAGCCAAGAAGCCCGAGCACGATTGCGAGGCCGGACCAGTCGATGGGTGAATCCGGATCCATTGGCAGAAGTTTGCCCATGAGTTCGCGGAATGGCTTGATAAGCGGTAGCGAGAGTCCCAGACCGATACTCAGCACAGGAACACCCTCGTTGCGGCCATTCACCACAAGCGCTAGCCCTGCGATAAACAGCAATCCACCGGGCATACCCCAGAGCAGGTAGAGCCCCATCACCGCGGCCCTATCGCCAGTGGAAGCCTTGTTGGCCCAATTTATGAGTCCGAAAACAGCGGCAAGAGCAACAAACGTAGCAAAGAGCGCGGCGGTAAACTGAAGCATGAACTCGGAACATCCTTTGGTCTGGGTTCGAACGTCGGCGCGAGCCCGGTCGCGAAAGCATCCCGCCTAGTATAGACGCCAGCGGTGCTAGACTTTCGACATTGTGGCAACCGATGCCGTGCAGGAGTTTCAGGTGCAGAAGCCAGAGAAGTCGAATACCGCAACCCCACGCCAAAAACAGCGCCGTGGTGGGCTTGGTCGTGGGCTGGGATCGCTCATCCCGACCGGGCCGGTGGATACGGCGTCCCCGGGCGATGGCGGCTCCTCGCTGCAGCAGGTAGCGATCGACAACATCGAGCCAAACCCCTATCAACCGCGCCTCCGCATGGAGGAAGAGCAGTTGGAAGAACTCGCCGGTAGCATTCGCACGCACGGGCTCATGCAGCCTTTGGTGGTCTCGCAAGCGGACAAGCCCGGGAAATTCACCCTCATCGCCGGAGAACGACGCTGGCGCGCATCAAAACTGGCCGGATTGAACGACGTACCGGTCGTGGTGATGACCGCTTCGCCGCAGGAGATGCTGGAGCTTGCGATCGTTGAAAACGTCGTCCGCGCCGATCTCTCCCCACTCGAGGAAGCGCATGCCTATCGCAAGCTCATAGAGGATTTCACCCTTACCCAGGGTGAGGTTGCCGAACGAGTTGGCAAGAGCCGTGTGGCAATTACGAATACGCTGAGGCTGCTTAACTCACCCGAGCAGGTGCAGCAAGCCATTGTGGATGGCGAGATCACTGAAGGTCACGCCCGGGCAATGTTGGGACTCAACTCGATTGCCGAGCAAATTGAAATGTTGGAACAGATTCGTCGACGTAACCTTACCGTGCGTCAGACAGAGAACCTTGTGCGAAGTTGGCTCACAAAACCTGTGGAGAAGCAACCTGAGCGCGGCGGAATGAGCCCGGAAATGTTGCGGATCGAAAGCCAACTACGTGAGGCGCTTGGCACACGCGTGACGCTTAAACGGGGTTCACGCTCTGGCGGCAAAATCGAGATCGAGTACGCATCGGATGAAGAACTGCAGGCGATCTATGACCGCCTGGTGGAAGAAGACCTCTGGTAATCAGCCGAGGTTGCGGACCGTCCAGTTTCGGCTACGCACGGTATCGTCTTTAACCGGCTCGCTCACAGCAATCACTTCCCACCCCTGCTCTGCCAGTTCGTTTCCGAGCGCTTCCTGCACCAGTTGATCAATCAGCCACTTCGGATCGGAATCAGCGAGATCTGCAGGGATCTGATCGTCGCGTACAATTGTTGAATCCTCACCGGTGTGCAGCAAAACGGTGAACCAGCCTGATTGACCATCCTTGCCGATAACTCCGGAGACCGTTGCGAATCGCATTGGCATCTTCCTCGTATACTGGTAGACACGAAATTGGAACCGCGCGTGCGCGGTTCTTTGTTACCTCACAGGAGATTGTGCACCATGGCCACCCGTGAAGACCTCTCCAGGAGCCTGACCGAGCTGCAGCTGCGCCTCGAGTCGCTCCGGGGGCGCCTTTGACATCGCCAACGACGAACGAGAAATAGAAGACCTGGAGCAACGCAGTGCCCAGCCCGGCTACTGGGATGACCCGGATTCTGCCCAGGCCGAAATGCGACGCCTGGGCGAGCTGAAATCGCGTGTCGATGGCTTCAATGAGACACAAAGATCGGTCAGCGACTACCTCGACATGGTTGAGCTGGCGTCCGATGAGCCGGAGATCCTGAGCGAAATCGAGCCCGAGCGAGACGCGTTGCAGCTAAAAGTCGACCAGCTTGAGCTGGAATCCGCGCTCGATGGCCCGCACGACCGCTCCGACGCGCTGTTGGTGATCCACTCCGGCGAAGGCGGAGTGGATGCGCAGGACTTCGCCAGTATGCTGAGCCGCATGTATCTGCGCTGGGCGGGCAACCGTGGCCTGAAGGCTGAGCTTCTGGATGAAACCGAAGGAGACGAGGCCGGAATCAAGAACGCCACTATCGAATTTCAGGGCACGAACGCGTACGGTTTTCTGAAGGGCGAAGCTGGTGCCCATCGACTGGTGCGACTATCGCCGTTCGATTCAAACCATCGTCGCCACACGGCGTTCGCGCTTGTGGAAGTACTGCCGCAAATCGAGAACGACAAGGAGATCGACCTGAAACCGGATGATGTTCGGGTGGATACCTATCGCGCATCCGGCGCTGGCGGTCAGCACGTGAACAAAACCAGCTCGGCAATTCGGCTGACACATATGCCCACTGGTATCGTGGTCACCTGCCAGAACGAGCGAAGTCAGCTGCAGAACCGCGAGAGCGCATTCAAGATCCTGCGCTCGCGATTGTTGGAAAAGAAGATGCAGGAAGAGGCGGACGAGCGCAATGAACTTCGGGGCGATGCGATTGCCGCCGGGTTTGGATCACGAATTCGATCTTACGTCCTGCATCCGTATACACAGGTGACCGATCATCGTACAGAAACATCCGTGGGAGATGCGCAAAGCGTGCTCGATGGCAATCTCGATCCATTCGTCAATGCCTGGCTGGAGCACCTCGTAACCCCCGTAGATTCGGAGAGCTAAATGTATTGGACAGAGCGACACGTTTTCGTATGCACCGGAAACCACTGCAACCAGAAGGGCGCCGCGAAAGTTGTGAATCGCCTTCGCTTTGAACACATGCGCCGGCAGCTCCATAGCAAAGTGATGATGAACACCTGCGGCACCATCGACCTCTGCGATATCGGCCCAAACGTCATCGTATACCCGGACAACGTCGTGTTTAGCAATGTCGAGGAGAACGATGTGAGTGACATCGTTAAGTTCCTCGAGGGCGGCGACATACCAGAACACCTGGTGATGGATGCTGACGAACCAGCAGAAAAGAACCGCGAATCGTTTTACAAGACACTGAAGGAATCCGGTAACAAGGCATCGCAGGAAGATATCAATACGTACACCGAGAATCACGGTCTCGACGAAGCGTGGATTCAGGAACAGTTGCGTCGCGGCTTCATGAGCAAGAAGACAAACGAAGAATCCGGAGAGGATGTTTTCGCCATGACGAGCATGGCCGCTCGACGCTATCGCGTTAACAACTAGACTTGTGCTGTCATCATCGTTAATTGGCCCTGCCGGAACCGTTCCGACGTTTTGAAGGCGAATGAATGAGTAACGATTCGGAGAATTCTACGCCGGGGCCGCCCGAGCCTAAAGAGAAGCAATCGGGCGGCCCCGTTGTATTCGGTATTGAGCTAACGGTTCAACGACTTATCCGGATTATTTCCGCAGTCGTTCTGATTGTCATCTCCCAAATAATTGGAGACCGGCAATTCCTCATCTGGGGACTCATCGCATCCCTGGCGGTGGTGTTCATTCCCACTGGCAGGGCCCGCTATTTCGTCGCCGGGATCGTGCCGTACGCATCGGCGTGGTTCGTTTTCTCGTTCATGCGGTCGTTCGCGGACGAAACCATTTTCGCCAAAACGCTCAACCTGGAAGTGCTCGATTTTGAGCGCTGGCTCTTTAACGGAGAGATCCCGACCATTCGCCTCCAGGCAGAGTTCTACACACGTGGAGCAATTGAGTGGTGGGATTATTACTTCACCGCCATTCACTGGAGCTATTTTCTCGTTCCCCACGGGTTGGCGTTGTGGATCTGGTGGCGAAGCCGGCGCGAATTCCAGCATTATCTCGCCGCAATGACCATGACACTCTTCCTGGGCCTGGTGATCTATTTCCTCATCCCGACAAACCCTCCATGGATGGCTCCGGAAGCAATCGAAAGTCCCGGCGCCCCGGTGGTGCAGCGCATTATGGGCAACATCGCCGAACAGATCGGGGGTGGCCTGTATGAGGCCGGTTACAGGATCGTGGGTGAAAGTAATCCGATTGCCGCCATGCCCAGCATGCACTTCGCAGTGACGTTCCTGCTCGTGTGGGCTGCTCGTGGCAAGGGAGTCTGGTGGGAAGTGGCCGCCTGGCTCTATTCAATAAGCATGGCTGCAGCGCTGGTATATATGGGCGAGCATTACATCATCGATATCTTCGTCGGCAGCATGGTTACCACGTTCTCCTGGTACGCAACGAAGCGCTGGATGGGCAGCAACCTGGACGAAATGGAACCGGTCAGGATAGAAGGCAGCGACGAAGAACCGACCACAGCGCCGGCTGGCACCTGAGCTCCCTGAACGATCTGCTTACTTTGCAGCGTTCAGCCACTCCTGGAATTCAGGATTTAGCTTTGTGTAGACGTGCTCGAAACCGGTGGTATCAAGCAACTGCCGGTAGCGAAGCGACTCGGTGATATCAGCCTTGAGCACATCGGAATACTCTTCAGGTTTGGCAAACCAGGCCTCCAGCACGCGACTCCAGCAACAGCTAAATCGTTGAATTACACCTTGCATCTGTTGTTCGGACATCTCTCGCATCGCCGGGGGCGGCCAATCGCCAACCCGGGCTGGCGGCCACATCTCGGGGTCGAACCCGGGAAAATCACCAAAGCCGATGAATTCGTTGTCCTTTATAGAGAGCACAACGTATCGAGGCGGCGAATAGAGCCCGCGTTGACCGAGGTCGTCGACCGCAAGAATGGCCATGGGAATCGAAATCGCCGAATCATAGGCTCGCGCCGGGACAGGGAAACGCGGCAAGCTACCCGGGTGGTGAGGCGGGTTCGCCTCCGCATGCTGGTCTGCGAGGTGCAACAGGTCCTCGATGATGCTGGTCCGATCCTTACCTACGCCTTCCAGCGACTCGTCTGGACTAGCCTCCATGAAAGGGACCGTCACCGTATCGCCGGACTTGAGCTGGATCTCGAGAACTTCCTGCAGCTCGCCGGTGGAGGCGACCCGCATCGTTTGTGACATCGTCTGCCAGTCCCCGTCAGGACCGAAGTTCGCATAGATCCACGCGGCCTGCTCGACATCTGAATCGATGAAGACAACTGGATGATCCTTATTAATCATTCCGTTTCCCCGGCTTTCATGGCTTCCTGACGCTTGCGGTTTTCGGCACCGATTGCGTGCGCAAAGTCGAGATCGTTTTGGAACTGGTCGGCGCTGGGGATCTCGTTACGTCCCTTAATCGGACGTGCAACCCGGACATACCCACCTTCTGGCGAATACTCAACCTGCACCCAGTCCGTTGCCTGCGGTTGAATTGGTGAGATGTCCTCTGCAGTCCACGTCTCCAACCAGGTTCGCAACTCGGGAGAGTCCGTCACGATTTCGATCTCCTCAGCGGGGTCTTTCTTCTTCGGATTCGGACGCGAGTAGACGAAATTCCATCCCTCGCCACCGGCGGAGTCGATGATATCGCTTTGCCAAAGGGTGACGGTTCCGGCCGCGGCGTTGGCCATTCGGCCCTGAGCGATTGTGTCTTTCCACTTGCCGTTGATATCTGCCTCGTCGACGTTGGCCTCACCGTTGGTGAGTTCGGCGAGCGGAGTGAGCATCCGCTCCACATCGGCCTTGGCTCGGCGCGTGAAATAGACCGCAAGATATGCGGTGCCAATAAGCGCAACGAGAATCACCAGGCACATGGCCAATCCGGTAGCTACATATGGATTCACGCGGGGCAATCTCCGTTGATAAAGAAGGCATGCAGGCACCCACTTCGGTGCCGGCGCAATTGTACGGCAGAAGTCGAGGTCAGGTGGTGCAGCGCTCCACAGTATCAACCAGGGTAAGGGACCGGAAGTACCAGTATCGTGCTACCATTTCTGCTGATGCCTTCGCGCAGAATGGAGCAGCGAAGAGCCTCCACTTTCAGGAATTAAGGGAGATTGCCACATGGCCGTAGAGCCGTTGATCTATGAATTGAGCAAGCCGGGACGCAGAGGTGTACGGTTCCCGCAATCGGAAGCACCGGCGGCGGAGCTCCCGAAGGAGATGCAGCGCGAATCGCTGGAATGGCCGGAAGTGAGCGAGATCGATGTGATACGTCACTACACGCGGCTGAGCCAGAAAAACCACGCAATTGATATCGCAATGTACCCGCTTGGCTCGTGCACGATGAAGTACAACCCGAAGATCAACGAGGTTGTGGCGCGTTACCCAGGGTTCGCCAACATCCACCCATACCAGCCCGAAAACACCGTTCAGGGCGCGCTGGAACTGATGTACGACCTGCAGGATATCCTGGCTGAGATCGCCGGTTTCCACGCCGTTACGCTTCAGCCCGCTGCTGGTGCACATGGCGAGTTGACCGGGTGCCTCATTATCGATGCCTATCACAAGGAGCGTGGGGATTCCGGACGCACCAAGATGCTGATTCCGGACTCCGCCCACGGCACCAATCCGGCAACCGCCCGCATGGCCGGTTTCGAAATCGTGAGCCTGCCATCCGATGATCGCGGGAACGTCGATATCGACAAGTTCCGGGAACTGCTTGGCCCGGATATCGCCGGCATGATGATCACCAATCCAAACACGCTCGGCCTTTGGGACGAGCATATCCAGGAACTGGTGAAGCTGGTGCACGAATGCGGCGGCCTGGTTTACAACGACGGCGCCAACTTCAACGCCATTCTCGGAATTGCCAAGCCTGGCGATTTGGGCGTGGATATCATGCACTACAACCTGCACAAGACGTTCAGCACTCCGCACGGCGGTGGTGGCCCGGGATCCGGCCCGGTGGGCGTCCGCAAGGGACTGGAGGACTACCTCCCCGCCCCCCGCGTTGGCAAAGATGGTGACAAGTACGTCTGGATGGATCCGCCCAAATCAATTGGTCGGCTGCATAGCTATAACGGCAACTTCGGCATGTTCGTACGTGCATACACCTACATCCGCATGCATGGTGCTGAAGGCTTGCGCCTGATCAGCGAAGATGCTGTGCTGGCGGCGAATTACCTGATGTCGCGGTTGGAAGATCGCTACGATGTGCATTACCCGCGAACGTGCATGCACGAGTTTGTGGTGAATGGCACCCGTCAGAAGAAGCAGGGCGTGCGCACGCTGGATATCGCGAAGCGACTGCTCGACTTCGGTATCCATCCGCCGACAACGTACTTCCCGCTGATTGTGCCGGAAGCGATGATGATCGAGCCGACGGAGACCGAGAGCATCGAGAGCCTGGACAATTTCGTGGATGCGATGCTGCAAATCGCCGATGAGGCCGAGCACAATCCCGAGATGGTCACGAGCGCTCCGCATACCACCGACTTCAAGCGGCTCGATGAGGTGAATGCAAACCGAAACCTCAATCAGCGCTGGCTGCCAGAGCACGCCAACGCCGCGGATTAATCTGGATAAATCATTAGACGCCAAAAGGAGCAGTTCGATTGAATTGATCCTTTTGGATGGGAAGCGGGGGCCCCATATCAGATGCTATCGCTGACCGGTGCGTCGGTGTTCAATCAGCGATCCGGTAGTGAGCAGAATGCCAGCTGTCAGCATAACGAAGAGCGTAAACGGCAACCCGGATTGCGGCGATGCGACTCCCGTGTCAGGCAACTGCGAGACCTGCGGCACTGTTAGCGGTGAGTTTTCTCCACCACTCGACGGTGGCGTAGGGGTGGCTGTCGCCGTGGGAGGCACGGTAGAGGTCGTGTTAGGTGTGTCCGTAGCCGTCGGTGTTTCAGTCGCGACCCCACCATCACCAAAGACAACAACAATCGGAGAGGTGTCAGAAGCAACCGCATGCGAAGCGCCCATCGTAATCGTTAGCGATGCCACTAGCATCGTCATCCAACCACGGAGGCCTGGGTGAAATCGCATGCGGGCATTCATTACGGCACCTCCAATGTCGCAACACTCTCTTCTTCCAGAAGCAGTGATATCTGATCTGATGATTTCGACTCCAGCTTCAGGCTGAAGGTGTAGGTGCCTGATTCCCAGTCAGTTGCCGGGAGATACCGCTGTGACACTGAAGTTGTGCCGATTGGCAAAGACAAGTTGTCTGCCAGCACAAAATCTTCGACATGCTCACCGTCATGGAACACTGACAAAGTTAACACCGTCGAGCGATGGGCTGTCTGGTTCAACACAACATCTACGGACACGTTTACAAAAACAATCGGGTCTGCATTGGGTTCGACCGTCACATTAGCGAAATGAATCGGCAAATCAGCGGAAGTAGCCGTGTCTTCGGGTACAGAAACGACCATTTGCTCAGAGGATTTGTTCACTGAACTGGTTTTGTCAGAAAAAGTAAACGCAACCGTGTAATCGTCTCCGGCTGGAGGCACGTTAGCCAGAGGTACCTGGATCGGAACGGACTGTCCCATATAAATCGGGCCGAGAAATACGTTTCCTTCATGGACGACCGCTCCAGATTGGTCTCGGAGAGTAAGCGTTCCTTCCAGATCTACCCTTACGTTACCGGAGTTTTCGGCAGTCATTTGAACGGCTGCTTGACCTCGATTGACCAACACCACTGGATCGTCAATAACAAAGTCCACTACCACATCTCCGGGAACGGTGATGTACACCGAAACAACTTTGCGATAATACTGAGCAAAAGGACTTCCCTCAGTAACGATCGGGTCGAGAGT
This sequence comes from uncultured Sphaerobacteraceae bacterium, assembly GCA_964526965.1. Taxonomy (GTDB): domain Bacteria; phylum Chloroflexota; class Chloroflexia; order Thermomicrobiales; family UBA6265; genus UBA6265. Next base: position 33,546 of record CAZGML010000010.1, on the reverse strand, counting down.
TTCCAGCGCCACTGCGTTAACATACTGACCCGGCGGTGTTCCATCAGGTACTGTCACCTTGATGGTGCGTTCCAATGGTTCCGAAGGATTAAGCACCAATTTTTCGGTTGGGTACTCAATCCAACTAACCGTTCCATCTGCCTCGGTGTCAAAGGGAGGGATTTGCATCCCACCGTTTGCAATTGGAACAATGTGCGATGCATACGAACGCAGCCTGACAGGATCATTGCCGAAGCTTACGAGGACCGCCGTCATCTCTTCACTTTGACCGGGCTCTACCACGAATTCGAACCGATCACCATCTTGCCCACCGGCAGGAAAAAGCCCCAAGACCACTTCATTGGAAGATTGCGCTGGTTCGGTATCCTGAGCTTTTGTAGGAAGTGCTGCGTAGGAAATCGATAACAGGCAGGCAATTGACAGCAAAGAACTTATGAGAATCTTGATACGGTTCATTTCCTGATCTCCTGGCAGCACGAAAAGAATGGCTGGCGAACACCCACAGGTTTGCCCTGTGTCGTTCGCCAGCCGCCAACACTAGTTCACCGACAGGTCAACTGTGATCTCACCCTGGTATGTACCTGGGGTCAGATTAATCGGAAGGTAATGGACTGATGCGTCCCATTCGATTACAGAGATGCCCGGAGACGCCTGGAACAATCCAAGAAGTGGGATCGGTCCCCACGGCGACATAAGAGTATCCTCGTCCTCAACGATCGCATCTTCTTCAGTTACCCATCCGGCAAACACAGTCTCCTGAACGTCAGGTCGACTTGTGAAACCTGGGACCTCAATGAAGTCGAAATCAGTGACTGCACCGTTGTCCATGCGGAAGTGCTCTCCACCGAACCCGGTAACCATTAGAGGATTGCCGGATCCAGGGCCCTGAAGGCTGAATGGGCTAATCGTGGCACTCACCGAGAAATTGGCGGAGTAGTTGCATGTCAGGTCAAGCGTCACTTCGACTGTGGCACCATCGCCGCTGGAATCGAACTGACCGTACTCAATCACACCGTCTACAGCAACGCCTACGGATCCTGCTGTAGTTGCGCATCCGTAATCCACTGTGACATCGGCTTCGGTTTCAGCAGAAACGAGGCCACCGAACATTCCGCCGACTATAGCGACTGCACCAATGGTGCTCAGAAGGGTCTTTCGAAGGTTCATTTCATTTCCTTTCGCGGGCCGAATAGCTATAGGCCCATGTGATTTACCATCACTATTACTAGGACTGGTAATGACATCGAAATCTTCGTCCTGGTGCACCTCCATTCGCTCCCCGGACCTCCCCCAATTCAGAGTCCTGAGCAGTTACATCCGACTAACACGTGAGGCTGCGCACACCCCGGGTATCGTTCAGGTCTAGATTTCATCCAACCAGGCGAACTGGGTCAAAACCTTGACCACATAAATTCCAGGTGGGATGGGATGAGGAAGTTCTAGTTGGAGCTCAATGGTTATCGTTCCAGCACCGGATCCATCATCAGACGCAGGAACCAGAACGTTAAGCAGGTTGTCTGACATCGTGATCGACGCATCGACGTCTGATTCCACTGCCGCCACGGTGAATAGCAGAGTATCAAGAACGAATTCATCCGATGTCAAATCGCTGAGTTCAATGGTTGCCTGCCAGGCACACGGTGCATCAGCGTAGGAGAGAACCAACTCTCCCTGGGAAATCAACGAATCCATGTCGTTGATGCCATCGAACTCGAAGTTCTGGACGGTAAGACTCGGTGTCGGTCGTTCGAACACGAGCGGCATGTCGGTGGTGAGCGTGCTCACCTCACCGGACGGATACGTCAAGGTCAAATCCAGACTGCTTGAGAAAGTGGTATGCACATCCGGACATCCGATTGGGTACGTCGCCTCAAGGACAAACGAGTTCGCTGCAACGGCATTCCCGTTCAATGCAACCGGCTCACCGGTCAACCCGGCATCATCGAGCGCCAGCTCCCAACCTTCCGGGATATCGGCGGATGCGGTGATCACCACATCGTCGTCCGGATGCGTCGTATCAAACGTGCAGTTCCAGTTGTTATCGACATCCTCGGCGACCACTTCATCGCACGTCAGCGTCGGGTTGTGTTCGGATGCGACTGAACTAAAGTTGACGAGATCGTTCTTGATCACGCCATCGGTGACGCCATCGTCGCGGTGAATCTTTGTGCTCAGATGCAAGCGGACGGTGACCGGTTCTTCGATATGATCAGGTGCGGTCACGCGCCAGGCAGTTTCGTACACGTCTCCGTTCTCAACGGTATCGGCGTAATCGATACGCGCTTTCAAATGACGGTTCGCATCATTCGGGTCCTCATCCAGGTCCGCTCCCTGCATGGGAACCAGTGACCAGCCTTCCAACGACTCACCACCCGGGGCGGTCAGGTTGGCAGACATTTCGGTCTTCACGCGGTCTGAGCCAAGTGTGTAACGCACAACCACATCTTTGTGCTCACCAGGGTTGATAGTGACGCTTGAGCTGCTGACAAGATTGAGCTCGTCCGGAACGATGACTTCCTCAGTTGGAGTCGGCGTACCCTCGTCTTCTACTTCTTCAGTTGCCTCTGGAGTAGATTCTTCGGTTGTTGGTTCTTCCGTGGCTTCAGATGTCGGCTCCTCGGTTGCTTCCGTGGTCGCCTCTTCCGTAGCCTCAGTCGTCGGTTCTTCGGTTGCGACATCCCCTGGTTCCTCAGTCGCCGAGCCACTATCGGGCTCTTCTGCTGGCGGCGGTGGTGCCGGCTCTTCAGCCGGGGGCGCTGGTTCTTCGGCAGGAGCTGGCGGTGGTTCTTCAGCCGGAGGAGCCGGCTCTTCTGCTGGCGGCGGTGCCGGTTCCTCAGCCGGAGGTGCAGGTTCTTCTGCTGGTGGCGGCGGTGGCGGTTCTTCAGCCGGAGGCGCAGGTTCTTCTGCTGGTGGCGGCGGTGGCGGTGGTTCTTCAGCCGGAGGAGCTGGCTCTTCTGCTGGCGGTGGTGGATCCTCGGCTGGTGGGGGTGGTGGAGCAGTCTCCGCTGGTGGCGGAGCATCCGCTTCAGGCGTTTGTGCATGCAACTGCATGGCAACAGGCGCCAAGGCAATGCATAGCACTGCCAATAAAATCGCGAACTTAGGTTGAAGGGTGTAAATCCGCTTCATAGTCACCGTCCCTGGTTTAGATAACCGGCAGGGGTAATTTCGACACGTCTTCGATGTGGTCGGTGCAGTCCTTCAGAAATTGGAGCGTGGATCCAGGAGAGATTGATGTTCAGATTCACGCCAACTGTCTACTTATCTCGTGTGATTAGATGTCAGACTGATTTACATATTACCACCTTCAGGACATATGTCAACACGATGATCAATTGATGAACACATTATGTCTCTTTGTCCCGGCTAACTTTCCAGATACCTACGCCATATCTTCACCATCACAACTATTACCCGAATTAACTATCACAAAACACCTTGCTCTTTAGTAATACTTAACAGCAGGCATGGATTGTTTCCGTGACTGGATTGAGGTTTCTTAGGCAATATTGAAGAACGAGGAAACCCCTCGCGAAGATCGCGAGGGGTGCTGGCAGGAATGTATTACGAAGATGGTGTGCTTTACTTAACTACGAGATTCACCATTCGACCCGGCACGGAAATTTCTTTTACGATCTGCTTGCCCTCGAGGTACGAAGCGATCTTGTCGGACGCCTTGGCTGCAGCCGCCTGATCCTCGGCGGTAGCACTACTCGGGATCGTGATGCGGTCTCGCACCTTGCCATTAATCTGCACCGGAATCTCAATGGAGGCTTCAACCGCCAGCGCCGGATCGTATTCCGGCCACGACTGCTGATGCACGCTAAACTCGTTGCCAAGCATTTCCCACATCTCTTCAGCCACATACGGTGTGCTCGGGGCCATGAGCAGCACCAGTGTCTCGACGGCTTCACGCCACACAGGAGACGAGACGATAGGTGTCTCTTTCAGCTTCATCAGCTCGTTCACGAACTCGATCATCGCAGCGACCATGGTGTTGAAGCTGAACGAATCAAGGTTGTCCGTCACACGCTTGATGGTCTGATGCGTCAGTGACACCAGCGCATCTTCGTCTGCCTTGGGTGCACGTTCGCCCGGTGACCTCGTGCCAAGCTCGGATACCACCTGGAATGCACGGCGGAGGAAGCGCTCCATACCGGTAATACCGCGGTCGTTCCAGGGCCCACCCTGCTCCCAGGGTCCCAGGAACATGAGGTGGAGACGCAACGCATCTGCACCATGATCCGCGACAAGTTCGGTCGGGCCGATTTGCGTTCCCCTACTCTTGCTCATTTTGGTGCCTTCGGCGGCCAGGATCATCCCCTGGTTCCGAAGTCGAGTGAACGGCTCACTCACTTCGGTCTCGCCAAGATCGCGCAGGACACGGGTAATAAAGCGTGCATAAAGCAAGTGCAGAATTGCGTGCTCGATACCGCCCGTGTAGAGATCAACCGGGTTCCACTGTGCCGCCTTCTCTCGATCAAATGGTCCGTCCGCATAGTTCGGGCTCGCGTAGCGGAACCAGTACCATGAGGAGTCCATAAAGGTGTCCATGGTATCGGTCTCACGGCGTGCGGCCTTACCACAACTTGGGCAACTGGTGTTGACGAATTCATCATGCGTCACCAGCGGGCTCTGTCCCGTTGGGGTGAACTCCGCGTCCAGCGGCAGCTTGACCGGGAGCTGATCCTCCGGAACCGGCACGGTGCCGCAGTCATCGCAATACACGATTGGAATCGGCGTACCCCAGTATCGCTGACGACTAATGAGCCAGTCGCGCAGGCGCCAATTGATTTCGGCCTTACCGCGTCCCTGCTCATCCAGCCATTCGATCATCTTCGGCAATGCTTTGCTCTGCTTCATGCCGTTGAACTGGCCCGAATTCACGATGATGCCATCGCCATCATACGCTTCGGTCATGGTGGCACCGTCGAGCGGCTCACCATCCTCCGGCTGTACAGTGGGGATGATAGGCAGGTTGAAGTGGCGTGCGAATTCGAAATCGCGCTGGTCGCCGGATGGCACGGCCATAATCGCGCCGGTTCCGTACGACATTAGCACGTAGTCCGCGATCCATACCGGAATGCGCTCGTCGTTCACCGGATTGATAGCGTACCCACCGGTGAACACGCCGGATTTCTGCTTCGCGTCATCAGTACTTTGGCGCTCAATTTCGGTCTTGGTGCGAGCTTCCTTCACGTATGCATCGACAGCATCGCGCTGCTCGGGCGTGGTGAGCTCATCCACATACGGATGCTCGGGAGCGAGAACCATGAACGTCGCGCCGAAGACAGTGTCCGGCCGGGTGGTGAAAACCTCCAGCGACTTTCCAATCTCCAATTCGAACGTCAGGCGGGCACCTTCGGATCGACCGATCCAGTTACTCTGCATCGCCTTCACACGTGCAGGCCAATCGAGATCGTCAAGGCCGTCCAGCAACTCCTGGGCGTACTCAGTGATGCGGTAATACCACTGATCGAGATCGCGCTTGTATACCTCGCTGCCGCAGCGCTCGCAAATATTGCCTTCAATCACCTGCTCGTTCGCGAGTACGGTCTGGTCATTTGGGCACCACCAGACGGCACCACCAGAGCGATACGCCAGGCCTCTCTCGTACATCTTCAGGAAGAGCCACTGGTTCCAGTGGTAATACTCCGGATCGCAGGTGACGACCTTCCGGTCCCAGTCGATCATTGCTCCCATGAGATCGAATTCATGGGTCATTTGGTCGATGTTCTCGTAGGTCCATTTGGACGGATGAATCCCATGCCGAATGGCCGCATTTTCGGCCGGCAAGCCGAACGCGTCGAAACCCATCGGGTACATGACGTTAAACCCGCGCATTCGCTTGGAGCGGGCGAACGCATCCGGCGCAGAGAACGCGTACCAGTGACCAACGTGTAAAACACCCGAAGGGTACGGGTACATCGTCAGCGACATCCAGTTCGGCTTGTCGGATTCATCCTCCACCTTATAGATGGCGGCTTCCTTCCAGGCCTTTCTCCATTTCGGTTCGATGACTGCTGGATCGTAACTGGTAGTTTGATCGACTGTTTCGGACAATGGATTCCTCCTTAAAACACAAAAACGCCCCGCCCTGAATCAGGGACGAAGGCGTTGGAACGCTTCCGCGGTACCACCCCGCTTGATCAACGATTCGTGGTATGCGCCTGTTGGTGGAGCCGAGGGGACTCGAACCCCTGACCCCCACACTGCCAGTGTGGTGCTCTCCCAGCTGAGCTACGGCCCCATGCTGCGCTTACTCACGCGTGATCCGCTCATTGTCCCGTTATCGGAGGGAATCCCGCTGAGGACTACATCTCTTCACCCTCGCGGCTCGCGGACGAGTTCTGCCCAGTTCATTGCCTTGCACTATCCGGCAATTCTCTGTGTATCGGGCGTACTACTTCCGGTCTGCGCCGACTCAGTGCAGGCTACCCCGCACGGAGCAAAAGCAGTATAGGCGGATTCCGACGTGTGCGTCAATGTAACTCCCCCAAACTTGGTAAATTGATTCGAATTGATATCGACGGCGCAATCAAGGATCACAAAATGGCCGATACACACGACCTGAACAATCACCTGGCTGACATCATTTCACGTATGAACCATCTCTCCGCAGCACGCGATGCAGCAATCAATTCGAGCCGGGCCATCGTCCGAACCAGCGCCAACGCGATTCGCGCACTGCACCGCGGCGACAATGCAGACCGATTACTGGAAGAGGCGCGTTCACTGCTTGATAAAGTTGTGGAAGAAGTCTCAGCGTACCCGAGTGTCTATTGGGCCGGCTATACACAGGATGCGATGAAGGAATACGCCGAGGCCGTTATCACAAAAGCCCTCCTCTCGAGTTCGGATATCCCGACGCCGGAGCAGATCGGAGTGGAAGATACGGCCTGGTTAAACGGACTGGCAGAAGCGGCGAGCGAGCTCCGTCGAGACACGCTCGATGCGCTGCGTCAGGATGATATTGACCGCGCCGAGGAACTGCTTTCAATCATGGATATGATCTATGGCCAGCTGGTCATGGTCGATTTCCCGGAGGCCATCACTGGTGGGCTACGGCGGACGACGGATCAATTCCGAGGGGTACTGGAACGGACACGTGGTGACGTCACGTTGAGCGTACGGCAAACACGCCTCGAGCGAGCCCTGCGTAACGCAGAACTTTCGATTCCACAGGACTAAGGCTCAATCTCGCCGAGATCGACCTGAGTCCCTTTCCCGTAGCCGTTTTCCTGCAACCAGCCGGCTGGCATTTCTAGCACATGCGTTGCCGGTTCATCGGAGTGGTATCGCTCTCGTTCAGAATCTGCAGTTCCGGCCGGATCCGGGCAGACCGATTCCGCCGCCCCGATGATTTCTCCATTCTCGATCCAGATAATATCGATGCAGAAGCGCATCCCCTTCATCCAAAAAGTGCGGGGCTGCGAGACGGTGCCGACGAATAGCATGCCAGTGTTTTCATCGAGTCCGTTGCGGTAGCCAAGGCCAAGTTGCTGCTGAAATGGACTGATGGCGAGGTCGACTTCGACGTCGGTCGACCCGACGACGATGACTGCACGCTCGCGGCCCTCTGGCAGGTCACGCCGCCAGGGAGGGACGGTTTCCTGGGCGGCGACGGCTGCCGGTTCGGCAAGCAGGAGGAAAGCAAACAGGACCAGCATTATACGTTTCATGTTCGCTCTCCTAACGCTTTGCCGACCTGACCGAGCACGCTCACGATTTCATCCACAGAGTTCACCATCACATCGGAGTTTGCGGCGATGTCCGGGTGCGCATCGGCAGTCACCACACCAACGGCCAACGTCTGCTTGCCGCTTGCCCGAAGTTCGTGCAGCGTCCGAAACCCATCGATGTCGGTGATGTCGTCGCCAATGTACACGGCCGATTGCAACGAGTACGTCTCCACCAGTTCCCCGATCGCTGTTCCTTTGGTGACCTGAGCCGTGGGCCGGAGCTCGACGATCATCTTGCCGGCGGTACAGCGCAATCCATGTTCTTCCGCGAGCGGTTGAACGATGGGAATCAACAGTTCTTCTACCTGATCAGGATTGTCCACGTTACGGAAGTGGATAGTGCCGCTTAGCCGCTTGTTCTCCCAAATCATATTGGTGATGTCGGTTTGCCCGGCGAGTTCGGTTTTTGCTTGCTCAAGCACCCTGGTCACGGCTTCGATGGCAGCTATCCCCGCCTCGTGATCCCGTCGCTTTCCCCGCTCCGCCCACTCCAGGCCATGATTGCCAACCACCAACAGGTCATCAATCGGTATCCTCGTGGCGATGTCATCCACCGTACGTCCGGTGATGATGCCGGCAGCGTCGACTTTTTCGGCCACCGCTGTGATGGCTTGCTTCGCTCCGGGATAGGCGACAGCATCGTCGGGAGTGGGCGCGATTTCGCTCAACACACCATCGAAGTCGCTAAACAGGCCTGACGGTTGATGTTGCAGCACGGCCAGGATTTTCTGAGCAACAGCATGGAGCGACATGACCAAACCCCTTCACTTTATTGCGGCTGATACGTGTAGACAGTGCCATCGGCGGCGGAAACCCAAACATCGATAATGACATCCTGCTGCTCAATCGCCATATGGGCATATACCTCTCCGCGCGGGGCGTCTGGTGGCCCAAAGGGCATCTCATTGGTGGAGGTCTTTATCGTCACACCACCCTGGGCGGTGAGGAGCAGTTCGTCGGTAAACCCGTAGTCGATGAGTGAGTCGTACACCATCGACATTTGCAGGTTATCTGGCACGAGCGTCGGAATGAGCGACGGATCCACTTCCACCGGATCCACCTTGCCGGTGTCAGTTTCGTAAAACGCCTGGGCGGATTGTGAGAAGAACACACCCTCCCACTTGACGCCTGTCACCAGGAGCGGGCATCCGAGCCGTAAGGTGAACAGCCGAGCATCACCCTGCCACTCTTGCGCCTCTTCGGTCGCACGTTCAACACCGGAAGTGATTGTGTTGTCGATATCTTTGAGATCACCAACCCGTAACCGGCTGATGCCGCATGCAGCGTTTGGATCTTCACCAAAGGCTGTTTCCGGAGTGGATGGCTGTGCCGCTACAGGTGCCATGGTGATCAAGATGACGGCAAGGGCGAGGAGTACTGTTGTTTTAATTCGAGTATGCGCGTGCATGAACCCTCCGATAGTCGACGTCTTGTAGTGAGGATACCAGCAGCATCACACGGTTTTCCGCCACCATAGCCAAAGTAAAGCTACTTCCCAATCGGACAATTACTGATACACTGCCAGCGATACGGATTCTTACAATCGAACCGTATGCTTACCGGCTTGTTTGCAGCACGATACCTGTCTGGAGCGACGAAACATGCGGCTCTACAACTCGATGTCCCAAAAGGTTGAGGATTTTGTCGTTGATGACAACAAAGTGGGCCTCTATGTCTGCGGTATTACACCATATGACACCACCCATCTTGGACATGCATTTACGTTCCTGACGTTCGATGTGCTGGTGCGGTACCTGCGACATCGTGGTTACGATGTTACGTATGTCCAGAACGTGACGGATATCGATGACGATGTGCTTCGCAAATCCAAAGAGATCGGCGATAGCTGGCGCGAACTCGGTGATCGAGAGACCGACAAGTATCTCAACGATCTCAAAACCATGAACGCGCTTCCATTCGATCACTACACCGCCGCAACCGAGCATATCCCGGAGATGGTCGAAATCATCGAGAAACTCGTTGAGAAAGGTCTGGCCTACGTTGTCAACGGCAGCGTCTACTTCTCGGTTGAAAAGGCGGAAGGTTTCGGTAAGTTGAGCCACCTGGATCCTGATGAGATGTTGCCGATCGCGAATGAACGCGGCAACAATCCGGACGACCCGAACAAGCGGGACCCGCTCGACTTCGTGCTTTGGCAGGCTGCCCAGCCCGGCGAACCAACATGGAGCACGCCGTGGGGAGAAGGACGGCCAGGCTGGCACATTGAATGTACGGCCATGGCCCAGAAATACCTGGGCAACACGTTTGCTATTCACGGCGGCGGGCACGACCTCATCTTCCCGCACCACGAGTGCGAAATCGCCCAGGCAGAACACGCCACCGGAGAAAAGCCATATGTCCAATACTGGATGCACGTGGGCATGGTCGACTACCAGGGCGAAAAAATGAGCAAGTCCCTTGGCAATATGGTGTTCATTAGCGACCTGATCAAGGACTATTCGGCTGACGCTATTCGCATGAGTCTGCTGGATCACCACTACCGTGATCAGTGGGAGTTCTTCAGCGAGGACATGCCCCGTTACGCAGCGAACGCAGCCGCACTCAAGATGGCGGCGACAACGTCATCCGGCAATGGCGAGAGGTTCGATGCATCGGAATACACAATGCGATTCAATGCCGCCATGGAGAACGATCTCGACACAGCAACTGCAGCGAAGGTTTTAGGCGAGCTCGCCGATGCCATTCAGGGCGCCGCTGGAGCCGATGTTCGCGAGGCGCAGGCAACCTTGCGTGAACTGTCAGGCATACTGGGACTCGTTCTGGAATAGCCATTCACGTTATGTGGTGGTAACTTCGTACAGTCAAGAAGTATAATATTGCGTCGGGAACCCGATACAACCGGGTCCGATGATATTCGTGTGAGCGGCGTTGCCGCCCGCCTTTCTCTTCCGTAACCTAAAAGCGGGAGAAACCCAAAGGAAGGACACCTTTTGGACAAGTCACAGTATATACAGCCGCGTGAGTACGAATTGCTTACCCTCCTCGTTCCCGACCAGGGCGAGGAAGAAACCCAGGCCGCAATCGATGCTCTCCAGGGCCATGTCACCGATCAAAACGGCACTATCGATTCCATCTACACCGATTCCCCTTGGGGTCGGCGTCGACTGGCGTACACCATTCGCCACCAGGGTGTCGATTACCGCGATGGGCACTATGTGCTTACGTACTTCACAGTGCTCCCCTCAGCGATCGATGAGATCGAGCGCTCTTTGAAGCTTGACAACAACGTTATCCGCTACCTCCTGTTGATCCACGACCCGGAAATGGGCGAAAAGATCGACGAGAGCCAACTTGAGGCCGAGGAAGGCACCGAGGCCGCAGCCACCGAGGAAGCACCAGCAGAATCGGCAACCACTGCGGAAGCCACCGAGACCGAAGCTCAGGCTGAACCCGCCGAGGAAGAATCAGCCCCGGCTGAGGAAGCAGCACCGGCCGAAGAAGCCGCTGCTGAGGAAACCCCGGCTGAGGAAGAAACTCCGGCCGAAGAATCCGCTCAGGAAGCAGCTCCGGCTGAACAGGCGGAAGGTGAGCAGTCCGAGGAGTCGGACGAAGCGTAATCATCTACGAGGGAGATCCGAATGAGTTTCGCCAAAATCACAATCGTCGGAAACCTTGGTAGAGACCCCGAGTCTCGCTACCTTCAATCCGGCACGCTCGTCGTCTCCTTCACGATGGCGGCGCAGGGACGCTGGCGCCGCGACCAGGAACCAACCACTACCTGGTACCGCGTGAGTGCGTTCGGCGAACAGGCTGAGCGCCTTGCCAATATGGTTGAGCGGGGCTACATCAAGAAGGGATCGCTTCTCTACGTTGAGGGGCAGTTCGAGGTCCGGGAATTCACCGGAAACGATGGCCAGCCACGCACGTCTAACGACGTGAACCTTACCGATTGGCAATTCGTCGGTGGTCGCGATAACCAGCAAGGTCAACAAGGCGGGAACCAAGGTGGATACAGCGGCGGAAGCCAGGGCGGCTTCGGCGGTGGAAGCCAGGATCCCTCCGACCAGGGCCAGGGCTCCGGGTACGGCGGTTCTGACTATGGCAGCCAGTACCCCTCCGGCGATGACTCTGGCGACCTAAACGACGTGCCATTCTAGGCACCCTAAACAGGAAACGGTAATACACATGACAGATACACAGAACACTGAACAGCGAGGACAAACAGAGCAGCGAGAATCGCGAGAGTCTCGCCCCACCCGCTTTAGCGGAGCCCAGGGTGGCGGTGGTCGCCCGGGTGGCCAGCGTCGATCCGGCGGTGGCGGTGGTGGACGTTTCGGCTCGCGCCGCAAGGTTTGCCAGTACTGCACTGATAACATTCGACACGTTGACTACAAGGATCTGGGCCGGCTTCGCCGACACGTCGGTGAGCGTGGCAAAATTGAGCCACGCCGCAAGCTGGGAACGTGCGCACGACACCAGCGCTCGGTCACTGTAGCGATCAAGCGAGCGCGATACATGGCGCTCCTGCCGTTCACTGCCAGTGCCCCACGCGGTTAATCCGCAGATACGTCAGTTTGAAAGACGCGTTTCATGGGCCTGCCTTAGCTCCCTTTGAAACGCGTCTTTCCCTTTAGCGCCCTTTCCGATCGGACGGGCAGTAGCGCCAATAGAGGGTTCAGGCATCCATGAGTGACGATCTCAACAGAAACAAACCTCGACCTCCTGCGGGCAATGCTCCCCGAGGATCACGCCGCAGCAAGGAGCAGGTGGATACAAAGCCTTCGTCCTTTCCAGGGCGCCCCGGACGCGGCTCGAGCGGTGGTCAGAAAAAGTTCATGACCCAGCAGCAGAAGGAAGCGATGTACCAGCGTTGGTTGTACATCGGTCTCGCAATTGCCGCCGGGCTTATTGTGCTTGCACTTGGCATCGGAGCCCTCTGGCAATATCAAATCATGCCGAACCAGGTACTGGCTACCGTTAATGGCGACGAGATCACCCGTAAGGACTACTGGAAGTACCAGGATATTACGCTCTATAACCAGGCCCGAATGTATGAAGATATGGCGCTGGAGTACACAGGCCAGGAGCAATCTCAATTCCTCCTCTACGCCACCCAGCTTGATGCTGCTCGTGAGGATGTAGAAGGCAGCACCGATGTTAGTGAGGCCACCATTGAGGAGATGATCGAGAACAAACTCTATGTCCAGGCGGCCGAGGAACAGGGAGTGGACATGAGTGAGCCGGTGCTGAGGCAGCAGGCCCTGAATACCTGGGCGCCGTCTGATGCCCCATTGGTGACCCCGATCCCGTCTCCAACCATGATTCCGGAACGAGCCGCATGGGCGACCGAAACTGCAGAAGCAATGCAGACTCAGGAAGCCGAAATGTCAATGGCCATGGGAACCCCCATGGCTACGCCGGTAGCGGCAAACTCCGCCCCGGCGGGGACTCCAGAAGCGACTCCTGTCGCATCGCCAGAGGCGACACCGGATATGGAGACTGTGGAATCAAATGCCAGAGTCGAGTATCAGATTTTCCTGGAAGATGTGCTTGCTGATACGGGACTCAGCGAGGAGGACTACCTGGAACTCTTCGCGAAACCGGAAGTGGCCCGTGCCCACATCGACGCCGAAATCGCAAACTCGATCCCACAATCTGCTCCGCAGGTTGAGGTCTCTCACATTCTCGTGAACACTGAGGAACTGGCGAGCGAGCTCCGCACAGATATCGTCAACGGAGACCAAAGCTTCGAAGACGCTGCCGCGATTTCCTCGCAGGATTCGGCAACCGCAAGCAATGATGGCCAGCTTGGTTGGGTGATGGAAGATCAGCTTCCGGAAGAGCTCGACGCCGTCGTCTTTGAGATGGAGGAGGGAGAAATCTCCGAACCCATCGAGTCTCCGTTCGGGTGGCACATCGTCAAGGTCACTGATCGTGATGAAGACCGCCCGCTCTCAATCAATCAGTACGACCTGGCCGTGACAGAAGCCCAGGAAAAATTCCTGCAGGAAGCGCGCGAAAATAACGACATCTCGTCAGATCACTACGACCCATCACCGGCCCCGACAGCGGAAGCATTCACGCCGCCAATGGACGCGCCGACACCAGTGGTCGCTACGCCTGTCGCCGCTCCGGACCTGAGCGCAACGCCTGTAGCCGGCCCGGTGTTTGATCAGCAGGAGACTGACGCTGCAACACCAATTGCGTCTCCGCTCGCATCACCGATCGCGTCGCCAAACGCGTCTCCTGTAGCAGGGCCCTAGCACGAATATTGCGGCGATACCGGATATCCTATTTGCGGATATCCGGTATCATTAACGGGCAAGACAACCGCAACTATATGCCGCCTAGAGGTGGGAGAGGATTCGGCTGTTGTGACATCACGAGATGGATACAATCGAAATAGACCGACACGTGGCACATCACCAGCCCCTCGTGAATCCCAACGCCCGGACGAAGGATGGGAAGTGGATCCCGATGAGCTGGATCGGTATATGTCTGGCCAGCCAGCTCGAGAGCCGCGGTTCGATCCATACGGACGTTCGCAATCCAGCGGGCGAACCGAGCGCACCCAGGCCGCTTCGCAGCAACCGCGTCGCCGACCACAGCCCGCCCAGCCCCAATACGATGACATTGATGGGTATGAATATGACGACGTAGCTCCTCGTCAGGCCGATCAATGGATCGACGATGACTACGGGTACGACGACGATCTTGCCTACGACGAATACGAACCGGAACCCGCGCCGCCGCAACCACGTCGCCAGCAGCGGCCACCCGTTCACCAACGCCCTTCCGAATTCGAATACGAGGAAGACCTCTACGACGATCCGTATGTGCTCGATGAGGTCGAGGAAGAAGAGCCGCTGCGGCGACCGAAAAGGCGCCCGCAGCGACGTGGCAGGTCTGGCCGATCAGGTCGCCAGTCGCCCGGCTTCGCGCTACCACCAGCACTTGCCGACGCTCCCTTGATGAAGGATCAGACAGCACTCATGCTGCTGGGTGTCGCAGTAGTCAGCCTTTTGGCGATGTTGATCGTGGTTACAACGCAGCGGAGTGAGCTCGGAGAGGTTATCTTCACGCACGTAAATGCGAACGGCGAACCCGCAAACCTCCAAACGTCTGACGCCATTTGGAACCTGCCTCTTATTGCAGGTATGGTGACATTAATCAGCGGCGTGGTCGCCTGGTTCCTGGCGCGCTGGGGCGAGTTTTTGCCCCGATTCCTGTTCGGTGGAGCCATCGCAATTCATTTCGTTGTGTGGGTCGCCGTCATCGGTTATCTATTCTAGAGAGCTGGATCCGGAAGCATATAAACCTTGTTCGACTATCAGGGATGGTTTATCGTCCCTGATAGTCTGCTTTTCGGAAAGGATCACACGTGGCACAGACATCCCCGGTACGCGCGGTATCGACATGGTCGCTCCGAAGAACACTAGGCAATTTTATTGCCGAGGACTCCGCCGTTTACGGCGGCAGGTTTATGGATCTCCCTAACATTGGCGAGGGCCTCACGTTACTGGAGCTGATTCCCGAGTTGGCAAAGCGCAAGTATTCGGCTGTGCAAATTTGCCATTTTCACCTGGAAGCTCTGCACACCCCGTATCTTGAGTCCGTACGAGGTGCGTTGGAGGAAAACAACATCACTCTGGACGCCCTTCTCGTGGATGACGGCGACCTTTCCGCTGAGGATATCGAGCCCCAACTGGAGTGGTATGACTCCTGGCTGGAGGTGGCAAATACCCTCGGCACACAGCGCGCGCGCATTTGCGCTGGCCGAAGTGAGCCCACTTCTGCCCTACTCAAGACGAGTGCCCTACACCTCGCCAACCTCGCGAGTAAGCATCCAACTGTACGGATCGTCACCGAGAACTGGATGGAGATGATGCCAGACGCAGAATCGGTAAAGACGGTGCTGCATACTTCTGGCGATAACGTCGGTTTGCTCATTGATCTGGGGAACTGGGACGCTCCGGAGAAATACGATGAACTCGCCAGCATCGCCGACCAGGCTGAAACGTGCCATGCCAAATGCACGTTTACTGAGGATGGGCCGGATGAAGACGACTTTCGCAAGTCGCTCCAGATCCTGAAGGACGCGAAATACAGTGGACCGCTCGCACTGATCTACGATGGGCCAGATGACGACGAGTGGGCGGCGCTGGACCAGGAATGGAAAATCGTGCAAAGCGTTTTCAAATAGCGGCTGCAAAACTATTCAGGGAGACGGCTGATGTTCGCCGTCTTCCTTTTGCTCATCTATGACTATGCAATATTCTGCAGTGCCCTCTTGAGCATCTGACCCACGAGGTGTGACCTGTACTCTTCGTCAGCGTAGAGATCGCCGTTTATATCGACACCCTCTGTTGCTCGCTCCACGGCTTGCGCAATTGAGTCATCTGTGATTCCCGCGGAAAGGGCTTCTTCTGCCCCTGTCAGGTGCTCCGGCTTGCTCGTTGCACCGGTCACAGTCACGGTCACGGATTCCTTATCGGCTACAACCGCAATGCCAACAATCGCATAACCGCTTGCCGGGTGCGCATGTTTTACGTACGACATCTTTGCGCCCTCAGCCGGCATCGGTATAGTGATGCTGGTGAGGACTTCTTCCGGCTCGAGCGCGGTCGTCCAGAGATCCACGAAGAACTCCTCAACCGGAATGGATCGCTCGCCATTTGGGCCCTTTACATTGACCTGCCCACCAAGTGCGAGTAATACGCCGGTAAGGTCGGCCGCAGGGTCGGCATGTGCAACGGCCCCGCCGAAGGTGCCACGGGCGCGGACCTGACGGTCACCGAGTTGCGCGATCGCCTCAGCGAAGATCGGAACCCGTTCCCGGATAACCTCGTGATCACGCAATTCAGCATAGGTGACCAGGGCGCCGATCTCGATTGCATCCCCGACGGTTATCGTTTTCAGTTCATCGAGGTTTGTAATATCCACCAGTTCTCCCGGCGCCGCCAATCTCAGCTTCATCGCGGGGACGAGCGAATGGCCACCGGCCAGGATTTTGGCCTCGGGATTTTCAGCGATTCGGGCGATGGCATCGTCGA
Source organism: uncultured Sphaerobacteraceae bacterium (assembly GCA_964526965.1). Classification (GTDB taxonomy): domain Bacteria; phylum Chloroflexota; class Chloroflexia; order Thermomicrobiales; family UBA6265; genus UBA6265. The sequence goes on along the minus strand of CAZGML010000010.1, from coordinate 16,790 downwards.
CACTCGCCGCCTTGTGATACGAAAATGCGACAGGAATCATCGTTACCTCCCCTAATCCGCTGATTCAGACGAGCGCATTTCTTTGGCTGCGTACTTCACGGCATTCACGATGTTCTGGTAGCCGGTACAACGGCAGAAGTTGCCCTCCAGGCCCTCGCGAATCTCATCATCGGTCGGGTCGGGGTTCTCCTCCAGCAACTGGATCGAAGACATGATCATGCCGGGAGTGCAATAGCCACATTGCAGGCCGTGTTCTGCCCAAAACCCCTCTTGCATGGGATGGAACTCGTCTCCGTCGCCAATACCTTCAATGGTCGTTACCTCGGCACCATCTAGCTGCACAGCAAACATGGTGCACGATTTGGTGGTTGTACCGTTCACATCCACCACACATGCGCCACATTGGCTGGTATCGCACCCCACATGTGTGCCGGTTAGCCCGAGCAAATCGCGAAGAAAATGAACCAGCAATGTGCGTGGCTCCACCTGTGCCGAGCGTTCTTCACCATTTACAGTCATGGTTACGTTCACGAGTTCCGTGGTCATACATACCTCCGCGATGGATGTTTAATCGTGAAATCAGTATATCGCGGGGTTGGCGTGCTGTCGCCAGCCTCGGCTACACATCATGGAGATTGAGCTGCAAAAACGTCTTCGATAATCGCATCCATGGCATCCGGCACGAGCGGATTAACCTCCTCGGCAACACCGTGGATACGCTCTACGAGCCCGGAGATGTCATCCACAGGCGGAAGCACCACGCCGATTCGCTCATCAAACTGCGCCCGGTACCACGCCCCCAAACGCTTACGGACGCTATTGATTGATGGAGCATCAACTCCGCGGAGTTCGCTCTCCAGTTCGACCCGTTCTCGCACTTCCCTGTTCGCAAGAGGGAACGGCATCGCCGCATAGGCAGTCTCACGCTGACGACGCACCTGCTCGGCTGCAGCATCCCATTGCAACACAACATCCCAGGCGGTTGGGTGCGTACGCGCGAGTTGAATCGTCTTCTGTTCCAGGTCCTCGGTTGACCCCTCGTTTAGGGTTGGCGCGCCGAAGATCGGCGCAGTAAGGTCTGCGTAGGATCCGAAACATGCGCGCACCAGCCGAAAGTAATACATGGCGAGAAGCATGTCGGTACGAATCTCTTCCCGAAACCCGTCACGAGCAGCAAGCGTGCCGATAAGGCGCGCTCCTTCAAGTGGCTTGAGAAACGGCACCGGCTTAACGGGCACGAGAACCACCTGATCTCGCGGGACGCGTACGGAGAGCCTCCCTCGTGTTCGGCCGAGCACATAGTGGCTGAGCGGCATATCGGGCGAGATAAACAAGCCGCCGCGCGGTTCGGAATTCAGTGGAAGGCCAGGCAGCAGGTCAGTAATCAGACTGCCTACCTCAAGCAAGGCTTGCAGGGTCTCTGCCGAGACCTGCGCGGACTTGGCCGTATCGATGGAGAACTTGGCATCAACGGCCATAAGAGCCGGTTCGTTCTCAATGCGACCAGCAACGACGAAATCGGGGTTTTGCAGTTTACGCTTTGAGGCGATAGATGCGATCTGCGGGATGGCGTCCAGGCGAAAAACCTTGTCGACATCCAAAATCGATCCTGATGGTAACGAAATCTCGTTGCCTTCCCACGAGCTGATCTCCGTGGAGGAGATCTCCGACCAGCGATCACCAATCATATTGCTGGCAAGCCCACGATCGGAGAGCCGGGTGACCTCGCGATCATAATAGGAATCGAGCAACGTACCGGTCGGGAAGACGCTGCTTTTCAGGAAGAGGGCGTCACGCTGCTGCATTACTCTCCCCCTCCCCTGTTCGCACCAATCGCTGGCCGCGCAGTCCAAAGGCAACCACGCCAACCAGTCCGCTCATACTCATGGCGCGCGCAACCCAGTCCATCGCCGTTGTCTCGTACTCGAGGATGACTTCTGCCCGACCATCTGGAGTCTCGATTTCCATGTATCCTGCGTCGGTGCGAGTGATCTTGGCCGGCTCGCCATTTACGGTCGCCTCCCACCGGGGGAATGCGTTTTGCCGCACGAGCACCGGTCCAGCACTATTATCGAAGGCGGCTTCGATTTTGTGGCTGGACCATTCGATGCTGGCTGGCATCGCGTCGCCGCGTGTCGCTATTGAGGTTGGAACATTCACGGTGTACACATCCCAGGAGCCGTGGGTGCCCTGCAGCTCCAATAGTGGATGATCGACGGCTGCCTGCCGGGGCGGAACACCGTCCGCGACCCACATGTCACTTACCATCACCACGCTAATACCGTGCTGCTGAAAGTATTCCTCGTTCAGTGCATCCGTCGGATTTTGCATCCAGTACCCTTGCCGCCAGTCGTATGGCCCGGGCTGATCGATGTGCCAGTACCAGAGCCAGTCGTCGTAGTAATAGGTACCATGTTCGATCCCTGGAGCCCAGAGTTGTTCGTGCCACCATTCGCTCTGGTTGCCGATCACAAACACGGAGCTGCCTGCCGGGCGCAGGTCGTTGGCGGCCGTCACTGCATCCTCCATATCCGCGAATCTCTGATCGCCAACGGTGGTCACGGTGTACAGCGCGTGCTCGTTATAAGGCACGTCTTCGCCGCGGTTGGTCATGGCCAGAAGGCTGCCAAAACCCACCATCAACACGACTATTGCGATTGCTCCCTCCCGCCAACGTACAGGAAGTTTGGCAGTAAGCCGTTGCAGCGCGATGACGATAAACACGGCTGCCAGGGCCAGCATCAGTAGCCGCTGGTATGGCATGAGGCGCGGCGCCTCCAATTGCTCCACCAGTGGAGGTGGATTGTTTGTTGTGGCTACCCATATCGTGAACAGGGAGTAGAAAACGGTCGCTATCGCCAACGTCTGGGATACCCGCACGTTCACCGATCGCTTCACAACGAAAACCAGAATGATTCCACCAATGGCGAGAAGCATGACAGGCATTGACATCGCGGTTTCCAAAGCATCTATGAATTGATCGAGCGGATCATAAAACTCGTAATGCAGGAAAAAGTAGTCGCCATTAAATCGCAACAACGACACGATCACCGGCGCGGCAATAAGGAACGAAAGTAACCCGACGGTTCCGATGGATACTACGATGTGCCTGGCGCGTTGCATCAGCGTCTGCTGAGGCGCTGAACTTATCACGGACCACACAGCGATCGCCAATGTCGCCAGGACAACACCGAAGAGCGAACGTGGGTTAGTAACAGCCCCAGCCGCGATCGTCAGTACTGCCGCTACACCGTACGCGTGCTCACGATAGAGGACGTATCGTGCCAGCAGAATCGTGGAGATCAGCGCAAGCGTGGCTCCGGCGACATTCGTAATAAGCCCCCACCCGACCAATTCCTCGTAGCCACCGTTGAGCCAGTGACCGGGAAACGCCAGGTGGAATGCCATTGCCAGAAATGCAGCCGAAGGGTGCACGTGATCGCCGCGCACCAGCAACAAGTATGCGACTGCGGGCAGCACGAAGATGACAGCCACAGCCAGCTTGTGCACCGCAAGGATGGAAATGCTGCCAAGCATTGCTGCCCATAGCGCAACATCCAGCCACGCTGCACCGAGCGGGTAAAACTCAACCGGGTACCCGCCCTGGTGGCTCCCCATCCAACGGAGTATTTCACCGTTCCGCAGTGATTCAAGCAGCGTCGCAGCTCGCGACGCGTGAAATGGGTGATCTACGGTGCCATAGGTATTCGGGACAGTGCGTCCGGAATCGAGCGTGGAGGTGAGATCGAATCCGCCAATACGCCACATGGCGAAGACGACCAGTGCCAGCAGTGCGGCACCCCATATTCGGCGCACGCGTGTGTCGACATTCAGTTCGTTATTCTGCGTCATGCTGGAGATGGGCGGCGTTTACGTGCTCGATTGGTTCGGGTTGCGGCTCTTCATCTGGCGTTCCCAAAAAGAGCCAAAACCCGGCGATCGTACCCACAATAATGATTGCGATGGATAACCAATAGACGAACGTGACCACGCCTGAGGCAGGCAGATCCGGCAGATTGTTACCGAGATACTGCCACATAGTGGCGATGCGGCGATCCAGCAGCGTGAGCTGGCCGGACACCCAAACGCGTGCTTCCACCTGACCGAAGCCGACCCAAACGAGAAAACCGGCGGACATCATAGCCCAGACAACCAACCGAACGGGATTCACGGAACCAGTGGTTTGTGAGGATTCCTCAGCTTGATTGACCTGCGATTCGTCCATTCCGGGCTCTCAATTCGATACGGCCCGAGTGCAAACCCGGGCCGTGAATCTTTACGAACGACTACCCGACCTGTGCGGCCTGGGCCTTCTTTTCTTCGTGGTATTCCTGATCGGCGTTGACCGCTTCGAGGTCGTAATTCTCGCCGAGGATGTTCTTGGCTGCCAGCAAACCGGTCTCGATACTGTGGTCCGTGTTGTTATAGCGGAAGGAACCACCGCGGCCGATGTACTGCAGGTTCTCGATGGAGCGGATGTAATCCTTCATCTTCGTCAACGGCTCTTCGTAGCCCATGCCGTATACCGGATATGCCTTGGTAGCGCGGAGCGTGAAGCCTCCGATGACTTCTTCCGGCTTGACAAAGCGGAGGTCTTCCACAAGATGCTTCACGGTCTGGTTGACGAGTTGTTCGTCAGTCATGTTCCAAATGTGATCGCCCTTGGAGCAGAAGTACTCAACCACGAGAGAGGTGTATTCCTCACCCGGTACCATAGCCGGGCTCCAGTTCTTCGGCTCGTGGAAACGACCGAAGAGGATGTTCTTGTCGTGGACGTAAAGCCAGGTGTCGTTGGTGACCTGTGGCTTCTTGAACATCATGTTCACGGTGATGATGTCTCGGAAGTCAAGCGAGTTCGCGGCTTCGAGCACATCATCCGGAGCGGGCGGATCGGTGATCTTGCACAGCACCGTCATCGGGATCGAGGAGATGAAGTTATCGGCTTCCATCAACTCTTCGCCGTTTTCAGTCTGAACGAGGATACCCTTCACGCGGTTATCCTCCAGCACGATCTTGCGCACCGGGTGCTTCAGCAACACATCGTTACCAGAGCTGGTTACGGAATCAGCCATTCGCTCACTGAACCGACCGAAGCCGTCACGCGGGTACATGAACTCATCGATAAGGCTGACGACATCGCCCTTGCTCGGGATGATAGCGTCCTTGATAGCAGTCCAGAGACTCATATCCTTGGTGCGCTGCTTCACCCAGTCGCCGCTTAGCTGATCGCATGGGCGGCCCCACAGCTTCTCCGAGTAGTTCTTGAAGAAGAGGCCGTAGAGCGTCTCGCCATACTGATCGATATAGCGATCTTCCATTGAGAGAAGTTCCTGGTCGGTGAACTTGCGGCGCAGCATGCTCACGCCGTAGTCGACGATAGCGCGAACGCTGGTGACCGGGTTGAGCGATGTCAGGGCGCTCTTGAACTTCAACGGATAGTCGATGAACTTGCCGTCGAAATAGATGCGGCTAATGCGGTTGACCCACAGGAGCTCTTCTGCGACGACCTCCTGGAAGAGGGCGTTGAGTTCGTCGTTCTTGGTGAACCAGCGGTGACCGCCGATATCGAACTTAAACTCACCGAACTCGGTTTCTCGCTTGATCGTGCGCGCGAGCCCGCCCACAAATGGTGCGGATTCAACGACGGTGACTGGTGCACCAGCCTTGCTCAGCACGTAAGCCGAGCACAGCCCCGCAGGACCGGCCCCCATAACTATGGTGGATCCAGGCGTGCCGTTCTCGTGTGTACCTGCTGTATTTACCATGTACGTCTGCTTCCTCTCATCTGTGCGCGTGTGCGGTTTCGAAATTCAGAACTCGCGCAATGTGTCTGTAATATAGGCAATAATGACACATATTTCACCGCAAGTTATACCACTCCACAACTACCTGATGGTCAAACGCCATCGCAATCTGCAGTATGGGTGCTATTTTCTCCATGTAATCGCATTATTCAGGCCAAAGTTCCAAATGGCTGCCAGGCCGGCGCCAGCAACGTTTGCCCAAAGGTAATGGATGTCCCATGAGTCATGCAGGTAGTTGAGTACTGCCCAGTTGATTGCCAGTCCGCCAATGTTGATAGGTACGTAGGTTTGCGCTCGTCGCAACCATCGGGGCCCGCCCCGATCGTGCCAGGTCCAGATTTCGTTCAAATAAAACGTGACCGCCATCGAGATAAGGATGGCGATCGGCGAAGCCGCCCGGACCGTAAGGTCGAATTGTTCGTGCAACAGCCATAGAAAACCCTGATTGGTAGCAAAGCCAATGGCACCTACCATCAGGAACTTCTGGAATCGCTGCGCCACAGTCCAAAGCTTTACAACGGACTCAGGCAAACTGTCGGCGGATATCATTCAAACCTCGTATGTTGTTTCGTGGTAGCCATCGCTTCCCTACACAAAGCCTAACTCACGTTTGTTGCCACGTGTTTCAATGCTAATACTTAACGCGCCCTCTTTACACGGTAAACCGGGCCAAATCCGAAGATTTAAAGCCCGGTTCACGTTTAATGCTACTCGTGTAGCAAGTCGTATGCGTAATGGAGCTGAGGATCATCCAGTTCGCTGAATTGCGCCGGCTCCATTGTTTCCTGGTCCACGGAAAGCGATGCCGGGAACCATGGCCGCTCCAGCGGATCGGCGGAGTACTCGACCTCATGAGTCGGCTGGACACCAACGTGATAGATATCCGTGCCCTCACCTGTGAGGAAGAGTTGAATACCGATCATCACCATGGAGCCATCGCTCAAGTCGAATGGCAGCAGCACGGTGCCAGTGCCAGAAGTGGTTTCACCAACGAGTTCGCCTCGCCCGGATTCCATGATCGCCGAGCTGGTGATCTCAGCCGCCGATGCACTCCATTCGTCCACTAACACTACGAGCGGCCCGTCTGTGTACACACCGTTTTCACCAACAGTGGAGATGGTTCGGGTTTCACCATTCATATCCATCTCCTGCAGAAGCGGTGTGCCCTCCGGGAGGAACTGGCTGGCGACACCCATGGCTTCAATCACGAATCCACCAGGATTCCCGCGCAGGTCAAGGATGACACCCGTCATACCCTGTTCCTGTCCCCACAGGAGCCCTTCAACAACCCGATTGGAAGCGCCCTGGCTAAACTGATCGAGTCGGAGCCAAAGCGTGTTGTCCGGAAGCATGGCGTACTGCACCGGATCCAACTCGATGAGCTCACGTGTAATGGTGACCTCGTAGGGCTCCTCTTCATCTGCGTGGCGAAGCACAAGCGTCACATCCGTACCCGCTTCACCCGAGATCAGGTCGATTCCTTCCTCGGGTGTGAGCCCGGAAAGATCGGTTCCATCGACTTCGAAAATCACATCGCCCGGCAGGATTCCGGCTTCAATAGCAGGTGAGTTTTTCATCGGGTAGTTGACGACAGGGAGATCCCCAGTGACGTCAACCGACACACCAATGCCGACCAGTTCGTTCCTGGTGCTCCGCTCATATTCCTCGGCTTCTTCCGGATTCAGGAATCGGCTATGGCCGGTATCGCCGAGCGATTCGACCATCCCCCAGGCCGCACCCCACACGAGCTCTTCGTCGCTGAACTCGGATTGCAGCACGTAGTTTTCACGGATTACGTCGTAGGTTTCGCCGATAATGCTGTAGTTGTCTGCGCTGGAAAGTCGGTCCTGTGCGGTACCACTCTCCACCATGATGCGATCCAATCCGGCACCTACTACCATGGCTGCCAGGATCAATACGCTCACAGCTACGACGCGTATTGTTCGGAGTTTCGACCCCGTTGCATTCTGATTCATTCTGCCTCCTGCCCTGCCACCACGTGGCGGGGAAGTTTTGCGTTCCAAAGAGAGTCACCCAGCAAGTGCGGACCCTGTAACGACTAACGAATCCCGCACGTGTGTTGTTCCATTCTGACGACGCCTGTCAATGGCACTGCCAGGATTACCGGGAAACGTGAGTGATCCAATGCGCGTATTTCTCGTTGGTACCGCGGAATGTCGAGAGCAATTCGCGTTCCAACTGAGCCGAGATCACCCCGATCTCACCGTTTCCGACAGTGTAGCGATCCACTTCGCCGATAATAGTCATCTCAAAAGCCGTGCCACAAAGGAAAACTTCATCGGCGGTATAGAGTTCGGTGCGGTCAACCGGGCGCTCGATTACTTCGATTCCCATATCTCGCGCCATGGTCATCAGGGCATCCCGCGTGATGCTTTCGAGGATTCCGCTCGATGTATCCGGTGTGATAATCTTTCCGTTTTTCACCAGCATGGCGCAAGCTCCCGGGGCCTCTGCGAGCTTGCCTTGCGGGTTCAACATGAGCGCGGCATCGTATCCATCCAACTTCACCTCATGTAGGGCAAGGTGCCCGTTGCGATAGTTGGAGATGTTCTTGATCCGGGGCGGCAGCACGTTATCTGAAATACGAGTCCACGAACTCACCTTTGCGCGTACAACCTTGCCGGTGCGCATGTGCGTCGGGTTCGGACGCGTGGTGATATACATGGCCGCTTCGAGTGAGGCTGGATCCGATCTCTTGGCCGGGTCGCCTCCTGAATAGACCAACGGGAAGATATAGGTGTCGTCATCGATTTCGTTGGCGGTCACAAGGTCGGTTACAAACCCGACGAGTTCCTTTTCGCTCCAGGGCAACGGCAACCGGACCATTTTGGCGGATTCCTGTAGCCTGCGCATATGTTCTGGCAATCGAAAAACGTTCACTCCGGAGCCATCTTCTGCCCGGTAGGCGCGGATACCTTCGAATACGGCTCCAACTGCACCCCAGGCGAGATCGGTGAGATGAATCGTGGCATCCTCCCACTTCACAAGCTCACCGTTATGCCAGAGATATTGCGGATTCGATGCCATGTTTTCTTTTCCTTTTGCTACTAAAAACCTGCGTTCATATTGCGGTCATCGTACACGCAAGTACGTCGACTGCATAGGCACACCCGACCTCTCTGTCTATCCACGGCGGCTTACGTTATCGCAGATTGCCAGGCGTCAAGATTCGTTACCGAACTCCAGGAACGCAAGGGCTCCGGCACCGTAAATGCCGGTATCACTTCCCAATTGAGAGTACTCAATCGGCACGCCGCTGCGCATATCCACGAAGGAGTACTGGGGGACCATCTTGCGAGCGGGCTCCATCAGCAGCTCGCCGAGTGCAGCCACTCCTCCGCCGATGACGACCATTTCCGGATCGAACATATTGATGAATGAACCGATCGCCGCACCGAGCGCCCGGCCTGCCCTCTCGAGGATGGCGATTGAGGCCGCATGCCCCTGCGCAGCTGCTTCGGCAACAACTCCTGCGTGGATGACGCCGTCACCGGCGATCTCGTGAAGCAAGTCGCCATCGGCCGTAGTCGCAACCTGGTAGGCCTCGGCCTGGATCGCCCATCCGGATGCGAATGCCTCCAGACAGCCGATGCTGCCGCAGTTGCAGCGAGGCCCATCGATGGCAACCAGTGTGTGCCCGATCTCGCAGCCGAGACCATTCTTGCCGTCAATGAGAATTCCTTCGGAAACGACGCCGCCTCCGATGCCGGTACCGAGCGCGAGGTAGATCAGGTTCTGCAGTCCTTTTGCGCGACCGAATTGCATTTCACCCAGGGTGGCGCAGTTACCGTCGTTTGCGAGAGCAACGCGCCGATTTATAAGAGATTCCAGCTTCTCAACAAGAGGGACGTCTCGCCAGCCAGGCAGATTCGGTGTGTAGTGAACGATTCCCTTCCGCGGATTCAGCGGGCCAGGCGATGCGATTCCAACGGGTGTGCTTGCATCGACGCCAGACTTTTCAACAACCTCTTCGATCGTCTGGGCAATACGCTGTATGACAGCGTCAGGGCCCTGATCGGATTTGGTAGCAGTGCGAGTGGTGTGCGACATCGTTCCATCTGCATCCAGCACGGCTACGCGAATATTCGTTCCGCCAAGATCGACACCGATAACCTGCTGAAGCGCCATGTGCACCCTTTCCACCCCGTTGTGATGCCGGGAACATCAATCTGTGGTGCGCCCGGCACGTATACCGTATTGATTGCTAGTGTACTTTGAAACCGCCCGGAATCCTGGGAGAGGACTTCGGGCGGTTGTCATTCGGATTGGGATGATTATGCCTTGGCTGGCTCTTCGGCTGGTTCCTCGGCTGATGCCAGGCTCGACTTCTCACCCTGCCATCCGCAGTTTGCGCACTTCACGCGCGCTCCACCGCGTCCGATTTCACCAAGTACACCACTGCACTCGGGGCATGGCGTCTTGATCGGCTTGTTCCAGGAGACGAAGTCGCATTCCGGATAGCGCTCGCAACCGTAGAACTTGCGGCCCTTCTTGGAGCGGCGCTCCACTACCTCGCCCTGCTGGCACTTGGGGCAATCTACACCAATGCGTGTGAGCAGCGGCTTGGAGTTGCGGCAATCCGGGAATCCGCTACAGGCCATGAACTTACCGAAGCGGCCAAGCTTGATCACCATCGGGCTTCCGCACTTCTCACAGACCTCATCGGTCGGCTCGTCGCGGATCTGCACCTTCTCCATTGTTTGCTCGGCGTTCTTGAGCGTGGCGGTGAACGGTCCGTAGAACTGCTCCAGCGTGGGCACCCACTCACGCTCGCCGTTGGCGATGTCGTCGAGCTCGGATTCCATCTGCGAGGTGAAGCTCACATCAAAGATATCCGGGAAGTGCTCGACCAACAGGTCGTTCACAACGAAGCCGAGTTCAGTTGGAATGAGCTTTTTCTCTTCCAGCGTCACGTAGTTGCGCGCCTGAAGTGTTGCGATGGTCGGGACGTAGGTGGATGGTCGACCGATCCCCTGCTCTTCCAGCGCCTTCACCAACGTGGCTTCCGTGTAGCGTGGAGGCGGCTGGGTAAAGTGCTGCTCTGGCAAGAGCTGCAACAGGTTCAGGTCTTCACCCTTTTCGAGTTCCGGAAGGGCGCCCTTGTCCAATTCGTCCGTATCGCCCTCATCGCGACCCATCTGGTACACAGCCATCCAACCCGGGAAGGTGATTATTGAACCAGTAGCGCGGAAGACGTACGGCGCGGTACCGGCCTCGACATCGGCCTTCTTGCCTGCTGCGATATCCACTCGAGTGTTATCCAGCCGGGCCGGAGCCATCTGGCTGGCCATGTATCGCTGCCACACCAGGTTATACAGGCGGTACTGCGGTTGGCTCAGGAATCCCTTCACTGACTGCGGATCACGCGCCGGGTTGGTGGGACGAATTGCTTCGTGAGCCTCTTGCGCACTCTGGGAACGGGTCTTGTAAACGTTGAACTTCTCCGGCACGTATTCGCTGCCGAACTTCTCTTCAATTACATCGCGGGTTTCATACTGAACGCCGCGGGAGATGTTCACCGAGTCGGTACGCATGTAGGTGATGAGACCCTGCGTTCCCTCAGAGCCGAGGTCCACGCCCTCGTACAAGTTCTGCGCGAGCTGCATCGTGCGGCGCACGGAGTACCCGAGCTTGCGTGACGCTTCCTGCTGGAGCGTACTCGTGGTGAACGGCGCCTGCGGCCGGCGACGGGTCTGGCGGCGCGTTACCTCGGAGATCTTCCAGGTGGCACCATCGAGGTCGTCAACAATGGCCTGCGTCTCTTCGCCGGTCGCGAGTTCCGCCTTCTTTCCATTGATACGCAGGATTGATGCGCGGAACTGATCCTTCTTGGTGGGCTTGCCACTGGTGATCTTGGAGAGGTCAGCATCCAGGCTCCAGTACTCAACCGGGTTGAATGCTTCGATCTCGCGTTCGCGTTCGGAAACGATCCTCAGCGCGGCGGTTTGCACACGTCCGGCGGAAAGTCCACGTTTAACCTTCTTCCATAGCAATGGACTCACGCTGTAACCCACCAGACGGTCGAGAACACGACGCGCCTGCTGCGCATCAACGAGATCCATATCGATCTCGCGCGGATTCTCCATGGCCTCGGTTACGGCATTTGGCGTGATTTCATTGAACACAACCCGATGCACCGGCTTCTCCTCGGCATCGGTTGCGTGAATCAAGTGCCAGGCAATCGCCTCGCCCTCGCGGTCAGGGTCAGTTGCGAGATAAATCTCTTTCGCACCCTTCACACTGGACTTGAGTTCCTTAACGATTTTGCTCTTGTCGCGCGGGATGAGGTACTTCGGCTCAAATCCGGCATCGACATTTACACCCATGGTGCTCTTCGGCAAATCCCGAATGTGTCCCATCGATGCTTTCACGGTGTAACCACGACCGAGGTACTTTCCAATACTCTTCGCCTTGGCCGGCGACTCAACAATTACCAACTTTCCACGTGGCACTGTTGTCTTTTTGGATTTCGTGGTCCTCTTCTTCGTTGTCTTCTTTTCTGTAGATGCAGTTGACATATATATTGGTTTCCTATTGGTGTTTTCATAGACAGGATGTTAATCGTACATCCGGTTGACGCTTAAATCGCTCTACTTTTCGTAGCGTAGTGGACGGTGTCAAATTGAAGGTGGCTACAATTTCAATGGTAGGTCACCTGCGTGAATAGTATCCACTCCCGTCAGAATGGACGGATCCTTGCAGCTCCAGCATCATCAACTCACCAGAAACGTCGCTTACGGTTTTGCCCAACCGGGCGGCGATATCGTCGATATGCTGTGGTTCCGACGCCAGAACTGAAAGCAGCCTTCGCTCCTCATCGGAAAGCGTTGCCTGGTGGTGAGCCGGCTCGTCCTGACCTACTGGACGAATGTGCAGATCTTCCAGTACGTCCTCCGCAGAGCGTACCAGAGTAGCACCTTCTCGCAGGATTTTGTTGCATCCACTGCTGTTCGGGGCATGAACCGGACCAGGTACAGCAAATGCGTCCCGCCCTTGTTCGGCCGCGAAATCCACGGTGATGAGCGCACCGGATCTCTCTGGTGCTTCAATTACTACTACACCGCGAGAGAGCCCGCTAATAATGCGATTGCGCGGAGGGAAGTTGTATCGATCGGGCTGTGTGCCCGGAGCATACTCTGTCAGCACAGCACCCTGGTCCTCGATCTTGCGAGCAAGGTCCCGATGCCGGCCGGGATAAATGACGTCAATGCCACTCCCCAGCACAGAGATCGTTCGACCGCCAGCCTCGAGCGCTGCCCGATGTGCGATTCCATCAACTCCAAGTGCAAGTCCTGAAACAATAGTAACACCTGCTTTGGCTAGGTCAAACGCGATACGATACGCCATCTCCCTGCCATAGGCAGTCACCTTCCGCGTGCCAACGATGGCAACTGCAGTGGAATCCGTTTCGATGAGCTGTCCACGGTAATAGAGCAGCGGCGGTGGTGCCGGTATTTCCTTTAACAGGGACGGGTACGAGTCATCGATCCAGCAGGTAATGTTGACACCGGAGCGCGTGGTGCGCTCGTACAGGGCATGCACCTCCAGGACGGCGCGTACTTTCAACACGTCATCCACCACATTGGATGGGAGAGCATCGCGAAGTTCGCGCTCCGATGCGTTCCAGGCCGTTTCAAGCGTGCCGAACTGTCTCAGCAGGTTCAATATCCGGGCCGAACCAATACGAGGCACCTGCATGAATGCCAGCCACCATGCGCGCTCCGGTACGTGAGTCGTGACCGCATTTTCGATCGCAGGTGTTTCGTTCATCTGGTGTTCCTTCTATACTGATTCGACTTTGTTCGTCGCCGACATACAGGAAAGGCATGTACACGATGGTACGCACCAATGCGGTGAAAGAGAAACTCGCTTCCGGCGAGAGGGTGTTCGGATGTTTTATACCACTGAGTTCTCCCGAGGTGGTGGAAATCATCGCATTGGCGGGCTTCGACTTCGCCCTGCTGGATAGCGAGCACGGTCCGCTGACCGCAGAAACGGCTTATCGCCTGATACTGGCGGCAGAGGCACGTGGCATAGAACCGTTCATGCGCGTGGGCGAGCATGACAAACAAACGGTGCTCAAGTTCCTTGACGCCGGGGCTACCGGCATCATGACGCCGCAGGTCAACTCGGCGGCCGCAGCCGAACAAGCAATTCTCGGTACCAAGTTCGCCACTACTGGCACACGCGGGCTCGCCGGTATGCGTACGTTTGACTTCGGAATGAACGATACGCTGGATACCTTTGTTGAGCCACTAAACAACCGTGTGATGAACCTTATCCAGTTTGAGCATAAGGATACGTTCGGGCAACTGGATGAAATGCTGGCGCTGCCCGGCCTGGACGTCCTGTTCGTGGGCCCGAGCGATCTCGCCCAATCGCTTGGATTGCCCGGCCAGCCGAATCATCCGGATGTAACTGCCCTGGCAGACAAGGTTGTAGCCAAGTGCAAGAACGCGGGAATCAAAACGGGCACGGTTGCCTATACTCCAGCCTTGGTGGAGCAGGTTATCGACCGCGGCTTTGATATGATCGTGGCCAGCGCCACCACGTTCCTCGCTGGTTCGGCCAAAGGCTGGATGGATACGGCGAAAATGGCCAGGTGACAAATACGCAGGTACGGGTGTATTTTATTGTCCAAGCTTTCTGTTCTGTGGTACTGTGCATACAGATTGTGAAAGGCTAGGAAAGCCCGCCGTCCCGTGCAATGTCGCACAACGGGCCGTGACGAATATTCGAGGATCGTATATGATTTTCGAAATTTGTCATTGCCACTGTGTGTGACGGGTTTTCAGTTTTCCGATCATTCGTTTTTTGTAATTGCGTGTGGGAGAGGAGCAAGGATGGCGGCTGAATCACAGACCACCACTTCTGCCAACAAGGAAAGCCACGACGACGCCAAACTACTGGAAGTGAATAATCTGCATACGCAGTTTTTCACCCAGGACGGAGTCGTAAAGGCCGTTGACGATGTGTCGTTCTACATTAGGCCCGGCGAAACACTCGGCGTGGTGGGTGAATCGGGTTCCGGTAAGAGTATTACCGGCCTCTCACTCATGCGGCTTGTGCCAAGCCCTCCGGGCAAAATCGTTGAGGGCGAAGTCATCTTCCAGGGTAAAGATGTCCTGAAGATGACCGATGAGCAGGTGCGCTCGATTCGTGGTAATGAGATCGCCATGATCTTCCAGGACCCGATGACATCGCTCAACCCGGTGCTCACAATTAACCGCCAAATCAGCGAATCACTCATCCTGCACATGGGAATGAACAAGGAGCAGGCAAAGGCGCGAGCCATTGAGCTGCTTGAAATGGTTGGTATTCCCAACGCGCCTGAGCGTGTGGACCAGTATCCTCACCAGTTCTCGGGTGGCATGCGCCAGCGTGTGATGATTGCCATGGCGCTTTCGTGCAACCCGAAACTGCTGATTGCAGACGAGCCAACCACAGCGCTGGACGTGACGATTCAGGCCCAGATTCTGGACCTGATGCGCAACCTTCAGAATGAAACCGGTGCCGGCGTAATGATGATTACCCACTCCATGGGTGTTGTTGCCGGTATCGCAGATCGCGTACAGGTGATGTACGCCGGTCAAATCGTTGAAACCGCGTCGACCGAAGAGATCTTCGCCAACCCACGTCACCCATACACTGTGGGCCTGATGAAGTCGATTCCACGTCTTGACGCCCGTACGCGCGAGAAGCTTCAGCCGATTCGCGGACTTCCACCTGACCTTATCGACCTGCCGGATATGTGCCCGTTCGTTCCGCGCTGCAACTATGCACGCGAGAAGTGCGAGCAGAAGAATCCGCCGCTGATGGATGTCGGGCCGGATCACAAGAGCGCCTGCTGGTTCTGGGAGGAAGTCAACAAGGACGACGACCAGGACGAAGTCGCACGCAAGTACGGACATCCGGTACCATCTGACGCTTCGGCAGACGCCATCGAAACAGACGAACCAGACTTGGGCGTCAGTCCCGCACAGATGGGCGAACAGTAACCTTCGGAGGGAGTAACCATGTCAGCTGTTACACAACAGCCACAAACATCAACTGCAGAGTCCGAAAACGGCGCTCCCTTGCTTGATGTAAAAAACCTGGTGATGCACTTCCCACTTACAGAGGGCATCATCTTCCAGCGCCAGGTTGGCGCGGTACAGGCTGTGGACGGCGTAAGCTTCCACGTGAATCGCGGTGAGACCCTTGGTCTCGTGGGCGAATCCGGCTGTGGTAAATCCACAACAGGTCGCGCGATTCTGCAGCTTTACAAGCCGACCGCTGGCGAAGTCAACTTCGACGGCCGGGATCTCACCAAGCTCGATGGTGGCGAAATGCGCAAGATGCGCCGTCACCTGCAGATGGTGTTCCAGGACCCGTACGCTTCGCTGAACCCGCGTATGACGGTCGGTAATATCGTTTCGGAGCCGATGCAGATTCACAAGCTGGTTCCAAAGAACGAGCGTACCGAGCGCGTGCAGGACCTTCTGCAGACTGTAGGCCTCAACCCCTACTTCGCAAACCGCTACCCGCACGAGTTCTCGGGTGGTCAGCGCCAGCGCATCGGTATTGCCCGCGCCCTGGCAGCCAATCCGGACTTCATCGTTGCAGACGAGCCGGTTTCCGCGTTGGACGTGTCCATTCAGGCGCAGGTCGTCAACCTGCTCGAAGACCTGCAGGACAAGCTGGGCCTGACGTACCTCTTCATTGCTCACGACCTCTCGGTTGTGCGCCACATCTCCGACCGCGTAGCCGTAATGTACCTCGGCAAGATCGTGGAGATGGCAGACCGCAATGCGTTGTACGAAGACCCGCTGCACCCGTACACCAAGGCGCTGCTTTCGGCCGTGCCGATTCCGGACCCGGTAATTGAGAAGAAGCGCGAACGCATCATCCTTACCGGTGACGTTCCGAGTCCGATCAATCCGCCCAGTGGTTGCCACTTCCACACACGCTGCCCGTATGTGATGG
>CAZGML010000009.1:92169-97824 GCA_964526965.1 uncultured Sphaerobacteraceae bacterium | reverse complement strand
GGCACGTGCCACGAGACCGTGGCAGCCGACGAACCGTGTATCCATCCTGGTCGTCTTTCAGCGTCGCTGAGATACATGGTCCGAACCTCGCGCCAGAACGTTCTTAAGGGAGCTTTCAAGCATGGCGCGTTCATTAAAGAACTACGTCCCCAAAATCTCTATCCCAAAATCACGGCCCCGCTTACCAGACTGGTGGAGTGCTGACCCAGACGAGCCCGAAGAATTCGAGGAGATGACTCTACAGGAGCATCTTGAAGAATTTCGGGATCGCATCATCCGCATTCTCATCGCCCTTGTGCCTGCATTTATCATCGGCTGGATTTTTCATGGTCAGATCCTTTCTGACATCAGGGAAAAATCCCAGGCGATCGAGGGCCTGCAGGTCCTTGATGCGGTCAGCCCGATCACGATGTCGTTCCAGATTTCACTGTACATCGCCATCTCAATCTGTATCCCCGTGATCTTTTATCAGTTCATCGCGTTCCTGATGCCGGGAATGACGAGAGTGGAGAAGAAATTCCTCTTCTCCTCACTTCCGTTTGTTACGATACTGTTCATATCCGGCGCCTTGTTTGGTTACTTTGTAGCAGCCCCGCGTGCGCTGGAGTTTCTTTCCGGATGGAACAGTGAATTCCTCAAGTGGGAAATCACTGCCCAGAACGCAGTTTCATTCTTCCTGCGCCTGGTGATCGGTATTGGCCTTGGCTTCCAGCTTCCAGTAATTGTATTCGTGCTTTCCAAGCTCGGAATCGTGAGCGTAGTCAAGCTCCGCCAATGGCGTAAATATGCATATCTCGTACTTCTTATCGCCGCAGCTATCATCACTCCAACTCCAGACCCTCTTAATATGATGGTCGTAGCTATCCCGCTTGTCCTCCTCTATGAGTTGGGCATCATCGTAAGCGCAGTGTTCGGTAAAACGGTGATCCGCGACCAGGAGAAAGCTGAGAAGGACGCCGCGCGCGCCGACAAAGCAATAGACTCAGAAGATATCTAGATTTACAACAACGATGCCGCGAGCAGATTGCTCGCGGCATCGTTGCGTTTTCGTATGTAGGCTCGCCCTGCACCGTCGCATCGAGGCGGAGCATTGGGCGGGCAGGAGAGCAGTTTACCGCCTAACCCGTCCCAGGCGCCTGCAGGCGCTGGATGGGTCTACGAAAGGCCCAGCTTCTTCTCATCCACCGCTGGCACCAGGATCGTGTACTCGTTGCGGTAGGTGACCATGCCCGGACCGGCGCCCTTGATTTTGCGGACGTGCCGGCGCTGGGTGATGTCCACGTCCACATTGCCTGAATCGCGACTCTGGCTGTACCAGGCAGCGAGGCTGGCGGCACGCTCGACCACGTCTGAATCAGGCTCGTCACTCGGGACACGTGTACGCAGAATCACATGGCTGCCGGGCACTCCACGAGCGTGGAGCCACCAGTCATCAGCGTGAGCAATCTCGAAGGTCACCTGCTCGTTCTCACGACCGCTCTTGCCGATGTAATAAAGATTGCCATCGTCATCCGTGAGTGGACTCACCTTTCGGTTGGCTTGTTTCTTCGACGCCTGGTGGCCTTTATTTGCTCGGGGATCAACTCCGAGCCTGCCTGGTGCATGTTCCTCGAACTCCTGGCGGACTGACTCAATGGCCGCAAAGCCTTCTGCCTGACCTGCCAGCCACTTTAGTTGCTCCAGGTAGGCGATCTCGGCACCAGCGCTTTCAATGCGTGCGGGGAGCTGTTCGCCCGCCTTCTGGCTCTTGCGATATTCGTCGAAGTAATTGGTCGCGACATCTTTCGGATCCAGCTCGGGATCGAGCGGAATCGTCTCCTCCCCCACTTCGGTTTCGGCAACAAGCTCGGTATCGCCCGGCTGTATCTGCCACAGGTACGCATAGATGGACTCGCCCCAGCGGCGAAGCCGTTCCGTATCCTTGCTGCGCTCGTGTTGCTGCCTGAGGTTGTGAAGGCGGGTGTTAACACTCTGAAGCGCGCGATCGATGTTCTCGACCAACTGGGCGCGTCTCTGGGCATGATCCTTTGGTGTCTCGGCGCCGGTTGCAACCTGGGCGGTCTCAATTGCGCGGGAGATGCTTTCCACATCGATCTCTTCGGCATCTACGGCAAGGTGCTGCATCGGCAACGCGCCGTATCCCACTGGCAAGTCGTCGCGCTCATACGCCTTGGGATCCCACGCTGCGGTTAGCATCGGTTGGTAGAGTGCACGCAGTGTGCGGGCAAGATCAGCAGCGACGGCCTGCTCCACATCCCTCATTTTTGTCTGTGCCGATTCCGTCACGCGGAACGCTACCTCCCGGCCGATCTGTGGACTCACGGATCGGAATCCACGCACCAACACCTGGGCCAGGGCATCACCGGACTTTGCATTGGCGATAACCTGCTCCATCGTCGCCGTGGTCACCTGACGAGGGTCGGGCTTGTCCGGCGATGGTGGCAGTTCGTATTCCACTTTGGGGAGTACGGGACGCACCCGACTCATGGACGGCGTCACGCGTTTGACACTCTCGCGCACCAGGCCGTCTTCATCGACCAGCACGATATTGCTGTGCCGACCCATGATCTCGATGTAGAGATCGAGCCGCGTGACGTTCTCATCGCCCCAGATATCATCTTCATCGGCGTCGTCGAGCTCATCCGTCTCAACCGGCTCAGGGTCGGATGTACCAGATTTGGCATCGGGCGGCATACGTTTGGCGATACTCAGCTTTATAATCCGCTCCAACGGTGGTTGGCTGATATCCGTGATGAAACCACCCCGGAGGTATTTGCGGGCCAATTGACTAAACGGAGTGATCAGGTTTGGGTCGGTGCTCGGCATTCCTGAGACAAGATGGATGCGCGGATTCTCGGAATCGGCACTGGCGAGAAGATGCCAGCGCTTACGCTGCGCGTAGACCTCCGCACCGATCGTGAGCTGATCGACCATACCAAATCGCTGGATGCGGCCATCCAATATCGTATCCCGGAACTCTTCTACGACCGCCCCGGTTGTTAGAACATCAAACATCAGGCTACCCAATCAACGCCGTTTCGCGGTATTCTCATGCAACGATCATCGCACGTCGGCGATGGTGTCACCACACAAGGAGCGCAGAGCATTGTCCACTTCCGATCCGTATAGCAGCAATCAGACGACACAGCTCGATGAGCTGTATGCCGAGGGGAACGCGCTGATTGATGAAATACGATCCAGTGACGCTCCCCGCATCTTCATTATCTCCGGCCCCAGTGGCGTCGGAAAAGACGCCGTTATCGAACAACTGCGCCAGGTGTTCCCGCTGGCCAAATATGTGGTGACCGCAACCACCCGGCCAATGCGCAAGGGTGAAATTGACGGCGTGCACTACAAGTTTATGAGCCGGGAAGATTTCGTTGCAGGTATCGAGGCTGACGCCTTTATCGAAAACGCGCTGGTGTACGAAAACCACTATGGTGTGCCCAAGCAGCCGATTCTGGACGGCCTGGCCGAGAACCGCGATGTGATCATCAAGGTGGATGTGAATGGTGCAGACACCCTGCGGCGCCTCATTTCCAACACGATCAGTATCTTTTTGGCACCGGAATCAATGCAGGCTCTCCTCACCCGCTTGCGAGACCGCAAAACCGATGATCCCGACGTGCTGATGAAACGGTTCAAAACTGCCAGCCGGGAACTGGAAGAGGTGAAGGACTTCGATTACGTGGTCTTCAACGAGGACGACCAACTGGACGCCGCGGTGCGCTCCATCGTGAACATCGTTCACGTCGAGCGTTTGAAGGTTCAGCGGCCGGAAATCATCGTCCCGTAAACATGAGTTTCGTAGCGGCGCACCTGTGTGTGCGCCTCCTGGAGCGATGACACAGCATCGCCACTACGGCAAGGGGCCGAAAATCTTCGTCCCGTAAACAGCTGTTTCGTGGCGGCGCACCTGTGTGTGCGCCTCTTGGGGCGATGACGCAGCATCGCCACGACGACAAGCGAACTCGCGCTAATCCTCGTCTTCCTCATCGGTCATCCAGAGGTTTTCTTTCGGATCCTCAACGCGATCAGTAAAGAGCACACCATCGAGGTGATCGATCTCATGCTGGAGCACAACCGCCAGATACCCGTCCGCCTTGATGCGGACCGGTTTGTTATCGAGATCGGTCGCCTTCACGGTGACGCTGTGGGCGCGCTTCACATTGCCTGCGATACCAGGTATGCTGAGGCAGCCTTCGGCGCCAACCTGCTCACCTTTCGACTTGATGATCTCAGGATTGAGCAGTGTGTACCTGACCTCTTCGGTGCCCTCTTCCTCATCTGCAGCGATATGCACGGTGATAAGCCGGACACTTTTGCCGACCTGGGGTGCGGCGAGTCCGACTCCGGGTGCGTCCAACATGGTTTCCCACATGTCTGCTGCGAGTTTGCGAATGCCTTCATCGGCCTTGCGTAGCTTCACCGCCTTCTTGCGCAAGACGGGATCGGGTTCTTTTACAATGTTCAGAATTGCCATTATGTATCTCTCGTAATTGTCTTGTTATTGAGTGTTTGATTGTGGTCGGGAAATCCTCGCGCCAAATGAATGGAGGCAAATGTTGCGATGATGGCTTCGGCGGAGATTCCTCGACAGCACAGAATGACGTGTGTTGAATCGGCTCAGTCTGAATTTCCCCTGCCTGGCCAGCAATAATATCCATTGGAAAGCATAACAGAATCAGCTTACAGCATGCTTTCCGGATCGATATCGACCATCCATCCGGGGCGTCGGGGAAGATCATTCAGCAGGTCGTCCATCTGCGTTGTGCGCACCACCAGCTGCCACTGGTACTGATTGCGAATCCGCGCCACAAATGCCGGCGATGGACCCAGCAGCTCCATCTCAATCCTGTTCCGGTAGGCGTGGCTGGAGAGTTCCCGCGCCATCAGGCCGGCTTCGAGCGCGGCGTCCTGCTGCGAATCGGCCCGGATCATGAAACGCGCCAGACGATGCAATGGCGGGAATCGGAATCGCTCCCGGAAGGTGATTTCCTCAGCATAGAACCGCTGATAATCATGCCGACTGGCGGCCTGTACGGCGTAATGATCTGGCGTGTAGGTTTGGAACACAACGGTACCTCCCTGCCCCCGCCGCCCGGCACGGCCGGCGACCTGGGTCAACAGTTGGAAGGTGCGCTCGGCGCTACGAAAATCCGGCAAGTAGAGCATTGAGTCCGCCTGAACCACGCCGATTGTGGTGACAAGTGGTAGGTCAAACCCTTTGCTCACCATCTGGGTGCCAACAATAACGTCTACCTGATGATCCTCCGCTCGGGCGATCATGGCACGGTAACCTTGCTGGCGAACTGCATCGGCATCCCACCGCATAACGCGCGCATCCGGAAAGCGGTTGCGCACCGCCTCCTCCACTCGCTGCGTACCTGCACCGAGATAATCCAGCCGACTTGCACATTCCGGGCATCGCCGGGGTGGCGGCATCCGGTAATCGCACCGGTGACAGATCATAAGCTTGAGATCTGCGTGAAACACCATGGGGATGTCGCAGTTCGGGCACTCGATGCGATGACCCTGATCGCGACAAATTACCGCTGTGCTCATGCCACGTCGGTTGAGCAGGACAATGCTCTGCTCCCCGGCTGCAAGCGATCGTTCGATTTGGCCCTGTAGTTCGCGGCTGAGCAGATCGGC
>CAZGML010000009.1:84922-92069 GCA_964526965.1 uncultured Sphaerobacteraceae bacterium | reverse complement strand
CGGCTGCAAGCGATCGTTCGATTTGGCCCTGTAGTTCGCGGCTGAGCAGATCGGCATTTCCTGCGCGGAGCTCAGCGCGGAGGTCGACGATACGCACTTCCGGCAGTTGCACCGGGGCATCGTTGGTCATAGTGGGGCTCACGCGTCCCGGCAGTTCCAGCAGGCGATAATCGCCTTTCCGCGCGTGCCACATCGATTCAACAGTAGGCGTCGCCGATCCAAGTATCAGTACGGAGCCGGTCATCTCCGCCAGCTTCATGGCGACGTCGCGTGCGTGATAGCGGGGATCGCTATCCTGCTTGAAGCTGGAATCGTGCTCTTCGTCAATAACGATAAGACCGAGATTCTCCAGGGGCGCGAACAGGGCTGATCGCGGCCCAACCACCACATCCACTTCCCCCGCCGCAACGCGGCTCCACAGATCGTATCGCTGGCTGTCCGTCATTTGGCTATGGAGCACATCTACGCGGCCGGGGAAGCGATCGATAAAGCGCTGCACGACCTGGGTAGCCAGGGCGATTTCCGGCGCCAGAATCAGCGCCGTGCGCTTGTGCCGAAGGCACCAGGCAACCCCGCGGAGATACAACTCGGTTTTGCCGGATCCGGTCACGCCGAAGAGGAGGTTTGGTAACGAATCCCCCTTTTGCAAGGCCCTCTCGATCTCTTTCCAGGCGGTTAGCTGCGCCGGGCTGAGCGAGGGCACAGCACTCGTGCGTGGCCCGGGCGCTTCACGAGAGGGAAGCTCAACTATTTCGATCGCGCCCTTTTTCTCGAGGGCATTCAGAACCGAGGAGTCCACATCGGTCTCTGCCTGGAGGTCTTCCAGAGGGATCATCTCCTCGCCTTCGCCCCTCCGCCACCGGTGCAGCCCGACAATGTGCTCCAGCACAGTACGTTGCCGGGTGGCATTTGCGGCGAGCGAAACCTCGTCGTCGAGCAGCCGAATCAGCCGCACCATACGTGGTCGTGGCACGCGATTCTCAGGCCGCTGCCATCGCAAAATCGCGCCCATCTTTACGAGATCAGCCAATACTCCGGTCAGTTTCCTGCCAGTGCGGGCGCGAAGTTCCGGCAGCGACAACTCCTCATCCACCTGCAACTCATTCACAACCTGCTGCTGCGTGTCGGTTAACTCGATCGTATCCAGATCGGCTTCCGGATTGAGGGTGTAGACATCGATTGCCTTCCAAACCCTGCCGGGCGGCAGGAAGACCGAGGCGCTCTGGAAGAAGCTACTCGCCGTTTCCCGGCTCATCCATTGCGCGATCTCAAACTGTTGCTGTGTGAGGATCAGTTCCGGCTGCACCGGGTCACTCACAGGGCGCACATTGAATTCTGGCTTCTTGTGGCCGTATCCGAGCACAAAGCCGAGTACCAGCCGACTCTGAAGCGGCACCCGAATGAGCTGCCCAATTTCCGGCAGGGGAACATCCCCCTTTTTTGTGGCATAGGTGAGCACGCCATTGTTCAGGTGAACAGGCGCACCCTCTACGGCAACCTCAATGTACGGTGGTCGGGCAGCGGAATCGGTACTCATACGCTTATTGTAGCTAGCCAGTGTTACGGAGGCCGCCGGCAATTCCGTTGACGGCCAGGTGCAACGTATCGATGAGCTCCTGATCCTCACCGTTTGCGCGCCAGCGGCGGAGCAACTCCACCTGGATCAGCGAAAGCGGATCAACGTACGGGTTACGCCGCTCAAACGTACGTTGCAAGCGTGGATCGCGATCGTGCAGCTTCTCCTCGCCAGTGAGCGCGAGAATCATTTGCAGGGTAAGGTCATACTCCTCCCGGATTTGCGACCAGATTCGCTCACGAATCGCTTTATCCTCCACCAGTTGCACGTAGCGCTCAGCGATGCTCATATCGGCCTTGGCGATGGCCATCTCTGCGTTGCTTATCGTGGAGTGCACAAACGGCTTGTGCTCCCACAGCCTTTGCAACTCGTCGAGCCCGAATTCGTCGGTTGCAACCTTCAACGCCGTGCCCAAGCCGTACCAGCCCGGAAGGATAATGCGGCACTGGGTCCAGCTAAACACCCATGGAATAGCACGTAGCTGCGAGATATCGTTTGTGCTCGATCGCCTGGCTGGCCGCGATCCGAGCTGCAGCAGCGAGATTACATCGATCGGCGTTGCCTGATAGAAGAACGTGAGGAAATCCGGATCGCCGTATACAAGGTCGCGGTATTTTTGCGTCGAAACCTCATCCATCCGATCCATGATTTGAGCAAATCCATCCGCCTGTTCGGGTGTTTGGTCCCCGCCATCCCAGTCCCGCAGCCTGAAGGATTTGGCCATGATTGCGCCGATGGCAAGCTCCAGCTCGCGATGAGCGATTTCGGGCGTTGAGTACCGCGTTGATATGACCTCGCCCTGTTCGGTCATCTTGATCCATCCCTGCACGGTGTTGTGAGGCAGCGCCAAAATCGCCTTGTTCGTAGGACCACCTCCACGCCCTACAGCACCTCCGCGTCCGTGGAAGAACATGAACTCAACGTCGAGTTCAGCAAAGAGGTCGGCCAGCTCCTGCTGCGCCCGAAAGAGACCCCAACTGGAGGCAAAATAGCCAGCATCCTTGTTGGAATCACTGTAGCCGACCATCACCTCCTGCACGCCGCCACTACTCTCCAGGGCGTTTCGATACGCCGGCATCTCCAGCAGTTCGCGCATTGTCTGCGGCGCATCCTGTAGCGTTTGGCGATCCTCGAAAAGCGGCACAATGCGGAGCCGGGCGCCATGGCCACCGACCTCGCAAAGCCCGGATTCCTTCATTAGCAACAGAACTTCGAGGATGTCTGACGGCGTTTCGCTGTTGGAGATGATGTACGCGGGCGATTTCGCGGCATGATGATCCAGCAAATGGCCGCGAATGGTATCGAACGTATCCAGCACTTCGCGGGCGGTCTCAGGAGCGCCAGAGAGGTGTTTGTAGACAAGCGGCCGGGGCTCGTTGATCAGGCGCTCCAGGAGTTCGGCTCGCGACTCTGGTGAGAGCCGTGCATAGCCAGGCTCTACACCGGATTCGCGAAGCATCCAGTCCACCGTCTCTCGATGCCGACCGGAGTGATCCCTCACATCCATCATTGCCAGATGGAACCCGAAGACATCGACGAGGCGGATGATGTCCTTTAGGTCCCCGTTCACGATTCGGGTAAGGTTTTGCTTTCGCAAGGCGGTTTCGACAACACACAGGTCATTCATCAGTTCGCTTGCAGAGTGGTACCCGTGGGATTCACGCTCCCGTGAGGCGGCGAGCCGTTCCCGCATCAGTGTCAATAGTCGACGATACGGCTCGCCCTCATGACGTGCGGCGAGGCGGCGGTCGAGATCGGGGAACATCCCGCCGTAGCGCTGCAGCAAGGGATCGAGCAGCGACGTTGGCTCCACCATGTGATCGTGCACAGAGAGGCGACCCGCCAGCCAGCGAAGCCGGTCGTAGAGTAAATCGATAGCCGCTCTTCGCATGATATCCAGCGCCTGAATCGTCACTTCTGGCGTGACAAACGGATTCCCGTCTCGATCTCCCCCAATCCAGGAGCCGAAGCGCACGAACGACGGCACGGTAATTTCGGCATCGGGATAATGCGTAGCGAGTCCCTCTTCTATGTCGCGATAAATCTCGATGAGCATCGGTGCAATGCTCGTTTCGAAATAGACCAGGGTGGCGCGGAGTTCATCCAGCACGGTTGGGTTGGTAATGCGGAGCTCGTTGCTGGCCCACAAACCCGCAATGGCTGAAGCCATTTTCGTGCGGGCGCGGTCGACTTCTCGTGGCAGGGCGGCACGCTCATCCAGTTGTCGAATCGTGTCGAAGAGCCGGGCCAGCTTGTCGATGATCGTGCGCCGCTTCGCCTCGGTGGGATGTGCGGTCAGCACAAACCGGACATCTGCCTGATTGAGCATCTCCTGCATTTGTGTAGCAGGAATACCCCGGCGCTGCAGAGCGCCGATGGCTTCGACTATCGAACCGCGCCGTGGCATATCTGGATTCTGCGCCTCACGCCGTCGCACGCGGCGAATACGCTCGCTATCTTCCACGATGTTATTGAGCGAGAAGTACGTGGTGAATGCGCGAATCAGCATGCGCAACTCGTCGGAATCCGCACCTGATATCAAGGCGTCGAGTTCGATACCGGCGTCGAATGATCCTGCCCGCAACGCCTTTGCACCCGCGCGAACGGCTTCCTCAAGTTCAAAAGCGTCGGCTCCGGCGGTTTCCTTGATAACGTTGCCAAGGATACCAACCAGCAGGTACAAATCACTTGAAAACGTCCGTGGAGATTGCACCGTTACGTCGCGCGTTTCAGAAACCATCACTTCTCCGAATCCAGACCAGTGGCCAATACTTTGACTGTACACTACCCGTCAGCAATTACTTCGCTGCCAGACCGGGAGTTTCGCCCTGTGATCCGTCAACAGAATCCACGAGGTCATCGCTTCATACAAGCGTGGAGCAACTGGATTGTGCGGCGGGCAGCCTGGGTGTTGTTTACGAGTATTGTCCTTTGCGGACTGCTGGTGCCCCTGGCGCTGAAAGCGACCGAAAACACAATCCCGGACGGCTGGCTGCCGGATTCCGCCACCGCTGTGCAGGTCCAAGAGCTGGTCGCCGAGGAGTTCGGGCGCAGCAACACCACGTACTACCTGGTATTCAGCGATCCGTCTGGTGAGTACGTTGCCAGCGACGACAGGTTCGTGGAGCAGGTTCTGTACACGGTACGTCCATTGCTGGCAAGCGACGAAGTCGATTCGGTGCTGACCTGGGGCACGATCAGTAACGACCTGCTCAACACGATGTTGATCTCGGACGACGGCACCACCAGCCTCGCCGTAGTAACGCTCAACGAGGCGCCGGAGAACCATACCGGCTCACCTGAATGGCTCCGCGACAATCTGGCAGAGAGCGGCCTCGACGTCCATATGACGGGCCTACCGGTGGTTGGTGAAGATTTCCGTATCGTCGGCCATAACGACCTCGTCCGTGCCGAACTGATCGCCCTGCCGATAACGCTGGTGCTACTCTTTGTCTTCTTTCGCGGATTCGTTCCCGCGCTGATTCCGGTGATACTGGCTGCCAACAGCATGATTATTACGCTGGCGGCAATGGCCGTAATTGCGAACTATGCCCCGGTAAGCGTTTTCACGGTAAACACCGTAACCATGCTGGGCCTGGCAGTGGGAATAGACTACGCGCTGATCATGGTAAGCCGGTTCCGGGAAGAGGCTACCAACGGCAACCTCGAGGTCGCGATACAGACCACGATCTCGACCGCTGGCAAGACGGTGATCACAGCCGCAACAACTGTTGCTATCGGCCTCAGCGGGCTCCTCTTTTTCGATGTTCCGGCGGCTACCACCACCGCCCTCCTCGGGGCGATGGTTGTGTTGGTGGCGATGCTCCTATCGCTCACGGCAGTGCCGGCGGCGTTGGTCCTCTTCTCAAGACAGATATCAAGACAACGCGAACCCCACCGCGTCGCCCGTATTCTCCCAAAGCTGGAGGCGGTGCGAGAGCGTCGTCCTGTGGCGACGTTGCTGGCATGCGTTGCCGTGCTCGCGCTGCTCACTGCACCGGTGCTGGACATGCAAGCTGTGTCGCCAGGTATCACGAACCTGCCAGCAAGCGCTGAATCCCGCCAGACCGCAGAGCATATCGCAGAAGATTTCTCGCGTGCATCGACATCTCCAGTAGAAATCGTTTTGCAGCCAACACGAGGCTCGATGCTGGAAGCGGACAATCTCCAACGGTATCTGGATCTCACCACCCACATTAACAGCACCGACGGCGTGTTGCGGGTTGAAGGACTGTGGACCCTGATCCCGGCGGGGTTCTCGCCGCGATCCCTCGCCTCCAGTTACCTGCTTGAGCCGGATCTCATCGTGGCGAGCAAACCGTACCTGACGCCATCGGCGGCGCTGCTGACCGTCATCCCCGAACCACACCTTTCGGATACGGACGTGCACGAGCTGGTCCGAGATATCCGTGCCGATCTCGAAACCACGCCTGTGCGAGGGCTCACCACGATGGTGGGCGGAGCAGTCGGGCTCGACCTCGACCTGCTTGACCATATCAAGGAACGCACGCCAATCGTGTTAACCTGGATCCTCTCACTCACGGCAATCGTGCTCTTCTTCCACCTTCGCTCGGCACTGCTACCACTGAAGGCGATTGCGCTCAACCTCGTTTCGATGGGCGCTTCGTTTGGGATGCTTGTATGGATTTTCCAGGAAGGAAACCTCGCCTGGATATTCGGAGCAGAGCCAAACGGCACCACGGTTATGCTGGTGCCGGTACTCATGTTCAGCTTCCTGTTCGGCCTGGGGATGGATTTCGAGATCATCATGCTCAGCCGTATCCGTGAATCGTGGCAACGGCACGGCGACACCAGGGTTGCGGTGCGCGAGGGGCTTCGGCATGCTACCGGAATTGTCACCGCCAGCGCAGTGCTGATGCTGGCGGTGTTCCTGGCGTTCGCCTTTAGTGAACTCGATGTGGTGAAGGCCCTCGGTGTCGGGCTCGCCATCGCTGTCGCAATCGATGCGACCATCGTGCGACTACTGCTGCTCCCGGCCACTATGCAACTTATGGGTCGCTGGAACTGGTGGCCGAGCAAACGCGGGCACTAATCCATCAGCTCATTCTCGTTGTTCAGGTACTTTTCGACGATGGCGTCACCGGTCCAGTACGCCAGGGCAGTGGCTGTACCGGTATGATCCATACCGGGATTCATGGGGTATAACGCAGCACCCGTGACAAACAGGTTTGGAACATCCCAAACCTGACCATATTTGTTGGTCACCGAATTCTCGGGCGAGTCGCCCATAATCGCGCCGCCAGTAGCGTGCGTGGTTTGATAAGTGGAGATTTCATAATCCCCTATGTCATCCTCAGTCGACATACTGGTTGGTTCCATCGCCTCCATGATCTCGCCAGCTTTATCCACAAGATGGGAGTAGAGCTTCTGCTCGTTCTCCTGGAACTCAAACGTGATGCGCAGTAATGGCTCGCCCCATGCGTCCGTGTAATTGGGGTCAAGGTCCATGTAGTTCGCTTCATGCGGCATGACTTCTGCCATGGTGGAGATGCCAACCACTGCGTCCCAGTTCTCTCGCATGTTGGTTTTCCAGTCCTCGCCCCACTCGAT
>CAZGML010000009.1:0-84822 GCA_964526965.1 uncultured Sphaerobacteraceae bacterium | reverse complement strand
CCACTGCGTCCCAGTTCTCTCGCATGTTGGTTTTCCAGTCCTCGCCCCACTCGATGTCGGTCCCGGCGAGGTCAGCGACCTCTGTCTTCAGCAGCGGGCTCTGGAGCATACCCGGCTCCATATCTTCGAGGTCTTCCCACTTTTCATCGTCCAGGTACGGCAAGGTCTGTACTGACGTTAGCGGCTCCCGCTCACCGGCACCCGCATAGAGGGGTCCGCCGCCGATGAAATCGAGATCACTATGGTCGAAGTTGTCGCCATTAAAATCGTGAATGTATTGCGACGTGACGTAGTTCCCCATAAACAGGTTGAAACGATGCCCCTCAAATACGCCCGTCGCTGGTGTGCGGCTAATGTGATAGGTATATTGCTTGCCCACCATTCCGCGGTTGTTGCCAATGCCGTCCGGATGCGCGTCATTGCGAGAGAGGAGCAGCAGCCGCACGTTCGTGAGCGTGTAGCCGCTAAGAATCACGATGTCTGCCGTCTGCTCGTGGGTTTCGCCTGTAGTGAGATCCGTGTACCGGAATCCACGCGCCCGGCCATTGTCGTCCAGCAACACGTGCGTCACGCGGGAGTTGTAGCGGATGTCGTAGTTCCCGGTGGCGAGTGCAGCGGGGAGATGTTCCGTAAGCGGGCTCGATTTGGCATCCACCTCACAACCGTGACGCGTGCAGTATCCGCAGTAAAGGCATCCCGCACGCGGTTTCCCGGCGAGGCCGGTATAGCTCTCCGAGATCAGTCCGGCTGGTACCGGGAAAGGATGATAACCCTGCGATTCAGTTACATCGCGAAACATCTGGGCAGGGATACTGGACTCGAATGGCGGCAACGGATACGGAGTTGATCTCGGCCCTTCAAAGGGATTGCCGCCGGGCATAATCACCCCGTTGATATTCCCCGCCTGGCCAGACACGCCAGCGTCAATCTCGAACTGTGCGTAGTATGGCTCCAACTCCTCGAAGGTGATGGGCCAATCCTGCAAATTCGATCCTTCTGGCAACTTGTCTTCGCCATAGCGCTCGACCAAATGCGATCGGTAGCGAAAGTGATGAGGGTAGTAGCGAAACAATTGGCCGGACCAGTGCACACCGGCACCACCAGTACCCGAGCCGGGATGGAAGCTGCCGTGCATTCGCAGAGGCAATGCCGGCACGCCGCTATTCGGACGCCAGGTCCAGGTCTCCTGACTGAGATCAACCATCAGCGCCTTACGCACCAGGTAGCGCAAGCCATCGTGGTTGTGCTGGAAGTGCGTAGCTGTCCAGCGCTCCTCGCCTTGCTCCAGTGAGCGAACCTTCAGACCCGCCGATGCGAGCTTCCATGCCAGGATGGAGGCGGTCCAGCCCGCCCCGATCATGACAACGTCTACATGATCATTATTGGCGTTCACTTCCACCTCCCTGGTGGGATTCCTTACTCGACGGTGATCGTACCGATCATCTCAGGATGGATCGTGCAGGCGTAGATATACTCGCCAGGCACATCGAACGTGTACGAATAACGATCATTGGCCAGCAACTCCCCGGATGTGAATGGCGATGCGCCTTCCGGAGACTGCACCGGCACATCATCTTCAAATTCCGACGGGTCCGTAGAAAGATTGTGCGGTTGCGAATCATGATTTCGCCACACCACTTCTTCTCCTGCCTGAACTGTGACTCCTCCAGGTTCGAAGACGCGGCGGCTCGTGATTTCAACTTCGATTCTGTTTTCGTCCAGGGCGTCTAGCACGGTGCAGCCGGCGAGCACGGGCATCGCCACGGCACCGCCGATCATGCGCACCAGGTTTCGCCGATTCATACCCATTGCTCCTGACGCTCCTTCCGGATCAGTCCATTAACTCTTCAGGGTTACCTACATACTGATCTGCCATTGCATCACCCGTGTGGTACGCAAGGGCCAGCACTGTGGCCGTTGGGTTCATACCAGGGTTCTGCGGGAACAATGCCGCACCAGTAACGAAAACGTTTGGGGTATCCCATACTTGGCCGTATTTGTTCGTTACGGAGTTATCCGGGGAATCTCCCATAATGGCGCCACCGGTGTTATGTGTGCTCTGGTACGAACTCATTTCGTAATCATCCAGTTCTTCGGTGACCGACATGGAGTCGGGATTCATCTCCTCCATGATTTCCACCAGCTTTTGGGTGATATAGGCATAGAGTCGCTTGTCGTTCTCCTGAAAGTCGAACGTGATCCGCAAGAGCGGGTTGCCGAAGGCATCGTTATAGTTCGGGTCCAGATCAAGCTGCTGACCTTCGTATGGAAGGCTCTCACCCTGGATAGCAATCGACATGTTGGAGTCCCAGTTCTCGCGCATGTTGTCTTTCCAGTCTTGGCCCCACTCGACTCCAATCGACGTGTTACTTGGTGTTTCCGAGATGAGCAACGGACTGGTGGCCATATCTGGCGAAACGTCTTCGAGCTCCGGCCAGCGATCGCTATTGATCGGGCCCAGGCCAGTTGTGGAAGTGATGGGCTCTCGCATTCCGGCACCGTATGTAACCGAAGCCCCGCCAATGAAATCGAGATCGGAGTGATCGAAGTTATCGGCATTGAAGTCGTGAATAGCCGTAGTAACCACGGTGTTACCCATGAAGGTATTCAGCCGACGGCCGCTAAATGTGCCAGATACCGGGGACATTGAAAGCTGGTATGTGTAGTTCTTGCCGACCATGCCACGGTCGTTGCCAACGCCATCTGGGTGCGCATCGCTCTGCGAAAGGAGAAGCAGTCGAACATTGGTAAGCGTATACCCGGCGAGGATAACGGTATCCGCCATCAGGTCCCGTTCCTCACCTGTTTCCAGGTCCATATACCGCACACCACGTGCGAGCCCATCGTCCCCAACGAGGATGTTCAGCACCTTTGAGTGGTACTGAATTTCATAATTGCCGGTCGCGAAAGCGGCCGGAAGGTGATCGGTAAGGGCGCTCGCTTTGGCATCTACCTCGCAGCCATAGCGCACGCAGTATCCGCAGTAGAGGCATCCGGCGCGGGTATCACCAGAAAGTCCGGTGTACGACTCCGAAAGGATGCCGGACGGCTGTGGGAAGGGATGATATCCCAGGTTCGCAGCAGCCTCTTCGAACTCCAGGCCCGCAATACTCCTTGCTAGCGGCGGCAACGGATACGGCGAAGACCGGGCACCCTCAAACGGATTACCACCCGGAACGGTCACGCCGTTGAGATTACCGGCAAGGCCGCTGACACCAATGTCGTATTCGTACGCTTCGTAGTGCGATTCGAGGTCGTCGTATGTGAGGGGCCAGTCCTGGACGGTTGAACCTTCCGGTATCCGGTCTTCTCCGTACCGTTCTATGTGATGACTTCGATAGTTGAAATCCGAAGGATAAAAGCGCCAAAGTTCCGAAGCCCAATGCACGCTACTCCCGCCGGTCCCCTCACCGGGATGAAATGAGGCGAACTTGCGGAATGGCAATGCCGGGATGGATGAGTTCGGTCGCCAGGTCCACGTTTCCCTGCTGAGATCTGCCATGAGCGCCTTGCGGTTGGTATAGCGGAGGGCATCATGATTGTGCTGAAAATGGGTGGCGGTCCAGCGTTCCTGGCCTTGCTCAAGTGCCCGCACCTTCAGGCCAGCTTCTCCGAGCTTCCAGCCCAGGATGGCGGAAGTCCAACCCGCTCCGACAATGGCGACGTCTACGTGTTCAGACTGTGTCACAATGCTTCCCTTTCCACAAATCGGTAAACCGATTCGCTGGACTTAATCGTCGTCATCACTTTCAGGCTTGTGTTCTTCCAAATCGGAGCCACGTACGGGCAACACTGGGCCATCCTCAGGGTGGCCCGGATTGAACTCTGGCAGCACCTGCATGGATTGTGGTTCTCGATCCGAGCCCTCGGTCTGCATTTCCTCCGGTGAGTACGCACGCTGCGCACCCGGGAACCCGACCAGGCGCCACCCGGCGAGATCGCGATTGCCGCCATACCCCGGATCACTAAAGAACCCTTCGGCGGTGTGCAATCGCAAGGTATGAAAGAATGAAATTGGCGAGAATTCCGTAAATTGGTCGATCTCGTTGCGCAGCATCGCCCAGATCATCTCGTTGAGCTCATCCTCACTGAGGTCAGCAATGGGCTTACCCCATGTCGCATCCGAGTATTCCTCGAGTGCCCTGAGGCCCAGCTGATAAATAGCCAATGGCGATAGCGGCGCCTGATAGCCATACCGGGAGAGTTGGTCGGCGGGAATCCAGATGACATCCGGTTCTGGTTCAGGCTCGGTATCACCTTCGTAGCCTTTCGCCCACGGGCCAGCCCGGTATGTCGGTTCCACGAACCCCTCGTTTTGTTGCAACAGGTAATCGATGTAGTAAACAACACCGGCTTCCCGGGCCCCGGGGTCTTCCGGCGTACCAGGCAGCAACTGGGCTGTCAGCATTTCAACCGCAATGGCTTCGGACTCCGTAAGCGCCTTAAAGTCCATTTCCGGCGGCTGGGTTGGCGTCATTGGCACGCCTTCGAACATCTCCCACTCGTCTTCGGCCGAGGCGATCTCGCCCGCGCCGGGTGTAGCCATGGGAGTTGCATCCTGCGCGACGGTGGATATTGCACCAGCAGCAGCGACCGAGCCGAGGGCGCCCGTCTGCAGCAGGAAGCGCCTACGTGACATCTGCGCCTGACGCATGGCGCGGCGGTGCGATCCGGTGAGGGTATAGAGCACCTGCTGATCCCTGCTATCTCGTTTCTTTTCCTGATCAGTCACATGTGCCTCCTAATCGTCTAGGGTGTATAGCCAGGTCGCGATATCGCGGGCATCCTCTTCCGGGATATCGAGCGTTGGCATAGAGGTGCCAGGAGCAACCGCGTATGGCACCAGGATGAACTGCACCAAATTCTCCGGGGTGTTTTCAGCCTGACCGGCGATAAGGCGATTGTTGGCGAAACCATCAAAATCCGGTCCATAGCCGTTTTCCACGCTTGCCACGCCGGGCGCGGAGTGACAGGCAACGCAGCCGTGTGTTCGCACGAGATCCTCTCCACGTTCGATGTTGCCGCCGGTCTCTTCAACGCGAGCGTCGTGCGAGCCGACCAGCAATCCACAGCCGGTCACGACAAGCACGAGTGCCACCGTGCCTATCAACCATTTCAGTTTGGATGGTGTGTTGGTGATCATGATTGCACCTCCGTAGCGGGTGTGCCGGATACCCGGGCTTCCGCTTGTTCGCGCTCACGAGCGCGTCGTTCGGAGGCGATCAGCCAGGATCGGAACAACAGCAGCGCCACCAGGGTGAATGTGAGCCCCATGGGCACCCACATCAGCAAGCCGGCGATCTGCTGATCTTGCAGCAGGCTGAGGCCCCAAAGGTCGGTGTAGCCAGCGTGCATTTCATAGAGCGGCGTACGGGCGAACGTCAAAATGGCGCCAAGCACTCCACTCTGCATGACGGTGATAAATACGATAAGAATGGCGATGCCCTGGCGATCACTATTTGGCCCACCACGACTGTGCTGCACTGAAATCAACCAGCTCCATAGCAGATACGCCCCGGCCATGAAACTGAAATGCTCTACGGCGTGGATAAAATCGCTGCGAAGCGCGGCGTTATAGAGTGCCGGTGTGTGCCACAGCCACAAAACCGCTGTGAAGGCAATAACAATAAGCGTCGGATTACGACTGGCCCCGTGCGCGCGACGAACAACCGGATGCGTTCCTACCGAGCCGCCGATGCGTTTGCGAAGCGTGGCGGGGAGTCCCCACCAGATGCCGAGCCCGGGCCGGGCGTAGGCCAGTAACCACGGGGTGACAACAAAGAGAATCAGGTGCTGAACCATATGCGCGCTAAAGAGTGCGCCGCCAAGGGCATCGAGCGGCGAAAAGAGTGCGACAACCAGCGAGAACATGGCCCAGTACCACGCGTTGCGTTGACCGGTCGAGATCACCTTGCCATGACCTGCCGTGTCCCAGAGGTTGCGTACTCCGCGCAAATAGAGCCACGACCCAATGAGCATGCTCACCGCAACGACCGGATCTACATACCACGCGGCCCAGACGTTATCCGGATTCGGTCGTGGCCGGGTGTGCGCCGTGGCCAACATCGGCGTAATCGCCAGCAACACTGCTATCAAACCGGTGCGGAATCGGTGCAACATCATGGCAGCGGTCGCATTCCTTCACAGGCTCCGGTCGTTAGTACCGGGAACCATTGGTACAGAATGGCGTAGGCGAAGATGGCGGAACTGGCGAGACCGAAGAGCGAAACAAACGACTTCCACGTTCCTTCGCCGGCAGCCCGGTCGCTAAATTCGGCGTCACCTTGACGGTGCCTCCAGGCCGCCAGCGCAGCAGCTACGCATACCAGCAGCATTGCCACAGTCGTGACGTGGAACCACGCTTCACCACCCAACCGACATACTGGCTGCACGAGGAAGTACATGACGCAGAGATGTGTCGCCCACGCCAGCGGACCACCAAGCATGGCAAAGAACGTGAAGACGCGTGCACCTTTGGAACGCGGTTGAGAGGGGATATTCTGTTGTTGGTTTTCAGCAACCATGAATCTCTCCTCTATGCGAAGTTCGGGAAGATATAGAGCGTGGCAAAGAGTGGAATCCACATTAAAACAACGTAGCTCCAGTAGAGCGTGCCTGCCCTGATGGCTCCCTGCCGTTCTTGCGTAAAGAACCCTTTGGCAGCGAGCACCTGAATCACGATTTCCTTGAGCAACACCGAGATCACATGCGCAGTGTGGAACCCGGCAATGAGCCACAGAATCGAGGTGTAGGCGCTATCGCTCCACAAGTAATCGAGGTTGAGATATTCATACGCTTTCAGCACCAGGAAAATAGCCAGCGCCACACATCCGGAAATACGCAAAATTCGCATTCGACGTATATCGCCGGCTTGTATTGCTTTATTGCCCAGAAAGGCAAGTAAGCCACTGGCCAGCAACACAACTGAATAAACGATCGGAATGACCATATCCGGCGGCGATGCATCTCCTGATGGCCACGCATCTGCATTGGCGAACAGGTAGAAGTAGCTGGCGATGAGGCCGGCAAACACTGCTGATTCGATCATCAACAGCATCACGATTCCCCACCAACCAGTGCCCTGGCTCCCGGATGCGAGATGTGGAAGAGGCTTGTGTCCGGAGATGGTGTTATACGTCGTTGTGCTCATTACCACTCCTTCTTATCTGGCCAGAGCCACATGACGATACTGGCAAAAACGAATGGCAGCGCAATCGGCACGATCCACAGCGTAAACATGGTGCCGATAACCAGCACACCTACAGACAAAGCTGTAAGCAGCGGGGCGATTGAAGGCTCTGCCACGACCACGGTTCGTTCAAGCGATGCGTCCATGAGCCGGGTGCCTGGCGATTCACGCCGGTGAGGCTGCTGGGGGAATTCCTCAGATGCAAGCACCTGCAGGGCATCTTCATCCGCTGGCCCCTCGTTCTCGTTCTCCCAGAGCGGGAATCGATCTTTCACTTTCGGGGGAACCACAAAATTGTACGGCGGCGGCGGCGATGGAGTCACCCACTCCAGCGTGCCAGCTCCCCACGGATTCGGCGGAGCATCTTTACCCCACTTCAGGGCGCGGAACACGTTGATGAAGAAGACCAGCATTCCAAGGCCAAGAATGAAACCACCAACGGTGGATATCATGTTTGGCGCACCCCAGCCAAGTCCTTCCCGGTAGGTGTATACCTGCCGTGGCATACCCATAAACCCGAGAATGTGCATGGGGAAGAAGGTGATATTGAATCCGATAAAGGCGAGCCAGAAGGATACCCTGCCCAGTGTTTCATCCAACATCTTCCCGGCGATCTTTGGAAACCAGTAGTGCAACCCGCCCAATAGCGGGAAAATCGACGTTCCAATCAGCACGTAGTGGAAGTGAGCCACGACGAAATAGGTATCGTGAATCTGCGTGTTGAACGGAATCGATGCCACCATGACTCCGGTGATGCCGCCGAGAATAAAGATGAAGAAGAACCCGTAAACATACAGGAGGGGAGACTTCGTTTCCGGCCTCGTGCCCCAGAAGGTCGCGATCCAGCTGAAGATGGCAATACCGCTGGGGATTGCAATGGACATACTCGCCGCTTCAAAGAGATTCATGCTGAGCCACGGCAATCCGGTGGTGAACATGTGGTGCACCCACAAGCCGAAGCTGAGGAACCCGATCGCCACGAGTGAGGCGGTGAGCAACGTGTAGGCGACATTTCCGCGCTGAGCAAAGGTGGAGACGATTGTTGAGACCACTCCAAGCCCGGGGAGGAGGATAATGTAGACTTCCGGGTGGCCAAACACCCAGAAAAGATGCTGCCAGAGCAGCGCATCGCCACCCATGGCCGGATCAAAAAACCCTGTACCGACCTGACGATCGAGCAGCAGCATGACGCTGGCTAGCATGACTGCCGGCATGGCGAAAACGATCATGAATGAGGTTATGAGCATAGCCCAGACAAAAACCGGCATGCGGTTCAGAGACATGCCCACCGCCCGCATCTTGAAGACCGTCACGATCAGCTCCACCCCGGCTACCAGCGCCGCGATCTCCATAAACGTGATGGCAGTGGTCCAAACATCAATACCCAGTCCAGGTGAGGCTTCTACACCCGAAAGTGGCACATAGTTAAACCAGCCGGCATCTGGCCCATTCCCAAAAAAGAGCGCTACCCAGACGGTGACTCCGCTAATGAGGTAGACCCAATAGCCGAAGGCATTTAGGCGAGGGAAGGCCATATCGCGCGCACCGACCATCATCGGCACGAAGTACATGCCTATCGCTTCCACGATCGGGATGGCGAACAGGAACATCATGGTCGTGCCGTGGGTCGTGAAAAGTTGGTTGTAGAGATCCGGCGAGATGATGTGTAGTTCCGGCTGGGCCAACTGCACTCGCATGATGAGTGCAGCAATGCCCGCCAGTGCGAAGAAAATAAACGCCGTAACGATGTAGCGGGTAGCAACTGTTTTGTGGTTAACCGCGGAAAGGAATCCCCAAATCCCGGGGGGCCGCTCCCAGGTATCTGTCAGCCGCTCCTCTATCGGGGAGTCTGTTCCATGGACCGCAGTGTTGGCAGTGTTCGCAGTCATCAATCCAAACTCTCCAGATAATCAAGCAAGCTATCCAACTCCTCGCCGCTGAGGGTGATACCAGGCATGTGATTACCGGGCTTGATCTCCTGAGGATCAACGACCCAGCCCGCTAAATTGCCGCGGTTATTTGGCAGGATTCCTGCGCCGATGGTTTCTCGACTGTTGAAGTGTGTGAGGTCTGGCCCGAGCTGCCCATTGGCTGCGGTTCCGCGCACCGTGTGGCAGTAGACACAGGCCGAGCTGAAGAAGATGTCCTGTCCGCGAGCAATTGCGTCGTTCTCGGGAACGGACTCCGCCGGTTGCGCCTGGTGGTCTGCCCAGGCCCGATAGTCTTCGGCCGCTTCGGCTACCACGAGGAACGCCATATTAGCGTGTTGCACGCCACAGAATTGCGCGCACTGGCCACGATACGTACCGGTTTCTTCGGCTTTGAGGGTGATGCTGGTCGTGTGCCCTGGCATGACATCGATTTTGCCGTGCAGGGAGGGAACCCAGAACGAATGGATCACATCTTCAGAAGTGAGACGAACTTCTACGTCCTCATCGACAGGGATATGAATTTCATTTGCAGTGACGAAGCCTTCATCCGGGTAGGCAACCTCCCACCAGAACTGGTGGGCAACGACATCGATCGTTACGCTATCATCGCCGCCCAAATCGCTGATAGCTACGAGGCCACGGGTACTGAACGTGAAGACGATCGCAATTACGATAACCGGCACCACAATGCCGCCAAGTACAACGATGCGGGTTCGCGTATTTTTGGAAGTTGCTTCGGCGGGGGCCGCAGAGCGCGACACCGCGAACCAGAGAAGAGCGAGTACAGCGATGAAAATGACGGTACCCAGCCCGAACATGAGCCACCAGATTGAAAGCGTCTCCCGCGCTCCTGTTCCGGCGGCATCGAGCATCGATTGCGATCCACCGCATGCTGTTAACAAAAGCAACAGCGTGAGCAAACTGTTCGCCCTGGCGAATCGCTTTAGCCGTTTGGTCGGGCCCCGGTTGCGGGTGTCCCCCCGAAATTGGAGTAAGCCAATATTGCCCACCTCGTCCTTCCACCAGACGTTGTTCGGCCTATAAAATCCAACGGACTATTCTCTTCGATGGTGTATGCATCCCGACTTGCGATACAAAGCACAATCTTGTGAAATGCGTTTCGCAAGCTTCATGCCATGTTCCGGCGTTATTCTCTTGCTAAATAACGTAAAAAGGACCGGGCAGCATACACTACCCGGTCCTTTAGGCGTTTTTGAGGTGTTGAACTAACTCTCGAGTTCGTGGGCGAACTCCTGTTCTGTCTCCGTCAGTGCCTCGTCAACAATGGTGACCATGCGGTCGATCTCGTCCTTGGTGACCACCAGCGGCGGTGCGAAATGGACGATGTTCCAGGTGCGCGTTACGAGCCCCTTCTCGAACACCTTCTTGCCGAGTTCGACGCAGAACTTGTCGTTCTTGTCGAGCGGGGTCTTCTTCTCCTTGTTCTTCACCACCTCGATGCCCTGGAGCAGGCCGACACCTCGCACATCACCGACGGACGGGTGACTGCGGAGCTGTTCGAGCTGCTCGCGCAGGTATGTTCCCATCTCGGCGCCGCGCTCGGGGAGCTTCTCCTGCTCAAGAATCTCGATATTCTTCAAGGCGGCAGCTGCAGCTACAGCGTGTCCACCGAAGGTCAGCAGGTGGCCCATTGAAACGTCCGACTGCTTTTCGAATTCTTCAAAGATCTTCGGCGAAGCAATCGCGGCACCCATTGGCATATATCCGCTGGTGATGCCCTTGGCGACGGTCATGATATCCGGCACCACGCCACCCATCTGCTCGAGGCAGAACATGGTACCCGTGCGGCCGAAGCCGTTGATAACCTCGTCGGCGATGAGAATCACGCCGTGTCGGTCGCAAATCTCCCGCAGCATTTGCCAGTACTTGGGGCTGGGAACGTGA
The DNA here is from genome assembly GCA_964526965.1 of uncultured Sphaerobacteraceae bacterium. GTDB lineage: Bacteria > Chloroflexota > Chloroflexia > Thermomicrobiales > UBA6265 > UBA6265. The sequence continues at coordinate 73,797 of CAZGML010000009.1, read as the reverse complement.
ATGCCAGCTGCGCTGGAAATCGGCTCGCCAATCACCGCAGCGACGGATTCGGGGCCCTGGTTGATGATCTCCTGCTCCACATACCGGGCGGCCATGATATCGCCTTCTTCACCTTCGAGGCCGAAGTCGTTGCGATACTGGTTTGGTGCCGGAACATGAGAGACGCCGTACATGAACGGGCCGAACCACTTCTCTTCGCGGGTTGCCGTGAGGCTCATGGCACCGTGGGTCATGCCGTGGTAACTGCCGCGGCGGGCGATGATCTTGTAGCGGCGCGGATAGCCGCGCATGGCCTGGACCTGCTTCGCGATCTTCAGTGCTGTCTCCACCGCCTCGGAGCCACCACTCACGAAGTAGGATCGGCTTAGGTCTCCGGGCGTAATTTCGGCCAGCTTGTCGGCGAGATGGGCAGCGGGATCATTTGTGTACTGCACGGAAGAGACGTAGGCAAGCTTCTTCGCCTGCTCCGCCATCACCTCGGCGATCTCCTCACGACCGTGGCCAGCGTTTACCACCCACAGGCCGGAGATACCGTCGATATACTCCTTGCCATGAATGTCCTTAAGCGTCGAGCCCGTGGCGCTTTCAAAGATCGTGAGGCCGTCTTTCTCCGCCTGAACGTTCCAGGGGAGCTGGTGTGGCCAAACGTGCTCTTTCGCCATATCGGCGACCGATTTTTTGGTCATGCTCAGTGATGTCATTGCGACTCCAGTTCTGCGTGATCACCTCAAATGTATACAATCCATACTTAATTCGAGGTGCAATGAATCCGTTACGTCCTATGGTACGGGAGCAAGCAGAAGCACGCCATAGGCACGATCGATGCGGCCACGAAAGCGACCACGGTGCTATTCTTCTAAACGTGGTAGTGCCCGTGAGACGGGCAGAAATCCGCACACACAGATGTGAAAGGAATCCGGATATGACCAATGAGCTTTCCTCTCGCCTGATAATTAATTATCGAAACGCAATGGACACGGCTGTCGGCACTGAACACGGAGTGAGCGACGCCGAGCTTGATGACCTGCAGGGATATATTTCCGAGCAGCACGCTCGTATCAAGGATGAGCACAGTAAACAGGTGCAGCGCTGGCAAGACCTGCCGGACAACACTGCCCTTGCCGATGAGATCGCGGAATTCGCCGCTGTGGCGCGCGAAGAGTACGAAGATTTCATCCTGATTGGCATTGGAGGGTCGTCACTTGGGGCCATTGCCACGATCATGGCGCTATGCCACCCGCACCGCAACCTGCAATCGAATGAGAAACGAGTGGGCCCGCGCTTCTTCGTGCTGGACAACCCGGATCCGGAGAAGGTGCAGGCGACGCTGGAGACGGTAAATCTCCGCAAGACGTTGGTGAACGTCGTTTCCAAGAGCGGTCAGACGGCGGAAACGGCTGCAAACTTCCTGGTAGTACGAGATGCACTTGTAAAGGAAGTCGGTCAGGAACAGGCCGCCAGGCAGATCGTGGCCACAACTGATCCGGAAACCGGCATCTTGCGCCAGATGGCGAATGAGCAGGGCTTCCGCACCTTCCCGGTGCCACCGGGAGTAGACGGCCGCCAAACAGTGCTGAGCGCTGTGGGTCTGCTGCCAGCCGCACTGGCTGGCGTTGATATCCATGCAATGCTCGCCGGGGCCCGCGCCATGCGCGAACGGTCGCTGACGGACGTTGTTCGCGATAACCCTGCCTACCTGCTGGCCGCGCTTTCGGTATTGGCTGATACGAAGCACGACAAATCGATGCTGGTCACCATGCCGTACGCCGACGGACTTTTTGGAATCAGTGACTGGTTCCGACAACTCTGGGCGGAAAGCCTCGGCAAAAAACTCAGCACCGACAACGAAGTCGTATTCGCGGGGCAAACACCGATTAAGGCGCTTGGTGCAATCGACCAGCACAGCCAGGTACAGCTATACACCGAAGGCCCGAACGACAAGCTCATTCAATTAATTGCCGTTGAGGAATACCGCAACAGTGTGGATATCCCCGAGCCACCCCACCCGGATCTCGGTTATATGAATGGTGGTGAACTCGGTCAGTTGCTCAGCCGCGAAGCCCACGCCACAGCATGGGCGCTTACAGAAGCAGAGCGGCCGAACCTCACGATCACAATCCCGACAATCGATGCCGGTATTGTTGGTGAGTTCTTCTACATGATGCAACTGCAGACAGTGATGGCTGGTGCGCTGTATCATGTAAATCCATTCGGACAGCCCGGTGTAGAAGCCGGCAAGAACGCGACATATGCGTTAATGGAGCGTGAAGGCTACGAAGACCTGAAGGCGGAGCTATTGCATACACCAGCCGATGCCGACAAATACATCAACCGACCGAGCTAGTACCACAATAATCAAGGGGGAGGAGCTGCGGCTCCTCCCGCATTGACGGCAAGCGGAGCAAGCATTGATATCAACCAGGCCATACATTCTGCGAGTGCTAATCGCCACTATCCTGGTGATCGCCATTGCTGTCAGCGCCTGGTTCGTGTGGCAGGTGCGATCGATCTTGCTCATATTGGCGATCGGCATCCTCTTCGGCGCGATTCTTGATCCGCTCATCAACCGGCTTCGCCGTGTTGGCCTGAGTCGAGGTCAGGCGTTACTTCTTCTCTATATCGCCTTCTTCGCCATCATCGGCGTGGGCGTTTATTATGTTTCGCCGCTGCTGGGTCGCCAGATCGCCAACCTCGAAAACTCGATACCAGAGATATTCGAAAACCTGCGCAACCAGGCGCTCAACTCCGGCAACGACACCTTTAGGCGGACCGGCTTGCGAGTAATTTCCCAGACAGAACAAGCCTGGAACAATTTCCGAAACAATCCAAACGTCAACCCGGATCAGGCATTCAGCTTTGTGAACACCTTGTTTGGTGCCAGCCTCAGTGTGATTTCCTCACTCATCGTTACCTTTTACTGGACGGTTGAGAAAGTATCGATCAAACGCGGATTCCTCGGATTCTTCCCATTTGCAGTACGCCCACGAGCGCATGCGATTTGGGATGAAGTTGAGTACCGGATCGGTGGTTGGGCCCGTGGCCAGCTTCTGCTTATGCTCGCTGTTGGGGTTATTAGCGGCACGGTCTTCTACCTGGTCGATCTCCGTTTCTGGCTTGCGTTGGGGATCCTCGCCGGCCTGCTGGAAGTGATCCCCTACTTCGGCCCGATTCTCGCTGGTGCAGTTGCGGCTGCTGTCGCACTGACGGACTCCCCGGAAAAGGCGATTTTGGTGATCGTGCTGGTATTTGCAATTCAACAGTTGGAAGGCGCGTTCCTGGTGCCACGAATCATGAAGCATACGGTTGGCATGACTCCGCTCACCGTTATTCTGGCAGTGCTGATCGGTAATCAACTCGGCGGACCAGCCGGCTCAATCATTGCCATTCCAATTGGTGCGGCCATGCAGGTGGTGATTACCAGCCTGCTCCGTTCGCGAGACAACGTTATCGACGCCGAGCTGAGTACACTCAGCGTGCAACCACTTTCACCAAACCACTTCGATTCACCATTTGTGGAACCTGGTAAATCGAGACTTTCGTTACGCGCAGCCGAGAAAGGGGCCAAATGACATCAATGCTGCCCCTGGTCGATGAGTCATCACCATCATCTGAACGACCGGCATTCACACTCGCCACCTTATTCGACGACGTGATCGATGCCGAAATTGTGCTGAGCAAGCTACGCCGTAGCCAGCAGCCGGCTAATACCATCTCCGTGATCTTGCGTGAGCAGGTGTTGCGCGAAAATGACGAGATGAATCCATATCGTACGGTGCTTTCGGAGGTTGTAGCGCGTAGCAGTCTTGAAGCCGCTGGCAAGTGGTTGAAAGGGCTGGCCTCACTGATTCTGCCCGACCGGGCAGCCTATCTTTCTGCCGGTCCAGTGGGTCAAATCCTCAGCACCATTCGCGACACGATTCAGACCATGGATACCGACCACGACTTGGGATCGGTGGATCGATCGGAAATCCGGCAACTCTCGCAGACGTTCATGATGTTTGGGTTCGATCGCGACGAGGCAAGCTACCTGGAACAGCGGATTGTTGTGGGTTCGGCCTTCATTGCCGTGACAACGACGGATACGAGTCAATTGCGCAGATTGCACCACATGCTGATCAAAAGCATGCCGGTGTACATCGGGCTTGCGCGTACCGATACCTCCGTTTTCCGGCGTGCTTCTGAGCTACTTGAGACCGGTCCGCGAGGAATCGGCGCGGCAGTGGTCATTGCAGACGCGGCTTCGCCGCTCAAGCATGTCGCCAACACTCCGCCGCTACAGAGTACAACCCGGGACTTCCGCGGACGGCTGGTTCGCAGCCGCTACGGCGAAGTGATCGGTCGCGCTGAAGACCTGGTTTATGAATTCAACTCGAACGCATCGACCAGCGACACCGAGCATGGACATCTCAGCGACAGCGAGTACTTCCTGCGTTACGTCATTGTGCGCACCAGCCGCAAACCCGGACTGGGTCGAAGAACAGTCGCCTTCCCCAGCGAGCGGATCAGGCTGGAGAACGGCGAGCTCGTCGTGGATGTGACGTATGAAGAGCTCGTTGATACGCCACGCTACGAAGCGGGGACGTCCATGAGTCGTCAGGATGAGGCGACGATTCGCCGCTACTTCGCGGAACCGTTCTACTGGATCGACGAGGGATAAACCGGCATCAACAAAACGGCGGGAGCATCGACTGCCCCCGCCGTTAACTTTTCCTGATCTATGGCACTGAGAGCATGCGATCCAGCGCCACCCTGGCGTGATGCTTCACATCCTCATCAACAACCACCTGATTCACCACGCGACCTTCCACGAGGTGTTCCAGCGCCCACAGCATGTAGGCAGGGTGGATTCGGTACATCGTGCTGCACGGGCAGATCACCGGGTCGAGACAGAAGATTGTCTTGTCTGGCATTTCTGCCTGCAGGCGACGAACGAGATTGATCTCGGTGCCGATTGCCCAAACGGTACCGGGCTCTGCGTTCCGAACCATGTCGCAGATGTATTCCGTGGAGCCGTCATAGTCTGATATCGCCACAACCTCTGCGCGACACTCCGGGTGCACGAGGACATTTACATCTGGATATTCTTCCCGAGCCTTTTCGATCTGCTCGACACTGAACCGGGCATGCACGCTGCAATAGCCCTTCCAGAGGATGACGCGGGCATCGCGCAACTGTTCTTCAGTGTTGCCACCAAGCGGCAGGAACGGATCCCACACGATCATTTGGTCTTCGCTGATGCCCTTCTTGATCGCGGTATTGCGACCAAGGTGCTCATCCGGGAAGAACATAATGCGCTCGCCGCGCTCAAACGCCCAGTCGTATACACGCGTGGCGTTGGATGATGTGCAAACAATTCCGCCGTTCTTGCCGCAGAACGCCTTGATGCTGGCAGCCGAGTTCATATACGTAATTGGCACAATGTTGCCTGCACCTGCGGCATGCAAGGCATCCCACGCTGCCTCAACGTCCTCTGGCTTGGCCATATCGGCCATGGAGCAGCCAGCCTCCATATTCGGCAGGATCACCTTCTGGTGCTCTGATCCGAGGATATCCGCGCTTTCGGCCATGAAGTGGACACCACAAAAGAGCGTGTACTCGGCGTCGCGCTGGTCCGCAGCTTGTTGGCTCAGCTTGTAGCTATCACCCTGAAAGTCTGCGAACTGCACTACCTCGTCACGCTGATAGTGGTGACCGAGAATCGTCAGGCGTGACCCCAACTGCTCGCGCAGGGCGTTGATTTTGGCGTCACGCTCCTCCGCTGGCATTTTGAAGTACCTGGTATCAATCTTCTCCTGGCGCTGCGGGGTCATTCCGTAGGTCTGGAGACGATCATATGCACCCACACTCTCTTCGGGAGTGCAGCTCGCTACATCCATCTGCGGCTGTTTAAACCAGACGGTGGCTGTGGTAGCATCATCTGTCGTGGTGGCCGTGGTTGGCCAAAGCGTTTTCGTGGCTTCTCGCACCATGTGTGGTGCCTCCTCTGTTCGTTTGCCCGCATGCGCGCGAACAAACTCGCCATTTAGGTTCCCGGGAATAATAGGGAACGCCGGGGTTAATGTCAATGTGACACTAACTACAAAACATTAACCTGTCGACCGCCCCTGCACCTGGTATGGACGCGCAAAACCATCAGGAAAGCACGATGCAATTAAGAACAAACCAGACACTGATATTCGATGCCGACGACACGCTTTGGGAGTGCAATGTCTACTTTGAGCTCGCCATTAAAGAGTTCATCGACTTCCTCCATACCGAGCACCTCGGTAGGGATGAGATTCGCGAAGTGCTGGACAACTTCGAACGCGTTAATGGGTATGGAGCCCGAGCGTTCGCCAGGAGCCTGGTAGAGACCTATCGCGAGTTGGCGCCAGAAAACGATCCTGGCGATGAGGAGAAGATCGAGCAACTTGGGCTACGCATTCTCGAACAAGACATGGAGACGATCCCGGGCGTGGAGGAGACACTGCGAGCGCTGCGCCCGCACCACAAGCTGATCCTCTTCACCAAGGGCGATCAGGAAGAGCAAGAGCTCAAGATCCGCCGGTCGCCACTATCGGGGTACTTTTCGGAGCATGTCATCACGCACGACAAAACCGTTGAAACATACAAGGAAACGATCACCAGCCTGAACCTGAATGCACCAACCACGTGGATGATCGGCAACTCCATGCGGTCGGATATCCTGCCAGCGCTCGATGCACACATCAGCGCAATCTACGTTCCGAACCCGCATACCTGGCACATGGAGAATACCGAGTTCACTAGAAATCCGGAGTGGCCGGGAGAATTCATCGAATTAGAGAAAATCTCCGAACTCGCGAACCACTTCGCAACCACTTCAACCGGGTAGCGCATCCGTCACGGTATCCCAGCGGTTTGACCAGGTTTCCTGCAGCAATTCAAAACCGGCAGCGCGGTCCATAAGCCAGGTGCGTTGCAGGCCGTCATCGTGAGCCCAGCCGTCGAGTTGCTGGTTATCGACTTCAATCCTCACCGGCCACCAAAGCCGGCCGTTGTTCACCGTCGGCGTACCGGTGACGCGTACAGCTTCGCCATTTCGCATCAGGGCGCGGATCTCGGAATCGGTCGTCGGTCCGGCGCGAAGGTGCCAGTCGCCATCGACGATCTCCGTGCCTGAACCGGGCACGGAACCGAGCAGCCAGTCGAACGCGGCGGATCCACCAAGCATCGGCACCGCGAAAATGATCGCCAGCAACAGCGCAAACACCACCAGTGCCCGGCGCGCATTGCGGAGTTCCTTGCGTATCCAGAGCCCAAGGCGGGATGGCTCTTTCGACCGACGAGTGTCCGGGGTGCGCCCTGGTTCGGCGACCAACGGAACCGCGACGGTTCGCGTCGGCTGGTTCCGCGGGATCTCCTGTTTCTTTCTGTTGGGCCATGCGAAGCCGAACAACGGCGGATTGGCGTGCGCGTTGAACGCTTCGGCGAACGCGGTCACGCTGGGGTAGCGCTCTTCCGGGTTCAGCAACAGGGCGTTGGCGATCACTTTATCCAGCCACAATGGCAGGTTTAACTCCGGCACGACACTCGACGGCAGATCCGGCACGTTATTCTGGCGCATTGTGATTTTGGCATCACTTGTTAACTGGCCATGTTCGCTGAAGACCTTCATGCCGGTTACGAGCTCAAAAACTACACAGCCAAGGGAGTAAACGTCCGATAATGGTGTCACCACACGACCAGCGCCATGTTCCGGGGAGATATAGTCAGCAGTGCCGAGGAGCTTGTTCCCCTCCCTTTTCGGCGTTATGAAAGCTTTCTGAGCGATTCCGAAATCAATCAGCTTCACATCACCGTCATCCGTAAGAAAGAGGTTCTGCGGCGTCACATCGAGGTGAACGTAGCCACGAACATGCATGTTCTCCAGGGCCGCGCAGGTTTGGGCCAGCCAGGTGTTCACCGTTTTGACATCGAAGGCGCCCTCTGCATCGAGCTTGTCCCGCAGGTTCTCACCTTCGAGCCGCTCCATAAGGATCCATGTGCCGTGGCGATCGTCTACCACATCCACCAGCTCCACCACATGCGGATGCTGCACTGCCTGCAGCACCTCGGCCTCGCGGCGAAAGCGGGCACGTCGATTGGAGTCGCCCTGGTAGGTGGGCAACAGCGTCTTGGCGGCGATCTCCTGGTCCGTTTCCGTATCCGTGCCCGGGTAGATCACCGCCATTCCACCCTCACCGATCGGCTCAACGCTCGTATCGCTGATGGCGTATCGATTGTTAAGCAGTGTGTCGACGGCCACGCTGAACCCCGCTATGGTGAATATCACAACCGACGCTCGTACGAACATCTCTTGCAATAGACAGGATACGGCAAATGACTTCTCTCGGAGTTGGGCTAATAGGCTATGGATTCATGGGAAAGGCGCATTCCAACGCCTATCGGCAGGTGCACGCGTTCTTCCCTGACACTCCCAAACCACGCATGGTGGCGATTTGCGGTCGCAATGAACAAGCGGTCGCGGCTGCTACGGACCAACTGGGCTGGGAACGGTACGAAACCGGATACCACGCGTTGATAGAGGACGATGACATCGACGTTATCGATATCTCCACACCCGGGCACCTTCACCACCGTGTGGCGCTTGAGGCATTCGCAGCTGGAAAGCATGTACTGTGCGAAAAGCCGCTGGCAAACACGCTCGAAGAAGCAGAAGAAATGATGCACGCCTGGCGTAAGGCCGGCACGATCGGTATGGTCAACTTCAACTACCGTAAAGTACCGGCCGTGATGCTCGCCAAAAAGCTGATTGATCAGGGTCGCATCGGCGAGATTCGCAGTTTCCGCGCACGATACCTGCAGGATTGGCTTCATGACCCAAGCGCTCCAATGAGCTGGCGACTCCAGCGCGAGTTCGCAGGCAGTGGTGCATTGGGAGACATCGGCGCCCACATTACTGACCTCGCGCATATGCTCGTCGGTCCGATTGAATCCGTTACCGGGCTGCTGAATACAGCCGTAAAAACGCGGCCATTCGATGCGATGTCGAGTGCCGGGAGCGAAGCCACCGGTGACGTCACGGTCGATGACTGGACTGCCTTTCTTGCGAAGTTCGAGAACGGCGCCACCGGGGTGTTCGAAGCGAGCCGGCTCGCAACTGGTCGCCGCAACCAGAACACATTTGAAATCAACGGTTCGAAAGGATCAATCAGTTTCGACCTGGAGGATCTCAACCGGCTCGATGTCTACCTGGCAGACGACGATGCTGATGTCCGCGGATTCCACAACGTGTTGGTGACCGAAGCGGACCATCCCCTTGTCGGGAACTGGTGGCCATCCGGCCACATCATCGGTTGGGAACACACGCATGTACATCAGATCCGGGACTTGCTGAACGGTATCAGCGCCGGCGAGCAGCCGCTACCCAGCTTCGAGGACGGGTATCGATGCCAGGCGGTTCTTGATGCGGTTGAGCGGAGTTCGGCCAGTGGGCAGTGGGAATCTCCCGCCCCACTGCCAGCCTAAACGTCGATTCGCTTAACGCGCTTGCGGGCACGGGCGAGTTCCACCCGTTCGCGTTCTTCGGGCGTCAGGAGCGAAAGCGCGCCCGTCGCGTCCGGGAACGCAGCCAGTCGAATGGCACGGTCATCATCGTGCTCGATACCGCGGCGGATTCTCCGAACAGCCGCGCCTCGCGTGATCATAGCTTCCAGCCGATCCAGGCTGTAGTCGCCTCGCAATGCTGGATCGTGCGCGATCCCCATCTCCTTAAGCTGTGGCACCAGGGCGGCCAATGCCCGATCATCCGGCGGCGACTTCTTGGCGGATTCAATGACCTGTTTGATCAAGTCGGTGCGTTCAACAATGCGCCGCACCGCCGACCACAATGCCGGATCCTCAATAACCGCACCGGTCTTCTCGATCGACGAAAGTGCCGAAATCACCCGGTTCGTGTTGCCATCCCGAATGGCGCGATCCAACTCTCCCAGGGCGCGCTTGCCATCAATTAATTGGCGCACGCGGCGGCGTTCACTCTCACCAAGTTGCTGCCTGCCGTTGGTGGGCTCGTTGGAAACCAGTAATTCAAGCCCTTCCGCATCTCGTTCACGCAGGCGATTTCGTACATCCTCCACCCACTTAATGCGATCGCGAGCCAGGTCGATTCGCATGCGCATGGCATGGGGAAGTGAATTCTCATCCTCAAAAAGTTCCTCATCGAACCACATCATGATGAGGGTATCGTCATCGGTTTCCAGCGCTCGTAACAGCGATGGCCACTCCAGTGCCTGCAGCACCTTTACCAGCGATGCGCGCGTTGTATCGCCGAGAAGTGCCAGTTCACCCGAAACGGCGAGGTCGGCGAGATCGCGCCGATCGTTGCGTGAAAGGGCAGATTCCAGCCGGGCGCGGATGTGGGTTCGGTCTCGTGCAGCCCGGATGGAACGACGCGTAACTTCTTCCAGTACGAGGTTGCGCTGCTCCGCCTCGCGGGCGAGTTCGATGATACGAGCGTCTTGATGGTCGCGAGCGAGCCCTGCGATCTCCCGATCGATCTCCCGAGCTGCTTTCGCTTCCTCCTCCAGCACCTTGCTCATATCGGTCGAAGTCCGACGCATCAGGCGCTCGAGAGGACGCTTCACCACATCCCTCGCGCCGGGTTTTTCTTCCTCTTCATCCCAGGTGGGTTCAAAAAGCGGACGTTCCTCCTCAGGCCGCGGTTTCAGTTCTGGCCAGGTTTCGGCAAAATCATACGAATGGTGTTTTGGCTCGGCCGGTTGATAGCCGTACAGCTCTCGAAGCTTGCCAACGGCTTCTGCCACATCAAAATCTTCCGGGTTTTCCGGTGGCGAGCCTGAGACGGGAGCACCTTCCGCGAGCACGTCGGATTGAGGCTCCGAATCCGGAAGGTTGGCGATATCCAGCGCGTCATCAAGCAACTGTTGCGCCCGGAATGCTTCGGATTCTGCCGCTTGAATGAGCAGATCGATAAGGGCACGCCCACGACTATTGGCGTGCGTGCGGGCCGTGGCTATCGCTTCGGAGTGGCGAGGATCGCGCAACTCCCAGACGCCGAAGAGTAATGCTCCATTGAGGTCATCGGTCGATTGCCCGAGCGACTGGCGAAGCTCCGGCGCATCGCGAAGCAGCATTGTGGATACAAACATGGTCAGGATGGCGAACGCATCCTGATGCGCGGGTGTTCCGCTACGCACCGGGTGGCGGTAGGCGTGCTGCTCGACATCGTGAACGCGCTTGCGCGCGCCGGGCCACTCCAGCGTGTCCAGATCCACACAGACAAGGTCACCATTCGGGCGCAGCATGAGGTTGTCGGGGGTCAGATCGCCATGGGTGATGCGGCTATCCCGCAGGCCGATCGAGAGGTCGCGCAGCGCGGTGGCAATCGCATCGAGCACTTCACGGTTGCCGCGTGAAGCAGCCCGGTCAATTGCTTCGAACAGGGTTGGACCGTCGATCCATTCCATCAGCACGGTCGGCATCTTGCGACCAACCAGGGTAATGCCCCCTGGAAGGGGCTCGATGTCTCGAGGGAAATAGCTGCGAGCGGAGCCCGGCAGGCTCTCTTCCATACTGCTGTAGTGACGTTGCCAAAACAGTCCGCTGCCAAATTCGTTCGCGATTCGGAGCGCTATGCGCGCACCGGTGGCATCTTCCAGGCACGCGACAATAGCGGAGTTTCCCTCCCGCATGCGCGGTTGGCCCGCACTGGTGAGTACGCTTTCGTACCCGGCGTTTAGTAGTTCCGGAACCCGGTTGGCCCGCAGTGCGTTGGATAGACGAGATCGACTCTCCACTGGGTCCTTTCTCTCTCTTGGATGCGTACGTATTACAGCTACCAGGGCTTTGGAAAGTGGTAAAGTGTATGTACAGTCCCGGCATCGTCGCTAGTCTACATCACACAGGGACTGGTCGCGTTCACCGAAAGGCAGCCGCAATTGCCAATGCGATCTTCGACTAATGATAGAACGTCCGACCCGCCGGTACGTTCCGCTGAGATTCTTGATAGCTGGAGAGCCGGTACCCAGCCGGGGCCAGCGTTCCATGCCCCTGCGAACGAAATCGCCAGCCAGATCTCCGATATCGCCAGTTTGCTGGAGGACGTCGACGCACGCTCTTCTCGCCGACTCGACGATCTCTCGGAAGCCATTTCGAGCGAGCAGGGTCGCCAACGTTGGAGCGATGTGGACCTTCGCCGCGCCTTCAACACCGATCGCCTTGCCCACGCCTTTGCCGTTAAACACGAAGGTGGCTACGCACCGCAGCGCATTGAAATTGCCGACAAACTTCGCAACGTCCTCGTGCTGGTGCCGATTCTGCTCACCTGGTGGGCGCTCGGCGCCGCAGTATCCAACTACGCCGAATACGAAGCTCAAAATCCACAGCACGGCAACTCGTTCCTGGTGCTGTGGGAGAACGGGTTCGATGGAATCGCCAACAGCTGGTTTGAGCCGTCCCTCTCGCACGTTGCGTTTCTGGACGCGATCCTGATCGGCGTCATCATCCTGCTCACGTTTTACGCCCATGGGCGCCGCGAGGAACAGGAAGACACTATTGCCGATACGTCCAGCCTCTTCCAGGCCGAGATGGATAACGCCCTCGCCGAAGCCAGCGTGCTGTTGGCAACCGACCGCTCATCCCGTCCGGTTCGGCTGGCAGACGCAGTGGAGCGCATGGCCGACAGCTTTGAGGAAAGCTCGGGAGCACTGCTCACGCAACTGCAGGTTGAGCACGACCGCATGGAAATGGTCGCAACTCGCCGCGAGAAGGAATCCGCTGATCTCGGTGTCTTTGCATCCGGTATGCGATCCGGAGCGGAAGAGATGCACCGTGTCCTCGCCAGTTTGCGCGACGTATCGCACGGATTGGAGCGTTCCCTGCAGGACCTGAGTAGCGACCTGAGCCAATCCACAGACCAACAGCGGTCGCTGCTGACGGCTATAACCAACCTGGAGCGGCTGACTTCGTCCTCCATACAGAACGACCAGGCAGCAACCCGACAACTCGCCCAAACGGCTGCCCGCCTTGAAGAGACCGCCGAGAAGGCGATCTCCGGTGCAGAGCAAACCAGTCAGGCTGGCCGCCATGCACTGGAAGCCGTGAATAACGTCGCAAACATCGCACGCGATGTCTCCGCGAGCCAGGAGCGTATCGACGAAATACTCACCGCGCAGACGAACGCAAGTGGCCAGCTTTCCGAAACGCTACGGAAATCAGATTCATCTGCCAGCCAAACAGCCCGCCAACTGGCCGAAATCGGTAACGGACTCGCAGCCCTGCAGCGCGACTTCGCAAATGTCGGCCAGCAGAATGCCCGTCAGATCGAAACGCTCAACGGCATGCTCAAAACGCAGGCCGAAGGCGGACAAAACCTGGAAGCGCTTGTGCGTGATGTAAGTGGCGTGGCCATGGATACCGCTCATCGGCAACGTGAGGTGAACAATGCCGTACAGCACCTGGTGCAACGGCTCGATTCGCTGGCAAATTCGCTCAACCGCCTGATATCACAGCAACCCGGAGCCCGACGGGGCGAGAGCGCTGATCTGGACGATGCCGGCCAGGAATCGACGACCCCGTCCCCGCCTCGTTGGAATCGCAACCGTTCGTGAGCCCAATAGCGCCCTTGCTCCTGCTCCACGGCCACACCGGAGGCGCATATGCAGCCGTATAAACGAAAGCGCCGCACTCGTCGGGATATGATCACCCTCGGAGGTTGGCTCTTCGCCGACCTGCTGCTCGGGCTTTCATTGCTCTTCCTGGTGGCAAATACCGTTGGCGAGGGGCCTCCCCCGCCCACTCCCACACCGATGCCAGATTATTTCGCTACGGCCGAGAGCGAGATTGCCTCGAACCAAATTGAGAACCAGCAAACAGTTGTTGCACTGGAAAGCGATCTCGCTGATAGCGAATCGCAGGCAGCCAGTGCGCAGTCGACTGCAGATGCCCTCGCCACGCGGGAGGCGATGAGCGAATCACAATTGGCCACTGCCGATGCGGAGGCGACGAATCAGGCAGTGCTTATGCAGGCGACGGTTGAGGCGCTCAGTACAGAGCAGGCCGCAAACCAGGCAAGTCAGGAAGCGCTTAATGCCGAGTACGCGACGACGGTCGCGGAATCGACGCGGGCTGCTGAGCAACTTGAAATGCAAGGAACCGAGCAGGCTGAACTCCGCCTCGCTGCTACGGAAAATGCCCTGGCCGGAAACGAGGCCGAAGGCACCGTGCAAGCATTGGAACAGAGCGAAGCCAACGCAATAGCGACACGGGATAGCGCTGTCGCGACCTCCGAAGCCGCTGACAACGAGGTACTGGCCGCCCAGGAGCAGGCAGAACTCAACACGCTCGATCCGAATGCAATGCCGGAGGCGATCCAGCTTGATCTCGAAGGAGTGCTCGAGGGCGACGATGATGCCGAGGACGAAGCATTGGAGGAACTGCATCGCGTGCTGGATCCGTATGCGAACGCAGAGACCTGCCGTATCGGTTTCGTGCTGTTGAGTAGTCGGGCGCCCACCATCGGTGAGGGCATTCAGCTATCGGATACGGTGGCTGGTTATATCGAGCAGGAGTTCCCCGATTTGCTGCCGGTGACCTCCGACGGGGAGGACCGGACACTGGCAAGCGAATCAATTGCGCTGCCGAACACCACACCGACCGGGGAAGTTCAGTTGCTGCTCTTCATGAGCGCTGGTTGTGAGCCCACTAGTCACGGCCCTGGTAATCTTCAGGCAAGCTACATCCGCGAGGCGCGATGATAGACCTCCGCCGTCTGCTTCGCGGCAGCGTCCCAGGTAAAGGTGCCAGCTCGCTCCAGGCTTAATCGCGAGAGTTCGCCGTGCAAGACTGCATCCGTGAACAATGTCACCATTGCCTTGGCCAGTTCATCTACCGTGGGCTCAACGATTAACCCCGCATCTCCGACGACTTCCGGCAGGCTGGTGCGATTGGCAACGATAGCCGGCACGCCACACGCCATCGATTCCAGCGGTGTGAGGCCAAACCCCTCGTATTCCGAAGCAGTCACGTATCCCGTGGCTGCCTGGTACAACGCCCGCCGATCCTCATCCGATACCCGACCGGTGAGTACCACATGATCGTGGAGGCCATGCTCGCGAATCACCAGCTCCAGCGGCGGGAAGATATGTGGATTGTCGGAATGCGGCGCTCCGCCGATAACCAGCTTTGCGTCTGCCGGAAGTTGCGGTAAAGCCGCAGCAAACGCCTCGATGGTTAGCGGCAGGTTCTTGCGACGATCGTACCCGCCGATGTTGAAGAGATACGGCCCGGTAACACCCCACTCCTCCGCGACGCGCGCGCGCGCTGCTCCGGAAACGTCTGGTGCAAGCGACTGGTCAGGAGCTTCCGGAATTACGGTAATCCGGTCTGCATCAATGCCCAACACCCGGGCGATATCATCGGCGGCTGCGTGACTGGGCGCAATCACCAGCCTGGCGCGTTTGCTCGTACGTGCCATCAGGCTCAGGTA
Organism: uncultured Sphaerobacteraceae bacterium; assembly: GCA_964526965.1. GTDB lineage: Bacteria > Chloroflexota > Chloroflexia > Thermomicrobiales > UBA6265 > UBA6265. Next base: position 58,331 of record CAZGML010000009.1, on the reverse strand, counting down.
CGCCCGCATGGCGCGGCTGGCGCGGTAATCGTCCAAAACCAGAGGAATCACATCATGGATCGTCAGCACCATTGGTGCTGGCGCGAGAACGGGCGCGCTCATTTGGGGGAGGTGGATCACATCCGGCCTGCCAGCCTGCCTGAGCGTGGCAGGTGTCACTCCTGTTGCATCCCACAGGAAGCGATGCAACTTGTGGCCAGGCTGAAGAATCCGACCCGGCTGCGGCTCAATCAATCGTACGCGGATCCCGAGCTCATCCTGTCGGCGAAGCAGCGCCTCGGTAAGCCCACGCACATACGTCCCGATTCCGCTGGCCGGCAAGGAAAGGAAACTCGCATCAAACGCGATGTTTACATGGGGTTTAGTGGCGTGATGTTTGCGATGCTCCATATCGCCAACTAGTATAGTTGGAAGCAAGGATGCAGGATGCGACTTCACTACGGTTGCGTAAGCTGCTATCATTGAGAAAGTATTAGCAAGCCGCATCAATCGATGCGGGCAATGGAGGATACGATGGCAACTGTAGAAGTTACCGACGCCACTTTTGAGAACGAAGTAATCAAGTCCGATAAGCCGGTACTCGTTGATTTCTGGGCTCCATGGTGTGGCCCATGCAAAATGGTTGGCCCTGTGCTTGAGGAAATCGCCGAGGAGAACTCTGGCGTGAAGATAGCCAAGGTCAACGTCGACGAGAACCAGCAGTACGCCGGTCAGTTGGGCGTGTTCAACATCCCAACCATGATCATGTACAAGGACGGCGAAGCGGTCGACAAGCTGGTCGGCGCCATGCCGAAGCAGCAGATCCTGGATCGCATCAACCCACACGTCGGCAAGTAGTTCCAGCACTTCAACGCTCTCCCGGATGAATCCGGGAGAGCGTTTTTTTTTTGTTTTTCCCGTGCGACGCACTCAACGCTCTTCTGCGCAGAGGTAGCCTCGCATTTCATATGCGGGGATGGAGTCTGCGTGACCTTTCCCTCCCAACTCCGTTTACATTGTGTGCACGAGATGATCGATCAATGGGGAGTGGTGATATGGATCGCCTTGGAGCGCGCATGTGAGCGCACAGGACGAGCTACGCCAAATAGAACGGGCACGGAAGAATCCGGACGCCTTCACGCCACTCTACGAACGCTATGTGCATCTGGTGTGGAACTACTGCCTGGCCCGGTTGCGTGATGACGATCGCGCCGCCGACGCCACAAGCAGTACGTTCCTGAAAGCCATGAGGGCGTTACCGCGATACAAGCCGAAAATGCGTGGCGAGCAAACGACCTTCCGCAGCTGGCTCATGACCATAGCCCGCAACGTGGTGCTCGATGAACTCCGCCGCCGACCAACCTCGCAGCTGGATGGCAGTGAGTACACACTGGCATCACCGGATCCTGGCCCGGAGGCAATCGTGATCGCGAGAGATCGCAGACGACAGCTACTCGAAGCGTATGCGCACCTCAGCGATCAGCAGCAGGATGTCATCCGACTGCGACAGCAGGGCCTGACCGGCGAGGAAATCGGAGCCGTCCTCGGCATCAGGGCAGGTGCCGTGAAATCAACCCACTACCGCGCGATTCAGAAACTCCGCGAACTTTTTGAGAAGGGAGAGCAGCCATGACATCCGACCCCGAATCCACGCTCTTCGACTTCGCCGCATCAAACCGCGTACCGACGAATGAGGAGGAGAGAACCGTGACTGAACTTCATGCAGCACTCGGAACCAGTGGCGTTCCGCTGAGACTCCGCCGTCCACCTGTAATAGCGCCTACACCCCGGTGGCGAAAGTACATGTACGCCGCACTCACTGCCGCCCTGGTGATTGCCGTAGCGACCGCAGGATTCTTCGCAATCCAGCAGCAATCGACCACACCATCGCCAACCGAGGTGCCGGAAGTCGTGCTTGGTCTGGCTGGACAAGAGTCAGTTGGATCAGCCACGCCCTTAACCGGAGCCGCTTGTGATCTCACAGGCGACATTCCCGTCTTCTCCGCTATCAACGAATCGCCCATTGATAATCCGAGCATCATCGTCACACTCGACGGCGAAATGAGGCTGGTATGCAGTGGGCAGGAGATGACTCTGGCGGAGAACGTGAGGATGGTCACTCCAACACAAACACCTCACGTAGTGATGGTGACAACATCGGATGGGCTACTGTTGCTCAACATTCTCAGTGACGACAGTCTGTTTATCCCGGTGAATCAAAGTTCCGCCCAATCTCAAGACATTTTTGTGAATGTCTGGGGAGCATGGGCCATCCTTCCTTCGACAGATGACAGCAGTATGGCATCGGTATACAACCTCGAGACACTATCAGAAATTCCGATTGCAACATCAGATTCCAGAGTCGGTCTGGATGGCATTCTGGCCACCGCGTTTAGCGCTGACGATGACTCTGTCGCGTTCGCCCTCACCTCCGAAAGCGATGATGAAAATCCAATTCTCAATGGCTTCCTGATCGTCGCCACAGACCGCACGTCTCGCTTTGTTAAGACATCGGTGAATATCGATCCTCGCCAACTGGCGATTTCTCCAGACGGTGAAACAATTGCCGTGAGATCATTTGAAGGAACGATGAACGACGGAACTACATCGCTCACGCTCCTCAGCACCGATGATGGATCAGTGCTGAATTCCTGGGAAATCGGCGAGTTCGACCGCTTCATCGATCTCGCCTGGTTGCACGATGGCTCCGCACTACTCTTCACCGATGGCAATGCACTCTTTAAAGTCACATCACCAGAGGCTGAACGGGAGGTTCTGTTCGAAGGCGAAAATGTTCAGGGGTTAACACTGTCCCGGAATGATGACGTGGTCTCTATCAGCCATCGCCTCAGGCCAGAATCCGGAACGCCACAGCCCCAAACAACAATTATCAACCTTGAAACGGGTGAGAATATCACACTAAATGGTCACGATATGTGGCCGGGCTCAACGTTAACCACACGGCGCACGACGCTGCTCATCGGGGAGTCGCACACGGGTATGAGTGGAAACTCACCAGCCGCCGGATCAGTCACAAACGTTCGAACAAGCACTCGTGAGAGTATTGGAAATGAAACCTCATTGACCCGGGTTGCAGTCGACGCCGTTACAGGCGAGCCGGTTGGGGAATTCACATATACCGATCCGGACACAGACGGTTTCAGCTATTCGAGTTGGGGTAACAACCGCGATATCAACGTGGTGGCGTACAACCCTGATTCCATGTGGCTGTTAGTCGACGAAAATGGTAATCCTACGCTCGAACAGATTCCACCACCCTCCGATCTGGACGCGGATGCAGAAGCAGTTCAACTGACCATCTCACCAGAAGGGTTCATGTCACTACGCTCCTTTGAGCCAAACACCACATGGGTGATGCTCGCCGGTGAGAGCGACTGGATAGAGATACACCTCGCTGCTGCCGAGGAGTCGCAGGGAGTTCATCCATCAATTTCGTTCATTCATGGTACGGCTTCACAACCTGCGGCGGCACCACCGGCCACGCCTGCTGCAACGCCCGTAGCATCACCTATCACCTCGGCCACGTGTGATTTCACATCCGATACCCCCATCATCATGGGAGCAGAAACCGCACCAACCGGGGGCGCAACAGTACTCATCACGCCATCCGGCGAGATGAAACAGACCTGTGGTGAAACGGAAACCACAATCGCCACAGATATCGACTTCGCCTTCCCGACCTCGGCCCCGAACGTGGTAATGGCCGAGACCGCAGACGGCATGCGCATCATCAACATCGCTACCGGAGATTCACTCGATTTTCCCTATAGCACCTTGGTCGTCTTGCAAAACCAACATCTGGTCTCAACCTGGGGATCCTGGATGGTAGTGCCTACATCCGACGATCAAATGATGGCGTCGATAGTCGATCTACGCACCTTAACGGAAATGCCGATAACCTTCTCAGATGGCCATCGGGTACAAGAGAATGCGATTGCGGGGTTCTCGGTGAACTTCACCAATACACACGCGGCCGTGGCGGTGAGCTTCGACCATTCTTCGTCATCTCGCTATTTACGAGGACTCTTCATCGTCGATGCTGAGGGAGACTCCCGCTTCGTCCATACACAATCCGACGTGCTTCCACGAACCATCGCAATCTCCCCCGATGGCCAAACCATCGGCACAAGCTGGTATCAGGGCACCAGAGAATCTGGAGAAACGAACATCTCACTGTACAGCGCCGCAGATGGTGAACTCCTTGAATCCTGGAACATGCCCACCGGCGATATCGAAAGCGAACTAACCTGGCTGGACGACGGTTCGGGGCTGGCCTTCACCGACGGTAACGCCCTGTATTTGATTGATGCCGACAACCCGGGAGACGGCCTCCTGATTCTGCACGAAGGGGAGCAAATCAGTGGCATTGTGCTAACTCCTGATCCAAAAGTGGTGGCAGTCAGTTCAACTGAACAGCAACAACAGGGGCCGCCTACATCGCAAACCGCCATCGTAAACATTGAAACGGGCGAGGTGATGTTGCTGGATGGTCGCGACCTCTGGGCGAGCTCATTCGGCCCAGCCAGCCAGCGCACCGTCCTTGTACTCGCCGACTTCTTTGGTCCCTATGATCAGGATTCTTTAACCATGGCAGTTGTGAATGCCGTGACCGGCGAAGTCATCACCGAAATCGAGCACACTCCACAGGCTCAAATGAGCATCAGCAACTCGGTATCTCAATTGCCTCGCGGCGACGTAAATATCTTCGCAATGGGCCCGGATACTATCTGGCAGCTTCTGGATGCAGACGGTCAGCCTTCAGTGAAAGAAATATCCCTGCCGGTTCCGCGCGAAAGTCTCAACAGTGACGAACTACTCATTTCAATGGATGGCAGCGGACGCATCGGTCTTACCTTGTTCGATCCTTTCTCCGTTTGGATGTGGACACCAAACAGCGAAAATGGCGCATGGAATCAAATCGATGCCGAAATGCCGGATAACGATCTCGGTTTCCCCGTTGTTGTAATGTTCGTCCCCGGTTTTAACTAATCGCACCTTGCAAATCGATAAAACATTGCACTCACCCCAACCGGTGGGTGCAATGTTTTTCGCCCTAGCCCGTTTACCCTATGTGTACACGCACTAAACAACGATCGGGTGAACGGGGAATGACATGCGTAAACGCGGCGGAGCGATATCCATCGCCTTGGAACCGAAGAGTGTGCCAGCGTCAATGGAACGCAGCCCTGCCCGCGAGCAACGCACCATGACCCCGGCGGAGAGAGAGCTGCAGCTCATAGAACGCGCGAAACAGGATCCGCGCGCGTTTGCTCCGCTGTACGACACCTATGCCGATATGGTCTGGAAGTTCGCCATGAGCAGGCTCGGCAACCCTGAGCGCGCCCAGGATGTAACCAGCCAGACCTTCGTGAAAGCGATTCAATCGCTGCAAAAATTCAATGCCAAACTCCAGGGAGAAGGCACCAGCTTTCCAGGATGGCTCATGATGATCGCCCGCAACACGATCATCGATGAACAGCGCAGGCAACGGCCAACTGCCGATATCGAGAATCCGGCCATCGCGCCGCAGCTCGCTGCCAGTTCCACACCGGAAAGCATCGCCATACGGCGCGATGAGCAACAACGTGTACGCAAGGCGATCTCCAAACTCAACCCGAGACAACAACGCATGGTGGAGCTCCGCATTGCAGGCTACTCGGGCCAGGAAATCGCCGACATCATGGGCATTTCGCTGAACGGTGTTCGCACTGCCCATTCACGAGCCTACAAGAAACTGCGCGATCTCCTCGCGGATGACATCGGATAAAGGAGCACTGATCATGACGTCTACACCACACAACCCAGACGAGCGGGATCTGTTCGATTTTGCCGATGCCGTTAACGCGGGGCAGAACCCGCAACCGAGAACCGACGAAGAGCGCACCTACCTGCACGTGCAAAACATGATGCGGGGAGATAGCGCCGCCATACCATCGACCACGAAGCAATCAACCTGGGAGGATGTAATGTCCACACTCGCACTCACGCCAGAAGCACCAGTCAGTAACCGCACCAGACGGCAGCAAGCACTGTCCTCACCCCCACCTCGCGCGCCGAGAGCACGACGTATGCAATGGACGCCATTGGCATCCATCGCCGCGGCAGCATTGGTGATCATCGCCAGTTTTGGGATTTGGCACATCAGTCAGGCTCCAGCAGAGCCGCCGTTGGCCCCGCAAATGGCCGGCATCACCTCCGGCGATGATATCGCCCAGTCCATTGCCACGCCGGACGCGACAGCCGTCGTCGATGAATCCGGCAATCGATCCATCCCGATCGTACAGATGGTCGACGAGCAGCCAATGGATGGACCAGTCATCTGGCTCACGACCACCGGCGACGTCATGTACGACGACGGCATGGAGGTCACCACCATCGCGACGGACGTCCAAGCTGTCATGGCTGGCATGCCAAACATCATTCAACTGGTATCCGAGGGTGAAGAATCCACTGATAAGGCGGGGGATACAACCAATATTCCGGTAACAACCTGGTACAACGTATTGACCGGTGATGAGCTTATTGACGATGGCACATTCTCTTCGTACCTCGGTAATCCCAACATGTACGGGCCGCTGACGGTGCGCACGATCGCCGACGCGCCCAACGAATGGAGCGTGGTCAACTTTGAAGCAATGGAGTCGAAGCCCATCTCTGAACTGACGGGCGGACATTTCCCCTCATCCGAGTCCATCACCGCGTACGTGAACGAGAATCACAGCGCGATCGCAATCGGTACCAGTCAATATGAATCCGAGGGGTCCGCGACCCTTATGCATCAATCGGGCCTCCCTGGCGAGGTTGCTGTGATTCCAGCCGATCTTGGCGACGTGTCCTGGGTGAAGGTGCCGGAAGACATGCCGGCAGTGAACAACATCTCCCTCTCTCCCGATGGCGACAAGTTGGCGCTAATTTCGGCGCCGTTCAATCAGGAAGGTGCCAGCACGACCATCGCAATAATCGATGTTGAAACTGGTGAGGAGCTCGCTCGCACCGAGCCTATGAACTACTCGCACAGGGCCTTCTTCCAATGGGTTGAAGATGGCGAGGCATTCATCGCAGTCAATGGCGCGACTATTGAGCGGTACGCACTGGACGGCTCTGAACCGACAGTTCTGCTCGAAGCCGAAGGCTCACTGATGCTGATGCCGCGAATGGGTATCTCTGATGTCCTGCATGTCATGGTGACGAGTTCTGACATCACGATGTCAGCACCAGACCCTGCCTTAACGCAGTTCGTGATCCTCAACACCTCCACCGGCGAAACCATTGCCATAGACGGTGAGCCCTGGTTCCGCGGCCTGTCATCCCCAGAGCAAATGTCGGTCGCGCTCGCACCGATTCCGGTGACTGAGGCAGATGGCCAAACGCTGGTTCATCCAGTTACGGGCGAAGCATTCGGTGCAAATGAGGAATACAAGTCCGGAACACCAGTAGCATCGGACATCATGATTCTTGAGGCAACCCGACTACCGGTCGCAAGTGCAGATCAAGCGCCCGTCTCGGTAGTCAAAGTGAGTGAACGCACGATTCAGGTATTCACCACGACTGAAGAAGGATTCGAAGTTGAAGAGCTGGAGCTCCCAGACGGTCCAAACATCACCAAACTCGAGCTCTCGCCTGATGGTCGCTACCTGATCGCGGGAGCCGTTCCCGAGGGGGTCGTCGAGTCCGATTCCGGCTGGGCCGTTCTGGACCTAAGCAACCCCGACGCGGGTTGGAAGCAAAGCGATGGCGGTCAAATGCTCACCTTTGTTGAAATCCGCGAAGACTAGCCCGATCAGTTTCCGCAAAGTAAGCGGCCAGACGGGCACTTCCGTCTGGCCGGCGGGCGTCAATCTATAGTGGCAATGCCAGGTCCGCCGCTACGATTGGGCGCCAGAAACCCGCGAAGTGGCGATGCTACGTCATCGCCAGGGCGGACACACAGGTCCGCCGCTACGATTGAGCCCCAGAAACCCGCGAAGCGGCGATGCTACGTCATTGCCACGGCGGGAACACAGGTCCGCCGCTACGATTGGGCGCCAGAAACCCCCGTGGTGGCGATCCTATGTGATCGCCCAGCCCGTATATAAAATACGGGCTACGTTCGGCGGAGTGAATTACTTCTGCAGTTCTTTCAGTTCCTGGGCGAATTCGTCGACGTCGCGGAACTCGCGATACACACTGGCGAAGCGGATGTAGGCAACCTCATCAACCTTACGTAACTCCGTAAGTGTGATCTCGCCAATCCTCGCGCTATCGACTTCCTTCTCACCCAGCGCCATCACCTGCGATTCGATCGTCGCGATCAGCTGGTCTAACTGATCCTCGCTCACCTCTCGCTTGGTCAGGCTGATGCGCAGGCTGTTACGCAGCTTTACGGGGTTGAACTCTTCGCGTCGTCCATCCTTTTTCACCACCATGACCATTACGTTCTCATACCGCTCATAGGTAGTGAAGCGACGTTCGCAGGCCACACAGTGGCGGCGGCGGCGAATCGCGTCGCCGGTGTTAATATCGCGGCTATCCACCACGCGGGTGTCATCGGTGCGGCAAAAGGGGCATTTCACGTAGCGTTCCCGGTTTCAAAGCGGCCCGGGCGAATACGTCCGGGCCGCGTAGTCTCTATCGTTCTCGCAGGAATCGGATGATCGAACTTTCGCTTTCCCAATCCTCGCCGGGGTAATCCCCCTGGGATTGCTGCCCCTGATAGCCTTGCGAGCTACCGGCAGGCGGTGCAGATGGCTGTTGCTGACCCGGAGGCTGACTGTATCCCTGACTGTAGCTACCCTGGTTCTGGTAGCTCTCACCAAAGCCGTAATCGCTATACACATCTGGTCGTTCATCGAAGCCAGTTGCGATCAGCGTAATCAACAGGCTATCACCCAGGCTTTCATCCACGGAGGTACCGTAGATGATTTCCGCTTCCGGATCGGCAGCCGCACGGATAACCTCCGCCGCCTCGCTGGTCTCAAACAGGGTGAGGTCGTTGCCAGCAGTAATGTTGTAGAGAACTCCCTTGGCGCCGCGGATGTTCATCTCCAGCAGCGGGCTCTCGATCGCCTCGCGGGCAGCGTTGACAGCGCGATCATCGCCCTCGCCCACACCAATCGCCATCAGGGCTGAACCGGCATCCTCCATGATGGTTTTCACGTCGGCGAAGTCGAGGTTGATCAGGCCGGGCTTGGTGATGAGATCGGAAATACCGGCGATACCCTGCCGAAGCACATCGTCGGCGATTTCGAACGCTTCGTTGACCGTCGTCTTCGGCTCCACCATCTCCAGCAGACGCTGGTTAGGGATGGTAATGAGCGCGTCGACCACGTCCTTCAGGGCAGCAACACCTTCTTCGGCCGCACGCCGGCGACGTCCGCCTTCGAACTCGAACGGCTTGGTCACCACAGCAACGGTGAGCGCTCCGCCCTGGCGAGCGAGATGCGCCACCACCGGGCTGGCACCCGTACCAGTACCACCGCCCATACCGGCCGTAATGAAAACCATGTCGCAATCGCGCATGGATTCCGCCAGGTCTTCTGTACTTTCTTCTGCGGCGCGTTCGCCTACTTCTGGCCTTCCGCCAGCGCCAAGACCCTTGGTGAGCTTGTCGCCAATGCGGATTACCTGGCCGGCTTCGCTGGTCATTAATGCCTGGGCATCTGTGTTGACCGCAACGAACTCAACGCCTTCCACGCCGCTATTCACCATGCGATTAATGGCGTTGCCGCCAGCACCGCCGACACCAACGACCTTAATGCGCGCATAGCTGTTCGCCAGCATTTCGCTGCTGCTCCAGCGCGATTCACGTTTGGGTGGTGCCGAATCCGGCTGACCCTGTGATTCTTGTGCGATTGGAGATTGTTGTGGCCGCGGACTTTGCTGTCCGCGTCCGGGATTCTGACCTCGGGATTGCATCGTCCCTTCACCACCCATACTGACTATGCGATGAGCCGATACCGCCCCGGTATGGCTTTGGATTCTCTTGGCAGGCGTGTCAGTTTGAAAACACGCTCGGATGCCCGCAGATGCAGGGCTCCACAATGCAGGCAGTATATCATATGAACGTACACTGCTAGCGGCTGTGGTCGTGTCGCTCCAGCGCAAGTTCCACAAGTCGGTTCACCAGTTCTGGCAACGATATGCCTGCCTGCTCCCACAGCATGGGATACATACTAATACTTGTGAAACCCGGCAGTGTGTTTACCTCGTTCAGGTAGACCTGGTTTGTGCCATGCTCGAGGAAGAAATCGATGCGCGCAAGGCCGGCGAGATCGAGCGCGATGAACGATTCGATAGCGATCCGCTCCATCTGCTGCTGAACCTCCGGCTCGATATCGGCCGGTATGATGAGTTCGGCAGAATCGTCCAGGTACTTGCTGGCGTAATCATAGAACTCGCCAGTCGGCCGGATTTCGCCAACGCCGGATGTGATTGGCGCCTCATTCCCGAGTACACCCATCTCCAGCTCGCGACCTTCAATGCCCTGCTCTACCAGGATACGACGATCAAAATGCGACGCCTCCTGGATTGCCTCGCGGAGTTCATCCCGGTTGCGCGCCTTGCTGACGCCAACGCTGGAACCCATATTGGCAGGCTTCACAAACATCGGGTATGGCAGTTGGTTCTCGATGCCGGTGAGGATCGAATCGGGATTCGCACGCCATTGCTGACGTGACACAAGCGACCACGGGACCTGTGGCACGCCGGCCTGCTCGAGAATCACCTTGGTCATGGCCTTGTCCATACCAACGGCAGAACCGAGAACTCCACTGCCTACGTATGGAACACCAGCAAGCTCAAGCATTCCCTGGATGGTGCCATCTTCACCCATGGGTCCATGCAGGGCCGGGAAGAAGACATCGATTCCTTCCGTGGCGGCGCGGGGCATCAATGCATCGGCACCAATAACGGGTTCGATCTCCCAATCGCTATTCGGAACCGCAGCATCCTCACCGTTGGTTAGCGTGAACATCGGCGATTCGGCGATCAGCGCCTGCAGCGGATCGTTCCCGGCCAGCCACTTTCCGCTTCGTGTAATGCCGACAGGTACAACTTCGTAGCGCGCAGGATCGAGTGAATCCATGATGGTACGGGCAGAGCGCAACGACACATCATGCTCGTCGCTCCGGCCGCCAAACACCACTGCCACGCGTATCTTCCTGTTGCCTGTATCGCCTTTGCTCATCCAATTACTTTCATTAGGTTCTGTACAACTTTGGCAGGCGAGGCCGTCTGCGAACTCAGTAGTACCACGATTCCGGCTGCCTTGATCACGTCGTGCCAACCAGGAGCGGTCCGACATTCGTGACGGTACCCGCTCCCAACGTAAGGATAACGGCGTTACGCTCGCTTCCGAGGAGATCTCGCACCGCATCAGCCGCCTCGGCAGGAGTATCGACAACCACGGGTGTCGTGATCATTTTCGCACCCAGGTCGGCAGCCGAGATATGGTGTTCATTCTCTTCGCCAACGCCGTAAATCTCCATCAGCACGACATCATCGGCGAGATCAAGCGACGCGGCGAACTCCGCCAGCAGGGACCACGTACGCGTGTAGGTGTGGGGCTGGTGGACCGCAACAATACGCTTTCCGGGGTAATGCTCTCTCGCAGCCTGCAGTACGGCTGTTATCTCGTCCGGATGATGAGCGTAATCGTCGATCACATCGTTGCCATTAAATGCGCCCTTGCGCTCGAAGCGACGTCCGATGCCGGTGAAGGATTCCACGCCCCTCACGGCATCTTTCGCGCTAAATCCGGCAGCGTGCAGCGCGGCGACGGCCGCGAGTGCATTGCGGGCGTTGTGCTTGCCTGGCATGTGCGACCGGAGTGGGTGATTTTCGCCATTTGGATCGGTGATTATCCGCTCGCCGGCATCGCCGCCCAGTCGCCAGGTGCATGCATTTGTATCGCCAAACGTTACGATCTCGATATCATCACGATCTGCGTTCCGAAATCGATTGATCACTCGCTGCGAGCCGGAATCATCTCCCGCGATCACCAGCGTTCCGTTCGGCTGGATATTGAGCGCGAACTGCACGAACGCATCATCGTAGTCATCCTGATCTGTATAGATATCCGGATGATCAAACGCGACCGAGGTGACGACCGCCACATTGGGATAGAGACCATGGAAGCTGCGGTCGAACTCATCGGCCTCCACAACAAAATGTTCGCCCTGGCCGGGCTCGGCGTTGGTGCCAGTGGCCGCGACAATCGCCCCGACAGCGAAGGTTGGGTCGGCATCAAGCGTTCGTAACGCGACGCTCAGGAACCCACTGGTAGTGGACTTTCCGTGCGAGCCGGCCACAGCGATTCCGAATCGCCGGGCGGCTGCCATTCCAAGCAAATCGCCTCGTTTTATGACCTCGGCGCCGTTCGCCTTCCCGGCGTCCAGTTCCACTGCAGCATTGGCAGCCGCTCGCTTGTTGGTGACGATGATGTCGGCCTTGGCAGCGAGAGTGGGATCGTCATGACCGATAACCACAGGGATATCCATCGTCCGCAGTGCCTCGGTTTGCGCGGATTCGGCGATGTCTGATCCGGAGACCTGGTAACCCCACATCTTGAGGATACGGGCGAGGCCGCTCATGCCGATGCCACCGATACCAACAAAGTGAAGTGTCGCTGGCGGCGGTGGCAACGGCCGGGCGGAGCGGTTAGTCGTCACTGGCAGTCTCCTTGAGCTTCTCTACTTCGGCCCGGAACTGATCGCCACGATCGAACTCATTGCGGAACATACCGAAGCTGGCGCAACCAGGCACGAGCGCGAGCACATCACCACTGCTTACTGCCGATTGAGCGTATGCAAATGCTTCCTGCATGTTCTTGTACGGTCCATGGTACGCAACCTCTCGCTCTTCGAGCATGGCCTGCAGCGCAGGTGTGGCAGATCCATCCAGCAGGTAAACGTGGACATCGTTTTCCGCAATGGCATCTGCAAACGGTGTGAGGTCGGTTTGTTTGTCGTGGCCACCCGCAATAATGTGGATTCCGCTCGCGTTGAGCCGCAATACATCGATCGCGTGCACAGCAGCTGCCGGCGCTGTTGCCGACGAATCGTTCACATAGCGCACACCGCTGACGGAATCCAGTTCCTCCAGGCGGTAGGGCACACCCCGGAAGGATGCGAGCCCTTCCCGAATGGCGGCAACCGGAGCACCATACGCCCGGCATGCAAGCGCAGCCGCAAGCGCGTTTCGCACGCCATGCTCGCCCTGCAGGGAAAGCTGGGTTGGCAGGGGTAACTGGAACTCTTCGCGGTTAAAGCGGATGTGCAGGCCCCCTCCGGTCGCCCAGGCGGCGGATGATTCCGATGGATTCGCTCCGAACGGCAGCAAATTGGCCCTGGTTTCATTCACGACCTTGCGGGTATCCGCATCCTCCGCGTTGTAGACCATGTAATCCGATGCTGACAGATGATGGCCAATAGTGCGCTTGGTGGATGCGTAGGCCTCGTAGTCGCTATACGCATCGAGGTGGTCGGGCGAGATGTTCGTTATGACAGCGACATGTGGGCCGACCTGCTGATCGTCCATCGCTTCCAGTTGCCAACTGGAAAGCTCCAGCACCACTGGTTGATCCGGTTCGATTTCATCTACCAAACCGATTGCGCTCACGCCCATGTTGCCGGCGAGCACCGCATTAGGATTCCAGGTGCGCATGATCTGGCCACAGAGCGATGCAACGGTCGTTTTCCCCTTCGTGCCTGTAATGCCGAGTATCGGCGCCGGACAGCGGGCGAAGAAAAGGCTCATTTCCATTTCAATGCTGACACCGCTCTCGCGCGCCAGTTGAAGGTAGGGGCTGTTCGCGCGCACGCCAGGGTTCCGCACCACCACATCGGCGTTCTCTTGCGTGAAATCGGCTTCGTCGTGGCCACCAAGATGATAGGTGATCGGCAGCCCCTCAAGTTGGTCAATGGATGATTGCAGTTCTTCAGCGGGGCGCATGTCCGTAACCGTGACTATGCCGCCGTGTGAAGCCAGGTACCTGGCGACGCCTACCCCGCCGCCCAAAATACCGAGACCCATTACGGTGAAACGTTTACCGGCAATATCCTGAGTCATGTGTCTCACCTACATCAACGCCAGGGCCACACCGAGCAAGCCGGCCATCATACCAACCAGCCAGAAGCGGAGGGCGACCTGGCTCTCGCTCCAGCCCAGCAGTTGGAAGTGGTGGTGGATTGGGGTTTTCCGGAATACGCGGCGCCCCTCTCCGTATTTCTTGCGAGTGTATTTAAAGTAGGTCGTCTGGATGATGACCGAGAGGTTCTCGGCCACGAACACACCGCCAACAACCACCAGCAAGAGCCACTGACCGGTCATAAACGCGGCTACAGCCAGAGCTGAGCCCAGGGCCAGTGCACCTGCATCTCCCATAATCACCTGAGCCGGGTTGGCATTGAACCAGAGGAATCCCATCAGTGCACCCACCATGATGAAGCAGAAGGTGACCACTCCAAGCTGCCCCTGCAGGTAAGCGATGATGCCATAGGAAACGAATGCAATCGCACTTAAACCCGCCGCTAACGTATCTAACCCGTCGGCGAGGTTCACGGCGTTGCTCATGGCAACGATGGCAAATATCGCAATGGGGATATAAATCCAGCCAATATCAAACCGACCGACGAACGGGATGTAGATATGGCTCAGCCCGAGTCCATATGGGGCCGGCAGATGCATGATGAACGCGGCAATCGTCGCGATGATCGTTTGCACGATCAGCTTGTAGCGTCCAGCGAGTCCATCTTCCTGGCCGGTTTTGTTCACGGAGCCGACGAGCGTTGTCATATCATCGACTGCACCGAGAATCGACGTGCTGATCAGCACGAAAATCGGCAGCAACATCGAGAGTCGACCATAGAGGTTGAAGGCAATCGTCAGCAGCACCACGGTGAAAATAATCATCATGCCGCCGATGGTTGGTGTACCAACCTTTGAGGCGTGGGTGTCCCCGAGCTCCATGCGAATCCGCTTGCCAATACCACGCTGGCGTAGCCAAGTGATATATGGGCGACCAATGATGATTGTGATCACAAAAGCCAACGCCGCGAGGGCCAGCGAGACAGCCATATTCTCGCCAGCGCCCACTGGCATAATGGATGTGGTCGCGAAAACCAGCGGCATCATCCTGTATGTCCTCCACTGATTTCGCTACGAAGCGCTTGCACGATCGTCTCCATTTGGAGGCCGCGCGCGCCCTTCAACAGCACCATATCGCCTTCACGGAGCTCGTTCTGAAGCAACGACGTGATCTCCTCGCGCTGGTGTGAACCAAACCGCACGACCGTAATCGAACGGCCCAACGACGCTGCACTTTCCTGCGCCGCCTCAATCGTAATGTCGGTGAGTTCCCCGAACGTCACCAGGGTGTCGACCATCTCGCCAGCGCGCCCGCCAATAATGCGATGCGCGCCCTCGGCTTCCTCACCCAGTTCGCGCATCTCACCAAGCACGGCAATGCGCCTTTTGGCTGGAAGCTCCTTCAACAGATTCAGCGCAGCAATCACAGAAGGGGTGCTGGCGTTGTACGTGTCATCGATCAGCTTGCTGCCATTCGGTCCCTCTACCAGCAGGAGTCGCACCTGGGTTTTCTCGTCCTGCAGACCCTCCTGCATTTCAGCCACATCCATACCGAGGCCATGACCGACCGCAAGCGCCACGATAGCGATGTAAATCCCCGGGCTGCCGATAAACGGCACCGTGAGGTAGCGCTCCTTGCCGTTGATTCGAACCCAGAACGTGACACCCTTGAGCCCTTGGGACTGTACGTCATGCGCGTACACATCGGCAGGGCCATCGATTCCATAGGTGATGACAGCAGCGCGGGAAGCTCCTCGCATGGCGCGAACCCGATCGTCATCGTGATTCAGCACAACAAACCCGTCCTCAGGAATCGCCTCTACGAGCTCGGTTTTTGTCTTGGCGATGTTCTCGATGGAGCCCATCCGCTCCAGGTGCACGGGGTGGATGTTCGTCACCACGCCGATATCGGGCCTGGCAATCTCCGCCAGAAGGGTAAGTTCACCGAACGCATACGCACCACCCATCTCGAGCACGATGATCTCGGCGTCTTCCGGACAATCGAGCAAGCTGAGTGGCAGTCCGACCTCGTTATTGAAGTTGCCGGGACTGCGGAACACCTTGAATCGCTGCCCGAGTACTGCGGCAATCGATTCCTTTGCGCTCGTTTTGCCGATGCTTCCGGTAATACCGATGACCTTCGCCTTGAGGCGGCGACGTTGCCAAGCGGCCCAGCGCTGCAGGGCCTTGCCGGGATCGTCCACCATGATCAACGGGATATCGATCTCCGGATGCGATTGCGCCCATTCTCGTGAAACAATGGCAGCCACCGCTCCGTTATCGATTGCAGATTGCACGAACTCGTGGCCATCGTGTTGAACGCCGGAAAGGGCAATGTAGAGACCACTCTTGCGTGGCATACGGCGGGAATCGCGTTCGAGCTCCAATTCGATTTCACGGTCCGGTACCGGTCGGCTCAGTTCGCCGCCAGTTCCCTCCAGGACCTGATTCAGGGTATAGCGTTTCATCACGCTCCTCAGCGTGCGTCGATCACGCGAGGCGTTCAGCCACACGCATTATCGCGGATCGACTCCGGGTATTGATGGCTTGTTCATCTGCTGTGGGCTTTATCGGCTTGCCGATGCGCTTCAGCACTGCAGAATGATGACACACACAGACGGGCACGTCCGGCGGACAAATGCAATCTGTGCTCTCCCGCGCCATAAATCGTTTCACAATGCGGTCTTCCAGAGAGTGAAAGCTGATTACTACCAGCCGTCCGCCCGGGTTCAACAGATCGACTGCCGCCGAAAGCACTTCCTCGAGCGCAGTCAGCTCCTCGTTCACGGCGATGCGCAATGCCTGGAACGATCTCGTAGCTGGGTGGATTGCCCGACCGCGTCGACCTCCCACCGCCTTCTCGATCACTGCTGCCAAATCGGCCGTGGACTCAAAAGGTGCGTCCGTTCGTCGATTCACAATTGTACGCGCTATGCGCCGACTTTGTTTCTCTTCCCCAAAGCGCCAGAAAATATCGGCCAACTCCTCCGCAGGGGCGGTGTTCACCAGTTCGGCGGCGGAGATACCTGTGGTGTTGTCGAACCGCATGTCCAGCGGGCCGTCGAAGCGGAACGCAAAGCCGCGCTCTGCCTGGTCTAACTGGAACGACGACAACCCCAGGTCCAGCAGCAACCCGTCGACTCCATCAATATCGAGGTCACAAGAGATATCGGCCAGGTTACGGAAATTATCGTGAACGGGAATGACCCCACGCCCTATCTGAGTCGATTGCAGTTCTTCGGCGCGGGCGATGGCATCGGGATCCGCATCAATCGCGTACAGCGTGACGTCGCCATTCACGCGCTCCAGCAACTCGCGGCTATGGCCGCCGCCGCCAAAGGTGCCATCGATATAGATACCCCCGGCCTGCGGCTGGAGGGAATCTATGGCTTCATTAAGCAGTACGGTGACGTGACCCTGGTTCATGATAAATCGATCTTCGCCAGTACCTCGCCACGACCAACTGACTGGCCGGCAACCACTTCGACAGACGCAATGGTGCCATCACGGCGGGCGACGATCTCGTTTTCCATTTTCATGGATTCGACGACGCATATCACATCGCCGCTGGAAACAGCCTGCCCGGCATCGACTTCGACCCGCAGCACCGTGCCCTGGCCCGGACTGCGAATCTCGCTGTCATCGCTCTCCGCATTGGAGGCACCGGCTTTACGGCCTCGCTTCTTCCTCGCCTTTTTGTTCTCCTGGACGGGAGCAACAGCGCCGTAGACCTTCACGTCGAATCGATGCCCATCCACCTCAATCAGTAGCGGCATTGGGCTATCCGGCTCGCCGTTGGCACTCTCGCTGCTTTCGGCGGAAGGGCTAAGCGCGGCAACGATTTCCTCCTGGTGCTTCTCCAGGAACGACGTATATGTTCTGCCAGCGATAAAATCGTCCGTTTTCAGGACTTGTTTGTGGAATGGAATCGTGCTGGGAGCGCCTTCGATCTTGTAGTCATCCAGGCTTCGTGTCATATGGCTAATCGCTTCGTCGCGAGTACGTCCCCAGGTGATCACCTTGGATATGAGCGAATCGTACATGCCGGAAATCGTGTCGCCAGATTGCAGTGAGCTATCAACACGCACACCAAAGCCGATTGGCGGATCCACCCGTGTCAACGTATTTGGATATGGACGGAAATCATCGGCGGGATCCTCAGCATTGATGCGACACTCGATGCTCCAGCCAACCGGATCCAGGCGTTCATTTTCGAAGCTGCTCGGGAGACCGTTGGCGGCGCGGAGTTGTTCGGCAACGATATCGTAGCCGGTCACCATCTCCGTGACCGTGTGCTCCACCTGGATTCGGGCGTTGACCTCCATAAAATAGAATGAGCCGTCCTCGTCTAACAAATATTCAATGGTGCCAACATTTTTGTAGTTGGCTGCCCTGGCCAACTGAATGGACGCATTCTGCAGCTTTCGACGAAGCTCAGGTGTAACAGCCGTTGATGGCGTCTCTTCGACCAGTTTCTGGTGTCGACGCTGGATGGAACACTCGCGCTCCGGGAATGCGATGATACGCCCTTCTGCATCGACAAACACCTGTACTTCCACGTGCCGAGGGTTAGAGACGTAGCGCTCTATGAAGACATCCGGATTGCCGAAGTAGCGTTCAGCTTCCCCGCGTGCACCCTCGAACGCTGCTTCCAATTCATCTGCAGCATGCGCGACGCGAAAGCCACGTCCGCCACCCCCTGCGCTTGCCTTCACGGCGACGGGGTACCCGATATCGTCAGCGATGCGGCTGGCCTCCTCGATCGAGGGAACTGCATCGGGAATACCCGGAACCGGCAACACACCAGCCTTCTCTGCAACCTTGCGTGCTGAGATCTTGTCGCCTAACTGCTCCATGGATTCAGCAGTCGGGCCTATGAAGATGAGATCCGCCTCCTGCACAGCCCTGACGAAAGCCGGGTTTTCAGAAAGGAATCCGTATCCAGGATGAATCGCATCGGCATTGGCGCGCCGGGCTATCTCAACAATCTGGGGGATACGCAGGTAAGGCAAGCCATCACCCTCGCCAATGCGCCATGCTTCAGAGGCGTATTTAACATGGCGGTCGTGCTCCTCACCATCGCCGTATATGGCAATGGTTTCGATCCCCATTTCATGGGCTGTACGCATCACACGCAGGGCGATTTCGCCCCGATTCGCAACAAGTAACCGGCCAACTTCTCGATTCATGCGAATGATCAACCTGACTGTCCTGCCCCGTAGGGCACCGTCCACCAATCCGCGGGTATCATTAGTTCGCGTGGTGGGAAATGCTGCGTCTAGGTTAGCATTTCTCAAGACTCCGAAGAGACGATTCTAACGGGAGTATCGGTGACCGTACCCAGCCTCCAAAGCGATCCACCAGCGGAACAGAGCGGTTGGGTGCAGGAAGCCCTTCCCCAGCGGCGCCGACGTCGACGAATGGATCTCATCCTCGCATTTCTCATCTTCCTGGTCGGCTTCGGCTTTTATTTGAGTGGAGTTGAGGACCAGGCATACCATGCGGACGAAAGTCGCTGGATTAATCGTGCCGGGTATTTCGAGGACCTCGCCGATCCATTCGGGCCTACCTGGAACCATCAATACCTCTCTCGCGGACAGCCGCCTATCGGCTCCTACTCGATCGGACTTGGCCTGGTACTGCAAGGCCGCGACCTGGAGACAAATCCGGCATACGATTTCCGCCGCTCCAACGAGTGGAATGTTCGATACGGCACCTATCCGGATGACGATGACCTGATGGCGGGTCGACGTTGGAATGCATTCCTCGGGGGTGTCAGCGCGGCCCTCATTTATGTCGTGGTGAGGCATTTATCCAATCCGGTCGGCGGTATCGCAGCAGCGGCGATGCTTCTCGCGAACCCGTTGGAGATCTGGTACAACCGGATCGCCCTGGCAGATACAACTCTTACGCTTACGTTGGCGCTGTTGTACTTGTGCACGATTAAATTCATGCGCAACCCACGCTGGTGGTTGGCAATCGCTATTGGCGTACTCATCGGAATCGGTGGGGGTAACAAGTTCACGCCGCTTGCGTTAAGCGTGCCACTGGCCGCGGTGGGAGCGTTCCTGTTGCTACGTGGTTGGAGGTTCCGGTTGCAGAACCGGGAGTTGCAGAGCGCCTCCTTCTGGAGACTTCCTGCATTTACGGATATGAGTTGGATGCTCATCAGCACGCCGTTTGTTTCCCTGGCGACGTTTGTTCTCACCTATCCGTACCTCTGGCCAGATCCGATTCGACGCACACTCTATATGCTCGACTTCCGCCGGATGGAAATGGAAAACCAATACAACCTCAATCCGCAGTTCCAAACGGATTCGCCGCTGCAAAGCCTGCAGATGACGTGGGATACGCTTGGCAACACCTGGAGCTCGACCAGGCAAATCTTCGAGTGGATCCAGCTAGATCGCCTGGCGAGCCTCCTGAGCAGCGCCGACCTCTGGCTTGCGCTCGCCGGTATCGCCCTGCTGACGTACGTGGGTATCCGCAAAGGAATTCGCAGTGCAGAGCTGATGATCGCTGCCCTCATCGTCTTCCAGTTTGTAACGATTATTCTCAACCTGCGAGTCGTGTTCGAACGCTACTATCTGCCGATAATGCTCGGCGAGTTCGTGGCAGCCGGCGTGACCGTTGGCTACATCGCTGCCCAGTTCCTCCCGAAACCAAAGCAGGTTGACCTGCAACCACAGGAGGCGTCGACACAATGAGGCAATCCATCACTATTGCCATATCGTTGTGCCTGGCGCTGATTTTGGGATCGACCGTCGCACAGGGAAGTCACCCAACGATGCTGGCGGACGAATCGCTCTTCACAGAGGGCCAGCGCAATACGCTTCAGCGCGATGCGAACCTTGCCCAACGCGCAGGTGTGCCGATAACGTTTGTGGTGCAACAAGGCGACACTATCTCCGCGGATTCGGCCACAGGATACGCCGATCAATACCGCGCCGATTACGATGTTGAAACGTCACCGGGCGCTGACGACGGAATCGTCTTCCTTATCCATTGGGTTGCGGAGCATCCGGAACAGAGCACGGTTGTTTACTCGGCCGGGGAATCCGCCTTCGATACCACCGGTTTGAGCGACGAGACGATCACTGAGTACATCGACAAACATGTGCAGCCGCTGCTGGATAACGGGCAGTTGTTCGAGGCCAACGTCTACCTGATGCGCTTCACGCGGTACACCAGCCTCTATATTCCCCCACCAGTACGGGAGATTACCGGAGTTGCGAGTGTCGTCAAGTCGTCTCTCGCCGTTGTTGCGCCGGTGCTCATGGCTGCCGGAATCGTCTCGATGTGGCGAGATTGCAATCCAGGCGATACACGTCGATGGCGCATTATCGCCATCACGCTTGCATTCTCTGCAGGGCTCTTTGCACTCAGCGTCTGGACGAACAGTCTCATCGCGCTGTGGAGCACCGTTGGCCTGTTGGTATCACTGGCAATCTGGTGTCTGACCGTCACTCGCGACAGGGATGAAGAACCTGTCCGCTGGCGCAGGCTGATCCCGGATATCATCATTGTCTCGGCCGTGTTTGCGGTGTCATTCGGCATCAATATGGGCCAGGTTGAGGAGACCTCCTTCGATCGCGACGAAACGAGATGGATAAGCCGTGCCCATTACGCTGTGGACCTGGCGGACCCATTCGGTCCCACCTGGCAGGATTACGCTGTCACCGTGGGGCAGCCGCCGCTCGGCAGCATTGTCATCGGCATCGGTATGTCGCTGCAGGGCGAAGATGTTCGAGCCACCGGAACCTGGGATTATCAATACGGTCAGGACTGGTACCGGGCAACCGGTGGGTATCCGACCGATGACGCCATAACGGCAGCAAGGAATACCAACGCCTTCATTGGTGCGCTCTCAACCGGTGCGGCATATGTACTGGGGAGGCTCCTCACCAATCGCATCGGAGGGCTCGCTGCCGCCGTCTTCCTTGCCTGGCACCCGCTCCACATCGTCCTCAGCACGCAGGCTCTCAGCGACGCCACGTTCGCTCTACTCCTTCTTCTGGCACTCATCGCAGCCTGGCAATTTGCTGCCAAACCCACGTGGCCCAGAGCCATTGCCCTGGGGCTCATGCTAGGACTCGGTGGCTCAACGAAGCTCACGCCACTGCTCCTTGCACCGCCATTAGTGGTATATGGGCTGATTCGGCTCTGGCTCGACCGATCAGAAAATGGCAAGCGAGCGGGTTGGATGCTGATCGCCCAGCCCTTCATTGCGTTCGCTGCATTTGTGGCCATTTATCCCTGGACCTGGGTCAACCCTATCGAACGCACGTGGCGACTCTTTTCGTTCCGGGCCGGTGAAATGGAAGCCCAAACCGAAGCCTGGCCGGGTGTGCAGACCTCAGGGCCTCTCGATGCCCTTTCGCGCTTTGGCTCCAAACTTACCTACACGAATTCCACCTCCCAAAAGGCGATCCAGTACGTATATGACTGGATCGGGATTGATCGCACCGCTGTCGGCGTCGACCTCATATTTGCCGCGGCTGGCGGGGTGATCCTCCTTTGGATCGTCGCAAAGCGCGGTCTGTGGACCCCGCAGGCGCTGGTGGCCTGCCTCATCGTGGGCGAGCTGGCGTTGCTCGCGATTGGAATGCGGGCGGATTTCTATCGGTACCACCTACCTGTTGTGATGCTTGTGTCCGCATGCATTTCGGTATCGGTGGGCACTGCCTGGAGCGCGCTAGCGCGCATATTCGCGAGCCGCAGCCAGGTTGCGGATTCATCGGTTTCGGCAGAGGTGGCCACCTGATGCGGGCAATTTTCACCAGGTTAATACTGATCCTGATGCTTCTGGTCCCGGCCAGTTCCGCGGTCGGTGCGCGCGAGGGCGATACGCTGAAGCCTATTGAGATCGATGCACCCATGCTGGAAACCTGGCCGGAGAACCTGCTCAATGAAAACGATGAGCGGGCAATCAATCAGCGGATTAACGAGGCTCGCAATTCCGGCGTGCCGCTGGCTGTCCGCATTTTCGATCTGACACTCGATGATATGGACCTTCCGTTCGATGTGCGCCAGCACCTGCGAGAGGATGCCAGCCCGCCTTTCGATGAAGGGACGTTGGACAACATCGCGCAATCGTGGGCTGAAGGAGAGGCAGTCGAAACGAGTGAGGACGCGAACGATGGGATCATCCTGATCGTGCTCGTGCCGGAAGATCGCACCAGGACGCAGGCAGTCTGGTGGATCGGCCCAAACGCCCTCCCCCTCAACGGCCTGACGGAAGAGAATATCCTTGCGACGCACGACGTCATGAATGAGCAGTTCGCGCAAGGCAACATGCCAAACGGGGTTTTCGTCGGCTTGCTGGAGTTCAGCTACAACATCCAATTTGGGGAACCCGAACGCCTGGAGCGAACTCGGCTGCAGGATGCCCTGCACGCTGCCACGATCCCGATGGCAATCGTGACGGCATTGGCGGGCTTAGCGATACCGGCATTCGCCTTCTGGCTCTCACGGCGGACTATAGATGTACAGGCAACGGAGCACTCGCTCTCGCCGTGGGAAGCGGCGGCCCTGCACGTTGGCAGGGCCAGGGAAGAGATACCAGCCGCAATGCTCCTGGAAGCCGTACATCGCGATGAGATTACGCCGCTGAGTGGTGGCAAAATTCAGTTGTCCGCTGGCGCCTCCAACCCGGCTATTGATGCGCTCCGGTCCTATGCCGACGACAAGGGCGTCATCGGTACGGATGCGGTGTACGAGATGCGGGCCATTACAGAACCGGTGCGGGATTCCATTGAATCATCACTCGCTGCCAATGGAGCCATGACACCGCACGTGCAATCTGATCGAAATCGAATGCTCATTCTCATTGGAATTTCCGGCTTCCTGGCGGCGCTCACCACGGTGCCAAGTGTGAAAGCGATGTCGGCAATCGGCGTGTTTGCCATTGCAATCGCCATCATTGGAATCGCCATTGGTTGGTGGTGGCTCTCCTACCGCCGCTACACCACGCCGGCCGGCGAAGAATTGTTGGCCTCGTGGCTGGAATCCGCCAGCGAGCAGGAGCGCTCTGCGTTTGACCTGGTGGTCTATCAGGATCTCATATCGGACCAGGCCGGCGGACCCGATTACACAGCGCAGACACAGCTACTGCGGCAACTGCGCGGGTTGGGCTCTACCTGATTTTCCTGCACACAATAGCGTCCGGCTGGGTTTACTCCGGCCGGACGCTATTTCTTGCCTCTATTCTCCGCGAGCGGCAGCGCTGTAAAGCTGTTCGACGTAGTCGATCAACATCCGCCGGGCGCTGAAGGCCGGCGCGTTGGTGCGGATCGCTTCCTTCATTATCTTGATCCACTCCCGGGGGATGCCATCGGAGTCCCGCTTGTAATAAAGCGGCACAATGGTGTGCTCCAGCAGGTCGTACATGGCATTCGCCTCGAACTCATCCTGCTCGTCGCCTTCGAGATGGCTGGCCGATTCGATTCCCCAACCGTTGGGTGGATCTTGCTGGTAGCCTTCGATCCACCAGCCGTCCAGAATAGAGAAGTTCGGTACGCCATTGGCAGCGGCCTTCATGCCGCTGGTACCAGATGCTTCCAGTGGATAGAGCGGGTTGTTGACCCATACATCAACGCCGGAAACCAGATTGCGGGCAACGCCCATCTCGTAATCCTCAACAAAGGCGATGCGTCCCCCGAATTTCGGATCGCGAGCGGTCATGTAGATCTCACGGATCAGTTCCTTGCCACCTTCGTCAGCCGGGTGGGCCTTGCCCGCAAAAACGAGTTGTACCGGGAATTCCGGATTAGTGAGAATCCGCTGCAGTCGATCGATATCGCGGAACAGCAGGGTCGCACGCTTGTAGGTGGCAAAGCGGCGGGCAAAGCCGAGTGTCAGCACCTTCGGGCTTTGCAGTGGACCTGAACTCATCACCTGCCAGGCATCAAAATCGCCACCGGCAAATCGGGTACGAGATCGCTCATCCATGGCGGTGTTCAGGCTCTGCTTGGCGCGGATGTGTGCGTTCCAGAACTCTTCGTCGGGGATGTTCAGAATCGTATCCCAAACGTATTCCTTCTCTTGCTGGTCCTTCCAATACTGCGGCTGATAGCGGGCATAGGCCTCGCGCATATGTTTGCCGATCCAGGTTCGCAGGTGCACTCCGTTGGTAATGTGCTTGATGGGCGCGGTTTCGGCCGTGGCGTCCGGGAAAATATCGTGCCACATCTGACGGCTGACCTCGCCGTGCTTCTTGCTAACTCCATTGCGATGGTTCGCCAGGCGCATAGAAAGCGCAGTGAAGTTGAATCCGGGCTTGTCCCCATGCTTGCCGAGAGCGTAGAACTCATCCCGCGTCATATTGAGCTCGGGCCAGTAGTTCTCGAAGTAGCGGTCGATCTGCTCTTCGCTGAAGATATCGTGACCTGCAGGTACCGGTGTATGCGTGGTGAAGACGGTGTGCTGTGCCACCTTCTTCTTGGCGTCCTCTACGTCCATGCCGTCCTGGACATACTCACGTACGCGTTCAACCATGCTGAGAGCGGCGTGACCTTCGTTCGCGTGCCAATATGTTGGCTTAATTCCGAGTTTACGCAACAGCCGCACACCACCAATGCCCAGCACGATCTCCTGGCGTAACCGGTGCCAGGTATCGCCGCCGTAAAGTCGGCTGGAGAGTTCGCGGGTCCACTCCGGGTTGCCTTCAACGTCCGAATCGAGCAAGTAAAGGGAAACGCGGCCAACCTTAACCTGCCAGACGGCCAGCTTCAGCATGCCTTCGATATCGTGAAGATCCACTTCTACATAGAGGGGCGTGCCATCGCCATTCATCACTTGCTGCACCGGTTCGGAATCCGGCTCCAGAATCGCGGGCACATCGTGTTGCCAGCCGGTGTTATCGATACGCTGCTGCAGATAGCCCTGCCGATAGAGCAACGACACCGCAGTGAGCGGTATGCCCATATCGCTGGCTTCCTTAATGTGGTCACCTGCGAGGACACCGAGTCCGCCCGAGTAGATTGGCAATGCTGGATGCAAACCGAATTCAGCTGAAAAATATGCCACCTGCTTGCCGAGCATTTCCGGGTGATTCAACGCGAGCCAGGTATCGGAGTCTCGTCCCTGCAACATGGCGTCGAAGGTTCGCATCACCTCGTCATATCGGCTGAGGAATGCAGGGTCAGCGACTGCTCGTACCAGTCGTTCGGGCTCAATACGGTGCAGGAAAAGCACCGGGTTTTGCTTCACGGTTTCCCAAAGGACTGGATCAAGCTCCTTGTAGAGTGATCGGGCAGGCAGATGCCATGTCCACCAGAGGTTGTAGCTCAGCTCATTCAGGCGTTCGATTCGCCTGGGCATGTTTACCGTATTCGTTCGTACTTTAAATCCCATGGATTTCCCGTTTCCTGTTATGAAGTTCATTTAAATGGGTTTTGAAGAAATGTATGTACACTTCATCCAACTGATTATGATACTCCAGATCAACATTTTCACCCGACAATCTAAAGACCAGCGAGCACAGCGAAACGGCGCCGGAATTGCTTCCGACGCCGCAACCATTGTGTTTCGTCTACTCCTCGCCGAGATACGCCTTGCGGACGGTCTCATTAGCGAGCAACGCATTGGCATCATTGTGTAATACGATTTGGCCCGTTTGCAGAACGTAGCCGCGGTTCGCCACAGCGAGTGCCATTAGCGCATTCTGCTCCACCAACAGGACCGTGGTGCCTTGTTCGTTGATGTTCTTGATAATGCTGAAGATCTGCTCGACGAGAATCGGACTGAGACCCATGCTGGGTTCATCCAAAAGCAGGAGCTGCGGGTGTTGCATCAAAGCGCGGCCAATGGCCAGCATTTGCTGTTCACCACCGCTCATGGTGCCGGCGTTCTGGGTAGTGCGCTCTTTCAGACGTGGAAAGAGTTCGAACACGCGATCAAGATCGGCAGGATCCGGATTGCCATGAACGAAGGCGCCCATCGCCAGGTTTTCCATCACGGTCATGCGCGGGAAGATGCGGCGCCCTTCCGGAGATTGTGATATTCCCATCTCGGCGACCTTGTGCGGAGGAACGCCGCCGATCTCATCGCCTTTGTACGTTACAGAACCAGTTCTCGGTGCCAGCAGGCCAGAGATCGTTCTGAGCGTCGTGCTCTTGCCGGCACCGTTTGACCCAATGAGGGTCACCACTTCACCGGCTTTCACGTCAATGGAGATGCCCTTTAGGGCGTGGATATGCCCGTAATAGGAGTGAACATCGGTCAGCGTCAGGACGCTTTCACGTTCAGCTGTTGCTGCCATTAGTCGACCCCTCTTCTTCAACAGCCACAGGCCTTCCGGACAGACGGGCGATGACTTCTTCTGAGCCAGCCCCGAGATACGCTTCGATCACCTTGGGATTCTCCCTCGCCTCTTGTGGGGTGCCATCGGCGATTTTGACACCGTGATCCAGCACCGCAACATGATCCGATATTCCCATCACGACTTTCATATCGTGCTCGATGAGCAGAATGGTCACATCGAGATCGTTCCGCATCGTATCGATAAACGTCGTCAATGTCGCCGTTTCGCGCGGGTTCATACCGGCGGTAGGCTCATCGAGCAGCAGCAGCTTCGGTTCACTCGCAAGCGCGCGAGCGATCTCCAGGCGACGTTGATCACCGTAGCTGAGGTTTCTGGCAGTGGCGCGAGCCGCCCCTCTGAGGCCAACGTAATCGAGCAGTTCGTAGGCCTTCTCCCTGCTACGAAACTCCTCCTCGCGCTGACCCTTCGTGCGCAATACAGCATGCCACGGCATGGCATTCATTCGTGTGTGCATGCCCATGAGCACGTTATCAATTGCGCTGACGTTACCGAAGAGACGAATGTTCTGGAACGTTCGGGTGATTCCTGCCTTGGTAATTTGATCTGGCCGCAGGCTCTGATTGTCCTTGGCAATCTGTTCGCCGTTGAACAATATCTCACCCCGGGTAGGTTTATAGATTCCGGCGATCATGTTGAAGAACGTCGTTTTCCCTGCTCCGTTGGGACCGATCACGCTGGTGATCGAACCTCTCTCGATTTTCAGGTCGACAGCATCCACAGCTACCAGACCACCGAAGATCTGGGTGAGACCGCGAGTTTCAAGCGTAATGTCGGTCGTGTCATTTCCCGTTGGCGAGGCAGCGGTTGTGGTTACTTCTGCCATTTCACTCCCCTTTCTGCCGCGCCTCGCGCGCTGTTTCATCGCCTTCGAACTCATCGAAGGTGAAGTCTTCGTCGTCACCAGCCATTTCTGCAGCGCGCTGCTTGCTCGGGAAGAGTCCGCCCGGTCGCAGGGTCATAACAAGGACAAGTGCGAGTCCGAAGATCAGGAATCTGTCCGATGTCAATGAGTGTTCAGAGAAGAACTCGCCGATCTCTTCGAACGGTCCACCCCACTCTATCATTTGACGACCGAGCGCGTTGAGAGGCCCGGTAAGCTTGACCGCCAGGATTCGGTCGAATGTACCGATAATCAACGCTCCGGCCAGCACGCCGTAAATGTTTCCGATACCACCGAGGATCACCATAGCGAGCAGCAGAATGGAAAGCGAGAACTGGAACTGGTCCGGATACACCACCTGCACATATCCGCCGTAGACGGATCCGGCAAAGCCGGCGAACGACGCCCCAAGCGCAAATGCCCAGAGCTTGGTTCCTACGGCGGGGATACCGACGCTGACGGCTGCGATTTCGTCCTCACGAATCGCTTGCCACGCCCGTCCCATCCGGGAATCGTAGAGCCGGGTAATCATAAACATGCTGAGCAATCCAACTGCCATGAGCAGATAAAACCACTCGACATGATCGGTCGTAGAGAACGAAATCTCATGACCACCTGGTAGCGGGATAGTAGGGGGTCTGGCGATTTGGCCAATGCCTCGCGGGCCCCCCGTTACAGCCGCAGCATTCGTGAAGAAATCCGGTACGATTTCGCCAAAACCCAATGTAACGATGGCCAGGTAGTCACCACGAAGGCGAAGCGTTGGCGCACCGATGATGACACCGAATATGGCCGAGAGAACCCAACCGAACAACATTGCCACCCAGAACCCTTGCATGAACTCCGGGATGAGTCCATTCCGTACAAAGATTGAGTTTGGCGACGTCAGGAACGCCTGTGAATACACACCAATGATGAAGAAGGCGACGTACCCGATATCCAGCAGGCCGGCGTAACCGACCACGATATTGAGGCCCAACGCCAATATTGCGTACATGATTAGCGGGATTAATGAGGGCAAAAGCCCGAAGCCGAAGATTTGATCGATGATGGGATAGAGCGACAAGATTATCGCACCGATAATCACCTTGCGAAGGCGCTCTCGATCTTCCTCCTTACGTTCGTTAAAGAATGCTTGCGTTCTGGCCTGTACGGAAGAAACTGCCATGGTGAGTGCTCCTTTCTGTATCAGACCTTTTCAGTCGTTGAGTTGCCGAAGATACCGGCAGGACGGAACACGAGCACCAGGACGAGGATCGAGAAGATGACTGTATTGGTCCACTGGGCACCCCAGCCGGGGATAACTGTCGGCAACCAGCCATCGCTCATGGCCCACACAAAGCCGATCATCAAACCGCCAACCACGGCGCCGGCAAGGTTTCCGATACCTCCGAGGACGGCGGCCGTAAAGGCGAAGAGCCCATATTGGAATCCCATATTGAACCGGGCTGAGTTGTTGTACACAAGGGCAATCGTGCCAGCCGCACCAGCGAGGATTCCGCCGAGGAGGAACGCAACACCAATGGTGCGGTTGATATCAATACCCATCAGGGCGGCGGCTTCGCGATCCTGCGCTGTAGCGCGCATGGCGGTGCCGATTCGAGTGCGATAGACAAACCAGGTCATACCAATAAGCAGCGGGATGGTAAGGCCGATGACGGCCGCGTCCTTGGCCATGAAGCGGATGAATTTGTCATCGAAGAACCCGCCGAAAATCGCCCACTCCTGAAGGATGTTGTAGGTTGCGAACTCGGTTGGGAGGATTCGTGGAGGAAGAATCGGATTTGGACCGCGCCAGTAGATTGCCAGGTTCTGCAAGATAAAGCTGAACCCAATGGCCGCGATAAGAGGTGCCAGCCGGGGAGCATTCCTCAGGCGTTTGTATGCCGCCCGGTCGATGAAGGAATTGAGCACCCCGCAAAAGATCATGCTGGCAACCATTGCCAGGAGAAGCACACCAATTATTTGCACGTACGAATTTTCGTTTGTGACTCCAACCCACCCCAAAATCGAGGCAGTAAGGAACGAGCCCATCATAAAGACTTCGCCATGGGCGAAATTAATAAGCTCGACGATGCCGTATACGAGTGTGTACCCGAGGGCAATCAATGCTATCAACGAACCAGTAGCAAGTCCGATGATTAACATCTGAAAGAACAACGTCCAATTCATCGTCTCATCCCAACCCTTGTGGCTATATCCAGGCACGCCATGGCGCCCCGGCTTAACCAATCCGGACCAGGTTGCCCCGATCCGGATTGGATCACCTTAGAAAACAAATTCGCGGATTAGGATTCCGGCGGAGTGATGGCGTCCTGGAATGTAAACACGCCACCATCAACCCGGTTAATAGAGAGCTGGGCGGTATCAGGATCGCCCGTCTCTGTGAAACTCCAGCTTCCGGCCAGACCCACAAAGTCTGTGGTGCCCATCATCTCGTCCAGAATCGCCTTGCGATCCTTCGTCGCTGCTGCGTCAATGGCGTTTAGAGCCACAACAGCCGCCTGGAAGGTGTAGGAGCTATAGCCATCAGGCTCGTGGCCGAGGCGCTCGCGCATCATGTTCGCCCAGGTTTCACCTGGACCTTCGAGTTCTTCTGGTGGAAGCCCGCCGAATGTGACCAGTGCGCCCTCGGCTGCTTCACCGGCACCATCGATCCACTCCTGATTGAAGAGACCGTCTGGTCCCATGAAGGTCACGGCTTCAGCGTCTGGCATAACCTCTCGCATATCCTGCATAACCTTGGCTGCGTTCAGGTTAAGGATGGCACCGCAGTACACGATGTCTGGGCCAAGGCTGGCGATACGATTCATGAGCGCCTGATACTCAGGAGCGTTGTAATCGTACGCCTCAAAGCCGAGGACCTCTCCACCAAGTTCTGCGAACGTGGTCTGGAACACATCGGCGAGGCCTCGTCCGTAGGTCTGGTTGTCGTGCAGCACAAATGCGCGTGACTTCCCAAGGCCATTGATTGCGTAGTTAGCACCGGCAGAACCTTGCAGGTCATCGGCCGCAATCACGCGCATGTAATTGCGCTCACCGGTCGGATAGAGAACTTCCGGGTACCCTTCCGGATTGAGGTCGTTTTCCTTTGTGAGCTGAATGGCGGTATTGGCCGGGCTGATCATGGCGAGGCCACCCTCGTTGGTCAGCGGAATCGAAACTTCGGCAGCACCGGAGTTGTACGTGGCGATGTAGACCATGCAGTCTTCATCACCAATCGCGATGGAAGCATTTTCAGCCTCGAGCACCGCATCCCAGGCTCCGTTGTTCGCGGCGATACCATCATCGAGCGCTTCATATTCGATGGCGTAACCACCGGCGGCGGCTCCCCAAAGTTCGACGGCAAGGCGTACTGCCTCGGCGCTATCGCCACCAATCTGCTCGGAAGCGGCGCTCATCGGCCAGGAACTATAAAGTTTGATCATGCCAGCATCAGTGCTCTCGATGTGCTCAACATCGAGGCGACCAATGGTGCCAGGACCAAGCTCGTTGGCTTCTGGCGAAGCATCTTGCGCAAATGCACGCATGTGCGTGCCGATAGCACTAGCTGACAGACCAAGTGCAACTGCGCGCACAATAAAGTTCCGGCGATCAACCTTGCCGGCGCGAAAATCCGAGAGAAGGCCCTCAATCCGGGAATCGACCATTTCCGTTACCTCCGTTATCGGGCTCCCGCCCGATTCGAAACGTGCTATGACACACCATGTGCCATTACCAGGGTGCTTTTACCTGGCGAAACAGAACGCGGTCAGACCAGAGTCGGAAACGCCATTGGCCCGAAACGGCAGCATCGCCTCACTGCGGACACTCGTTTATCTCGATTTGTCTGATTGCTCGACATCTTAATCGCAACGTATGTGGATTGTCAACAAATCAAGATAGAGTCTTGACCGGGAGGTGCACTTTCGGAAGAGAATAGTTTGCGGAACAATTTTTTTTCCGACAGATTCTTTATCACCATGCACTAATTGAAGTACATCATCAAGATACTCAGAAAAGCTGTCCAAAACCGGCCTACACCGTGTTAAGGCAAATACCTTAATTCTCTAAGGAACACCGGGTTGTGCTGGGGCCCTCCGTACAGCGTTCCTTCCAGCTTCGCCACTATACTGATGCCATCTGCTGGCAGCCTGCTGCCAGCAACCGTAATCAACAGGAGGAAGCGAGTTCAGCGTGACCCCAGACAACCCCCATTTTTTCCAGGATAGCGATGATCTTCTCCCGGACGAAACCATTGCGCACGATCGCAAGGCACTGGAGCCGGTGCTGAGATCCCTCAAGGATGCCGGCTACTACGCGTACGGAATGGTGAACGAGCAAAATGTGTGGACCATTGCCGCCGACGACGAGCTTGGTCGTATCGATGTGCGAGTCGGCAAAGATGGCTTTGAAGTGGTGCTCTGGATGAGTTCTCCCGGGCTCTATGCCGACGAAGAGAGCCCCTGGAGGCAGAGCTCGCGGGCGCGTCTTGCGCGCATAGCGATTCCCCGCATTGCCAGGGGATTCCTGGAAGAACATCAAACCGCAGCGTGGGACGAAGTTGACCAGGGTGTGGCCGTATCAGAGCACTACGAACTCCCCTTTACCCGCGCAAACGATATCGGCCAGTTCGTGCGTGAGCGCCACCCGCACCTGGAAGACTTGCTGACCACGATCGAAAGACAATTGGACTAGACCGAAAGGATTCTCAACGGTGACTGACGAACTCACGCCGGCACAAGCTGAAACCAACAAGTGGAAATGGAAGTGGCGTCGGCGCATTGCAGTTGCCCAGGGCCAATACGAAGCCGAATTGGTGATCCGTGGCGGCAAGGTCCTAAATGTATTTACCGAAGAACTTATCGAGGCCGATGTCGCCATCGATGCCGGCGTTATCGTGGGCGTGGGCGATTTCCCGTTGGTACGTAACGAGATTCGATTGAATGGAGAGGTAGTTGCCCCCTCCTTTATCGATGCCCACATCCACACTGAAGCGAGTTTGCTTTGGATGCCACGATTTGCGGAGGCAGTGGTTCCGCACGGTACTGGCGCGATCATGACCGATCCGCATGAAATGGCAAATGTAGCCGGGCTGGACGGCGTCCGCGCCATGCATGACGCGGCCAAGAGTGCTCCACTCCACGTCCACTTCACCGTGCCAAGCTGTGTACCGGCCAGTGAACACGAAAGCCCCGGCGCCGAGTGGCCACTCGAAGACATCGAAGAGATGCTCACCTGGCCCGAATCCGTTGGTCTCGGTGAGATGATGAATTTCCCGGCCGTGCTCGCTGCGGATCCGGAAATAGCCGACATCATGGCAGCGGCGCGTGGTCGCCGTGTGGACGGTCATAGCCCAACCCTTGTAGGACAACCGCTTGCTGCATACATCGCTGCGGGTATCGATTCCGATCACGAATCTGTTGAGCTGGAAGAAGCACGAGAGAAACTGCGCAACGGCATGATGATCATGATCCGCGAGGGGTCCAATGAAAAGAACCTCACGGAACTGCTCCCGCTGGTTGATGATGTCACCTATCCGCGCATCTGCTTCGCATCAGACGATCGAGATTGCCACGATCTCGCAGAGGTGGGGCACGTCAACGATATCTTGCGCCTGGCAGTGGCCCAGGGCCTGGATCCGGTTCGCGCCATTCGCATGGCCACCTGGAATGCTGCCCAATACTGGCAACAAGATTCCATCGGTGCCGTAGCACCCGGGTACGAAGCGAACCTCGCGATTCTTTCAGACCTGGAATCGATGACCGTGGCGAAAACGATCTACAAGGGCAAGGTCGTCGCGGAGAACGGTCGCATGGTGGAAGAATTGCCGGTAGGCGATATCCCGCGGGAACTCCTCCAGACAGTGAACGTCGCACCGGTTCGCCGGTCGCAACTCCGCATCACTCCAGATTTGGCAACCAGTGGCGTGGAGGTTATTCCTGGCCAAATCGTGACCAGGCGCATCGACATCACGCCAAAGGTTGAAGACGGGCTTGCTGTCTCAGACCCGTCAAACGATCTGCTCAAAACCGTTGCCGTTGAGCGACACCATGCTACCGGGCGAGTCGGCGTTGGATTCACTCGTGGATTCGGGTTCACACGCGGGGCAATTGCAGGCACAATTGCGCACGACGCACACAACATCATCGCCGTCGGCGTGCGCGATGAAGACATCCTCGCCGCTATCGCAACGGTGGCCGAATCCCAGGGAGGATTGGCTGTCGTGGCAGATGGCGAGGTGCTGGGTGATCTGCCGTTGCCTATTGCAGGCTTGATGACGGTAGAACCGCTGGCCGACGTTGCCCGGACGTATGATGGGCTTGGCAAGTCCGTCGCCTCTTTAGGCGGTAAGCTGGATGATCCGTTCGGTATGCTGGCGTTCATGTCTCTTTCCGTTATTCCAGAAGCACGCGTGACAGATCGAGGCTTCCTGGATCTCTCCACAACGTCGGAGTAATCCAGGTGCCGATGTTTCACGAGCTGGATCGCTTGCGAGTATGGAATGAAGAAAGCAGTACCGATGTCGTAGTCATCGGTACCGGTATCGCCGGGCTCAGCTTTGCGCTGCGTCTGGATGATTCGGCCTCCATCACCATCATCACGAAAAATGAGATCGGCGAAAGTAACACTCGCTATGCCCAAGGCGGAATGGCTGCAGCCATTGGTCCGGACGACTCTGCCGAGCAGCACTTCGTGGACACTGTCGCCGCCGGTGCGGGACTTACTGACCACGAGACCACACGCGCACTGGTAGAACGCGGTGCCAGCGCCGTGCGCTGGCTGCTCAGCCAGGGCGCCGTGTTCGATCGCGAGGGCGAGGAGCTTCATCTCGGAAACGAGGGAGCGCATAGTCAACGCAGAATTCTCCACGCTGGCGGGGATGCAACCGGGGCTGAAATGGAACGCGCGCTTATCGCCCAAATCCAACAACGGCGTAATACGCGCATCGTGGAATTCGGCCTGGCCGTCGACCTCGTACTCAGCTCGGATGAGAGCGTGGGTGGCGTGACGGTTCTTCACCAGAATGGCGATCTCGAACGGATTCGCTCCCGCGCGACCGTGCTCGCAAACGGCGGTGCCGGCCAACTCTGGAACATTAGCAGCAACCCAGAGGGCGCCACGGCCGATGGAGTCTCCATGGCACTTCGGGCCGGGGTAACCCTCGCCGACCTGGAGTTCACGCAGTTCCACCCCACCGTGTTGCGCAAGGAGGGCGTTGCGCCATTCCTGATTTCGGAAGCGGTTCGTGGCGAAGGCGCGCACCTGCTGAACAGTGCTGGCGAGCGATTTATGCTGCACGTCGATGAGCGTGCGGAACTGGCTCCTCGCAACGTTGTTGCTGGTGAAATTCAGCGCCAAATCACACAAATACCAGATAACGAAGTCTTCCTGGATGTCCGTCACCTTGATGCCAAAATGATCAAGGCACGGTTCCCAACGATTGATTCGACACTCGCGAGCGCGGGAATCTCCATGACAGAAGAGTTGGTTCCGGTGGCTCCTGCCGCGCACTATTTCATGGGCGGCGTGATTGCAGATGCCCAGGGTCGCACGTCGAAGCCCGGCCTCCTCGCAATCGGAGAAGTTGCCTGCACCGGCGTACATGGTGCCAATCGCCTGGCGAGCAACAGTCTTTTGGAAGGTCTCGTATTCGGAATCAACTCGGCTGACTTCCTCATAGAATCTGGATTACCAGAGATGGGCGATCCCGAACCAGCGCGTCCGCTGCCAGTGGTTCCGATTCCGGAAACAGCGGCAACCCGGCTGGAGGTTCGCCGCCGCATGTCGGAGTTTGTGGGCGTTGTACGAAATGGCGATGGACTCCGCCGGGCGCTCGCGTATCTGGATGATCTGCCAGACATACCAATTGTTGCGGACCGTGAGGCGCTGATCAGCCGAAACATGCGCCTCATCAGCAAACAGGTTACGCTTTCTGCACTGACCCGCGAGGAAAGTCGCGGTGGACACATCCGGTCGGATTTCCCAAAAACTGACGAAACGCTCGATGCAATGCACCAAATAGTCAGTTCAGACCCAGCGGGACCGGATGGTGGATTTGTGCGGTGGTTCGGTGAATTGCACCTCGAATCAGCCGGGAGCTATTAATGACGTCCCTATACATCCATATTTGTACGCCTTCCGTATACATCAGTGAATCGGCTAGTTCCGGAACAGGTTGGTGTTGACCACGTGTCCCGAAAGAACACTTCGTGTCCTACCACGGCAATTCCAGACGATGTTTCGGACGCCGATCTCATGAAAGCCCTGGCCGCAGGAAATCCCGCAGCCATGGAGATGCTGTACGAGAGGTACAGCAAGCCGGTGTACTCGTTCGCCTATCGCATGATTAGCGACCGGGATCACGCGGAAGATCTCATGCAGGAGGCATTCCTGCGGGCCTGGAGGAGATCGAACCGATTCTCGGATTCACGCGGGACGCTCATCAGTTGGTTGTTGAGTATTACGCACAACATCGCAATTGATGAAATCCGAAAGAGGCAGCGTCGACCGCAGAAGGCGGAGTCGAAGGAGCCAGAGTTGCTCATGGATACGTTGCGCGATACGGACGCACCTGTTGACGCGCAAGCGGTAGCCGCAACAAATGGCCAGGTAATTCGGAAGGTATTGAACGAAATTCCTGAGAATCAGAGAGTCGTACTCGAACTTGGTTACTTCGGCGGATTGACGCAGCGAGAGATCTCGGAGAAGTTGGATGTTCCGCTTGGAACAATCAAAACGAGAATGCGTCTCGCATTGAGAAAACTACAGGGATCCGGAGATTTACAGGCGTTGGTGCAACATGACGATAACTAACATGCACACGAATCACAACCCCGATGACTGCCTGTTCTGTCAGGAGCATTTGGAAGAGGCTGCCATGCGCAACCTCGAACGGGACGACCAGCAGCGAATGGAACACCACCTCGCCAGGTGCCCCATGTGTCGCGCCGAACTCACTCAAATCGAGTTGAGTTTGCAAGGCCTTGCCTGCTCTGTGGAGCAGATTGAGCCACCGGCTGGAGCAAAAGATCGGCTGATGGCCCGTTTCGAGACGGAACTCCAGACGCCCGAACAAATGCATCCACCCCCCATCCTCACCTCTCCATCCTCGCCGAAGCCGGCGGCACCACCGCAGCGCAGGTTCTCCTGGTCGTACCAGGGGCTGGCCGCCGCCGTGGCGATCGCCCTGCTGATGATCGGGGCGTTGAACTTCCTGCCGATCAACGGTTCGGATGGAAATCTGCCTGATGGCCAGATCGAAGTCATGGCCATGGAGAACACCTGCCCGGACTGTGAGAACGGCTCCGGCGGCCAAATTGGTGCAGATCCCGAAGAGAAGGACGGCCTGGTGATGGCGTGGAACCTGGACCCGGGGCGAAAGCACGAGGTTTGGTGCGTAAATCGCGACGGGCATCACACCAAAGTCAGCGATTTACGCGTCGGTGATACCGGCAGCGTGATGCAAACGGTCTCCTTCCCGGACGCCGTTGGTGGGTATCAGCAGATTTATGTCGTGCGCGACGACGGTACACAACAACTCACCGTAGTGCCTGGAAATGCCACTAGCAATAGTCAAAACCCGGAAACGGCACCACCACCCACGGAGGGGTAGCGTTTGCGCTAACCGTGCCTCCAGGCGTATAGTCAGGCCCGTAAGCGGGATAAAACTCCCCCTGGATACGCCTCTGTCTGGAGTAACGTAAATGGTGCACGCCGCTCCCGATTCACCTGACCGTCCATCGCAACCCGTTTCGGGTTCGATGATGCCGCGACTCATTTCTGATATTGAACCGCAACCGATTCGGTCATTGACCGTATTGGTTCCGGTAATGAACGAAGAGGGCAATCTCAACGACCTGTATGATGCCCTGCTTCCCGAGCTGACCAAAACCGGGCTTCCGTTCGAGATTCTGTTCGTAGATGACGGTTCGCAGGATAGAAGCTGGGAAATTATCCAGGAGCTGAATGCGAAGGATCCACGCGTGGTCGGGTTACGCCACCGGCGTAACTTCGGCAAAGCCCAGGGGCTGAGTCACGGATTCGCAGCTGCTCGCGGCGATATCGTCATCACTATGGACGGCGACCTGCAGGACGACCCGAAAGAGATCGACCGTTTCTTAAAGCTGCTCTACGAGGGAAACGACCTCGTTTCCGGTTGGAAGCAGCGGCGGCAGGATCCCCTCGGCAAGACCTTCCCAAGCAAGATTTTCAACTGGACTGTTCGCAAGTCCACCGGCGTGCAACTTCACGACTTCAACTGCGGTTTTAAAGCGTATCGCCGCGAGGTGACCCAGAGCATACGGCTCTATGGAGAACTCCATCGTTTTACACCGGTACTGGCCAACGCAGAAGGGTTCCGCGTGGTGGAACTTCCGGTGGAGCACCATGCGCGCCGATGGGGCAGCAGCAAGTACGGGTGGAGCCGACTGACCAAGGGCTTCCTCGACCTGATGACCGTCATCTTCATCACCCGGTTCCGGCAACGGCCAATGCACCTCTTTGGCCTGCCTGGCATCTTCTTTGGGCTGATTGGCGGCTTGATGGTTCTTTGGTTGGCAGTCGAGAAGTTCATCAACAACGAGGCCATCGGCGGCCGACCACTATTGATGGCAGCTGTACTGATGATTGTGATCGGCACGCAGTTCTTCGGACTGGGATTACTCGGCGAGTACCTGAGCTTTGGCAATAATGCCCCGCAGCCGGACAAGGTTTTGCCGCTGCGAGAAACCTCTGGCCTCGGCACGCGTCCGTCGCTCGATCAGGATAATTCCGGAAAGAGTACGTGAACGAAAGCACCCAAACCCCCACCAGCAAGGGACTCCGCAAACTCCTGAGGATTCCCACGCCTGTCATCTTCCTCGTATGCGTGGTTATTGCCACGATCGTACTGTGGTGGCAAGGCGCACTTGGTGAGTTGTGGGACGTGGTGCGCGAGGCAAGCGTGCGTGAAATGCTTATCGCAACGCCTGTGTACCTCATTAGCCTTTCAATTCTCGCCCTCCGCTGGCACGAACTCGTGAAGATGGCGCAGGGCTGGAGTGACCTGCCCAAGGCCTCCGAGGCATTCCTCACATCCGTCGTCATCAACTACGCTGCCCCTGTAGGGCTTGCTGTTCCCAGCCGGGCTGCGCTCACCAAGCGTGCGCTCGGTATGGATCGCCAGGCCACGGGCTCCGTAGCCATCTGGGAAATCGGGATGGACGTGATGGTGCTCGGCATAGGCACGGTCATTTGGCTCATTCTCGCACCTGGCTCGACTTCTGCCGTTTCAGCGGAGTTGGGCGCAAATGCCTCCCGATACAGGAACTTCGGAATTATCGGCGCAATCCTGCTGTTGGCGGTATTAATTTTCTTCTTCCGCAAGGCGGAACAACGGCGCCGCGCGGTGAACTTCGTGCGTCGAATCCTGGTCGCCCCGCTTGAACGACCGGTTGACGCGATCCGCGCATTTATAGCCAGCGCGCTTTACTGGATCACCCAAGGCATTGTGCTTGCGCTGTTAGTGCATGCAATGGGGGTAGAGGTATCGTGGGTCTTCATGATTGGCCTCACATCGCTACCGCTACTGGTAGGAATGTTGAGCCCGATACCCGGGGGTGCAGTCGTGCGCGAGGCGATGATGTTCGTGGTTGCACGGCTTGCGGGAGCACCCGGTACTGAAGTCGTGGCTGCGGCGGTCCTTTTCCGCATGGCGTTGTTCGGCGCTATTCCAATCCTGTACGTTATCACCCGCATTTGGCTTTCAAAACGACGAGAAGGGCACCCAAACCTGCCCCAGCCTGAATCCGTGTAAGGAAGGACGAATACTCGTATGAGCATTTCCGAAACATTCCGGTACGAGCCACAGCAAACCGTGGACACCAGCAACTACCGCAAGCACACCAGCAGCAGCAAAATGCAGCGTGCGCTGATCGACAAGTTCCATGAGAAGATCACATCGATCGTGAAGAGCCTGGAACCGGAAACGCTGCTGGACTGTGGTACTGGTGAAGGGTTCGTCGCTGAAGAATTCTTGCTTGCAATGCCAGCCCTGCAGATCACCGGGTTCGATGTGCTGGAGGAAAGCGTTGAACTGGCGCAGATGCGTAACCCTCGTGCGAATTTCAGCGTCGGAAGCATTTACGACATCGATCATGAGGACAACTCGTTTGATGTGGCCGTCGCCTTCGAGGTGCTGGAGCACCTGCACGAACCAGACAAGGCACTCGCAGAGATGGCCCGTGTGGCGAGCAAGTACGTGGTGCTGAGCGTGCCGCACGAGCCGTTCTTCTGCCTTGCCAACGCCGCACGTGGCAAGAACCTGGATCAGGATCCAAAGGGTAGCGATCCGGATCATCGCAACTTCTGGGGACGCGAGGATTTCGGTGAATTCGTGAGCCAACACCTGGATGTTGTGCTGCTCACCGGCTCCATGCCCTGGACGATTTGCGTCGGGCGCGTCCGCAACTAACGGACCTCACCCCTTTAATACATCAGCCCCTCGCTGTTGCCGTCCGAATACACGACGCTACCGTTCTGGTGACCTCGCATGCCATCTATATTCTCGCGTGAAGACACGCGCATCATGACGTACAACATCAAGAATGGTGGAGACATCCCGCACTGGGAGCAGCGAAAAGACGCGCTCGCGGAGGTTATTCGCCGGCAGAATCCCACGATTCTCGGCACACAGGAAGGCTTCGAATTCCAGCTCGCATACCTGCGGGATGATTTGCAGCACTACGAAATTGTCGGCGAAGGGCGAGTCCCCTTTATCGGCGATGAATACTGCGCGGTGTTCGTCGATACGCGAGTTGCAGTGGTCGAAGAATCCGGTACGTTCTGGCTGAGCCCAACGCCAGATCAGCCCGGCAGCAAAATGCCAGGCGAGGACCTGCCACGTATCGCGACGTGGGTTCGCATGCGCGTGGATGGCACTCCCCTGCTCTTCGTCAATACGCATCTCACCAATCACGAAACAGGCATTCCGGCGCAGATGGCCGTGCTGGTGGAACGCCTGCAACACCTGATCGACCCGAAGATCGAGACGGTGATCACGGGCGACTTCAATATCGAACGCAACCGCAAGCCAATGGACTCATTGCGCGATCTCGGTTTTGAAGATGCGTGGACGCTTGCCACAGACGTATCCGGACCGATATTCACAACGCCGGTGTGGGATGTGTGGGATGACAAGGCGATCGCATCCGTCATTGATGAGCGTCGTATCGACTGGATTTGCATTCGCCCACCGGACGGCGAGGAGTCACCGCCGGTTGCTGTGGAGACAATCAACACGCATCGTAAAGAGCCGGTTCCCAGCGATCACTTCCCGGTAGTGGTGTCTGGAGCTGCGAACTCTTAGCCCAATCTGATCGAAATCGCGACGGATGGGCCGGTATGCGAACCGGCCCATCCGTATGCATCAGCGTAGGACTAGAGCGTGGCGAATACGTCGCTGGCAGCAGAAATCGTCCTGGCGATGTCGTCATCAGTATGGGCGCTGCTCATAAATCCGCTTTCAAAGGCGGAAGGTGCCAGGTAAATGCCGCGCTCCAGCATGCCGGTAAAGAACTTCACAAACCGATCCTGGTCGGCGGTTTGGGCACCCTCGAA
This sequence comes from uncultured Sphaerobacteraceae bacterium, assembly GCA_964526965.1. GTDB lineage: Bacteria > Chloroflexota > Chloroflexia > Thermomicrobiales > UBA6265 > UBA6265. Next base: position 16,485 of record CAZGML010000009.1, on the reverse strand, counting down.
GTTGCGGACCGGCTGATCGGTGAAGAAGTAACCGAACATCGTGCCGACGGATGAGGCCTGGAATGGAATCTCTGCATCGATCGCTGCGGCGTTCAGGCCCTCCGCTAACTTGTCGGCATTGGCAGCGATATCCTCCCATACGCCATCCTTACCGAGGTTCTCCAGTGTCGCGATACCGGCGGCTGTGGCGACCGGATTGCCGCTCAGTGTACCGGCCTGGTACATACCTCCGGCCGGGGCCACGTGCTCCATTACACTGCGCTTGCCACCGTATGCCGCGAGCGGAAAGCCGCCTCCGACGACCTTGCCAAACGTAACGAGATCAGGCGAGATCTCAAAGAGGCCGACCGCACCATTAGGCGATACCCGGAAACCAGTCATCACTTCGTCAAAAATGAGCAGCGCCCCGTACGCCTCGGTGAGACTCCGAAGGCCCTCCAGGAATCCATCCACAGGCTTGATCATACCCATGTTTCCGGCTACCGGTTCAACGATGACAGCCGCGATTTCGGCACCGTGGTTCTCGAACAGCATCTGTGTCGCGGCGAGATCGTTGTAGGGGGCTACCAGGGTGTCCTCCGTGGCTCCAGCCGGAACACCCGGAGAATCCGGAAGGCCAAGGGTGGCCACGCCACTCCCCGCCTGCACAAGCAGCATATCTGCGTGTCCGTGATAGCAGCCGGCGAACTTCACGATCTTGTTTCGACTGGTAGCAGCACGGGCAAGGCGCAGGGCGCTCATGGTCGCCTCCGTACCAGAGTTGACGAGCCGCACCTGATCCACACCCGGAACTGCATCCACAATCAGCGATGCCAGGTGGGTTTCAGCCAATGTTGGGGCACCAAAACTGGTGCCTTTTGAGATGGCTTCCGTGGTTCGTGCAATCACATCGGGATGAGCATGGCCAAGGATCAGAGGACCCCAGCTCAGCACGTAGTCGATATAGCTATTGCCGTCGATGTCGGTAACGGTACTTCCTGATCCGGATTCGAAGAATAAAGGCGCTTCGCCGACGGAACGAAATGCGCGGACCGGAGAGTTGACTCCGCCGGGAATGACCGACTCGGCATTCTTGAATGCATCGGCAGACTTGCTGAGATTGAGGGACATTGATGCTCCTTGCGAATATTCGACATTCATCCTTGGCAATTGTAGCCATGTTTGCCAATCATGGGATTTACTTAACCCCCCGATATCACGGCATCTGTACTCCGCGACCGTTGATCTTGCCTTCGCGAAGGGTATAGCACCTTCTACGCAGCAAGGAGTGGATATGTCTCTGGCCGTGTGCTGCGTTGGCTAATCGGGTTGTGGACCTTTTCCGCAGCATACAGCGAATTTGCCGGGATGTCTCTGCCCGATGGTGGCACAAGGTGTGCGTCTCATCTGGTCAACAAGGAGGTCGTCATGACGAACTTTGCCAGGCAAATCGAGAATCACATGCCTGTTGTCTGCACTGATGGAACGGAACTCGGAAAGGTCGATCGGCTCGAAGGCGATATCAGCATAAAACTCACACGGGATGAGAACGGCCAGCACCATTGGATTCCGATCGGATGGGTAACCGACGTGGAGAACGGTGAAGTGAAGATCGATCGATCTGTGGCCCACGCGAAAGACGAATGGGCGGATTCGAACCCGGAAGAGTTATAGATATTTGCGTAGCGACACTGGCCGAGAAATGGTGTCGCTACGCAATGAATTCAACTAGAGCCCGTCGAAATCACCTTCGGATTTCATACGACCAACAACCTTGTCGAAGGCTTCGAGTGTGAGGGCGACATCCTCTTCGGTATGACGAGTACAGGTGAGTCCACCACTGTGGAAGAGATGCACTCCCTCCAGCAACATCCCGATTTCCGTCTTCATACCAACTGGCGAGCTTCCGCTCTTCTTCAGGAAGTCCGCTGACACCCCCTCAGGCTTGTCGAGGTCACCGGACGTCATATTGCTGGCTCGTGCTCCAAACGCGATGTGGAACACACTGCTCTCGCCCCAGGCGAAGCCGGGTGCATCGTGCCGCACAATGATTTCGTTCATACCGGCGCGGACTTTGGCAGCAATATCATCACAGTAATTCTGCACCGCGGGATCAGCGCACTTCTCCACAGCCAATGCACCCGCTGTTGCCGCCATCGGGTTGGCGTTAAAGGTGCCCATTTGTGGCACTTTCTTTGCCTGTTTGGCCGGATCATCGCTGAAAGCAACGATCTCCATTACATCGGCCCGGCCACTCACCGCGCCGCCTGGCAGACCACCCGCCACAATCTTGGCCATCGTGGTCATATCTGGCGTGACGCCGAATCGCTCCTGTGCACCGCCCGGTGCCCATCGGAACCCGGTGATAACCTCATCGAAAATCAGGAGCGCATCATGCTTCGTGCAGAGATCGCGCACACTCTGGAGGAACTCGGTCAGGAGAGGAATCGTGGTCCAGCTGCCGCCACTCGGCTCCATGATCACCGCGGCAACATCGCCCTGCACCAGACGCTCTTCCAACATGCCAAGCTCGTTACTCGGCACCACACTGACCGTAGTGAGCGTCTCATCCGGCACGCCGTTAACCGTGCCCTTTTCGAACGGAGGCTTTTCACCCTTTAGCGCGTAATCCTGCCAGCCGTGGAAATGCCCCTCGAACTTCAGAATAGAGTTTTTGCCGGTGAAGCCGCGCGCGATTCGCATCGCCAGCAGCGTCGATTCCGTGCCAGACGCGGTGAAGCGAGTCAGCTCCGCACTGGGTACAACCTTGTTTACAGCCTCTGCCCAGCGTATTTCGGCCTCGTGGCCGGCGCTGAAGTGCGTACCCTTGCTCACCTGCTGCTCCATGGCTGCAGTGAGATCGGGATCGTTATGGCCAAAGATGAGCGATCCGTGGCCGACGCAGAAGTCGAGCAACTTGTGGCCTTCCACACTCCACTTGTAGGCACCTTCGGCGTTGGCCATGAAAGGTGGAAAGGGCTTGATGTTGCGACCATCGTGCGTAATGCCACCGACGATCGCCTGGCGCGACCGCTGCCAGGTATCGTGACTTCCGCTAAATTGATCGGCATACTCTTCGTTAATCGTGGGCATTGGTGTCTCCTGAAAGGCGGCGGCAATTAAGCCGTATTGCCTTCATTATGCCGCGATTCCGGAGAGTTGTGAACCCGGTACATGCTTGCGGTAATCCCTGCAAAATGTGAAAATGATTCTCGACAACGTGTTTTCAGGGCTCCTTAGCCCTGATACGCATCCGGTCCGCGTCCGCCAGGCGGTCAAACTATTCCAGGCACGATCACATGCAAACAAGCTCTCCAACTATCGTGGTGGTTGGTTCCAATCACGAATACGCGCCGGTAGAAATCCGCGAGAAACTCGCTTTCTCGGGTGACGACCTGCTGCACGGCCTCGATTCCCTGCGACAGGAGGTGCCAGAGGGCATGATCCTGAGCACTTGCAATCGCACCGAGATTTACGCTGTCGGTAACGACAACGAAGATATCGAGGGCGGAATCTTCAACTGGCTTCAGCAGTACCATTCCGTACCCGAAGACGCGCTACGGCAAACTTCCTATGTCCACACCGGCAACAATGCCGTAGATCATATTTTTCGGGTCGCCAGTGGCCTCAACAGCATGGTGCTGGGCGAGCCGCAAATCCTCAGTCAAATAAGGGACGCGCTGGAATCGGCACGGGAACGGGAATCCGTCGGTCCAATGCTGCAGCGCCTCGCACAGGATGCGCTCACTATCGGGAAGAAGGCGCGTACCAGCACCGATATCGCCCGCAACAACGTATCGATAGCGCATGCCGCCATCGATCTCGCCGAGATGGAGCTGGGTTCCTTCCGCCATGTAAACGCAACGATTATCGGTGCGGGAAAGATGGCCGATCTCGCCGCGAGACTATTGCGAGCACGAGGCGCCGAGCGCATTTTCGTTGTGAACCGCACGCTGGATCGCGCCCAGGATCTTGCCGTTGAAGTCGATGGCGATGCATTCCCCATGGACGAATTGCCAGACGCCATCATGGCGAGCACTCTCGTTATCGGAGCAGTTGCGGCGGATGAGCCGATTCTCAATGCCAGCCACATCCGGGAGCGGGATCACCGCCTATGGTGCATCGACGTCTCCGTGCCGCGTGTCATTGACCAGGATGTCGCTTCCGTACCATTTGTCGCTGTGCGTGACGTCGACGCGCTGGAGCCGATCCAGGCGTCCTACAAGGAGCAATACGCCAGCGAGGTGCAGAAGGTCGAGCAGCTGGTAGGCGAAGCCACGAGCAGCTTTGAGAAATGGATCGAAAGCCGCAAGGGCGTGGAAGCGATCGCCGCCGTGCGCAAACGCAGCGATGAGATTCGGGATATCGAATTGACGAAGGCGCTTCGCAAGCTGGAGCACCTGAGCAAGCGGGACCAGAATGTGGTGCGAGCTCTCGCCTCTGGCCTGGTGAACAAGATGTTGCACCAACCCATTCAGGAACTACGCAGCATCACGGATCCGGTAGAACGCAACGCCGTTCTGCGGGCAATGGGTGCCCAGGATCAAGACGAGGAGTCGTAAAGACTCCGCTCACCGTTCAGCGATCAAGCCGAAACTGAAGAATCTCGTACCAGCCTTCACTGGTGTGATCGAGATGCCTTACGGCGTTTTGGCCCACCATTCTTGAAGCACGCGCCAGTCGGCTTCCCGGTCGACGTCCATGGGTGATTCTGTTTCCACGGGGATGTACACAACATCATCGCGATGGTTTGCAATAACCAGGCGACCGCCTTCGTCACCCGTAAGCTGGGCGAGTTCTGGCCAATACTTCCGATCGAAGAGCACCGGATGGCCGGGTCGATCCCGATAGCCGGCCATAACAATAGAACCGCCCTCGTTCCAGGCGTCGATGACAGCGTCGATCACATCCGGATCGATGCCAGGCTGGTCGCCAAGCAGGAAAATCACCGCATCGCACGAACCGAGCATGTGTCCTGTGCTTTCCAGGTGACGAATGCCAGCGGCAATAGAGGTGCCCTGCCCGTCCTCATATGAATCGTTGATGATGACTTCATCCACGATTTCATCCAGTGCGGCCATGGTTTCATGGCGGGCACCGCCGATGACGGCCATCACCCGGCTGGCCTTCGTCGCTTTGGCTCGCCGGCCCACATGCGCCACCAAGGGTTCGCCGGCAAGCGGTAGCACCTGCTTTGGGCGCCCCAGCCGCCGACTCTGCCCTGCCGCCAGTATGACGATAGCGACATCACTCACGAAGCCACCCCGGTAATCGAGCCGGCGGTGGACTTCAGCATTGAGCCATCACGTCCGTGACTGATAGCAATCATCTCCGCGAGGATGCTGATTGCCATCTCTTCCGGCGTTTTGCCACCTATGTCGAGGCCGATCGGGCCGTGAAGCCGCTGCAACTGTTCTTCACTTACGCCACTTTCACGAAGCCGCTCGCGTCGCTCCTCGTTCGTTTTGCGGCTGCCTACAGTTCCGATATAGGCGGCGTCGGTATTAAGCGCACCGAGAATAGCGGGTTCGTCGAACTTGGGATCGTGGCTCAAAACGGCGATCCAACTGGAATCGGTGACATTCAGCTGCTCGTATGCGACATCAGGCCAAACGTTGAGGATTTTCTCAACGTTCGGGAAACGATCCTTCGTGACCAAAGCCGAACGAGCATCAACAACAGTCACCTGAAACCCGAGATCCTGCGCGTAACGGCTCAGTGGCTGGGCCGTGTGCACTGCGCCAAAGATGATCAACTGCTTCACGGTTGGGAAGAGTTCAACATAAACCTGTGAGCCATCGATCTCGTAGAGACCGCTATGTTCCCAAACGACTTCTGATGTAACGCTCTGCTTGCCAGAGCCATCCAGCCAGCTCACGAGCGCAACACTCTCACCGGCCCGCTGGCGGGCGCGAGCTTCGTCGATCGCCGCATCGCGCTCGAGGGGTTCGATCCAGACATCGATCACACCCCCACAACTGAGGCCGACATCCCATGCCATTTCATCGGTAATGCCGAAATGCTCCAGCCGGCCGGTGCCGGTTTCCATCACTTCCAAAGCGGAATAAACGACTGCGCTTTCTACGCATCCGCCACTCACGGAACCAGCCATATCGCCATCCTTGTTGACGGCGAGCCGGGCACCCACGGGCCGCGGGGCGCTCCCCTGTACATTCACAACTGTAGCGGTGACAACATTTTCTCCGGCGTCACGCCAGGCGTCTATTTCCGGCAACCATTCGTTCATTGCAATCCTCACTTCTCGTGCCGAAACGTTTCCGCCCCCTGTTGCCTGCGAAGAGGTGGGGCATCATCTACCGAGCTTAACAAATCCGCCAGCGCCTCAAGGCTCTGGAGGTTATGGATGGGCATGAAGTAATCAACGTATGGCAACGCGGCCTTCAGGCCTTGCGTCAATGGCTGGTAGCCGGAAGCCCCCAGAAGCGGATTGAGCCAAACGAGACGACGGCAGCTACGTTGCAGTCGGGCGATTTCCTCGCCCAGCAGGTATGGATCGCCCCGATCCCATCCGTCGCTAATCAGTACCACGGTCGCGTTTGATCGCAGCACGCGGCGACTCCAACGATAGTTGAAATCGCGAATCGCCTCGCCGATGCGGGTGCCTCCGCTCCAGTCATCCACTGCGTTGACGACATCCGTGATCGCCTGGTCGACATCGCGCTTCCGAAGCTCCCGCGTAATGCGGGTGAGACGCGTGCTGAAGACGAAGACTTCAACGTTGTCCAGTCCCGATTCGAGCGTATGGACAAACTGCAGCAGGGTTCGTGCATAACGATCCATGCTGCCGCTGATATCGCAAATCAGCACAAGCGGGCGCATCTTCTCCTTGCGCTTTCGGTACTTCAGGTCAAGCGGAATTCCGCCCTGCCGAAGCGCGGAGCGTAGCATCGCGCGCTGGTCAAAGCTTTCGCCTTTGTGGGCGCGCTCCATGCGGCGGGTTTTGCGCGTACCAAGCTGCCAGTCGATCCGCTCCATGAGGCGACGGGCACGAGCCACTTCGTCCGGAGTGAACTGACTGAAATCCTTCTTGCGTAGTGCTTCATCGGCACTGAACATGATGACGTCATCCGGAGATGCTTCGTGATCGTCGGATTCGTCGCTGTCGGCTACCTCATCGGCGCTGATGCTTAGCGTCTCCTCTTCGGATCCGCCTTCAACCTCTTCCCTACTCTTACGTTCTTGCGTATCGCGGTCGCGCTCCTGCGGCGGGGTCTTGTTCTCCTCGTCTTCCGGTAGCGACCGCATATCGAAGAGGGGCGGCTGAGCTTTGAGAAGATCCTTCCAGAACGTGTCGAACTCGGCCTGGAAGACGGGGATTTGATCCGGGTGATACACGGCTATGGCCTGCAGCGATGCGCGCACATCGTCGCGTTTATGCATGCCAACGGAATCGAGCGCCTGCAGCATCTCCATAACATGGCCGGTACCGACCTTGATGCCAGCCTTGCGCAACCTGCGGGCGAAATGGGTGAGATTCCTCTTGACGATGCGCGGATTAACCTGAACCTCGAAGCTCATTATTTAGGCTCCGGCCTGACGCGCCTGTGCTACCAATCGCTCGGCGACCTCACCCTGGACGCGCTCGATATCTTCCTGGTATTTCAGGATCACGCCCAGCGTATCCTCTACCACAGCATCGTTGAGTTCATTGGTACCAAGTGCCTGCAGGGCCTCGCTCCAGTCGAGTGTTTCGGCCATACCGGGCAACTTGAAGAGATCCGCCTCCCGCACCCCCTGGGTGAAGTGGACGATCTGCTTCGCGAGCGTATCCGGCAATCCGGGCACCTTGGCGTTGAGGATTTTAAGTTCCTTCTCGAACGAGGGGAAGTCGACCCAGAAGTAGAGACAGCGCCGCTTGAGCGCATCGTGGATCTCACGGGTGCGGTTACTGGTGAGAATGACGATCGGTCGATGCTCGGCGCGGATGGTACCAAGCTCCGGCACAGTGACCTGGAAATCGCTGAGGAGCTCAAGCAGGAAGGCTTCCAGCTCCTGGTCGGCGCGGTCGATCTCATCGATCAGGAGCACCGGGGCCCTGGTATGCGCGGCGTCTATTGCTTGCAGCAGCGGACGCTTGAGCAGGAACTCATCGCTGAACAGGTCGCGTCGAACAGCTTCCTGATTCACCTCACCGGTTGCATCGAGCGTGCGCAGGTAAAGCATCTGGCGGGGGTAATCCCACTCGTAGATGGCGTTGGCAGCGTCCAGCCCTTCATAACACTGCAGGCGGATAAGCGGAGTATCGAGCGCAGAGCTGAGGACCTTCGCGATCTCGGTCTTGCCGACCCCGGCCTCGCCTTCCAACAGGAGTGGCTTGCCGAGATTGAGTGTGAGAAAGAGTGTGGTAGCCAGACTACGATCGGCGATGTATTTCTCGGATTCGAGGATCTCAGAGAGGTCATCGACTGTGGTAAATGGATTTTCGGTTTGAATATCGGTGCTCAAGAGAGGCTCATTTCCGTACGCTAACAACAATTAACCTGTTACCAGTATCACAAGGAACTGAAAGCCTGACCAGTGGGCTGGGATTAGACCCACCGGTCGGTAACGATCTCAGCCGACATCCCGGCGGTTGACGTTCCATATAGCGAGGCCAGTGAGACCTACCAGCCAGGCGGCTGTAACAATCGCTGCCCATGGTCGATCCAGGTATTGCGGGTAATCCGGCGAGAGATGGCCCATGACCATGGCATCGATGGCGTTGCCGGGAAGGAGTGAAAGCACGCGCTCCTGCACCACGCGGGGGAAGAGCCCACCGAACAGGGCCGGGAAGAACATGGTTACCATGACCACTGCGATGGTAGCAGCAGAGGACCGCAAGAGAAACGCAATCGCTACTGTCAGCATCGGGTAGTAGAGACCGGAGAGTCCCAGCCAGAAGCTGGTGCCGAAATCGCTGCCAAAGACTTCGGCGGTAGGCACATCGTAGTTCCCGAGGATCACCTGAGCGATCCAGAGGCTGGCGAAGGTCAGCGCCATAAGCGGCGCTATCAGGAACCCAGTGGCCACGACCATCTTCGCCAGGATCACCTGCCAACGGATGGGCGTAACGGTGAAGGTCTGCCGGATCATGTCGGATGAATATTCGTTGGTGACCACATTCGCGGCGATGACAAGGCTGATGATTCCGGCGAAGAAAACACCGAGCATCGAACTTTGGAGTGGTTCGAAGACCGCCCGGTCAGCCTCGCTCCATTCGTTCCAGCTAAAGCCGGCACCCCAGGCAAAGACCGCGGCAACACCGATGGAGAGAATCGCGGCAACCATAAGCAGCATATGACTGTTTCGATGCGTGATGAGCTTGGTCCATTCGGAGCTCACAACATTCATGAATGGCTCAAGTGGCTCGGCCTTGGTTTGTGTACGTTTGCTGGCTGGTATAGCTGCCATGATCTCTTTACCTTTCTATACGGAGGTAGCTTGGTACTCAACGCTGTCTTGCGTGAGCTGCATGTACGCGTCTTCGAGCGTTTGGTCCTGCGGTGCGAGCTCGAACACCGGCACCTGGTTGCGGAAGGCCAGTTCCCCGATCGCTTGCGAATCGAGCCCGGAGATGAGGGCTGATGAATCGCTCTCGGGCGTGATGCTGGCGCCTTCGGCTTCCAGAAGTTCTACGAACTTCGGCAGGTGACTGGACCGGAAACGCACGATGGTGCCGGATCGGTTCACGACATTCGCGATCGGCGCGTTGGCGACGAGCTTGCCCTTGCCGATGACAATGACGTGGTCGGCAGTGGCCTGCATTTCACTCATCAGATGACTGGATACAAGAATCGTGCGGCCCTCATTGGCCAACTGCTTCATGAGCGTGCGGAACCAACGGATACCTTCGGGGTCGAGCCCGTTCACCGGCTCATCAAAGAGCAGCACTGGCGGATCGCCGAGCAGTGCGGAAGCGATTCCGAGACGTTGGCTCATACCGAGCGAGAAATCTCCGACGTGTTTGCTAGCCACGGAGGTAAGGCCGACCATCTCCAGTACGTAATGCACGCGGTTTGCATCCACGCCACCAGCCTGGGCGATCCAGGTGAGATGCTTGCGAGCGCTGCGCTTGCCGAATACGGCGTTGGCGTCAAGCAGTGCACCAACTTCATGGATCGGTGCCGCAAGATCGCGGTAATGTTTGCCGTTGATGAAGACGTGGCCGGAATCCGGCTTGTCGAGTCCCAGCATCATCCGCATGGTGGTGGATTTGCCGGCCCCGTTTGGCCCAAGGAAGCCTGTGATTTGGCCGGGTTTGACCTCGAAGTCGAGATGATCGACCGCGACAGTAGATCCGTAGGTTTTGACGAGGTTTTCCACCTTGATCATGTTTCATTGCTCCCTGTTTTGAGGATGGCAGGGCCTGAGGTTGAGCCTCGTGGCCAACCGATCCCTACTTTTGCTATGCGATCCGGTTACTTACGGGTTACGTAGCGGCATGTCGTGAGTCAGGCGCCAGACAAGCCAGACTCCAATACCGACGGCGACCGCGGAAAGTCCGATGTCGAGCCAGATTGACGGAAAATCGATCCCTGGAACGAAGCGACGTGTAATGGCGAAAAAGCCGCCGCTCGTGTGGTTCCAGACACCAGCAACTGACGCTATCGCGATGGCGACCGGGATACTTATCCACCCCCAATCGGAGTTTCGATACATTGCTGCACCAGCGAACCCTCCGAGCGCGAACCAGACTGCAAATGTCAACAGGAACTGAAATGCCACCAGGGCCAGGTCACTTGCGCCAGTGAGGCCATAACTCTCGTCGACGTCGGTTGAGAAGTTGGCGAGCTTGTATATCCCCAGCTCGAGTGCGAATCCAATGGCCATCAATATCGCACTGGCGGGCACCATGGCTAATCCGGTGTCCAGCCACTCGCGGAATCCGGCTCGACGCGTGCGCCCGTTCGCGACGAAGTACGGCAACTGAATGTAGATGATCCAGCCACTCATGACGGCCACGTACCAGGGAGCAATTGAGCCAACGATGCTCCAGGCACTGATTTGAATGTCCCGGAACATGCTGACCCCAAAAACCGTCAGCATGGCGAACAGGAATGCTCCACCTGCAACGATTACAAGCAGCCAGAGCTGATCCGTAACCATCGGTGACCACTTTCGGTCAACTTTGGATTTCTCTGAGAAACTCGTCATCTAAGCTCCTCCGTTCTTTTGGGTGAGGTGCACGAACAGATCCTGAAGGCCGAGAGGTTCGACATCGAGATTGGCAGCCTGGGCTTCGGCGCGGAAATCGCTGTTGATATCGCCGTACACCATGGCGGATTTGGTGCGGCCAAGCTGACGCTCACCAATCACTTCCCGCCCTGTGACGAATGCCGAGACATCATCCTGGTGGCCCGTGACTGCGGCACCGCGGGAACTCAGGGCCTCCTGCGTATCGTGCATAAGCAACTTGCCGTTATCTATGATCACGATATCTTCCAGCACCCGCGCGATCTCCTCGATCAAATGCGAGGAGATAATGAACATTCGTGGTCGTTCCATGAACTCCTTGAGCAGTTCGTCGTAAAAGATGTAGCGCGACGGCGCGTCCAGGCCCAGATACGTTTCATCAAGCATGGTTAGCTCGGCGTTGGCCGCCAGCCCGAGGGCGATACCCAGGCCAGATCGACGTCCTCGAGAGAGTTCGTTGATCTTCGACGTGGTGGAGACTTCGAACATCTCCAACAACTCCAGGGCGCGATCATTATTCCAGCCTGGGCGGAGATACTCTGCGATTCGCAGCGCCTCACTCACCTTCTCGGAATCTTCCACCGTGTCACCGGATTCACGGATGAGGGAGATCCGCTCCATAGCACGCTCGTTCTCGAAGACGGGCTCTCCATCAACCAGTACTTCACCGGACGTCGGTTTGCGGAACGCGGCCATGATGTTGAGAAGGGTGGATTTACCGGAACCATTGCGCCCGAGCAGGCCGGCAATTTTGTTTCCCTCGAGCTCCAGCGAGAGGTCATCCAGCGCGATGGTTTCTCCAAACGTCTGGCGGACATTACGAATATCGATTCTCATGAGTTCTCAACCTCGTTGTTGCTCGTGATGTAGTCGATGAGTTCTTCATCGGTAATACCGATGGCGCGAGCCTGCTCCAACATAGGGAGCATCACGTCTTTGAAGAAGTTTTCACGGTGCTCCTTTAGCAACTGGTTTCGGGCGCCGGTGCTGACAAACATACCGATACCGCGCTGCTTGTACAGGATTCCCTCGTCGACAAGTGACTGAAATGCTTTTTGCGCCGTAGCTGGATTGATGCGGTAGAAGGATGCGTATTGGTTGGTGGACATCACCTTTTCTTCCTCCTGAATGCGTTCGGCCAGGATGTCCTGCCTGATTTGATCGGCGATTTGTCGATAGATTGGTGTTTGATCGCTAAACACTCATGCAACCTCCCTGGTTCATTGGTTGTGTAATGAACCATAGCAGTAGCGCACCCGAAGCGCAAGCACTCTAACCCGTCCCTTTGGTGAGGTGGGCCAACAGCCTTGTTGTTATAGGGATTTAGGAAAGAATCTACTTTTTGAGTCGGTCCTGCACAGGTTGGGCATTCACGGTGACGCCATGCAGGTAGGCAGGCTCGAGGGTGACGGGGTTGTCGACCTCTCCGGCGGCAATGCGAGCCTCTCCCAGTTCAAGGAGACGCAGTGGATCACGGTGTTCGACGGTGAAGCTCACGCCCGCTTCTCGCAGGGTTTCCTGTTGATCGAGAGTAAGCTCGCCCACCAACTCCTCGGATCCGATTGCTTCTATCAAGTCAGAAATCGAGGCGTTTACCGGTGCGGAACCTCGCCGTTGGTAGACCACCCTGCCACGCCCGGCTGGCAGTACCGCGACGATCTGACGTTCGGGATGGCTGGCGAACACCACATCGAGCGTTGGTATTCCCACGATCGGAACCTGTTGGGCAGCCACAATTCCCTTGGCGATAGCAAGTCCCACTCGCAAACCAGTGAACGTGCCTGGTCCGGTAGCCACAACCACACCAGACACGTCATGAGGTTGCATGCCTGCCTCGTTGACCATATGATCAATCGCTGGCAGCACTGTTGTGGTCTGTGCCCGGCTGGCAGGCCAACTATGAACAAAGACGCCCCGTGAAGTAGCCAACGCTATTCCGGCCTGTTCGGTGGATGTATCGATCGCCAGCAGGCCTGGGTGATCCACTCGTGAATGGGGGTCAAATCTCATTGGCAGCCTCTCATAAAAATCGCTAGAATCTAGAATGTTAATATTTCCTGGGCACTTTCAGGAACCTCATAACGTAGAGTTCTAGGCGGGCGCTGCCGCGACTGCGGTACGCCTGTTGAAGGATGGGGGCATCCGAACGGAAAGCACAACTCCCTGCCGTCGGGCAGGGCACATTCCTCCCACTGGGGTAAAGGGTATCGCATGGCTGTAAGAAGTGAATCCACCGGAGGTACTGAGTGGTCTCCTCAACCAATCGGAGAAAAGTTTTATCGCCCCAAGGGTTCGTTTGGTGGATTGCAGAATAAGGAATGGTTCCTCTTCCTGCTCTTTATCCTCCCGAACTTCTTCTTTCTCACGCTGTTCACATACTGGCCACTTATCCGTAACTTTGTGCTAAGTGTCCAGACGGTTAACCCGTTTATCCCGAATGCTGAACCAGGCTATGCCGGGTTCGAAAACTACGATTGGCTCTTTAATGACCGCACATTCCGCTACGTGGCATCGAACACAGCGATCTTCATCGTGGCATGTGTGGTGTTCACAATCGGGCTTGGCCTGGCTGTCGCGTTGCTCCTGAATGAAAAATTAAAGGGACGCACGGCGGTCCGTGCGATGGTATTTGCCCCGTACCTGCTCGCCGGCTCGGCTGTTGCCCTGGTGTGGGCGTATATCTTCAACCCGCGCTATGGCCTCATCGCACAAATCCTGGCCTGGTTCGATATTGGATCGCCACGCTGGCTGGAAGATCCAAGCTGGGCACTGGCGGCCATCATCATCGTATATGTGTGGAAGAATCTCGGCTTTGCCGCGGTCGTTTTTCTCGCCGGTCTGCAAGGTATTCCCAAGGACTTGTACGAAGCCGCGAAGCTCGATGGAGCATCTGCGTGGTGGCGCTTCCGATCCGTTACACTGCCGATGCTTTCGCCGATTTCGTTCTTCCTGATGGTGACGTCCGTTCTGGCCACATTCCAGGCTTTCGACCTTATTGATGTAATGACAGGTGGTGGCCCTGCTCATGCCACAACCACGTTGGTTTACTACGTCTACGAGCAAGGCTGGCAGAATCAGAACTGGCACCGGGCAGCAGCTGCTGCGGTGTTGCTGTTTATCCTGATGCTGGTGGTGACAATCGTTCAGACGTTCTGGGAGCGAAGACAGGTTCATTACGATGCACAATAACAAGCTGACACCGGCAAAAATCTTCGGCTACATCGCGATGGCGATCGTGGCGCTCATGATCGGTGTTCCCCTCTTCTGGATGCTCTCTGGTTCGCTCATGTCGAACCGTGACATCCTCGACCCAAGCCAATGGTGGCCATCCACACCAGTGTGGGAGAACTATCCGGAAGCATGGACAACCGTTCCGTTCGCCAGGTTCTTCGCGAACTCCGCAATCATCACGGTTGCAGGTGCTGCACTTGAGTTATTCTGCGGCGTGCTCTGTGCCTATGCCTTTGCCTTTCTCAAGTTTCCCGGCAAGAACCTTCTCTTCCTGGTGGTGCTGGCCAGCCTGATGGTTCCGAGCCAGGTGGTTATTATTCCCAACTTCCAATTTATGGCAACCACTGTTCGCGACCTTTTCGATCTGGATGACAACTGGGTCAATACGTACCAGGGCATCATCCTGCCGGGTGCTGCTACCGCATTTGGAACCTTCCTGATGCGACAGGGATTCATGGGACTCCCGAAAGATGTGCTGGACGCCGCCAAGGTTGATGGTGCCGGCCACCTGCGCACAATGTGGGAAGTTATGCTCCCAATGGCAAAGCCCATTGTGGTGACCTTTGGCCTGATCAGCGTGGTGGCGAAGTGGAACGAATACCTCTGGCCGCTCATCATCACCAACACCGATACCATGCGCCCGGTAACCGTTGGCCTCCGCCTGCTTCAGGATGCCGAAGGCAATAACGACTGGGGCGTGATCATGGCCGGTACCGCATTCGTGGTTGTTCCCATGCTTATCGTGTACGTAGGGCTACAGCGTTTCATTATCGATGGATTGACAGCCGGCGCAACCAAGGGATAAGCTTGCAGGCAAGTACGGTATTTAACAATTTGTTCCCAATGGGAACGCGAAGACGGATTACGCTTAACGATGGTGCGTAATCCGCATACCAAACATGGAGTCACGAGGTCACCACGGGGGTGATTCTCACGCTCGGAAAGTCGTCCACAGGAGGCCGATTCTCATGATCAAGAACGTATCTCGCCGCTCGTTGGTGAAGGGTGCCGCCGGTGCAGCTGCAGTTGGTGCCGCCAGCAGCCGCTTTTTTGCCCCAGGCATCATTGGTGCCCAGGGCTCTGATATCGAACTCGTGTACTGGACCGCTTTCGGCTCCGGTGCCAACGGCGATGCCCAGGCCGCACTGATTGAAGAGTTCAATGCGCTGGACAACGGCATCACCGTGACCTCCACCGCATACTCCAGCTACGAAGAGGTTGCCAACGCAATCCTGACTGGCCTCGATTCCGGTGACGTTCCGCACGCCGCCACCCTGAGCGACGTCTGGTGGTTCACCTTCTACCTGCGCCAGGCCCTTGCCGACCTGACCCCGTATGTGGAAGACCCAGAAGACTACGTAGAGAGCCTGTATGTGGAATACGCGCGCAACGGCGGCCAGTATGGCGTTCCGTTTGCCCGCTCCACACCGCTCTTCTACTACAACGTGGAAGCGTTCGACGCCGCAGGTGTCGACCCCTCTGCGCTGAACACCTGGAGCGAATTCAGCGAAGTTGCACCGACCCTGGTTGAAGGTAGCGACATCACCTACTCCTTCGGTTTCGGTAACGCCGCAAACTATGGTGCCTGGACCATGCACGGTCCGGTCTGGGCGTTCGGTGGCCGCTACTCCGACGAAGACTTCAATATTCTCGTGAATGAGCCGGATGCAGTTGAAACCGGTGAATTCATGCGCTCCATGATCAATGAAGGCCAGGCAGGCGCCATTGCGAGCCCGGCCGACGACTTCGTTGCCGGTACACTCGGCGCCATGATCGCCTCCACCGGCTCGCTCGGTAACGTAACCAACGACAGCCAGGTTGAATTCGCCACCGCCTTCCTGCCGGAAGAAGAGCAGTTCGGCTGCCCGACCGGTGGTACAGGCCTGAGCGTGCTCAACACCGCGAGCGAAGAGGAAATCGCCGCTGCGGCCGAGTTCCTCTCCTTCTGCACCAACCCGGAAAACGCTGCGACCTGGAGCCAGAACACTGGCTACATGCCGGTTCGCACCAGCGCCATCGAGAGCGATGAGTACCAGGCATTCCTGGACGAGAACCCGAACAACCGCGTCGCTATCGAGCAGC
>CAZGML010000008.1:0-102048 GCA_964526965.1 uncultured Sphaerobacteraceae bacterium | reverse complement strand
TGTGGTGACAATTGTGCGAAAACTGGCACAATACCCGCAGATGGAGATGAGTGCACGCCCATAATCGGCGTGTATACGAGGAGACCTGACACATGAAACTTAGTGGCGAACAGACAGTGCCCGCCAGCCGCGAAGCCGTATACGATGCCATGCTCGACCCGGAGACCCTGAAAGATGCGCTTCCAGGATGCGAGAAGCTGGAGGAAGTAGGCCCGAATGAATACCTCGCCACCATGACGATTGGTGTCGCGATGATCAAGGGAAAGTACGACGGCAAGGTCAAAATCACCGATGAAAATCGCCCCGAAAGCTTCACCATGCATATTGAGGGGAAGGGGCCGCAGGGCCAGCTTAGCGGAGTTGGTACCGTCAACTTCGAAGAGCTTGGCGAAACCGAGACCAAAGTCATCTACGATGGCGATGCGAAGGTTCGTGGCATGTTGGCACGCATCGGCAGCCGGGTAATCCAGCCCGCGGCCAATATGATCGTTGGCAAGTTCTTCACCGAACTCACGAACAAAATGCAGGCATAACCAGCAGCGAGTACCTGCACAGATGAAAACCGGCGTGGAAGCTGAACGCAAAAAGTCAGATTCCATGCCGGTTGTTTTTAAGCCCGCGCGTGATTTCTGTCTCTCTGATAATATGAACCCAACTTATACATATCTCCATGTCTACAAGGCTGTGGAGTAAAAAAGGAGACAGGTTATGAAGTCCCTGAACCGTCGTAAGTTTTCTACGCTGGCAGCGGCAAGTGCCCTCGCACCGGCAGCGTTCCGCGCTACATCCGCGTTTGCGCAGGATGACTGGGCGTCCGAAACGCTTCAGATTATGGCGCCAGCCAGCCCGGGTGGCGGGTGGGATTCCACCGCTCGCGAGATCCAGCGCAACCTGCAGGAAACCGGAATCGTTGAAACGGTTGAAGTATTCAACGTCGAAGGTGCCGGCGGCACGATCGGACTCTCCGAACTCGCCAGCCAGCACAGTGGTGATGGCCACATGATGATGGTGATGGGCCTCGTAATGATCGGCGCCATTGGCCTGAACCAGGCGCCGGTTGGCCTCGATCAGTCCACTCCAATTGCTCGCCTCACCGGTGAGTGGGAAGTAATTGTGGTTCCGGCCGAGAGCGACCTCGAGACGCTCGACGACCTCATGGCCATGTTCAAGGACGATCCTGAAGGCGTGAGCTGGGCCGGTGGTTCCGCCGGCGGTACCGACCACCTGCTGGTCGGCCTCATCGCGCAGGACCAGGACATCGACCCCACCCTGATCAACTATGTGCCGTTCTCCGGCGGTGGCGAGGCGCTCTCCTCCCTCCTCGGTAACGAGACCACTGCTGGCGTGTCCGGTATTGGCGAGTGGTTGCCGCAGATCGAGGCTGGTGAGCTGCGCGCCCTGGCCGTTTCCGGCCGTGATGAAGGCGCAGAAGAGTCCATCCCGACCCTGCAGGAATCCGATATCGACGTCGAGCTTTCTAACTGGCGCGGAATTGTGGCTCCACCAGAGCTTGAAGATTCCGACCGCGAGGCGATGATCGAGGCGATGACCGCCCTCAACGATTCCGACGAGTGGACGGAAACCCTGGAGAGCTTCGACTGGAGCAACCAGTTCATGGCTGGCGACGAGTTCGTCGATTACATCGAGGAAGAAAAAGAGCGCGTCAACACGATCCTGACCGACCTTGGTCTGCTTGAAACCGATTAATCAGTGCAATCAGGCGGGGAGCTTCGGCTCCCCGTTTTTTGCGTAGGGGCCGAGAATGCAGCCAGAATATCCACCAAGTATTGAAGAGTTCACCGAAGGTCCAGAGCCAACAGGGTTCGCACGCTGGAGCGAGCTGATAGTGGCCGGTGTCTTTATCGTTGCCGCCATCGTTATCCTGTGGTTCGCCCGCGATTTTCGAATCCCGCCCGGTGTTAGCGTGAGTCCACGGGTATTTCCCCAACTCGTCGGCAGCGGCATGTTACTGGTAGGTATCTGGTACTTCATCGATATCATCCGCGTTCCGAATACGTTGTCGGGCGGCGAGGATAGCGAGGACGTAGATCTGGAGGCCGAAGTCGACTGGATCACCCTGATCTTTGTTGGTATCGGACTCACGGCTTTCGCGTTACTGGTGCAACCGGCCGGATTCGCCATCGCAGCAGGAGTGATGTTTGCCATTTGCAGTACCGCCATGGGGTCGAAAAGGTTGGTCCTCAATCTCGTGCTCGGCCTGGCCCTCGGTTTGGCTGTCTTTCTCATGTTTGACTACTGGCTGGGTGTGCGCCTCCCGAATGGCTGGCTCACATACATTGGCCTGTAGCCGGGGAGGATAGCTATGGATACCCTTAACTCCCTGTTGGATGGCTTTGCCATCGCGCTCTCCCTCGAGAATCTGGGTTGGGCACTTCTCGGCGTCTTGCTGGGAACATTTGTCGGCGTGTTGCCAGGTATCGGCCCGGCACTCACCGTGGCGCTGCTGTTGCCAGTTACATACACACTTGAGCCGGTAGCCGCATTCATCATGTTCGCCGGTATTTACTACGGCGGTATGTATGGTGGGTCGACCACTTCGATTCTTCTGAATACGCCGGGCGAAAGCGCCTCGATCATCACCGCGCTCGAAGGCAACAAGATGGCGCGCAAGGGGCGTGGCGCTACCGCGCTTGCCACTGCCGCTATTGGATCGTTCATCGCCGGCAGCATCGCCACACTCGGGCTCACGTTTATCGCGCCGGTTATGGCAGATTTTGCGCGCCGATTTGGCAGTCCGGAATATTTCATGATTATGGTGCTGGCGTTCACCACCGTCAGTACGCTACTGGGGGATTCCCGCGTACGCGGGCTGGTGAGTCTCTTCATCGGGCTTGCACTCGGACTCGTCGGCCTGGATTCGCTCACCGCTGAAGCCCGCTACACATTCGGTAACCAACACCTGCTGGCGGGCATCGATGTCGTTACTATCGCCGTCGGGCTTTTCGCCGTAGGTGAAACGCTCTGGACCGCCTCCAGGTTGCGCTCCACACCCGGCGAGATTGAGAACATCGAAGGCAGCTGGATGACGAAAGAAGACTGGCGCCGCAGCTGGAAGCCCTGGCTTCGTGGTGCACTCATCGGATTCCCGATTGGTTCGCTACCGGCAGGTGGTGCCGAGGTGCCAACGTTCCTCAGCTACTCAATCGAGAAAAAGCTCTCGGAAAAACCGGAGGAGTTCGGACAAGGTGCTATTGAAGGCGTTGCTGGACCAGAGGCCGCAAACAACGCATCGGCGGCCGGTACGTTGGTACCGCTGTTAACCCTGGGATTGCCGACGACGGCCACTGCGGCGATCATGCTCGCTGCGTTCCAGCGATACAACCTGAACCCGGGTCCGCAACTGTTTGACCATCAGCCAGATCTCGTGTGGGGCCTTATTGCCAGCCTCTACATTGGGAACTTCATGCTGCTGGTGCTCAACCTGCCGCTCGTTGGCATGTGGGTGAAGCTGCTCAGCATTCCACGACCGTGGCTGTATAGCGGCATCCTTGTCTTCGCTGGCCTCGGCACATGGGCGCAAAGTCAAAGCATCACCGGCCTGGTTGTGCTGTATGCGCTCGGAATCATGGGATACGTCATGCGTCGATTCGGCATCCCGGTTGGGCCGTGTGTGGTCGCCGCTATCCTCGGCCCATTCGCCGAAACACATTTCCGCAGGACCATGCAAATCAACCAGAACGACTGGACCGTCTTCTTCCAGCGACCGATAAGTGTTTCGATCTTCCTGGTGTTGGTAGTCATCGTCGTGGCACCGTACATCATCGGCATGATTCGGAACCGAATGGGACAGTCAGCAGCATGAGTCACGTTTTTATCTTCGATCTCGATGGTGTCATTCGCCATTGGGATCCTGAAATAGTGAGAAATGCGGAGCGCGCCAACGGGTTGCCCGAAGGGGCGCTCTTTGGCGTTTCGTTTGAGACCGATCTCTTGCTCGCGGCAGTCACAGGCAAAATGACCGATGAAGTCTGGTGCGAGGAAGTGGCGACACGTCTGCAACGCGAGTATCCGGATGCGAACGGTGAGGGCGCAGTGGCAGCCTGGAGCGATCCGGTCGGTGAACTCCTTCCCGGGTCACAGGATGTGCTCGCCCGTGCGCGCGAACTCGGCACGGTCTGCCTGCTCTCGAATGCAACCAGCCGCCTTAATGCAGATCTCGCAGCTCTCGGCATCAGCAGTTATTTCGACCACATCTTCAACTCATCGGAAATCGGATTTGCCAAACCGGACGAGCGAATATACGCGCACATCGAAAAGGCACTCGACCTTGATCCGGAGCAGATCGTCTACGTCGACGATGGCCCCGCCAACGTCGATACAGCGATAGAACGAGGCTGGAATGGGCTGCTGGCGGAACCCGGAACCGACCTCCGCCAATTGATGCACTCCTGGTTGAAGTAGCCCGTACCGACTCCGTTTAGGACACGAACCGGCGGGCCATATTGCAAGTATGCAGATCGTAGACTACAAGTGATCATGCATAAGTAGCAGATCGTTCGTATGAAAGACCGTGAGAACCAGAATGCAGTTTCCGTCCCGGAGTGGTAAATCGATAGTGCCGGAACAATTGCCCAGGCGCATTGCTCAGCTTTTTGGCGGACTGTTTTTCTACGGTATTTCCATCGCTTTCCTCGTACAGAGTGCGCTGGGAGCCGGCTCGTGGGATGTGTTGACCCAGGGCCTCTCCATGCGCCTGCCGCTATCCTTCGGTGCCCTTACTGTC
Organism: uncultured Sphaerobacteraceae bacterium; assembly: GCA_964526965.1. Classification (GTDB taxonomy): domain Bacteria; phylum Chloroflexota; class Chloroflexia; order Thermomicrobiales; family UBA6265; genus UBA6265. The sequence goes on along the minus strand of CAZGML010000008.1, from coordinate 97,304 downwards.
ATAACCAGCGGAATCGTGCTCGTGCTATGGCTTCCCTTGCGGCAAAAACCCGGTATTGGCACGCTGTTCAACGCACTCCTGGTCGGTCCCGCCGCAGATGTCGGACTTTGGCTCATTCCGCAGCCAGACCAGCTTTGGCTACGATTCGTTTTCGTTGGCCTCGGGATCGTCGGCATCGGTCTCGCGACCGGCCTCTACATCGGGTCGCGCTTTGGACCTGGCCCGCGCGATGGTCTCATGACGGGGCTGAATCGGGTTACCGGTAGGCCGATTTGGGTTGTGCGCGTGGCGCTTGAACTCACAGTGGTGGCGCTCGGGTGGATACTCGGCGGAACCGTTGGTATCGGCACGCTGGCAGCTGCTGTACTCATCGGCCCGGCATGCCAATTCTTCATGCGCATCTTCCACATTCCTCTATCGACAGATGCCGAACCAAAAGTGGTTGCCACTGCTACCGCAACCGCTACCGATGAGAGGCCCCAGAGCCTGGTGGAGGAATCCGTAACGCCCTGAAGCACAAGTACTCAGGAGGCGAGGATTTCCTCAATCCACTCACGATGCTGACGATAGTGATACGGGCCGTTCCCGTCAATCTTGTAGCAAATAGCGAAATCTCCGGCACCTGGTACAAAGTCGTTGACGGGCTTTAACAAGTCCTCATCGGTCATACGCGCAACGATGCCGACCATCTCCTCGTGACTCGCACGCAAATAGGCCAAAACCTGCCTGACCGGCCAGTTTATTGTTCGCTGCCGAATCGCTTCGTTCATCGGGTCATAGTCTTCAAAGCTAAACAGGTCTGCCGGAATTCCCATCCCCACATGCTGCGGCTTGCCCTCTCGCACCATGTGGGTAACACCCTGAAGCCAGGCGATGAGATGGGCGAGGTGGTCACGAGCGTTCCACCCTGCCGCATCTTTGCGCTCAAGCAACGCCTGTTTATCCGTCGAATCCACCATCGCCAGAAGGGCATCCCTTTCTGTGGAGAAGCTATCGAGCAGTTCCTGTCGTGTCATTGGTTCAGGTAAATCATTCATGACTACATGTCCAGCGTGATGCTTACCGGGCAGTGGTCGCTGCCCATAACGTCCATATGAACCTCGGCGTTCTTTACCTTCGGCATGAGCTCTTCGCTCACCATCACGTAATCGATGCGCCAGCCGACGTTTCGGTCCCGCGCCCGACTCATCTGGTTCCACCAGGAGTAAACATCACGGGCATCCGGGTTGAGCGTACGGAACGTATCGACGAATCCGTTCTCAACCATATTCCCGAACCCTTCTCGCTCCTGTGGGGTGAAGCCATGGGTGTTGACGTTCTCTTTCGGGCGCGCAAGGTCAATCTCCTGGTGGGCGACGTTGAAATCTCCGCAGTAGATCGCCGGCTTGGGAGTACCACTACCATGTTTGCCGGTTTCAAGTTCCTTCATGTAGGTGAGAAATGCCGGATCCCACTTTGCATGCCGAAGGGGAACCCTGCTCAGGTCGCTCTTGCTGTTCGGTGTGTAAACGGTCGATATCCAGAAATCCTCGAATTCTGCAGCCAGCACGCGACCTTCGGTATTTGGATTACCGTATTGATCGTCATGCAGGCCGAACTTTACTTCGATATCCTGCGGCAGGTCACGTAGCAGGTGGAGCGGCTCTGTTCGGCTGAAAATCGCCGTCCCGCTGTAGCCTTTTCGCTCTGCGCTATTCCAGAACTCCAGGTAATCCGGCAAATCCGGCTTCGCCTGCCCCTCTTGCGCCTTTGTTTCTTGCAGGCAAAGGACATCCGGGCTGTGCTGATCCCAGAATTCCTTCCAGGCACCCTTGCGAATAACCGCGCGAATTCCGTTGACGTTCCAGGAATAGATCTGCATTGGTTCTGATACCTTACGCTGAGTACTTTCTCACCAACCGGCATTGTAGCCGCGAATATAAGGATACCGATGAACGACACCCAGAACCGTCTCTCCCTTCGACCGATGACCCTGGAGGACGCCGAAGCGCTCTTTAGCTATCGTTCCATTCCGGAGGTAAACACATATACCTACACACCGGTGTGGACCTCGCTGGATGAAGCCACAGCCCATATCGAGGAGCTGCTTCCAAAGATCAACGATCCCAGGTCAGGCTTCGGCAAGTGGATGGTTATTCGCAACGACACATCTGCAGTTATTGGCGACGTGTTCCTCAACCGAACTCCGGAAATGACGGGCACGTACGAGGTCGGCTATATCATTCATCCCGATCATGCCGGGCAGGGATTCGCTACCGAAGCCGCTCGGGCGGCTTTAAAAATCGGATTCGAGGAGTGGGGTGTTCATCGCATCTATGCGCGGGTCGATGAAGAACACACCGTATCCGCAAAGATCTGCCAGCGACTCGGAATGCGCCAGGAAGGCCGCCTCATCGAAAATGACAAACGCGGCGACGTCTGGACGAACGAGCTCATTTTCGCCATGCTCGATCGCGAGTGGGCGGCATTGGTCGAGGAGAATTCAGCCCTTTAGGTCACAAATGGCCGCCCGATTGAGGGTGGCCATTCATGCGCGGGAGTTGGGCCGTATGATCGAAATCGTCGACGGCCAGGTTATCGATTAGTTGTCGGATGCGTCCGGATCGATTGGTGGCGTGACATCTTTCGGGTCGCCCTTCTCACCTCGGGGCGGATTCTCTGGCTTGTTGTCCTCATGCAGGTTTGGATCGACTGGGGGTTCCCGGAGGTCGCGCTGAGTGAACTCGTCATCATCCCGATTGGGGAAATCATCGTCCTCGTCGGTCTCGGCTTCCCGCACCAACGGGTCTTTGTCTACATGGCTCGGATCGGTGCGGGGAGATTCGTTTTCGTCCTTATATTCGTCGGCATCGTGAGGAACTGTCTTATCGCTCATGGTTTGCTCCTGATTCCTTCAGATCTCGGTTAGCAATACGCACATCTCATGCCATCTCCATGCGGGTGTATGATGGGGACAAACCAGCATCAAACGAACGGGAGGCCCAATCGTGACGGATGTCCTCGGTTCAGACTACACACAGCAGCGGCTTGACCTGAATGATGGTCACTTCGCGACGTTGGTATCGCTTTCCGCGAATCCTGACGTTTCACCGCGCGGAGCTATTCTCTACCTGCACGGGTTTGTGGACTATTTCTTTCAGGACCACGTCGCCCGCCATTTCGCTGAACAGGGGTGGGCCTGGTATGCGGTGGATATACGCCGCTACGGACGCTCGATTCGACCCGGCCAACACCGGTGGTATACGGACGATCTCACCGAGTACTACGAGGAACTTGATCTCGCCGTCGAGCAAATCCGCGCCGATGGTCAGGGGCGCATTGTGCTGATGGGTCATAGTACTGGTGGGTTGATCGGTACGATCTGGGCGAACGACCGTCGGGCTAGCCGTCCGATTGACGCTCTGGTGCTGAATAGCCCCTGGTTCGACCTGCAAGGATCCGTGCTTGATCGTACCGTTGGTACGTGGCTGGCTCATGGCATGGCCAAAATTCGGCCCCATTCGAACGTGCCTCGTAAGCTCCCGGATCTTTATCCCCGCAGTATTCACGTGAGTGCTCGTGGTGAATGGGATTTTGACCCGCGCCTGAAACCACTAACCCCGCAACCGGTAAAGTCGGGATTCCTCTCTACTGTGCGTCGTGAGCAGGCCCGCCTTCACGAAGGACTGAATGTGGGTGTGCCCGTACTGATGCTGCGCTCGGATCGCAGTCGGCTGGATCTTGATCGTTGGCATGAGGACGCGCACAAAACCGACGTGGTGCTCGATGTGGAGCATATGCGGCGTTGGCTCCCGCACATTGGCAGCGAAGTTACCGACTTGCCCCTGCCGGGAGCGATTCACGATGTCATGCTCAGCGCCTTGCCCGTTCGCGAGCGAGCGCTCTCCGAGACGGATGCATGGTTGAAGAAAGCGCTCAGTTGACGAAGAGCACCATTGTCTCGCCGTCGGCATCGCGTTCGAAGCGGATGGTGCCTGTCATCCCTTCCCACGCTCCGTTACCCGTTCCGGGCACGATGCGTCCAAACCAGGCGGAATCATCGTTCTCGATACCTCCATGCTCCAGTACAACACCGGCTGGCTGGCCATCTGCGGTTTGCCCACTCAGCCGTTCGACAACGATGTAACTGCGCATTCCCTCAACCTGACCGGCGTTGATGAACAACCCTTCGCTGGTGCCGAGAAGGTCGCCGGTGAGGGTCTTGGTGAGTGTAAAACCGTTGCTCCAATCACCGATACCGGGTAGATCGGTTGGTGTCATCTCGATCTCGAAACGGATGGTTTTTGTATCAGGCATGATTTCCGTCCTTTATGATCTGGTCGCGCGAAAGGCCGATTCGGTCCTGAACGATGGGCCAGGATCGGTGACTCGTGCCATCATTATTCTCCTTGCCTGCATCGATTTGCTACGCACAGCTTAGCGGGTTAGAGCCAGTTTGTCTGCATGGGGAATCGCTGGATGCACTTGTCGTTTGATGCTATTGCCGATCAGTTTGACCACCAGCGCGGCTTGCCGCGCTCGGGCATCAGGGCGTGGGTGGAATTCGTTGATCAGCTGGTAGATGGGCAACAGCTTCAAATCATTGAGCCGGGAATTGGCACCGGCAGGGTATCCCTGCCGCTGGCCGCATTGGGCCACGAGGTGACGGGGACGGATATCTCCCAGCCGATGTTGGACACCTGCGAGGACGCTGCCGGGGGACTGCATCTCGCTGACCGCGTTCACCTCACTCAGGCCGATGCCACCGACCTTCCATTCGACGACGATTCATTCGACCTCGGAATCATCGCGCAGTTGTTGTATCTGGTACCGGATTGGCCCGCCGTGCTGGATGAGCTCGCACGCGTGGCGCGGCCTGGCGGGTATGTTATCCATCTCACCGAACCGACAACGGAGGGTGACGCGCTGAGTCGCTGGAGCGCGACATGGCGGGAGATGATCGAATCGACGGGATATAGACATATCCCACCTACCCCAGATGAGGAGGAGGCCCATGCTGAGTTTCTCCGACGCTGGCCAGATGTACAGATACGCGAACTCGCCACTTGGAGCTTCGGCCAATCCGTCAACGAAGCGAGGGAAGGATACGCCGGGCGCGTCCGGCCGCTGTACGCTTCAGTGTCGGAAGAAGCCTTCAACCAGACTGTCATCAACTTCCTCGCCTGGGCGCGGGAGGCATTTCCGGACGGCAATTCCCGCCTGGATGGAACTGTCACCCTCACGGCCATGATTGCAGCGTCGTAGGAGGCTATAGCGTCACTGAGCCTCCCAATGTCCGCACGTGTGACAGTGATTCTTGCCGATCACCACACCACCACCGCAGTTCGGGCAGGCATATTCTCCGTCTCTTACGGGCGGGATTTGACCACCCAGGCTGAGGAACCGGCTGTACAAACCGCGGTGCGCGTCGTTGAAAAATTGCATTCCCGAACGCTCAATTAGCATCCGATGTCCGGTGTTCAACAGCGTTGCTAACGGGTGCTCCAACGCACACATCCCGCTACCAAATTGCAGGTCGGTTTTCGGGCGCCACGCGAGTTCATGCGGCAAATACCGCTCTGCAACCTTTCGCAAAATCACCTTGCCCCAAACCCGTTCGCTCGCACCGAATGCGTCCCTGTCAAACTGATCCATAAAGCTTGGCGGTAACGAGATGTCGCTTACGGACACAGGCTGCCGAATGTCCGATTGGGAAAGTGACTTCACCACCCTCAATACCTCTGGCTCCAGATAGGGGAACATGGGCTGCCAGTTCAACGATGTTCCGATGTCGCGTACCGGTGGCTTGATGTTGGGTATCCGCTCGGATATCCAGGCTCCCCAATCGGCGTGCTCTGCTGCGTTGAGATAGCCGCCGAAGAGTCCATCGCCATCATCACCACTCGCGAAGGTGGTGCGATTATGGAAATTCTCAGCGCTGTCCAGAGCGGAGAAAAGCGCAATGTTGTTGAGCTGGCCGAGGTCGAACGATTGCTGGCTTAGCACCAATTTGTCGAGATACAACAGGGCGGCGCGCTGATCCAGTTCCAGCGGTGTCCAGTCGAGATCGAGGTGTTTTGCTACGCGCCCAGACCAGGCAAGGTCGGAATTGCAGGTGTACGGCAGGAACTGGTGGGCGGGCACGCATGTGAGGCTGGCATCCCGCCCAACAGTGATCGCCCGAAACTGGTGGCCGTGATGTTTCCACATCGCTGCAAGGAGGGCCGAATCCACCCCGCCACCAAGCAGCAGCCAGTCGGGTCGCACCCGGTCAGTGGCTGTGAGCAGCGCGTGTTCGAGGGCATCGATGGTGGCGGGTGACGTATCGTTCATGTCAGCAAGTGTACGAGGCTTATGCAGGAGTTTGGAATGAAAATCGGGATGATCTTGCCACTGGCAGAGGATGAGTCAGGCTCAGCGCCATCGTGGCAGCAGTTAAAAGCTGCAGCCATGCAAAGCGAGGATCTGGGCTTCGATTCGATCTGGGTCTACGACCATCTTCTGCACCGTTTTGAAGGGCATCCCACCGTCGGCTTTCACGAGAGTTGGACAATGCTCACCGCCCTCGCAGCTGTGACAAACCGGGTGGAGATCGGCACGACTGTGCTTTGTGCTGGATTCCGTAATCCGGCCTTGCTCGCCAAGATGGCTGATACGCTCGATGAGGTCAGCGCTGGACGTCTCATCCTCGGCCTCGGTGCAGGCTGGCACAAAGAGGAATTCGATGCCTTTGGTATGGCATTCGACCATCGCGTTTCGCGCCTTGAGGAGGCACTCCAGATCATCAAGCCGCTGTTACGCGACCGTCAGGTCACGTTTGAGGGGCGGTTCCATAGCGCCAATGATGCCGTCATCAGTCCACAAGGACCGCGAGAGGAGGGCGTGCCGATTCTGCTCGCTGCATTTGCCCCACGCATGATGCGCCTCACCGCCCGATACGCAGATATGTGGACGACCGACTGGCTCGGCCCTGCTAGCAAGGTCCAACAGGATATCGGCAACCTGCGCGCTGCGTGCGATGAAGTCGGACGCGATTTCGATACGCTCGCGGTCACCGGAGGTGTCACTATTGGCTACCCGGATCTCGGCGCACTACCGAACTGGATGAACACGCCAGATACCTACATCACAGGTTCAGCTGATGAAGTTGCCTCCCGGCTGCGGGAATACCAGAATGAAGGCGTCGATCACATCCTGACCAACCTCTATCCGTTTACGCCGGAAGCCATCGCCCGCTATGCCGAGGCGGTTGCCGCTGCACGGTGAACCGGCCGGTTGGCTGCGATTTCAAATAGAAATCGAGGCCCATCTCCGCGGATATCGAGATCACCCTCACGTCGCTCGAACCAGTGCGACCAGATTTCCCGGATGTCCGCGTCAGTGTGAGCCTGAAACGCAGCCTCGAGATCGGCCGGAGTTGCCACCCGCCAGGCGTATTCCTCTACATACGATTGCAGCGCAGCGTAGAAGGCCTCATCGCCCATCGCCGCATGGATTGCGCTAAACCCGACTGGAGCCTTGGTATACACGGCATTTGAATAAGCACTGGCGGTCGGGAAATCGTCTGTCGGATGATCGACGATCACGTCCGAGTTGCTCTCGATCATGCGTTGGAACGGTCGGTAGAGAAAGGTCTCGAAGGCGGCATCACCGGTCGATTCACCATACGTCTCCCGGAAGTAGATATCCCCGCTCAGGTAGTTCGTTAGCCCCTCATCGATGAACGCCGCGTCGTACTGGTTGTTGCCCACGATACTGTAAAACCACATGTGCACAACTTCGTGCGCAACCGTGAACTCGAAGTAGGTGACCGGCCGCCCGATATCTGATGCGGTGTAGAACGAAGTCCCCACAATGAACATCTGTGGCAACTCCACGGCAGCCGCGTTGAATACCGACGCCTCAACTGCATGCAGTTGCTGCCAGGGATATTCACCCAGTAACGGGTTGAAGACGTTCAGCGCGTTCGCCGTCCATTCCAGTACGGACTCTCCGCCGATTTCGTGCTGCGGAAGATGCCAGGAGGTGACGGTGGTGCCATCTACGTCGGTGGATGTCGATTCGAGCGTATTCGAAGTCACAATCACGAAATCGCGACTCGGTTTCGCGCTGAACTGCACCGTCTCGAGCTCACCTTCTCGTTGCCGATCCGTTTCTACACCGCTGGTGACTAGCGTGCGGTCGGCCGGAGCGGTGATGGAGACGTCGTACACTCCCGCATCGGTGAATATGGGATCGCCAAACTGGCTGGATGGTTTTAGCATCCAGCCGGTGTCCGGATCCCAGCCTGCCAGCACCGGGTACCAGTGGGCCAGCACGGTCGTGTCGTTGTCCGTAGAGTGATTCAGGATTCCATAGTGACTGGCTTCATCCACGGGCACATCCAGCGTGAACTCCATATCAATGGTGATTCGCTCGTTCGGGACGAATTCATCTACCGGAATCGTCGCCACGCTATCCGCCACCGACAGTTCCCAATCGATATCGGCACCGTTGATTCGTACCGAAGTGATGTCAATCACATTGCGTTCGTGATGGGCCCCATTTGCATAAAGTCGGAACGGCAACCCGGTTAACACCTCGCCCGTTGTATTGGTAACGTTAACTTCTTGTGAACCTGTTATCGTCACGCCGTCGGCCATGTCGTTAGTGGGAAGTACGATTTCGATATCGTATTCCGTCATTCCACGGGGTAGGCTTTTGGCAACGCTGTCTCGCAATTCCGGCTTGATAGCAACTAATTCGTCAGGGTTATAGGTGCTATCTGCCAAGGATGTTTGCGAGGCCGTAACCAGCGGCGGCACCAACAGATTCAACGTCAGGAACAGCGAGAGAAGGAAACGCAAAACAGGCCTCCCGGTAGGGCTAGGTCGATTTCGGTGTACAATCCGCCGATGTGCGAGTTGGTCCGCACGGGTGTTGGCACCATTGTAGGTGTTATTCGCCATGCATTTGGGGGAGGCCATATGTCGAACATTGACATCCCTGTTTCATCAGTCGATACACTATATCTGCCGCAGGAACTGCGGTCGGAGATTATGGTCCACCTTTTGCAGAGTGCGCCCAACGAGGGCGTGGGCATGCTTGGCGTGCACGCACCGGTCCGCACAGATACCGGCATTGAAGCAACTGCGGCCCTGTTTATTCCGGGCCGGAACACTGAAGCATCGCCGGTGAGGTACACCATGGATCCGCAAGATGTTATTTCAGCTTTCCGAACATTTCGGGAGCAGGGGTTGCATCTCGGAGCAATTGTGCATTCACATTTGCGTGGACCGGCAACACCGTCCACATCTGACGTGAATGAATGGAATTATCCTGAAGCGTTAATGCTTATCGTTTCGTTTGCCGAACATCCACCGTCGTTACAGGCATGGAGGTTGGTGGAGCACCAGGGCCTCACCAACGTGCAGTCTGTACCGGTACACGTCGGCAGCGGACATGTGAATGCAGAATCATTGTCAGGAGACGCATGATCAATCAGGAATCAAACGCAAACGTTGGGCAGCCGGAATCTCGCGCCGAACTTGTGGATCGGCTCGAAGCTGTGCCGGCGACGATTCTTCGCCTGATCGGGGATCGCACTGCCGACGATCTTCGCCAACCCGGCCAGGATGGCGGCGTTGGCGTTGTGGAAATCCTGTGCGACCAGCAGGATTGGGAAGAGATCACCGGCGAGCGCGTGGCCCGCATGCTGCACGAGGATACGCCCGAACTCGAGGCGTACGACGATTCCCTCTGGAGCATCGAGCACGATTACGCGTCACGCAATAGTGACGACGTCATCGCGGCATTTACCGCCCTGCGCGCCAACCTTGTGGAAACGCTTTCCGGGCTGGATGAAGAAGGTTGGAACCGCAAAGCCATCCTCGCCGACCATGGCGAAATCACGATCGCCTGGCTCATGGAGCGTGTGATCGCCCATGATGAGAATCACATCGCAGAAATCATGGAAGCAATCACCTAGGTTCGTGCCATAATAGGGGGCAACAAACACATCCCACCCTGCAACGAGTGGTGGGCTCCATGCTGTCAGGGTGAACTGGGGAGCGCAAAATGGCCAGAAGTACAGAATTCGTTAGTGTTGATGCACCAGTAAGCGACGAAGTCGTGCAGAAGATCAGGGAGCACGATAACAACGCCTTGATCCTTCGGCTGCATTACACCGTCCATCATCTCAGCCGCTGGCTCACTCCTATTCACGACCGCAACAAATTGGAGCGAACCCGCCATTACGGTGAGCCAACCGTGCGAGATCTTGTTATTCGCATGCGCGACAACGAGCAGTTCATTTACCCGCGCATGTACGTTATTGCCTATGACACTGATCCGGACATGGATCAGATTCCGGCCCACGAACCAAACGCCTACCTGCGAATGGGTGACCAAAATTGGTCGACGGTTGAGTTGATGGGTGGATTCCGCCGCCTGCGCCAGCACACCTGTGGTCTGTTGCGCCAACTGCCAGATGCCGCGTGGAACCTGGAAGGCTATAGCCGCATCCACGAAAACGCCACTATTCGGCAGCTTGCCGAGCAACTCGCAGAGCACGATTACCGAATGCTGCGCGCCATGGATTTCACATTGACGGATTCTGGTGCTCGCGAAGGTATCGCCGAGATCCAGCAGACGCCGCTCGATGAGCTGCTTGAGCTTCTGCCCACGAACGTCGAGATATAGGAGCAATCCGTGTCGGATTCCTCAAACACCCACGCTTCCGGACTCAGTGAAACAGAGATCGTTGAGGCCCTCGGTCGCGAGTTCTTCCTCGCGCTGGACTCTCGCGACCCTCGACGCCTGCGCAATACGCTGGCTGCAAATTGCACCTTTCGCGTGCATCCACATAGCGCACCCATTCGCCCGGCGGATGAAATCGTCGCCTATTTCGGCACGGTAGTCAGCAGCTATCCCAACGCGCACTGGGATGTAACAGACGTTATTGCCCAACCAGATCGGGGTGCGGTGATGTATGTGATTCGTGAATACAGCCCACGGCAGGGGCGAGAGCGCATCAGCGAACAGCTCGCGGTCATCCGCGTTAGCGGTGGAAAAATCGTCAGCGTTGTTGGGTATTATGACAGCGCCGAGTTCCAGCGCGTTTTCTGGGATCCTGAGTAACCGCCAAAACTGCATCACAAACATAAGGCAATCACCGAGGTAGCCGATAACTTCACGGGTTCATTTGGCATTGAGTTGTGAACTGCGTCACAATAGAGTCATTGGCCGATTTGATCGCGCTTTCTATAAAACAGGATCACGAACCCAATGCCAGCGATAATTAGATCATCATCAATCGATCGATTCGACGATGACGTTGAATCAGAACAGTCGGACTACCAGGTTGATATGGAGTTGGATAACGAGGCCGAAGCAATGGCCCAGCTCAATATCCCCGACGTGGTCATACGGCGGCTCCCCATCTATGTGCGCACCCTTACGTTGCTACAGGAGCAGGACCAAACCTCTGTTTCGTCAGAAGAGCTCGCTCGCCTGATCGGCGTGACTGCCGCGCAAATTCGGCGCGATCTCAGCTACTTCGGCAAATTCGGCAGGCAGGGCAAGGGCTACGATATCGGCTACCTGCGTAACACCATCGAGGAAATTCTTAAGCTGGACCGCACGTGGTCCATGGTTCTCTGTGGCATGGGTAAACTCGGGCACGCCATTGCGAACTACCGGGGATTCCGGCGATCCTCATTTGCAATTGTCGGGCTGTTCGATGCTGATGAATCGTCCGCGGGTACGGAAGTCAATGGCATGGAAATCCAGCCGATGAACGAGCTCGAGCGAACCGTGCGCGATGAGGATATTCGCGTTGGCATTATCGCGACTCCACGGAAGACCGCCCAGGAAACCGCAGACATACTCGTTGCGGGTGGTGTTGAAGCTATCCTGAACTACGCCCCGGTCATATTGCGCGTCCCCGAGCACGTCACCGTGCGCGAGATCGATCCGGTAAGCGCGTTGCAAAGCATGACCTACTACATCAATGACTAATCACCCGGCTATCCATCACGTGCAGGTGACCATGCCCGTCGGTCGGGAGGACGATGCTCGCCAGTTCTATGGCGAGCTTCTGGGATTCCCGGAGATGGAAAAGCCGGATACGTTGAAACCAGATGGTGGGGTCTGGTTTGCCACGGGATCCATAGACCTCCACATTGGCGTGGAAGTCAACTTTGCGCCCGCAAAGAAGGCACATGTCGCCTACCAGGTGGATGACCTGGAGCGGGTTGCGACTACGCTACGCGAAGCTGGTTACATGGTGAAGCCAGATGAACGGCTCCCGGGTTATCGTCGCTTCTACACTGAGGATCCGTTTGGTAATCGGGTCGAGATTCTTACGCCGGTCGTTTAGCGCCAAACAGCCTGGTAATTGGCATGAACCGATGCACCATCTTTGCCGTGCGGTGTCCGCCTCGCAGCACATCACCAGGGGTGAGACCGGTAATGGCGGCAGTGCCATGCCCCATATAGCAAATAAGACTCAGAATAAGAACTCCAGTGAGGGAGAACGTCGTCGGGAGTTGCCAAAGCTCGTACTGGGCAAGCTGGTGATTGAACGACTCCGTGCCGGCTGGCGCACGCACCAGCCAGGTTGCGAGCGCGAACTTGAGAACTCCGCTCAGGGACATGATGCCAGCCCAGATAGAGCCTGAGCGAACCAGGTGTTGATGATATTCCTGCTGCCGATCCAGGCGCTCCACGGTGGTGAGTACCTTCTCGCGGCGCTGCACCATATCGGCAAGAAGTGTAACGATGGGAAATTTGGTGGTATTGCTGGCCAGCAGGAGCGCGGCGAAGCCGAGCGGAATCGCCGCCTCCTTGAATGCAAACAGCCGCGTGCTCAATTCGAACACGCCAATCACGCCCGTCGCCAATACGCTGATCACACCGAGAATCGAAGACGTTTCCACCTTCCGGGTTCGGATCAGGCCAACCATACCCCACACCGCCGGAATACCAATGGCGATCAGTAAGGCAGGCACGGGGCCAAGCCGGTCTGGCGCACTGAGTGTGAACAGCACGATGACCGGAATGGCTATATTGACGAGGATGTTGACTGGGTTCATGCGGTTTCACTGACCTTTAGTGAGTCAATTTCACGCTGCATCAACTGTACCAATTCTGCCATACCTTCCGCATCGAAAATGAGCCGGGCACCAGCACGTCCATACAGTTCCGGAAGCGGTCGACTTCCGCCAAGTGCCAATGCTGCCTGGTAGTCTTCCACTGCTTTTTCCTGATCCTGTAAGGCATTTCTCCACACCTGCAGGGCACCAAGCTGAGCGAGCGCGTATTCGATGTAATAGAACGGGTAGAGGAAGATGTGTAGCTGCTTGTACCAACGAGCTACGCGCCAGTCGTTCAGGTCGGTCCAGTCGGTATCGGGGTCGAATCGATTCCAGATTTCTACCCATTTTTTGTCGCGGGCATCCCGGTCAGCTGCGGCTGGATCCGTGTAAATCCACTGCTGGAACGCATCGACCGGTGCCACCCAGGTAAAGAGGCGTATGATGCCCTCCAGGTGTTCAATGCGGGCCCGGGCGTAACCGGCATCATCGTAGAAGCCGCCTTCATCCTTGTGGAGATACGGTGAGGCGAGCAGTTCCATGCTCATGCTGGCAACTTCCGCCATCTCGCTTCCGTAGCGACGTTGGCTGAGGTAAGGGAGGTGCTCCATGGTGGCAAAGCCGTGGAAGGCATGACCCGCCTCGTGCAGCAGCGTGCGAATATCGCCGCCGGTACCGGATGCGTTCATGAAAATGAACGGTCGTTTGCGGTATGGGAAGCTGGTGCAGAATCCACCGGGGCGCTTGCCGGTACGACTTTCGAGATCGAGCAGGTTCTCTTCTCGCATGATACCGAACTGTTCGCCGAAAATCGGATCAACCTTGGCGAACACCTTCTGCGCGGTCGCCGTCATTTCGTCCATGTCTTCGTACGGTGTAAGCGGCGGGCGTCCCTCAGGATCCTGGCTCAGGTCCCACGGTCGCAGCGAATCCACGCCCATCTTTGCCTTGCGATCCTCGTTGAGCTCGCGCAATGCCGGTACGAACGTTTGCTCGACCGCATCGTGGAAGCGGTAGGAATCCTCTGGCGTGTAATCGTAGCGATACTTCTCCGCGAAGATGTAATCGCGGTAGTTGGCAAAACCTGCGTTTTTCGCGATCTGCTGGCGAATCTCGAGCTGCTTGTCGAAGATGTCCGCCAGTTCATCCCGCTGGTCGATGTATGGCTGCAAATGCAGGCGCCAGGCACGCTCGCGCACGTCGCGATCGGGATGCTGCATGAACGGGTTGAGTCGACTTAGCGGCACGTCCTCGCCTTCCCATTCGACAGTCATTGCGCCAGCGATTTTGTTGTACGCGTTGGTGAGTTTGCTGAGTTCCTGCTTGAGCGGCACGTTCTCCTCGCGGAAGATCTCCTGATCGGTGCGGGCGCGTCGCAAAACGGTTTCGAGTTCCTCCGGCGCATAGCCGGAATCGAGCAACTTGGCAATCAGCGAGTTCGCGATTTTGCCGCGCTGCGGCATGATCTCGCTGGAAAAGCGCAGGTGGCGCGCTTCCTTCTCTTCATTCTGGCTGTCGCAGCTGACCGCAACATTTGCGACCGATGCAGCTTCCATCAGGCTGGTGTCAAGATCGTTCCAGTCTTGCAGCCAGGCTTTGGTTGCGTCGTCGTTGGGGAGTTCACGTTCGACCAGTGAGGTATAGAGCGGCTCGATCTGCTCCCAGGTCATATCAGAGAACTGCTCCGGCGTAGGGATGGTGAGGGACATGTAAGCCTTTCTCGAAGTGTGTAAAAACGGCGTGCTCCCAAAGTGAGCACAATATCTCCGTTTATTGTTACACGTTCGGGAACCATCAGGACTTGCGGGGCCAGGCAGGGCTCAGCGCAAACTGCGCTTGCGGTGTTACGCCCCCAACCAGCGGAGAGCGATGATGGCCGTGAGGCTCAGGCCGAGCCAGAAGAGGGCCTTGTCGGCCGATTGCGCGCCTGCCTTGCGTGCCACTTGTGCCGAGCTGACTGTTCCGATCGTTGCCAGAGGCAACGCAATCAACAGGTTGATCCAGGTAAGGATTGGGATGAACCCGACCATGAGCGCGACAGCAGCCAGCAGGAGAAAGCTTATCCCCATAGTGTTCGTCATCGATCACCTCCCGACGCCCAGTGAGTAGTTGATGGTTGTGTACGACTCTCCCACGCTTTCAAACGTCGATTGTTACGATTCTGTGACGCGAGGTAACCCGGAATCTTGCATTCATGCGCTATAATTAGAGGCTGGTAAGGGGAGCCGCTGGCAGAATCTGCACGAAACCGTGCGCTGCCCGGCCCATTTCCATGCATAACTATAAGGAGAAGCTTTTGGCAAAGAAGGCACAACAACAGAAAAAAGGCGGACGACCGGGCGTAACCCAGTCGACTGCCGGAACAGATACGTCCGGACCGCGTCGAACAAACCCGGATGCAATTGCGGTTGATGGTGTGGTGCAGGAAGCGCTGCCCAATGCCCAGTTCACGGTGAAGCTGGAGAACGGTCACGAAGTGCTCGGTCACCTCGGTGGTCGCATGCGCAAGAACTACATTCGCGTGCTGCCAGGAGACCGCGTCGTCGTGGAACTTTCCCCATACGATCTCTCGCGCGGACGCATTACCTTCCGTCACCGCTAGTGGTGCCTGACTCCCCGATTTCGGATCAACGAGTATGAATCGAAGTATCCGAATCGGCATCGGCATTGCTATTAGTGTGATCTTCCTCATCCTGGCCTTTCGGGGGCAGGATTTCGGGGAGATTCGTGATTCCCTCCGACAGACCAACCTCTGGTGGACGCTACCAGCGCTCGCGCTCTACTTCGTGGGGGTCTATCTGCGTGCCATTCGCTGGCGGATACTTTTACGTCCGCTCATTCCACACGCTACGTCCCGGCAGCTTTTCCCGGTAGTCATTATCGGGTTTATGGCGAACAACCTCTTGCCGCTTCGCGCGGGTGAACTCGTGCGCAGCGTGGTTGTCGGAAGGGAATTCCAGGTCCGAAAAACCAGCGCGTTGGCGACAATCGCCGTCGAGCGCATTTTCGACGGCATCACGATGCTCATGTTCCTGGCGTTCAGCATGATTTTCGTTTCGCTCACGTCCGAACTGCAGCATCTCGCCATTATTTCGTTTTTGGTTTTTGCCGGCCTGTTGCTGGGAGTTGTGCTCCTCACGTTCGCCGGGGGCTTCGTTTCCCGGCTGCTTCAAATCGTTTTGGGTCCGCTACCCACGGGGCTGAGTCGACGTGTTGAAAGTATGGCTGAATCCTTCCTCGGTGGTCTCGGCGTACTCAAGAGCCGTGGCGATCTCGCCAAGGTCATCCTCACCAGCATCGGCGCCTGGTTACTGGAGGCCAGCATGTACTTTCTGCTGGCAATCGGGTTTGGCGCGCAGGTCCGGGAAGTGATGAATATGGCGGTCACGCTGCTGACAACCGGCGTGGCAAACCTGAGTACACTCATTCCCGGCGCGCCGGGGTATATCGGGCAGTTTGAGTATGGAGTACGTCTTGTGCTGAGCGGTGCCTTTGGCGTGGTTGAGAGCCAGGCCCTTGCATACGCGATTCTGGTGCACGCCGCCCTCTACTTCCCGATCACGATAATTGGCTTGATCGAATGGTTCCGTCGATCGCTCTCCATGCGTGATCTTTCCCGGGAACCTGCAACTGAATCCGCACCGTAGCGTTACTGGAGGTACTTGGAAATGGAGTTGTGGCAGGCCATTGTGCTCGGAATCGTGCAGGGACTTACAGAGTTCCTGCCTATTTCTTCTTCCGGGCATCTCATCATCTTTCCCTGGCTGTTCGATTGGGAAACAGGCGGTCTCGCCTTCGATGCATCCCTCCACCTCGGTACGCTCGTTGCCGTAATTGTCTACTTTCGGGACGAATTGCTCAAGCTCATTCGCGTTATTCCGTACGCTCTTAGCAAGCCCGTACCCATCCTGAAAGGTGAGAGCGGAGAAGATGATCGCGATACCTGGGCCAGGTTGGGCCTGCTGATCGTGATCATGAGCATTCCTGGCGGAATTGTTGGGTTACTCTTCTCCGATCGAATTGACGATTTCTTTCACACGGATACCAATTCCTCCCGCGCTATTGCTGTTATCGCAACGATGTTAATCGTGGTCGGTATCGCGATGCTGGCCAGTGAGCGCGCCGGTCAGCAAAAGAAGACCATCAGCAAGATCGGGATTGCAGATGCCATCATCATCGGAATCGGCCAGGCGCTGGCTGCCCTGCTGCCGGGTACCAGTCGATCGGGCGCAACCATTACAGCCGGCCTCTTCCGCGGGTTGACCCGTGCGGAGGCTGCGCGATTCAGTTTTCTTGGCGGCGTGCCGCTGATCGCGGCCGCCGGGTTGCTCAGCTTTGCCGATGCCCTGCAAGAAGGTCTCTCCAGCGCGGAGTTAACGAACTTCATCGCCGGCGGTATCGCTGCCGGTGTTGTCGGGTTTATGGCTGTCTCAGGCCTCATCCGGTTCCTTCAAAGTCAGAGCACGATGGTGTTCGTGGTCTACCGCATTCTGTTCGGACTCTTTCTGTTCGCGCTGCTCTGGATTCGATAGTGGCACTGGCTGCCACCGGGCTCATTCGTGATATCCGGCTGGAGCTATCCGCTGGCGCGAATCCCGACATCGCTGAATCGCAACAGGCGTACATAAAATCGGCATTACCTTTTACGGCTTGAAAGTGCCAGAAGTCCGCAAGGTTGTGAAACCGCTTATCGATCAACACACCCTGCAATCCGCCGGGGAGTGGGAGCGGGCAATTCGCACGCTCTGGGATGGCGCCAGTCATCGTGAGGAGTGGTTTGCCGCGTTGTGCATAGCCCGGCACGGTCGATATCGCGCGTATCGAACGTCCCTTGATGCACTATCGCTATACGATCATCTAATCCGCACCGGAGCCTGGTGGGACGTATGCGATGAAATAGCCCATCACCTCGTGGGCGAGGTGCTGTTGACGCATCGCGAGCAGGCATCACCCGTCATGCGAACCTGGAGTACCGATGACAATCTCTGGATTCGGCGCTGCAGCATTCTCAGCCAGAACACGCACAAGGGCAGCACAGATCCGGGTTTGCTGCGGGATTGCATTCTTCCGAGTATGGATGACCCAAACTTCTTTGCCCGCAAAGCAATAGGCTGGGCCTTGCGAAATTACGCTCGCATCGACCCAGCCTGGGTGACAACATTTGTGGAAGAGTTCGATGACCGCCTGAGCGGGTTCAGCAAGCGCGAAGCCCTGCGGAATATTTCCGGTTAAACCATATCTCGCGCCAGCGAGAGGGCATCGGCTACCATTCCGGCAGCGGTCACATCGGCACCTGCTCCCGGGCCGCTAACCACGGTTGGATAGTCGTCATACCGTTTGGTGCGGAAGCTCACCACGTTCTCGGGACCCTGCAGTGCGCCGAGCACAGTGTCCGTGGGAACGGGTTTCACACCAACGTTGAGCTCGCCCTTCGGCGTTACCTCGGCGACGTATTTCAGTGCTGCACCATCCATACGGGCCCGTACCGATTGTGGCCCGATTTCGTTATTCAACACGTGGAGGCCGGCGAGGAACTCGTCGATGCTGACATCCTCCAGTGAAGATGGAACCAGGCTCTGGACGGCGATTTCCTCCAGGTCGATCTCACGCCCGATTGAGCGGGCCAGGATCAGTGCCTTGCGCGCCACGTCCAGGCCGCTCAGGTCATCACGGGGATCGGGCTCCGTGTAACCGTTCGCCTTGGCATTGCTGACAGCTGTCGAGAATGCATTGCCATTGGCCACCGCGGAAAAGATAGCGCCAAAGGTGCCAGAAAGTGCGCCGGTGATTTCGATAACTTCATCCTGCTGGGCCAATAAAGACTGCAGTGTGGAGATCACTGGCAGGCCGGCACCACACGTTGCCTCGTATCGGAGCCGTCCGCCAATTGCTGCGTGCTCCCACAGCACCGACGTGCGCGAGTCGGAGTGGGGGAGTGCCATCGGAGCCTTGTTACTCAGCACCGCACCGCCCCCGGCGTTCAGTGCGTTCACCAGCACATCGGTGGTGGCTTCGCCAGCGGCTGCATCCATTACGATTACGGCATCTGCGTTTTTGATGGTCGGCACGATTTCGGTCAGCGCCGAACCGGTGCCCTCGGCACCGCGATCCTTCGTCACTGCGAGAAGCTGTTCATTAGTAAGTTCTTCGTCACCTTCCTGCAGCACCACGCCCTTGCTACCGGCAACTGCAGCAATGCGAACATCCAGCCCCAGTATGGAATGCCAGGCAGGGCGCTGCTCCACAACTTGCTTGATGACGGTTCCGCCAACCGTTCCGTAACCGATCTGGACCAACGCAATCTTCTTCATTCTTCGTCGCTTTCCTTCTGTTCACCGCGTGTGCGCTCGAGCAGATCATGCTTCAGGCGCTCTTGTCGGGCCTTTAATCTCGCCCCGAGTTCACTTAAATCTGGTCGCTGGAAGTTCGTAATCTGTGAGCGCTGCTCCAGCCGTTCGCGCCATTCAGCACCGGCCATGCGTTGTTCCAGCTTATCTCGCCATTCATCAATCGATCCCTTAACCGATTGCTGCAGGTCTTGCCACTCGTTCAGTTCGCCGAGGACGGCTGCGATGCCCTCCTCGGTGTGGCCGAGTTCGCGACTCGTACGGGCGCGCCGTTCGATCAATCGTCGCTGACCGAGTCGACTCAGCTCCATGACGGCCGAGCGGACGTCCTCGCGCAGCATGCGCACGGCCATCCATGGGTCTGCGCTGGCGCCGCCTTCGGGCATTTCGATCACCTGGTCGATCAGGCCTATTCGCTCGCATTCCATAGCAGACCATGTCCGGCCCTTGTTCGGCTTTCCACCCGGCATGCGGGCAATGCCGTTGCCGCCGCCAGCCAGGCGATAGTAGGAATGTTCCGCCATCATACGGCGATCTCCCGCCATCATCATATTCGAAACCAGTCCCTGCACGGTGCCAACCCCAACGCTTACCACCGGAATCGGCACAACGCTCATCATGGCACTCAATTTGGCCGCGGAAAAGCTCTCGCCGGGTGTGACGGAGAATGGCTGCTCAGGCTCCGATCCATCTACCACCATCACCAGCGGGAGTTCAAACCGACCCGCAAACCGGGCGAGCCTCTGAATTTTGCGGATCGCTGCATTCGGGTTGGATGAAACGCGTGAATCCTGAACGGCCACCGCTACCGGCATGGAGCCAATTGCCCCGATTCCGGTAACTACTCCACGGTCGTCGTACTCCACGCGATCGCCGCGAAGTTCCGTGAACGGCGCCACCACAACATCCAGGTATTCAACGAGGGGTCGATCGAGCTCGGTAGGAAGCGTGGCACTTGTGGGCTGTATATCAACCGAGTGACGCGAAATGAGACTGATGATGTTCGTAAGCCGCGAGTGCTGCTGCGGACGCGGGAGCACCCCGTCGATCCAACCATTTTCAAGCAGGTCAGCTTCGCCCACCGCGTGCTGCATGGCCTCGAGCGGACGATCTGCCATCCACACCACGCCAACCGAGGTTCCGGGCTCGGCGAAGATGATATCGAAGAGGCTGCCAAATGAGTTGAAGACTGCGGCCGACGTTGGGTGTGTCAGGATCCCGATCATCGGGATCCCCTGCGCTTGCACTTGTGCGGCGATGCTGGAAATACGTGAGCCCTGCACAACGGCCAGCGGGCCAAGATGTATGGCTGACGATCCACCTGCAACGAGCGATACCACCGGCAGGCGGCGTGAGAGGGCATGGTCGAGGGCGTGAATGATTTTTTCCGCGCCGAGCGCGCCAATCTGGTTCCCCACCAACTGGTCATCCAGCACGATCACTACAACCTGGGTTCCGCCGAGTTCGCCGGTACCGGTGACAATAGCCTCTTGCACCACGCTGCGCTCCCGAGCGCTCGCCAGCCGATCCAGCGCGGGCGCCTGCATATCCTCAATTGCATCGGGATTCGTCGCTTGCTCACGTAAGGGGCGGAACGTTCCCTCATCGACAATTGCATTGGCTCGCTCCAGTGCTGGCATCGCGAAGTGTCGACCGCAGGAGCCGCAAACGCGCCAGGTAAAGAACGAGGTGTCTGCGCTTAAATCTGCGCCACAGCTTGGGCACGTAATATCGAGATCGGTTGTGGGGTTTGATGTACTGGTGTCGGTCATGGCTCGTGGTTTCCTTATGTTCTGGATAGCTGAACCCGTCCTGCCTGTTGATTGTACCGGCTTTCAGCGTTGCCCCGCTGTTGTCCGCTCTTTACAGACGCCGGTTGCTGCGGCATGGTGACCAAAATAAAACCATTGATCTGGAGGGAACCATGACCGCCGAGATATACGCAAAGAATTCCTGGGTACCGCATCGTAAAGCACCTACCAGCCGCAAGGGCATGGTCGCCTCCAAGATGCCGCAGGCATCGCAGATTGGTGCGGATATCCTTGCGGCGGGCGGGAATGCTGTGGATTCTGCCGTGGCGACAGCCTTTGCAGTTGGCGTATGTGAGCCATGGGCGAACGGCATCGGCGGCGGTGGGTTCATGGTGGTGTGGCTGGCGAAAGAGCAAAAGGCGCTCGCCATCGACTTTTCCATGAAAACGCCAGCCGGGGCTACGGAATCGATGTTCCCGCTCATCGATTCCCCTGGTGGCGAGGGCGCGCTGTTCGGTTGGCCCGCTACCGAAGGCGACAGGCACGTGATCGGTCCACACAGCATTTGTGTGCCTGGCACGGTGGCCGGTCTTGCCCTGGCCCTGGAGAAGTGGGGCACGATGCCGCTGGCGGATGTGATCGCACCCGCAATCGAACTCGCCGAGGATGGGTTCCCGGTCACGTGGAACATCACAACTGCGATTGCCAAGGCTGTTCAGTCGATTCGACCCTATCCGGAAACGGCCAAAGTCTACCTCCGTGCGGATGGGGATGTTCCCTTCACACTGGACCAAACCCGGCCACACATGATCAAACAACCTGATCTCGCCAATACGCTTCGGCTTATTGCCGCAGGTGGACCAGACGTTTTCTACAAGGGCGAGATCGCCCAGAAAATCGCTGGTCACCTGCAGGATGAAGGTACGATCTTCACCCTGGAGGATCTCGCCAATTACGAAGCGGAAATCTATGAGCCGGTGGTGAGCGAGTATCACGGGCATCGTGTCTATACCCACGGCCGGGGAACCGGAGGCACGAGCATGAGCCAGTCGCTTCGGGCCCTGAATCTGATGGATAACGGATCGCCGGAAACCCGCACAACCGGGCAATGGCACCGGATCGCGGCCGTGTTCCGGCAAGCGTTTGCCGACCGATTCACCTACCTTGCCGATCCTGACCAGGTTGAGGTCCCCATTGATGCTCTCCTCGCGGAGTCGTATGCGCAGGCAACAGTCGACGCCATTGGCGACAAGGCCACCGCGCCAATGGCGGCGGACAGACAGGCGCTCGGCGTAACACATAACCTCAAGGCCTCTGTACCCGAATACATGCGCGATGGCAGCACCACGCATCTGAGCGTGATCGACAGCGAGGGCAACGCCGTAAGCCTCACACAAACATTGCTGGCGCTCTTTGGAAGTCGCGTCACTGTACCCGAAACCGGCGTGCTCATGAACAACGGCATGATGTGGTTCGATCCGGAACCGGGACACCCGAATAGTGTTGCCGGAGCCAAGCGTCCACTTGCTAATATGGCCCCGACTCTGATCGAGAAGGATGGCGCAATTGTTGCGAGCCTTGGGGCAAGTGGCGGACGTAAGATCATGAATTGCAACGCCCAGCTGGTGATGAACATCGTCGATTCGGGTATGACAGCGCAGGAAGCGATTTCTGCTCCGCGTATCGACTGCAGCACTGCGACGATTTTCGCAAGCCAGCGGATCGACGAATCGGTTCGCGATGGCCTGGTGCAAAAGGGGTACGACGTTAGCACCCGCCACGAGGGCCTGTTGACTTCAGATTTCAGCAGCCCTGTCGCCGTTCGCAGAGGTGCCGATGGCACGCTCGATGGCGGCGCCGATCCCTGGTACTACACCGCAACAGCCATGGGCGTGGAGGATGACTAAATGACAGACAATGCCCAGGATCTCACGGAGATGAAGTGCGAGGCCTGCCATATCGGCGCGCCAACGCTGGATGATTCCGAAATCGCGGAACTGATGCCGCAGGTGCCCGAATGGGAGAAAGTGGAAGTTAAGGATGTGCCCCGGTTGCGACGCACGTTCCGTTTCGACGGTTGGCAGCCGGCGGTGGATTTCGTGAACAAGGTAGCGGAAGCTGCTGAAGAAAACGACCATCACCCCCAAATCCGGCTCGAGTGGGGCAAGGTTCAGGTGAATTGGTGGACCCACAAGATCAAGGGCCTCCACAAGAACGATTTCATCATGGCCGCGAAGACTGACGCCCTCTTCAACACTTGACCGTAAAGCTGCATTCCTGCACACAGAACTTTGTACACGGGCGCCCAATCGTGTCACAATACGTCAAACCATCGTTATGGAATCAGCAGCGTTGCTGATGCGCGCTCGTGTGCAGTGTTTGCGTCGGGCGAGACTGTATCTATTTTCCGATCAACGAGATCGGAGGAGGAACACATCGTTATGAACGAGCAGGAACGTCGTAGTCATCTTTCCGGAGTCATGGGTATGTACAGCGACCGTCGTACAGCGCTGAAGGCAGCTGCCGCTGCCGGCCTGATTCCGGTACTGAGCAGCTCCACCGTAGCTGCCCGCGCCGCCGCTGCTGCACAGGATGCCACCCCGGTTTCGGGCGGTACACTTGTGATTCTCGGTCACGACGCAGTCGAAAGTCTCAGCCCGGAAGACACCGGCGAGACCGTGCAATGGGTGCCGATCAGCAACATCTTCGAAGGCCTCTATATGGTCAACGAGCTTTATGAGCTTGAGCCTGTACTCGCCGATAGCTATGAGCCCAGCGAGGATGGCCTTACTTACACCTTCAAGTTGAAGAGCGACGTCACATTCCACAATGGCGATCCATTCACCAGCGCCGACGTCGTGTACACCTACAACTGGATTATGGATGAGGAGAATGCTTCCACCCGACTGGCAAACTTCGACCTCGTCGAATCCGTTGAAGCACCAGACGATACCACCGTTGTCGTAACGCTCTCCGAAGCCGATGTGACATTCATGGTGAACGTGGCCACCACGTTTATTTATCCGGAGGCCTACCACACGGAAATCGGCGAGAACGATTTCAAGTCCGCTCCTGTCGGAACTGGCCCGTTCCAACTGGGTGAACTCAACCCGCAGCAGCGCGTACGCCTGGATGCGTATGAGGATTACTACCGCGGGCGCCCGCACCTGGATTCCTTCCAGCTGGATGTTGTGCCAGAAGCCGCCGGCCGCATGAGTGCGCTGGAAACCGGCCAGGCAGACAACAGCATGTGGGGCCTTAACGCTGAAGACAACATCACCCTCATGGAGAGTGATAACTTCACCGTTTACAACACGCAGCAGATTGCTACCAATCACTTCCCGGTGAACAATACCCACCCGTTCCTCGGTGAAAAGGCTGTGCGTCAGGCGCTCATGTGGGCGATCGACCGCCAGGCATTCGCCGACGATATCTTCCTCGGCCAGGCTGTGGTTGCCACCAGCAACCTTTCTCCCGCGGTGGCTGAGTACTACAACCCGGACGTACCGCAGTACGGATACGATCCGGAACGCGCCAAGGAAATCCTGGAAGAAGCAGGCTGGGTTGAGGGCAGCGATGGCATCCGCGAGAAAGATGGTGTCCGCGCTGAGTTCACGATGATGGTGTTCCAGGGCGACACCCAGCGCCGGCCCGAGGCCGAGGTTGCCCAGCAGTGGTGGCTTGAAATCGGTGTCGATTGCCAACTGCAGGAAGGCGTTACCAGCGAAATCCTCAATGGACTGCGCGAGGGTGAGTACGACGCCGGTCTCTTCAACTGGGTCTATGGCGGTTCAAACGGTGATCCGGACGCCCGCGATACGCTCGGAACCGGCGGCGCCAACAACTTCTTCATGTGGTCGAACGAGGAAGTGGACCAGCTGTTGAACGACGGCATCCGCGAACTCGATCACGATACACGTGTCGAAATGTACAAGCGCATCCAGGAGATTGTGGCTGAGGAAGTTCCATTCCTCTTTCTCCTCAACCTGGAGACCATGGCCTTCTACAACAAGCGGGTGAAGGGCCTGCCGGAAGAGGTTCTCGTAACCGATAACGTCTACCCCAAGGCCTACCAGTACTGGATTGAAGAAGAAGCCTAGCGCTTCGTTCTCTCACTGAGCCCGGGTGCAACCACCCGGGCTCAGATTGCGTCAGATTGAATATCGCCTTTTCACGGGATGCTTCATGATCTCCTATCTCATCAAACGACTCTTGCAGGGCGGATTGGTGCTATTCCTGGTAACCTTCTTCACCTTTACGGTGATGTATTTCATGCCAGGAGACCCCGCCCGCACCATGGTTGGGCAGGCTCGTGTAACTGAAGAACAGCTCGATCTCATTCGGGACAAGTGGAACCTGAATGACGGTTTCTTTGAGCGCTACTGGAGCTGGATGAGCAACCTGCTCACCGGCGACCTTGGCATTAGCATGATGCGCCCGGGGCAGCCGATCACCGAAATGATCCAGAGCGCCTCGTGGATGACGATTCAGCTCACAACACTGGCCATTACCCTGGCGATGCTTATCGCTATCCCGGTGGGAGTATTGGCCGCCACCCGCCGCAATTCCGTGCTCGATTATATTTCCACACTTGGATCAACGCTTGGCGTTGCCGTTCCCAACTACTGGATCGGAATCATGGCCATCGTGCTCTTTAGTGTGCAGCTCGGTTGGCTACCGCCGTATGGCGCCGACTCCTGGCGAGCATATTTGCTGCCGGTCATCGTGCTCAGTATTGAGGAGATGGCCGCGGTTATGCGCCTTATGCGCGGCACAACTATCGAGGTGTTGGGCCAGGATTACGTGAAAACCGCCGAATCCAAAGGTTTACGCCGAAATATCATCCTCGTCCGGCATGTCGTGCGCAACGCCCTGCTGCCAGTGATTACGCTTATTGGCTACCGCATGGCATTCATCCTTAGCGGCACGATCGTGATCGAAACAGTATTCAGTTGGCCCGGCCTGGGACAACTCTTCTTTGACGCTATTACGAACAAGGACTTGCAGGTAGTACAGGCTATCGTCCTGCTGCTGGCAAGCATTGTTGTGTTGATGAACATCCTTACAGATATGATGTACGCCGTTATTGACCCGAGGGTGCGAGTACGATGACAGATAAAACCGTTGCACCCGAAAACGACCTGGACAAGCAGCAAAAGCGCCTCACACCGCGCCAACGTACAATTCGCCGATTCACAAGCCACAAGGGTGCGCTGTTTGGTATTGGCATCGTTGTGTTGCTGATAATCGTGGCGTTCACATCGCAGTGGATTGCGCCATACAACCCGAATGAAACGAACCTGCGGCTTCGCGGCGCAGCACCGTCGTCCGAGCACATATTCGGTAACGACGATATCGGCAGGGATATCCTCAGCCGAATCATGTACGGCTCACGCGTGGCATTGATGGTCGGAATCTTTTCCACCACCATCGCCGTGACCATCGGTGTGCTGGTGGGATCCATGGCCGGCTACTTCGGTGGATGGGTTGATGCCGTGCTTAGTCGCCTCATTGATACCCTGATGGCGTTCCCGATCCTGGCGCTCCTGCTGACGCTTTCGGCGTTGCTGGGACCCAGCTTGCGTAACGTGATCATTATCGTGGGGGTTACATTCTGGGCCAGTTACGCGCGTGTTATCCGCGCAGAGGTGCTGAGCCTGCGCGAGCGCGACTATGTGCTGGCAGCCCGCGCCTCGGGCGCGAGCGATCGCCGCATCATCCTTCAGCATATTGTGCCGAACGCAATCGGCCCGGTGATCATTCTCGCCAGCCTCGCTGTTGGTGGTGTGATCATCTTCGAATCTGCGCTTTCGTTCCTCGGAATGGGTATCAGCCGCCCAACACCCAGTTGGGGCACCATGCTGAGTGACGGTCGCGATCACATCCGGAACTATCCACACATCGCCATTGCGCCCGGCCTGGCCATTTCATTGACCGTGCTGGCGTTCAACCTGATCGGTGACGGACTGCGGGACGCACTGGATCCGCGCGAACGAAGCTAGCCCATGAACCGTAGAAGATTTATCGCCGCCGCCTCCGCCACCGGGGCACTCGCCCTGACGGGCGGAGGCGCGTGGTGGTACCTGAATAGCGATGACGATCCAAAGGGCGCCAGCGATCGCATCGATCTGTTGGCAGGTGCGTATCCCGGTCTACCGTACAAGAGCGACCCCGAACTCTTCGCGATGCTGAGCCTGGAGGGCGGCATGCCCGGCCGCACATCGATGGAGTTACGACTCTTCGATCTCGAAGCAAACCCCTTGACCAGTGTCCCGAACGTATCGGCATCCGTTGCCAACATCGTGACCGGAGAATCGACCGATGACGTCGAAATCACCGCACAGGAAGACGGCGCATGGGAGCTAAAGCAATCCGCCATCGACTCAGATGGCTGGTGGCAAGTGGTTGTGAAGATCGGCGAGATCACGGCGATGTGGACGTTCCTCATGCCCGATCCCAATCTCACCGGCTTCGATACGCCGCCTTCCGTCGAAGCTGAACCGGACGCAACCGCCATGCTCGCTGCCGCGATTGATACGCTCTCCAATCGCACAAGCCTGCGGTGGTGGGAGTGGTTGAGTGGTGGTAATGGCGCAATTGTTCTCGCCAAATTCGGCGTCACAACACCGGATAGTAACGACCTGCCGGCGGCTTTTGAAAATAATGCCCTGTTGGCCGGGCGTATTCCGCTGGATGGAACTGAACCGAGCTTCCGGGAGGAGAACTACATTACCGTTTCCCGGGCAGATGAGGCGCTGCGATCCGTAAATGGGGCAACACCCGAGCCGACGAACGTCGTTCAGTATCTGCCGATTCATGAATATCACACCACGTATGAGGGCTATGAAGGGGCCCACTTTGGCTCAACGGGCTACGTTGAGGGCCGTCGCTGCCAACTGGTGTCGTTCTTCCTTCCCGGCATGCAGGATGCCTGGTTCGCATTCTGGATCGACATTGAGACCATCTTCATACGCGAGCTCTTCATGCTCAGCGTCAACCATTACATGCACTGGATTTATTACGACATCGACGAATCATTCGAACTGGGTTTCTAAACCCGCCTAAGCGTCTCATGGACGAGTGTGCATTTAGACATTTGATGCTATACTGGAGCTAACGAATGTAGGAGTGTACACATGTCTGCTGATGCCAGCCTGAAACTTATCAATCTGCCGACTCCGATGGAAGATGAATCTTGCGATTGCCTCCATCCGGAATCAGTCCACCATGCCCGGCTGCATCTGGCGGACGAGAACGCCATCATGGATACGGCCGATATGTTCGCCGTATTGGGTGACACCACGCGCTTGCGCGTGCTCGTTTCCCTGCTGCATGGCGAGCTCTGTGTCACGGATATTGCGGCAGCAACCGGAGTGAACCGAACCACCATTTCCCACCAGCTCCGGGTTTTGCGAAGCAACAATATGGTCAACCGTCGACGACAGGGCAAGGTTGTGTATTACACGATCGCAAATGAAACGTTGACGCAACTCCTCGAGCTTGTCGCGCCAGGAGTTTGCTCCGTCGAAACGGAAGTGATGAAGTGACCCGGTCTGAGCCGCTGGTTTTTGATGTTGCAGGAATGGATTGTGGAGACTGTGCCCAAACGGTGGAGCGTGTTGCCAGCACGACGCCGGGAGTGCAGGACGCAACGGTGAACTTTGCCGTCGGCACCCTTTCTGTCACACCGAATGGCAGCAGTATCGATGACCTTACCCGCACCATCACACACAATGTCGACAAGGCTGGATACCAGGCGCAGCTTAGGGAAGACGGCGCAAGCCGAGACCTCAAGCGGATTCCCTGGTATCGCAATAGCGCCGTGCAACACGCCGGTATCGCACTGATCCTGTGGCTGGCAGCGTTTGTCATCGACCAGGTAACCGGCCGTGAATCGGTGGCGATTCCTGTTTACCTCGCAGCGATTCTCCTCGGTGGATATCCCATTGCCCGCGCTGCATGGCAATCCGTCCGCGTGCGCAGAATCGATATGAACCTGCTCATGACGGTCTCCGTGCTCGGTGCAATAGTCATTGGCGAGTGGGTGGAGGGCGGCCTCATCGTCGTGTTGTTTACGATTGGTACCGCACTACAGGCGATCACGTTTGATCGCACCCGCAACTCCATTCGGTCACTCTTCGAGCTGGCACCGGAAGAAGCGACGCTCATTCAAGATGGCGAAGAGATCCGGGTCCGCGCCACCTCCCTGAATCTCGAAGATATCGTGCGGATTCGTCCGGGTGAACGTGTGCCGATTGACGGCGAAATCGTCTCCGGCCACAGCGCGTTCAATGAAAGCGCCATTACCGGCGAATCCATGCCAGTGGAGAAATCCGCAGGCGAAACCGTGTTCGCGGGGGCGCTTGCTGGATCCGGTGTGGTTGATGTGCGCACAACGGCGCTTCCGGCCGATTCCACGATCGCCACCATTATTCGTCTGGTGGAAGAGGCGAGCGCGGCCAAGGCACCGAGTCAGCAGCTCGTCGACCGGTTCGCAGCTATCTACACGCCGGTCGTTGTTTTGCTCGCAGCCGCCATCGCGCTCACTGGCTGGGCCTTCGGGGATGCCAGTACCTGGTTCTATCGCGCACTGGTGCTGTTGGTGATCGCGTGCCCGTGTGCACTGGTAATCAGTACACCGGTCTCTATCGTTTCGGCAATCGGCAATGCCACGCGCCTGGGCATGTTGGTGAAAGGCGGCGCTGCCCTGGAGGAAGCCGGTCGTATCACCACGGTTGCGTTCGATAAAACCGGAACGCTCACCATGGGTCGACCGGCCGTGACCGGCGTGCAAACAATTGATGGCGTGAGTGAAGAGGACCTCCTGACGCTGGCAGCCGCTGTTGAGCGCAATAGCGAGCACCCGCTCGCCCGGGCGATTATTGCTCGTGCTACACAAATGGATATCTCTGTTCCGGAGGCCGTTGATTTCGAGACGGTTACCAGCGCAGGCGCAACTGCGCGCGTGAATAGTCGCCACATCGGTATCGGAAACGAGCGCCTGATGGAGCAACTCAACGTCCCGGCTGCACAAATCGAAACCTTCACCTCGGAAAGCGAGCAGACCAGCGCGGTCTTTGTTGCCGAAGAGGGGCGGTTGCTGGGCGCGATTGCCATTGCCGATCAGGAGCGGCCAGGCGCCGCTGATGTCGTTGCTCAGCTTCGCGAAGACGGAATCGAGAAGATCGCGATGCTCACCGGCGACCGAAAACCGGTGGCAGAGCAGATTGCGGCGAGCGTTGGTGTCGACGACATTTACGCGGAACTGTTGCCGCACCAGAAATCCGAAGCTATTTCCACTTTCCAGCATGACGGCGAACGCGTTCTGGTAGTGGGAGACGGTATCAATGATGCACCGGCCCTGGCACGAGCCAACGTTGGCGTCGCGATGGGAATGGGCGGCACGGATATCGCCCTGGAAAGCGCGGATATGGCGCTCATGCGCGATGACCTGGCGGTTATTCCGCGGGTAATACGTCTCTCTCATCGCACGGTTGAAATCATCCGCCAAAACATCACGCTTAGCCTCGTCACCAAACTGGCGGCGCTGATACTCGCCATGTTTGGGTTCGTTAGTCTTTGGATCGCGGTCGTCGTAGATGTCGGCACATCCGTTGTTGTGACGTTGAATGGCATG
The DNA here is from genome assembly GCA_964526965.1 of uncultured Sphaerobacteraceae bacterium. Taxonomy (GTDB): domain Bacteria; phylum Chloroflexota; class Chloroflexia; order Thermomicrobiales; family UBA6265; genus UBA6265. The sequence continues at coordinate 66,517 of CAZGML010000008.1, read as the reverse complement.
CGGCTGGCTCGCAATCGGGATGACTAACCGTCCCGCATATTTCGAATACGTGAGAGCAACTCCGGGTTGTCTGTCGTGAAACCATCGACACCCAACGCACGGAGCTGTTCCATTTGTTCTTCGGTTTGCACATCCCAACTCACTACAACTCCGCCGAGGTTGTTGATCCACTCCATGCGTTCGGGCGTTGCCAGGTCTGCCCTGATACTCAGGGCCGGGTGCTCGCTTGTGGCGATCAGTTCCTGCGCTGCAGGCCATTCGGCTGGATCACCAACGGAATAGAAGCAAAGGATGTTGGGCTCATCGGCGATGGTCAGCAGTTGTGGATAGTTGCGACCACATATCGCCACCACCCGATCCGGAGCGGTTTGTTGCAGTTCCTTCAGCACCTCCGGTCCTAAATCCATCTCATCTCCCTTAAAATCAAGGAGGAGCAGGATATCCTCAGGGACATCGTGTAACAATTCGCGCAAGGTATATCGCGGTGTCCAGCCGGGAGCAATTGACCACTTCTCCCACAGGATAGGGATTGGACCGAGCGTTTGCTTGTGGCGGAGTTCCAGCCTGCCCTTGTGCAGCCAGATGTCTGCCTCCAGCAAATCGGCACCGGCTTCCACCGCCCGTAGTGCGTCCTCGCGCGTATTTCCCGCCCGGTGGGCGCTGCCGAATGGTTTGGGAATAGATTCAGGCAATGGCTACTCTCGTGTGTGAAACCTGCTGGTTGATTGCAAAGTATTGTGAAGGAGTTGTGCGAAGATGACCAAGGAAAATCACTCCTCGTTGCGAATTTCATCTGGTCACTATCGAACGGCCGATCTCGTGATCGCCATCGCGTTCATTATCACCGCAATCGTGAGCGGCTACCTCGCCGTGGCTCATGAAGTTCGCGATTACTGGGTGCTGCTTGGCGTCGGGATTATTGGTGCAGTGGTCATGCTACGTCGTTCCCGGCAGGTTTCATAGGGAAATCACGCTATTTGGTAGACTTGGCAAAGCGCTTTTTTGAAGCATTGGTCGCCGCGCGCATAGAAGGATCCATAAATATGAATGAGCAAGTTAATTCGAACGACGACCACAACGTCGATACAGTAACTCGTGAGCAGGGTGGACAGTTTATTGATGAGGGCGGCGTGATGTTCACGCCCGACCTCGAAGAGGCTGCGCTTTCGGGCGAAACCGATGCGCAACTCCTCGACACCGACAAGGGTTCCGTGCGCGCCATGCAGGTGAATATGGAACGATCCGGAGCGGATTACGTGCAGGCACAGCGCAGTTTTCTCACCAATTCCGGTGCCCGCGAGATTCACTCCGATAACTCCAGGCTCACCCAAAGCGGCGTGCTGACGCTGAACGCCGACAACGTCGAGATGAAGCAGAGCTCATCGGTAATCGCGAGCGCTACAGACATCACAATGGACCAGAGCCGCATCGGCATCGCGACTGCTGACAAGGTGCAGATGAACGTTTCCTCCAACGTCGGCATTCTTACGGCCGGTGATGTGCGTGCCGATGGTGACGTAAGCTCGTTCCTGATGATTTCCGGCAATGTGAAAGCTGGCGGAAACGTCACCACCACAATGGATGCTCCCACAGCCGGAATTGCCGCAGCCGTATTCGCGATTGCACTCGTGCTCTTCGGTCGACTGTTTGGCAGAAAGAGGTAAGCAATGAAAAGCGGACTCTCAACCCTTCTCAAATTCACCGCCGGATCAGCCTTTGGAGCCACAATTGGCGCGACCATCGCGGTTCTAATGGCGCCGAAAAGTGGCGAGCAGACCCAGGCAGAAACCGCCGCTCTCTTCAATACCATGAAGACCGAAGGAGAGAATGCGCGCCAGGATGCCGAAACCCGCATGGCTGATCGCTTCCGCCAAAAGGTCAATGATCCCGACGCGCTGAAGCAATAATCACTTCAAGCAGGAGCATACACATGTCGCAGGGCCGAACGGTTGGTATCGTCGGTGCGGGTCAACTCGCCCGAATGATGGCGCAGGCAGCCATTCCGCTGGAAATCAAGATTGTTCTGCTCGCGACAAGCGAATACGACGGTGCAGCCAAGGTTGTGCCGGACGTGCTGATCGGCTCGCCAGACGACCAGTCCAGAGTCCGCGAGCTCGCCGGGCAGGTGGATGTACTGACATTCGATCATGAACTGGTAGACCCCGTATTTCTCTCCCAACTCGAATCCGAAGGGCACACGGTTTGGCCAGGTTCTGCCACCATGGCCCTGGCGCAGAATAAACGTCGCCAGCGGCGCGAGCTCGGGGAGATCAACCTGCCCATGCCCGCCTGGGCGGAAGTAGAATCCGCAAACGATGTCATGGCATTTGGCCAGCAGTATGGTTGGCCGGTGATGCTCAAGGCAAGCCGAGGTGGGTACGATGGTCGCGGTGTCTGGCAGATCGACCATCCGGAGGACGTGGAAGCCATTGTTTCCGAGGCACAGAATGCGGGCCTGACATTGCTGGTGGAAGAATGCGTACCGCTCGATTTCGAGCTCGCAGTGCTCACCGCACGTCGGCCTAATGGTGATATCGCCATCTGGGAACCCGTGGAAACCGTGCAGCGCAATGGCATGTGCAACGAACTGATTGTTCCCGTAAAGGCCGATCCGAGGATCGCGGCGGAAGCTGTGCAAATGGCCCGGCGAATCGTGGAGCACGTGCAGCCCGTTGGCGTTCTGGCCATCGAGTTCTTTGTCTCGAACGGCAAGGTGCTCATCAATGAGCTCGCCCCGCGTCCGCACAACTCGGGACACTGGACCATTGAAGGCTCCCAGACCTCCCAGTTCGAGCAGCACCTGCGAGCGATTCTCGACCTGCCGCTTGGTGATACGTCACTCACTGCACCCGTTATCGCCACCGAGAATATTCTCGGGCCCGCGAATGGTGCCGATCCGTCCGAAGAAATCGCCGTTGCGTTGCAGATACGAGGTGCCAATATCCACCTGTACGGCAAGGAAGCACGACCAGGGCGCAAACTCGGACACGTTACCGTGCTGGGGAACGAGCGCGATGAATCCCGCCAGCGTGCGTCACTTGCGGTGCAACAGTTGACCGGAGAAACACCATCATGAGCCAGAAAACCGTTGCGGTCATCATGGGTAGCGATTCCGATATGCCAACCATGCAGGGCGCCATCGACATGTTGAACCGATTCGAGATTCCGGTCACAACGCGAATTCTTTCTGCGCATCGCACACCAGATGAGATGTTGGCGTTTGCGCGAGAAGCGGCAGATAATAATATTGGAGCGATTATTGCCGGTGCTGGCGGGGCTGCGCACTTGCCGGGAATGGTCGCCAGCGCAACCACATTACCCGTTATCGGGGTTCCGGTTGTGGCCGAGCCCATGAAGACGATGGGTGGTATGGACGCGTTGTTGAGCATTGTGCAAATGCCAGCCGGCGTTCCGGTAGCCACCGTTGCCATAGGTAATTCCTCCAATGCCGCGTTGCTCGCGATTCGGATGTTGGGGATTGCAAATCCGGAGATTCGTGAGAAAATGCAGGTGTTCCAGCAGGAGATGCATAATAAGGTTGTCGAAAAAGACACACGGGTCCGGGAAAGTGACGCATAATCATAATACGAGACACATTCCTTTTGAAAGCGTGAATGTTGGCTCTTTTGCATTTCGGGGGGAGTGCCAAGGTGTCTGAGGTAGCCGAAATACGCAGTAAACAGTTGGAAGCAATTCTGGATGTTGCCCGTTCGGCAGTGGCGGCGTTTGATCGTGACGGCAAGTTGATTCACATTAATGTTTCCGAGCAGCAAATTTTTGCTCGTTCGGCTGAATCCTCCGCACTCGGACAGTCGGTGCACGACTACGTTGCCCACAACCGCTGGCGAAATATTAATAACGAACCGCTGGAGTTGAACGAGCTACCCATCTTCCGCGCCATGCGTGGTGAGGAGGTTTTTGAGGAGCGTTTGATCGTTGAACGAGGCGATGGTGATTTCCGCTACATCCTCCAGAACGCCCGCCCGTTGATGATCGATGGCGAATTCGAGGGGGCAGTCATGCTCACGCTCGATCTTTCCGACCTTCGCGAAGTTCAGGATTCCAACTACACCGCTCACCTCGAGAACGCCGTGCGCCGCTCGCGCATGATTGCCGATATCGTGATGGAAATCAACGATAACACCTCAGCCCTGAACCTGGACAAAATGACCGACTTCGCGATTGAGCGCATCTCTCGCGAGTTCAAGGCAAAATCCGGTGCGCTGTGGCTTATCGATGATGCAGATCGGCTTACGCTGAGTGCAACACACAACACTGATCGGTCGGAGCTTGATCCAGAAGGCTACCACCTGGATTCCTTTGCGTTTGCGCACGAGGCACTCAATCGCAACCAGCCACTGGTAGTCGACGGCAAAGAGCTAGAAGCTCCGGAAGCCGTGAACCAGTGCATGGCGGGCGCGGAATCCGTTCTGGTTATCCCGTTGCGTATCCGTGGCGAGCGGGTAGGGTTGGCCTATCTCTGTATCGACGATCACTACGTGTTGCACCAGTCGGATCGCCTCTTTGCGTCCGTTTGGGGTAGGCAATGCGCTCAGGGGATTGAGGTCGCACAGCTCTTCGAACAGGTCGAGGCCGCAAACGAACGACTCGTGAACGTAATTGACCAGATGCCACAGGGTGTGCTGCTGGTCGATGCCGCCAGCCAGGAAGTGAGAATTGCGAACTCTGGCGCGGAGACGATGTTCGGCCAGCTCTTCGACGAGCCGGTTTCAATTACCGATATCCCGATGACGAACAGCGATGGCCAGCCGCTTACCGGATCGCAACACCCGCTTATGCGCGTGATGCACAGTGGCGAGCGCATTGTTGGTGAAACCGTCATCATTCCGCTACCGAACGGAACCGTGAAAGAAGTGGTTGGAAACCACGTGGCGATCCAGGACGGCCGCGGCCATATCGTCGGCGGTATCTCCGTCTTCCAGGATCGAGCCGACTTCGCAGCCATGGACCGCTCTCGTGACGAATTCATCTCCGTGGTTGCGCACGAACTCCGTAACCCGCTCACATCACTCCGTGGTAACCTGCAGCTTCTGCAGCGCCGCACCCGGCGTCGAACGGATGAAGTCGCTGAAAGTGATCTCAATCGTATTGACGTCGCACTGGGCGAGGCAGATCGTATTGGCGATCTGGTTAGCCGGGTGCTCGATGTGTCCCGCGTGGGGCTCGACCGCCTGGATATCAAGCCGGAACCATGTGATGCAGTGACGCTCGTACGGGAAGCCTGCGAGGCGGCCCGGGCGCGAAACCCACGGCGCGAAATTGAATGTATCCACCCGGAGACGCTGCCTGTGGAGTGGGATGCCGCCCGTATTCACCAGGTGCTTGGCAACCTCACTCAAAACGCGGATCGCTATGCAGGGGATTCCAAAGTGGTGGTTCAGCTGAGCATGACCGAGCAGAACCGGGTGCGCATCTCAGTGCGCGACCATGGTCCAGGTGTTCCGCCCGAAATCCGACGTCGGCTCTTCCGCCAGTACTATCGTTTTGATGACGGCAGCGCCGATTCGATGAATATGATGACCGACGGCTCTCGTGGCCTCGGAATCGGCCTCTACGTCAGCGCCCGGTTGGTGAAGCTCCACGGAGGCCGCATGCGCGTTCAGGACGCAAATGGCGGCGGGGCTGAGTTCATTATCGAACTGCCAGTGGTGGCCGCTCCGGCATTGAAGCAAGCGAGCCATGAAAACGAAGAAACTACCGACAACGTTTCCGCCGTCGGTAGTTAGTTACCGGGTATCGAACTGACTACAGTGTTTGGCACTCCCCTTAGGCCGGTTGACCGGCCAGGGGGAGTTCGCGCTGTGCGCCGTCTACCGGAGTCTCCTTGCTCGCCTTTATGAACTCCACGAAGAGCGGGTGTGGACGATTCGGGCGGCTGCGCAATTCCGGGTGGAACTGCACGCCAACGAAGAACGGGTGATCCGAGTACTCCATGATCTCGGTCAGGTTGCTGTTTGGGTTCACACCGGAAACAGACAATCCAGCAGATTCCAGTTGCTCCAGGTACTCGCTGTTGACTTCCCAGCGGTGACGGTGGCGCTCATGAACGGTGCTGCTGTTATAGGCGCGCTGGGCGGTGCTGCCGTCCCGCAGCTTGCACTCCCAGAGACCCAGGCGCATGGTGCCGCCCATGTCGACATCCTTCTGATCCGGCATGATATCGATCACCGGATGCGCAGTGCTGTTATCGATTTCGGTTGTATTGGCATCCTCGAGGCCGAGCAGGTTGCGCGCAGCTTCAATAACCATCATGTGGAGGCCGTAGCAGAGCCCGAAGTAGGGGATTTGGTGCTCGCGTGCGAACTGAACCGCTGCCAGCTTGCCTTCAACACCACGGCTGCCAAACCCTCCTGGCACAATCACGCCATTGGCACGGCGCAAGTGACTCCCCATCTCTTCGGGAGTACAGGTTTCGCTGTTGATCCAGTCGATCTCGACATCCACGCCGTTTTCGAGTGCAGCGTGCTCCAGGGATTCGATCACGCTCAGGTACGCGTCGCGAAGTTCAACGTACTTGCCAACTAGTGCGATGCGAATGGCGGGACGCTCGGCATGAATGCGCTCCACCATCTTTTCCCACTCGCCGAGGTTTGCCTGCTCGGGTAGCTCAAACTGCCGGGCGATCACCTTGCCGAGCCCGGCGCTTTCCAGGATGAGTGGTACATCGTAAATCGATTTGGCAGTCGGCATGCCAATCACGGCTTCTGTATCGACGTCGCCAAAGAGAGCGATCTTCTCACGCACCTCTAGCGGAACCTCCGATTCAGCGCGGGCAATAATGATATCCGGGTGGATACCAACGCCGCGCAGGTCGCGCACGCTCATCTGGGTCGGCTTGGTTTTCATTTCACCGGTGGCGCCCAGTTGGGGCAGGAGGGTGACATGAATGCTGAGGCTGTTGCCGCGGCCGACCTCACGTCGCATCTGGCGGATCGCCTCGAGATAGGCCTGACCCTCGATATCGCCGACGGTCCCGCCGACTTCAACGATCACCACATCGCTGTCGTGCTGGCGAGCAGCCAGCCGAATGCGATGCTTTACCTCGTTTGTAACGTGTGGAATCACCTGCACTGTGCCGCCGAGATAGTCACCACGGCGTTCCTTGGCGATAACGGTGGAGTAGATCTGGCCCGAAGTGACGTTCGATGCCCTGCTGAGGTTCTCATCGATGAAGCGCTCATAGTGACCGAGATCAAGATCAGTCTCGGCACCATCATCGGTCACGAACACTTCGCCGTGTTGATACGGCGACATCGTGCCCGGATCCACGTTCAGGTATGGATCCAGCTTCATGATGCTCACGGTGGCGCCGCGATTCTTAATCAGTCGCCCAAGGGAGGCAGTCGTGATACCCTTGCCGACTGACGAAACCACACCACCTGTGACGAAAATATACTTTGGCATCCAGTGCCCTCCGTTGGACAAATGCGGCTATACCGCGGTCAACTCGATTACTAGACGCTCGGCGTCAGAACTGCGATTCCCATCTTGTCCGGGAGGTCGCTCGTTTTAAGTGTCAGTTTGTCTACCGGCTCCGGCAACGGCAGGCTGAGGTGTCGGGCAAATTCTTCGACATGACCGCGAGATTTATCCCCAGATTCTGTCTTGAACTGCATCGGAATTACCAGCTTCGGCGCAATCACGCCCACCAGTTCGGCCATTTGTGTCGGAGCAAGTACCGGGCCGCCACCTGCTGGCACAAAGAGGACGTCTGTGGTTTCCAGTTCTTCCAACACTTCATCGCTGGGCATGTGGCCGAGGTCACCGAGGTGGGTGAACTGAATGTTATCCATCCGCACGCTGAAAATCGTGTTGTAGCCGTGCTCGGATCCTTTTTGGTCGTCGTGGTAACTGCGGAAGCCGTAAACAAACACACCATGCATCTCGTACTCGCCGGGGCCATCCAGCACTTCGAAATCGCCCTTGATCTGCTTGAGGTTGGTGTGCCCTTCGTGCTGGTGGCTGAGGGTGACGATATCGGCGGTCTGCTTCGACATCGAATAGCCGGTGCGTTTACCAACCGGATCCATCATTACCGTTGCGTCGCGGGCCCGAATGCGAAAACAGTTATGCCCAAACCAGCGGATATCAGCCATCGAAAACTCCTTGAAAACAGAACGACTGCGATCGGTGCCAAAGCGACAACGACCTTGCTCTGTAGCGTCAACAACATCAGATTGGGGGAAGGAAAGGAATGGCGTGTAATGACCAGAATGTCTTTCCAGCGCCTCTTTTAATATACCACGATCCGCCCTCCGGATTGTGGATTGTGCATTGCGAATATCCATTCATCGACAGGTTGATCTACCAGTGATCATTGCCGCGCCAGGGGTGTGCCCGCCCACACGGAATCGCACATGCGAGGGCGGGAATGGGATGGGCATGGGGGCGGAAATCATCCGGTGAATTCGGCCCTCCAACCCGCCCGATGTGCGGCGCCACAGGCCCCTGTGCAGGGCAAATCTACGATCGCGGAGAGCCGGTTCTTTGCCTAGTCGATCTCTTCCAACACCTTGCGGATGACATCGTATCCGTAGCCGCGGCGACCCAAAAAGCCGCTCAGGCGGCGGTGACGGGTGTCGCGATCGAGCCCCGCCATGGATCCTGCTTTTTTACCGGCAAGCTCCAGCGCATCGCCGAACTCGTCGATTTCTGTCTCCTCGAGGGCCTCGCGAATCAGATCACGATCTACGCCTTTTTGCATCAATTCCTGCTGCAACATCCGTCGTGATCGGGGCTTGTGTTCCTGCCGGTTCTCAATCCAACGCTCGGTGAAATCCGCATCGTTCACATAGCCGAGATCAAGCATTCGCTGCACAGCGGTTTCAGCGGCCTCAGGCGAATATCCCTTTTCGCGGAGCTTTCGCTGCAGCTCTCCACTCGCGCGAGGGCGAAACGAAATCTGGTTGAGCGCCGCAGTGATTGCCTTCTTTACTTCATCCTCCTGCTGCAACGATTCAATCTGCTCGGCCGAGAGATCGTTGCCAACTGCCAAGTAATGCTCCAGCACGATATCAATGTGCAGCCCGAATGCGAACTTGCCATCAATACTGACGTTCATGCGGGCATCATCACGCTTTTGCGGAGTGAGCGCGGTAATCTTTCCCGGCTGTGGCGGGGACTTTTCGCTCTCGTCTCGTTTGAACCGGCGGCGACTCATCGTTCTCGCAGGCTTGTCAGGCTCTGCTTTTGCTGGCCACTGACATCGAAGTTCGAGGGATCCAACCACGCTTCGAACGCGGCCTTGATGCTCGGCCAATCCTCAAGGGTCATGGCGAACCAGGCCGTATCGCGATTGCGATCTCGCACTACAAGGTGATTTCGGAAGGTCCCTTCGTACGTGAACCCCAGGCGGAGCGCGGCCCGCTTGCTGCGCTCGTTGGTAGCGTAGCACTTCCACTCAAAGCGACGATAGCCGAGGTCCTCAAACACGTGTTTCGCGGCCAGGTAGACAACTTCCGTCGTAACGGGGGTTCGTTGAATGGATGCGCCGTACCAAATGTGCCCGATTTCGATACTTCCGTGCTGCTCGTTGATGCGCAGGTAGGTAGCGATGCCAGCGGCATCGCCATCGGTCGGGATAACCGCATACGCCGCCGGATCCGATGAAACAGCCATCTGCTCGATGTATTCACGGAAGGAATCCAGGTCGGGGAACGGCCCCCGGCCCATGTAGAGCCAGGTGCGCCCGTCGCTATCCGGGCCGGATTGCGCGTTGTAGAGGGCGTCGGTGTGCTTCTCCGGGTCGAGTTTCTCCAGACGGACGTACTCGCCGAAAAGCGTGGTCATTGGTGGCGTTTGGGCTGGAGTCCAACCCAGCGCCGGTCCGAGTTCCTCATGGATGCGCTCTTCGTTCATGCCAATTCCTAGAAAGAACGATTCACCAACTGCATCACGAGCTCGCGCAGCTCTGCGACTGCTGGGTGATCCGAATCGCGGAACACCTCATCCAGAATGCCAATTGCGCGATGATGTTCCGCTTCCGCGTGCTTCGCAGTTTGCGGCTGCACATCGTATTTGTCGAGAAGCTGCAGCAGCTCCTCGATGTCGTCATCCTCAATGGATTCCTGGGAGTAGAGTTGCTGGATGCGTTCGGCATCCTCTTCGTTGGCATTCGTGCGCAGAATCAACACTGGTAGCGTTTGTTTGCGGCGCCGGAGGTCATCAGAATCTCCCTTGCCGGTTTCCTCGGCAGGTGACCAGATTCCGAGCATATCGTCACGGATTTGGAATCCCATGCCGATGGCGTGACCCATCTCGCCAATCCGATCGGCCTGCTCCCGGCTGGCCCCGCCGATGAGCGCCCCGGCCCAGGCGCTGTAGCGAATGATTGCGGCCGTCTTGCCGCTGATCATCTCCAGGTAATCGTCTGGCGTTACGATCGCTGCGCCTTCGTTTTGAAGATCCTGTACCTGACCGCGCACGATATCTATGGTGCAGCGATTGAACCCTTCGAGAAGCGTCAGCAATGTATCGGCGGAAACATCTTTGGCCGCATCGATCAGGCTGAGCTGGCTAACCGCGAAGAGCGCATCGCCGGCATTTATCGCCTGCGCATCGTTCCACACGCGCCAAACGGTCGGGCGGTGACGGCGGTTGGGGCTGCGATCCTGAATGTCATCGTGAATGAGGGTGAAATTATGCAGGAGCTCGATGGCTCCTGCGACGGGCGCTGCTTTTTCAGATGTGCCGCCAACGGCTTCGGAAAGCATCATGGCGATTTGAGGACGAATCCTTTTCCCTTGCACGCTCTGGCGTGTTTCTTCGTCCGTCGGCTCGCCCTGCGTGCTAATCAGCCCCAGGCTGTAGTGAGCCATGCGGCTCATCAGCTCGGATGGGTCGTCCAGCGCCCGAAGCGAACGCTCGATCTGCTGGTTCAGCAGCTCCATCCTCCGGGCGTGTGAATCGTTTGTTGGCACGATCGAAGACTCCTCCCCAGGAATCGAATGGTCGTTAGGTAGTTAACCGCGTGTATAATTGGTAAGGCTACCCGGAAATTCCGGGTTTCGACCACGATTTCCGTCGTAGCCACGTATGAAGATACCGTACACTAACATAGTGTAATCACGCTTGTTCGGTTGCTATGGCAATGCACAGCGGCTTCAATCCTGATAACTGCCAAAGCGACAATTAACACCAGAGGATTAAGATAATGGCGTTATATTTCATGTTCATGTTGCCCGGCATCCTGCTTATGCTTTGGGCCCAGAATAAAGTAAAAGGAAGTTACTCCAAATACTCACAGGTCGCCAATAGCAAGAACATGACGGGTGCCCAGGCTGCCCGCATGGTGCTTGATGAAAATGGCCTCCACGATGTGCCGATTGAGATGGACCAGAACCCGCGCGCGGAGCTGTCGGACCACTACGATCCCCGCAGCCGCAAGCTGGTGCTTTCGCGCGGTATTTACTCGGTGCCGAGCATTGCCGCAGTGGCGGTAGCCGCACACGAGGCTGGTCACGCAATTCAGCACGCCACCGGCTACGCACCACTCAAGGCGCGTACAGCCATCGTTCCTGCGGTGAGCATCGGCTCCAACCTCGGCTTCATCGTGCTGCTGGCCGGTTTGTTCATGCAAATCACCGGGCTCGCCTGGGCGGGTGTGGCGCTCTTTGGACTCTCAACCGTCTTCGCAGCTGTCACACTGCCGGTTGAGTTCGATGCCAGCAAGCGAGCCAAAACAGCACTCGTGCAGGCAGGCATTGTCGACGGTGGTGTTGCCGGTGGGCCGGAAGGCAAGGGCGTGGATACCATGCTGAATTCTGCCGCCTGGACCTACGTTGCCGGCTTCGCAGCCTCGCTGCTGACACTGCTCTATTACGTGATGCTGGTTACCGGCATGCGCCGCGACTAAGATTTCACGATCACACCAGTGGTCAGTCGAGCGGACGGGAAATACTTCCCGTCCGCTTTTTCTGCGCCTCTTGCTGGGCCGACGCTGTTGAACGTACACTCTAGTCAGATGAAAATGACACCAAACCAGGGATTCATGCGTATGTATAGATGAGGAGCAGTCGCTAGTTCTGTTTCGCTCAGTCTTTGTCACGTTCGTCGCCACGTATTTACAGCCGGAGTCACCATGTTCAAAGCAGATCTTGCCACTCATACGTTCACTCGACGCCGAGGAGTTATTGCCAGTTTGGCTGCCGCGGCTGGTACAGTCCTCGCCCGATCAGGCGGTAGCGCTCAGGATATTGAGCCAATCGATGCTGAAAGCACCGAAGAACCGGTAGAGATTCAGCCCGATGATGAAGCCCCCGCTGCGTCAGGCAGTTCTGGCCAACCGAGTTGGGTCTCCGAAAACGACAAGTATTTCGCACAGACCGGGCACAACCTGGGCTCTCCATTTCTGCAAACCTGGGAAGAGCTTGGCGGCATCAGTACCTTTGGCGTTCCCTTGAGCGAACTTCGTTATATGGCCGATGTTGTGGAGAGCCATCAGACGTTTGAGGCGATGACCTTCCGATACGACCCTGATGCCCCGGAAAATGCGCGGATTCAGGGCCTCAAGCTGGATAAGAAGGTGATCGAAAAGATTGCTGATTCCAGCGCGCTCAAAAAAGAGGAACCGGGTAACGATGGTACCTGGATCGAACGCACCGGCTTCAACGTTTCCGGTCCAATCGAGCAGTTCTGGAATGTCTCCGGAGGTGAGGTTTTGCTGGGCGCGCCGGTATCACGCGCGTTTGTGAAGAACGGCACCACCACGCAAGTTTTCGAAAACGCAGTTATCGACCAGGCGGCGAACGGCTCCGTTGGCCTTCGCAAGCTTGGTAAGCAGTGGGTGATTGATAACGGCCTGGAGGAGGACCCCGCGTTCGTTCCCAGCCCGCCGAGCTTTGGTGAGACCACGCTTGTGTCATCACCGGCAGGGTTGCGGCTCCGCAGTGGTCCGAACCTGGAATCGGAGACCGTGGTGGTACTGGATGACAATGCCAGCTTTATCGCGGTTGCCGGCGCCGAGGGCGAGTGGATCCCCGGCTACGTCGATGGCTACAGCGGATGGGTTTCGGGCGAATACCTGCGGACTCCAACCTACACCGCGGGTGGTGATTCCACCGTGGATGTCAATGCCTGGGATGTTTCCGTTTGGTCTGGCTACGCCTTGAGCCACACAAATGTGCGTGCTGAACCGACAACGGCTGCCGCCACTGTCTACGAACTCGCTTACGGTGAGGGCTTGACCGTTGTTGATTGGGTGCGCGGTGAGGAAGTTGTCGAGAACTCCTACATCTGGGCACAACTCAGCGATGGCAACTACGTGTTTGCGCGCAATGTCGGTCGCAACGCACCCGTTGCACCAATCCCGGTGCCAGACGATGCTCCGTGGGAAGGGCGCTGGATCGATATCCACCTCACCCAGCAGCTCATGGTGGCCTACGAAGGACGTACTCCGGTGCGGACAATTGTTGTCACTACCGGTATGCCGGGCTGGGAAACGCCGCCCGGGCTCTACTACATCAACCATCGTGTTGAGAACGAGACCATGACCAGCGGCGCCATTGGAGCCGAGTACTACTACAAGCTGGAGAACGTGCTCTATACCCAGTACTTCACCGATCGCGGCCATGCCTTCCACTACGCTTGGTGGCGAACTCCGGAAACCATTGGTCGGCCCGGTAGTCATGGTTGCCCCAACATGTTGTTGGAGGATTCCGAGTTCATGTGGAACTGGGCGACGTATGGCACGCCGGTCTACATTCGAACTGTCTAACCACAGGTCTGTATTTGCATTGATCCGCAGCCCGGTGACAATCCGTTGTCGCCGGGCTGCGGACGTGTGTGCACTGTTTGGCGGTATCATAACGAGCGATGTGTCACGGTTGAACACTGCGGTGTGATCAACGGTTGCACACTCCTGGACGTGAGATGTTTCAATCAGTAGGGATGTACATTGGGCAAGATTTTTGTTCTGGATGATGAGGGGATCGAGAAGCTCCTTTCTACCTCGCTTGTTGGTCGTATTGCCTGCGCCGCACCCAACGTGAATGATGGCCGTCCCACAATCGTGCCGCTCGCGTATGGATACGATGGCGAGGCAGCATATGCTGTGGGCCCCGTCGGCCAAAAGATTCACATCATGCGGGAACAACCGCTTGTGAGCTTCGAGGTCGATACCGCTGAGGCGGAGGATCGGTGGCAGAGTGCTGTGGCCGAGGGCGTTTACGAGGAACTGGGTACACCCGAGGAACGCGAAAGCGGCCTGAAAGTAATCTTTGGTGATCGAGAGCGTCCGCATATACCGGATGAGCACGTGGTCTACCGTCTCAGGTTCACCAAAAAAACCGGCCGGTTTGAAGTACCGGATGACGAGGCTCACCTGCACGAATAGAGCTCGCGAGGCACGAAAACCTCCCCCGGAACATCATCGTTCCGGGGGAGGTTTCGCGTATCAACTGGTCAGGCGATCGAATTATCCCTGAAGTTCGTTGATCTCTTCCTGGTAGCGGTCGACCGTTTCCTGGACGTCTGCTCCGTTGCCGACGATGTCGTTGAAGGCGTTGGAGAGAATGTTCTCCACATCCGTCCAGTACGGCAGGCTCGGTCGTGGCTGGGTAACTGCGAGCGCCTCGGAGACGACCTCGAAGTATGGCTGCTGCCAGTCTTCCACGGTTCCGAGCGCGTCGTCGCGCATGGCAGCCCAGCCGATGCGAGAGGTGAACTGTTCCTGCACGCTTCGCTGCATCCAGAATTTGGCTACGTCGATAGCCATGTCGTAGTTCTGCGTACCCTTGGCGATTCCGAAGACGTCGCCGCCGAGCACGAGCGCATTTCCAGCAGGGCCTTCCCAGCCTGCGTAGGCAAGAACTTCTTCCTTCTCGCCTTCCTGCACGATAACGTTCACGCCGAACGGCCAGTTCTGCGCCAACACCACACTCTCATTAAGCAGGTAGGTGTTGGTGGTATCGAAGGAAGCGGTTGGATACTGCGGTGTCAGGAACGGCTCCAGATCCTGCATGAACTGGAAAGCCTCAATGCCCGCATCGTTGTTGATTTCGAGCGGATCGCCGCCAGCCTGCCACAGGAACTGCGTTACCGTCACGCCTGCTGGGCCACCAGCATCACCCTGGACGGAGATCTGGCCGACTCCAGCGTTGTCGACGATTGTCTGGCCAGCAGCAAGCAGGTCTTCCCAGGTTGCCGGGGGCTCGCTAATGCCATATTCCTCGAACTTGGCCGAGTTGTAGTAGGTAATCTGCACGTTCGGGCGGGATGGCAGGAAGTAGTAAGTACCATCGAACTGAAGCACGTCCTTTAGCGCCTCGATCGTGGCATCTGGCATGATCGACTCGGCGTCCTCAATTGGCTCGACAAGGTCTCCGTTGACGAGTGGGGCGAGGGTATTGTTGTCCTGCACCAGCATGTCGATCTGGATATTGTCGGATCCAACCTGGGATTCGAGCGTTCGCACAACGTCGCCAGCTTCGATGTTGGCGACCTGGATTTCTCCGCCGGTGGCTTCGCGGAAACCATCGACGATCAGTTCGTTGAATACTTCAACTTCGCTTTCGGCCATCGCGATGGACATCTGGAGCGTTTGGCCTTCGTAGTCACCAAACTCAATATCCTCATCGGCAGGGCTCGCTTCTGGTGATGCATCCTGACCGACGGCTCCGCGGGCGCCCAACGCAGCGGTAAGTACCGGTACGCTTAGCCCCAGGGCTCCGGCCCGGCGCAGCATGTCACGGCGGCTCATACCCCCGTCGAGATAGTTATCTACCAGATCCTTCGCGATCAGTCGTTCCTTATTCATACAATGGGCCTCCTTTGGCTCACAACACAATCATGTGCCTGATACGGGTCCTGCAAGAAGGGTGCCCCCACTAGCCCTTAACGGAGCCACTCAGGTAACCGCTCCTTATGTATCGCTGCAGGAAGATCGTAATGATGGCGACAGGAATCGTCATCATGATCGAGAACGTGGCGACGTCGGTCACATTACCGCGATTCGCGTAGTAGTACGTGCGCAAGGGCAACGTATCCTCAGCGATAAAGAGGTAGATGGCGTAGAGCAGGTCGTTCCAGGAATCGAGCCACGCGAACATCGCCGCCACGGCAATACCCGGCAGAGCCAGCGGCATAATGATCTTCCACAAGGTCGTCAGTCGTCCGGCGCCGTCCACGCTGCTGGCTTCTTCCAGGTCGAACGGAATCACAGTGAATGTACCAATGAGAATCCACGCGACGAGGGGAAGCGTGCGAATGAGGTGCGCAAGGATCAACCCGAGATCGGTATCGTTGAGCCCCCAGTCGAAGAAGCGCATTGCAATTGGTGTGGCGATAATCACTTCCGGGAACATACGTGTGAAGAGCACGCCCAGGATGATTCCATACCGAACGCCCTTGGGTAGCCGTGCGATCACGTAGGCCGCCGGTGCGGCCAGCAGGATTGCAAAGATCGCTGTAAATGTGGCCGCTATCAGGCTGTGCCGGAGGGGATCGCCCACGTTATCCCACGTCAGCAACCGACGCCAGTTATCCAGCGTTGGGTCTTCAATCAGGTAACTGGGGATCGGGGCCGTAGCCTGGGCCAGTGTGCTCAGGCTGACCTTAAGCAACACGTAGATCGGCACAAGCAGCATGAAGGCCACGATAATGGCCAAAATCGGGAAAACAAGTTTTTGCAATCGCTGCAAGGTGGTGTCCCCACCTGCTTGCGGTACTGCCTGGCTCATCGATCCACCTCCGAACGGCGTTCAACGAGGAACATGTACAGGATCACCCACACCGCGATCATGAGTAGCAAGATCACCGCTGCCGCCGAGGCGACATTGATATTTCTCGCTGCGTATTCGAAGTAAACGAAAGAGCTCATCACCGGCACACTTTGACCAGCGAGAACCATGGCGATATCGAAGATGCGGAATGCGTCAATAGACCGAAGGATCAGGGCCATCGTAATTGACGGCATGAGCAATGGCAGGGTGTGGTGAATGAATTTTTGCCAACCGTTGGCGCCATCGATTCCGGCGGCTTCATATACATCCTCCGGAATACCTTCCAGGCCGGCTAGCAGTATCAGTACAACAAGCGGTAACGCTTTCCAGACGTCTGCCAATGCGATGCTGAGCATGCCCTTCCATCCTGATTCCTGCCAGTAGATGGGCATGTCAATAATATTCAAGTCGATCAGGATCCGGTTGAGGTAGCCATTGAAACCGACGAAGTAGAGCATGGCAGCACCAGCCACCAGTGTCGGCACGCCGAGCGGGAGGAGCACGATGGTGCGGAATATCCCACGGCCACGAAACTGGCGCGAGAGCATGACCGCGATGCCCATACCCAACAGCATCTCCAGCGACACACCGATAGCTGTGATACCGAGCGTGTTGGTAAACGCATCATTAAACGTGCTCTGGTTAATGACATCCCGGTAATTATCCAGCGTGAGGGTCCTGGTGCCTTCCTCCACGAAGCTGTACCAGATGGATTGCACTACAGGCGTGAGCATGAAATAAAGGATGTATGCCGTGAACGGCAGGACCATCGCTATTTCAAGTTTGTATTTGCGTAGCCACCACAAAACCCCCCGCCGTTTTTGCGGAGGGTGGGAGTCGGACCAGTCGGATCCAACGGGAACTGTTTGCTGCATGCAACACTCCTTTTGTAGCGATTGGCACCTTCTGTGCACGAAGTGTACTCCGGCTGTCTTTAAATGCGCTGTTGCAATTACCCTGCCGACGCTTCTTCCTCAAATTGTTAACGTAAAAGCAGGTCAAAAAGCCCGTTTTTCTGCATACAGATCGAATAAATACAATGCACTTGACGATCGGGCATCCAAGAGGGCATGCTTATGACACGCTCATAGCCGGGTGATTGACCCCGGTGGTTACAGATCAAGAATTTTGCCTGTCTCATGAACGTCGGTTCATCTATGGAGGTGGCTGGAGAGATCGGGCAAGCAAGCAGGTTGGAGGAATCAATGTCGAAGGATATCCTTGTCCCAAATGCCGTGAACAAGCTCATGCAGGATGCAATGTATGGGCGAGCAAGCCGTCGTGATCTCATCCGCCGTGGTTCCGCCCTGGGCCTCTCGGGTGTCCTCATGGGCAGCATCCTTAATTTCAGCCGTGTTGGTGCCCAAAGCGCAACTCCAGAGGAGCGGGCCGCCGGCTGGAGTCTCACCAAGCCGGAATGGCTGGAAGCAGACTTCAGTGGCGTAGAGCTCAACGTTGTGTTGAGTTCAGATGGACCGGGTCGCCCGTTCGACCAGGCCTGCTGTGATTTCTTCGCCGAGCACACCGGCGCCGTCGTCAACTACATTCAGGGTGCAGAGTCCGCCACTGACCGGCTGACCTACTACACGCAGACCCTGAACGCACAGGCAACCGATTTTGACGTCTTCACAGTGGACGTGATTTGGCCAGGTATTCTCGCCGTTCACGCCCATGACCTTAGCCAGGCCGCTGAAGAGTTGGCCGAAGCTGGTTCCACCTTCTTCGATCGTATTCTGAGCAACAACCGCATCGGCGACACACTCGTGTCGATCCCGAACTACACCGATGCCGGCATGCTGTACACCCGTACCGATCTCCTCGAAGCGCACGGTCTCGAAGCACCGACAACCTGGACAGAGCTCGAGGAAGCTGCTGCTGCGATCCAGGAAGCCGAGCGAGGTGATGGCAACGATTCGTTCGTAGGCTTCACCTTCCAGGGCGCCGCGTACGAAGGTCTCACCTGTAACGCTCTTGAATGGGTCTACTCCAATGGCGGTGGAACGTTCATTGAGGAAGATGGCACCGTCACTGCCAATAGCGACGAAGCCAAGGCCGCTATCGAGCAGGCCATGGGCTGGGTAGATGGAATCGCACCAAGTGCCGTTACCAGCTACATGGAAGAGGATTCCCGCGGCGTCTGGCAAGGTGGTAATGCCGCCTTCCACCGCAACTGGCCATATGTGTACGCAATCAGCCAGGCAGATGACAGCGAACTGCAAGATCAGTTCAGCGTCGGCCTCCTTCCGAAGGGCGAAGGCGAAGGTGCAGACAACGCCGCAACCCTCGGTGGCTGGAACATGATGGTCTCCAAGTACAGTCAGAACATCGAGGCTGCGGAAGTGTTCGCCAAGTACATGAGCTCCTTCGAGGTTCAGAAGGCCCGCGCCATCGAGCGCTCCCTCAACCCGACCGTGGTCGAGGTGTACGACGACGAAGACGTGATTGCTGCCAACCCATACCAGGCAGACTTCTTCCCGATCTTCGAAGGCGGCTCTGTTGCCCGACCGTCTCTTGTTACGGCCGACCTTTACAACGACGCTTCCGTTGCGATCTTCACAACCGTCAACGAACTGCTGAGCGGTCAGCAGGATGATGTCTCTGGCGCGATGGACAGTCTTGCTGAAGAGCTCGACAGCATCATGCAGGACGTATAGGCACTGTGCTTATGCGAAAGTAGGCTTGTAAGTTCGCAGAGGATGTGGCCCCGTTGAGTCGCTCAGGCGGCTCTCGGGGCCGCGTGTTCCGAAATTTCCAGAAGGGGGAGAGATGGCCTCTGGCGATGGATTCATGGATCGTATGCCTCCGCCCAAGGTTTCCAAATTTTCGGCACCGCCCACCAAAGCGGGAAGAAACCAGGAACGCCTCGGGTGGTTACTAATCCTGCCGACGGTCCTGGTCGTTCTGGGTATTGCCATCTATCCGCTGGCTGAATCAGTTCGGCTGAGCTTCACCAACTATCGTTCAAGCCGACCGGATCGTTGGCGCTATATCGGTACTGAAAATTACGAGGACCTGCTCAGCAACGATACATTCCTCACATCATTGTGGAATACCATCATTTTCACCGTTTCATCGGTCGGGCTGGAGACCATTCTCGGCATGATCGTGGCGCTCACCATTCACTCCAACTTTAAGGGGCGAGGTTTGGTGCGTACATCCATGCTGGTACCGTGGGCGATCCCAACGGTGGTGAGTTCGCTGCTGTGGTCGTGGATGTTCCACGATAACTACGGCATTATCAACAACATCCTCATTGATCTTGGCTTCTCCCAGTTCCTGCTATTCGACTGGGTAGGTAACCCATCCACCGCTCTCTTCTCGGTGGTGATGGTCGACGTGTGGAAAACGACGCCATTTATGGCGCTGCTTATTCTCGCTGGCCTCCAGGTGATACCGGACGACGTGTATGAAGCATCGACGGTAGATGGAGCCAGCAAATGGCAACAGTTCTGGCAAATAACGCTGCCGCTCCTTAAGCCGGCGCTGCTGGTTGCGCTCATCTTCCGCACAATGGCCTCGTTCCGCGTGTTCGACATGATTTACGTGATGAACGGATATAACACCAGTACGATGTCTGTATCTGTGTTTGCCCACCAGGAGCTCATGGCCAAACAACGCCTTGGGTTCGGATCAGCCGTATCCGTCGTGATCTTTATTTGTATCGCGCTCATGGTTGTTGGATACACGCGCGTTATCAAAGTGGAGGAGCAGTAGGATGGCGTCGCACCTCAAAATCTCCCCTGAAGAACTTGATCGCCTTCGAGCTACCGGCAGTGCCGGGTCTTCAAGAAGAAGCGGCGTTATACCGATCATCGGCAGGGTTGGGTTCCTGCTGCTCATTCTCGTGATTCTGGTGTATACGCTCTTCCCGTTTTACTGGGCTATCGTATCCAGCCTGAAAACGAATAACGAAATCATCCGCTCGAACCCGACGTTCTGGCCTATGGATCCGACACTGGAGAACTACCGCACAGTGTTGACCGACGCCTCGTTTGTTCGGGCGTTGGCGAACTCGGCAATCATCTCCACGTCCGTGGTGATTCTGTCGCTCGTGTTCGGTACGCTCACGGCCTATGCCATGGCGCGGTTACAGTTCCGCGGGCGCACGTTCTTCCTGTACACCATCCTGAGCATGACGATGTTCCCGGGTATCGCCATCATCGGCTCGCTCTTCCAGATGATGCGTAACTTTAACGCGTACGACACGCTGTGGGGGCTCGTGGTGATTTACATGAGCTTCGCCCTGCCGTTTACGGTTTGGGTGCTGGCCAATTTCTTCCGCGCCATGCCACCCGACCTGGAGCAGGCCGCGCTGGTCGATGGCGCCACCCAGATGGTTGCGCTGCGGCAGATTCTGATCCCGCTGGCGATTCCTGGCATGGTGACGACTGGCCTGCTGGCGTTTATCGAGGCGTGGTCCGAGTTCTTGTACGCTCGCACATTCACCATCAGTGAAAAAGCGAAAACGGTGCAGGTTGCAATTGCCGACTTCACTGGCAACACGCAGTTCGAGGTGCCGTTCGGCACACGCATGGCTGCTGCAGTGGTGGTAACGATTCCGCTGCTTATCGGTGTGATGCTGGTGCAGAAGCGAATCGTTTCTGGTATGACCGCCGGCGCCGTCAAGGGATAACACGAAATTGACTTCGTAGGACCGGGATTATCTCCCTGGCAACCCGGCTTGTTACAACGAGCCGGGTTTTACGATTCCGAAACCCGAAAATCCTCCATGAATAGTTGCAGGCTCTTCTTGCCCTGGAACGTGTTCACACTCAATTTGCCGCAAACATCCACGTGCGTTGCGCCGGCGAGTTCACTCGACCGGTGAGCACCACCCCACATAATTGCCTGCAGCTCCCGCCCTGGTGTGCCCAGGGTGAGCTTCAGGTGCGAGCGATCCTTGCCCATGGTGTTCACGTACAGGAGCCGGGCTTTTGGAACCCCGAAGACAGGCGTCTCGTTGCCCATCCCGAACGGTTCCATTTCTTGCAGATCATCCATGATCGAGAGCCTGAACGCCTGCTCTGGCAACCATGCATCCAGCTTCACCATGGGTTCCTGCGGTAAGCCCAACCCCGGCCGACCCGCTGCCGCCGTGATGGCTTCCACGAAGTCGTGATAGTTCGAAACTGGCAGGGTCACGCCACCAGCACCGGCGTGTCCGCCGTAACGGGTGAGGAGTGAATCCGCCTCTGAAATGATGTTGAGCAGGTTCACACCGTGCACGGATCGTCCGGATCCGGTGAGCAGATCGCCCTGCTGCTGCATAACAATGGCAGGCACGCCGAGCCGCTCAGTGATCTTGCTGGCGATAGGCCCAACCAGCCCGGTGCTCCAGTTTTCTCCGTAAAGCGCAATAATCGGCAAGGTCTCCCAACCGGGCGTATGCAGGATTTTCTGAGCCACCTCGCGCATGATGTGATCTGTCTGCGCCTTGCGGTTCGTATTGCACTGTTCTACGAAATGACCGTATCGGTTGGCGGTGGCGTCATCATCGGCCAGCATCATCTTCAATGCCTTGTCCGGAGATGCTACGCGCCCGGTTGCATTCAGCCGCGGACCAAGCCGGAACGAGATGTCCTCGGCCGTTACGGAGTGCTGGGGAATATTGCTGAAGCGTGCCAGAGCTCGTACGCCGGGCCGCTCACTACGATGAAGTCGAGCCAGTCCGTGGGCGACCAGCATCCGGTTTGCGCCCTGGAGTTTCCCGACATCTGCCACAGTGCCGATCGCGACGAGATCCAGCATTGCGGTGACATCGCCGCCATCGAGCCGGGTGATATCGTAGCCGGCATCGAGTAGACCCATCGCGAAGAACCAGGCGACGCCAACGCCGACCAGTTCGGGGAAGGAGTTTTCGGGATCCAGCTTGGGATTTACGATGATGCATTCCGCCGGGTTCGAACTCACTTCATGGTGATCCAGCACCAACACGTCCATCCCCAACGACTTCGCAAGGTTGATGACTGCCGTGTCGTTGGTGCCGGTATCCACTGCGATCATCAGCGTGCAGCCAGCGTCAGCAAGCAGGCGCACGCCACGGTCGCTCACGCCATACCCATCTTCCCGGACCGGTACGAAGGGCTTCACGTTGTCGTGTGGCATGACGGATCGTAGCGCCCGCGTGAGCAGGGTCGCGCTGGTGATGCCATCAGCATCGTAGTCAGCGAAGATACCGATGTGCTCGTTGGCCCTTATCGCCTCGATTGTGCGGTCGAGCGCTGCTTCGATATTCGGGAGGGCACGGTAGTCGAGATTCGTCGGATCGCTGCGATCGAGCATGCGTGCGGCATCGTGGGGTGTCTGAAATCCCCGCCGGTAGAGCAGGGATGCAATCAATCGATGGCTATGGAGCTGGCTCCAGTCAAACGATTCCGGAATCGGTTCCGGCTCGATCCAGACCGGCCTCGGCCGAGGGAGAATTTTCAAGGGCATGTGCAGTGGACGTCCATTTCAAACATGATTTCTTTCCGCTAGTAGCATACCAAACCACCAGGGGTCTCCCGGGATGGGGAGACCCCTGCAGCGCCGCTCTTTGCCAGCAGCGAGCTCTCTACTCGAACTCAACCACGACGGTGATGATCTCGAACGGTCGGACTACAAAGCTGGCAGTAGCACCATCTATGCTGATTTCTGCGCCGTCTGCATCTTCTTCCAGCAGGTTGGTGCGATGAACAGCCTTTAATGACCTGTCGAAAGTCATTTCGGCAACGCCGCGGGTGCCGTGTGGTTCGTACACTCGCATCACAAGGCCCGCGCGATCGTGCGCCTGCTTGACCGTGCCGAGGCGGAGTTTTGTGCCACCAAACGTGACGAACGGATCGGTTGATTCTGCCTCCGCGGCCACGGTGCTTACGAGCATCGGCGCATTCAGCGCGTGTGCTTCTGCGGCCACATCTGCCTCGATCCAGTCCCCCTGGTGCGGGAAGAAGCTGTATGTGAATTTATGGTTGCCCTCATCTGCAAACGGATCCGGATACAGTGGCCCGCGTACGAGGCTCATGCCAAGCACACCATCAACAGCGCTATGGCCATATTTGCCATCGTTGAGGAGGGCTACACCGTAATCCGGCTCGGAGAGATCGACGAATCGGTGGGCGCTGACTTCGAACCGGGCTCGATCCCACACGGTATTCTGGTGGGTCGGTCGTTTGTGCACGCCAAACATCGTCTCGTACGTTGCTTCGTGCGTATGGACGGTGGTCGGGAAGAGGGCGCGTACAAGTGTCAACCGTTCATGCCAGTCGATTTCCGTCTCGATGTCGATACGGGTGCTCTCCGCCATCAGCCTGTACGTTTGCATGATGGTGCTGCTCCGAAAGCTTCGTATGACACGTACTGCTGCGCGAATCGGACCTTCCTCGATGACCTCAATCGTCTCGACTCCGAGGATTTCCTCGCCAATCGCCTCGTACGTTTCATCGATATCCCACGCATCCCAGGCGCGCGGTTTGTCGCTGTATGCCCAGAGTTGATTGCCGCGATCCTTGAGCGTTTCGCGCTCCTCCTGCTTGTCGAACACGCTTTGAAGCGTGCCGTCGGCGCCGATCTCGACTCGAATCAGGGCGTTCTCCAGAATGCGCGAGAGTCCCATTGTGCTGGCTGAGACGGACTCGATGGACGAGGTGGAGCCCGTTGATTCGCTTTCCGCAGAGATGACCCGTGTCTCCAGCGGGCCGAGGAGTTCAGTGGCGTTATGGATCAGCACGCCTTCATCCACCTGCTGGGTGTGCCGTCCACCTACGTTCGAGCCAGCCGGCAAGAGCGCGGTGAGCGGTCGTTCATCCAGTCCCGGGTTCGTGACCGCGTAAGCACCGGTGCCCTGGCCCACGCGGGCGGCGATCGCTTCATCGCGAATCGATGTCGCGTTCGCAACAACGCCCTGCAGCTGGGGATGGGTATCCTGATAGACCTCATTGATGGAGCTGCCCGGCAGGATGTCGTGGAACTGGTTGTACAGCAGGTCCTGCCAATTTTTGTCGATATCAGCGTGCGGATACTCCGCGCCATCGCGGGCGGCGAGGGCGGCAAAGCTCTCGGCCTCAACGAGTCGGTGCTCTCCTTCGCGATTCAGCTTTTTCACCAGCGCCTGGGTGGTCAACGTCGCGCGGTGAAGTTCCAGGTAGAGTTCACCCACGTACAACGGCAATCCTTCGGAAGGCAGGCTGGCGAAGAAATCTTCCAACTTGCCCATCTCCAACCGGGGAAGGACTGGATAGTCCTTAATACGGTCGTACTTCTCCAGCATGTCTTCGGTGGGGCCGCCACCGCCGTCGCCGAACCCGAAGCTGAGCATGGTTTGGTCATGCAGGCGTTTGCCGCTGAAGTTCTCCCAGGTTTTAAGTGTTGCTTCCGGTTCGATTTCGGCGTTGTAACCATTAACCGGGTTGTTGAAGGTGTGAGTGAGTACGCGGCTACCGTCCAGCCCTTCCCAGACAAACAGGTCATACGGGAACGTATTCACCTCGCTCCAGGTGACCTTGATGGTAAAGAAGTTTTGGATGCCGGCACCGAGGAGGATCTGCGGCACTCCGGCGCTAAATCCAAAGACATCCGGCAGCCACGCAGTAGAGTTGCGCAGTCCGAACTTCTCCTCGAAGTATCGCTGGCCATAGAAGAGCTGGCGCACATACGCCTCGCCTCCGGTTACCTGGCTATCCGGCTCAACCCACATACCACCAACAGGCTCCCAACGACCAGCCGCAACGGCCTGCTGAATTCGCTCGAAGAGCCCGGGATCGTCCTCTTCAATCCATTTGTAGGCCTGTGCAGAACTCTGGTTGAAGATGAAGTCATCGTACCTGTCCATCAGCCAAAGTTGTGTGCTGAAGGTGCGTTGCAGTTTGCGGCGCGTCTCCGCCACCGGCCACATCCATGCGAGGTCGATATGCGCGTGGCCTGTCAGCATGATGTTGCCAACCGGCGGGTACAGCTCGCGCAATTCGGCCAGGCGCTCCGCGATAATGCCGCGGGCCGTATCGCACGCATGCAGGGCCTGTTTCGGCAACGGCTCGATCTCTGCATCGGGAGATGGAATGTGCCAGATGTCGCCCACCATCAGCTCGCCGCGGTAGCCCGGTCGGCCATAATCGCCGAGCCCGATATCGTACAACTGCCCGCCGGAGAGGTCGCCTTTCACCAAACGATTGGTCACCGTATCGGTATGAGATGGCCAGTATGGGAAAATCGCCTTGTATGCCTCATCCGCAAGATCGAGCAGGTGCGGCAGAATCTGGTGCTCTTTCAACTGCTCGGCGAGGTTGATGATCTCTTCGAGGTCTGTGTAGAGAGCACGCACTTCCTGGTGCGGAATGGCGACATGCGCCCGTCCAATGGAAGGGGCGGGGACGTGTGTACCGAACATTCCTTTTGGCACAACCGTGGCCTCGATGTGGAACTGCTCGCCACCCTGGGCTGAATCGGTGATACGCCAATCGTGATGGAACGGATTGAGCCCCACCTGAAAGCCGGGATCAATTTTTACGAAACCTTCGCCACCGAGCCAAAGCTGGATATCAACCGGCTGCCCCTTCCAGCTTTCGGGCACAGTTGCTGTGGCCGTGAGGGTGACTGGTCGATGCGGATCAACCTCCGGCCACGCGTCTCCTCGTTTGAGTTCAGTAACCTCGCCGTCGGCGCTGGTGAAGGTCCAGTTCTCGATTGGTGCGACTTTCGCATTGCGCCAGGCATACAGCTCGGGCAGCCAGCGCTTTACGCGCTCCAGCCGCCGGTGATCGAAGTGTTTGTGATCGTCCAAGGAAATGTCCTCTCGCGAGACCTGCAAGTAAGGCCAGCATGGTGGTTATCGTGCTTCATAAAAAGGGGTAGCTGCGTTCGCTACCCGCTGTGTAATCGGGCTCAAGTGTAGCCGTGATTTCAAAGACCGGGTAGCGATATCGGTACAGGCCAGAAGGGATGCAACGCCTCGAAAGCCATTGGCAAGCGATTCGTCAGAACCCCCATGTTGCCGTAGGCTTGGCAGGTATGTGTCGGCGCGATGACGTCGAGTTCGTCGCTTATTCAGCAGGTGTAATTCGTGGCCAGTATCGCCCTACTAGACGGTATCTCAGTTCGCACCCCGGAAGGGAAAGTAATCCTTTCAGACATCACCTGGGAAATCAAACCTGGTGAGCATTGGGCCATTATCGGACCAAACGGCGCCGGCAAAACCACGCTGCTCAGTATCCTGGCCGGAGAGCGTCATCCCTCGCTTGGGGAGGTTACATTGCTGGGGGAGAAGGTTGGCCGCACCGACCTGCGCGAACTTCGCAAGCGCATCGCCCGGGTCGATCCCTCTCTGCGCATGCTCGATTGGCTCCATGGTGCAGAGGCCGTTCTCACGGGTATTCGCAACACCATGTGGCCGCATTGGGACGATTGGAAAGAAGCCGACTACGCCGCAGCCCGAAAGCTGCTGGAGAGCATCGGGGCAGGACGTCTGGCCGATGAGGAGATTGGTCACCTCAGCCACGGCGAGCGACAGCGCATCCGTATTGCCCGTGCGCTCATCAAGAGCCCCGAGCTGTTGTTGCTTGATGAACCCGCCACCGGGCTCGATTTCCCCGCCCGTGAGGCGCTGTTACGGTCCTTCGATCAGATCACGCAGAGCCATCCGGGCCTTCCAACAGTGATGGTGAGTCACCACCTGGAGGAACTCCCGGCATCCACAAGCCATGTTCTGTTGATAAAAGAGGGGAGTGTGCTCGCTGCCGGACCTTCTGAAGAAATTCTCAACAGCGCGCTTGTAAGCGACTGCTTCGGTTTCCCGATAGATGTCCACACGCTCAATGGGCGCTGGGCCGCTCGTGCTGCTGCCGGCTGGACCTAGAACCCGGGAGGCTCAGGTGATCTGAGCCTCCTACCGTTCCAGAAGGTCCGGAGTTGCGGTTAGCACAACCTGCTGTTGCTCTTCTTCAGTTCGGTTTTGAATCTGATCAGCCTGTTCCACATCAAGCATGATCGCAGCCTGAATCACCTCGTCCATACTTTTCACGAGGATGATTTCCAGTTCGTCGCGCACATTGGCCGGGATATCGCGCAGGTCGCGTTCGTTATCGTGTGGCACGATCAGCCGACGCAATCCATACCGATGCGCAGCCAGCGCCTTGTCACGCAGTCCACCGATCGGTAGCACCCGACCACGCAGCGTGATCTCGCCAGTGAGGGCGGTATCGTTGCGAATCGGCCGCTGGGTGAGCGCGGAGATCAGCGCTGTTGCCATGGTGATACCAGCGCTTGGCCCATCTTTCGGAGTTGCGCCTTCGCTCAGGTGGATGTGAAGGTCAGTCTTCTCCTGGAAATCGCGGTCGATTTTCAGATCAACTGCGCGGCTTCGCGCGTAGCTGAGCGCAGCCTGGGCGCTTTCCCGCATCACTTCGCCGGCCTGGCCGGTGATGATCAGTTCGCCCTTGCCAGTGAGCGTTGCGACTTCGACCGGGATGATTGCTCCGCCAACTTCGCTGGCTGCAAGGCCATACGCAAGACCTACCTGGCTATCGCCTAACTCCTGCTCGTAGCCATATTTGGCTGGACCAAGCAGTGCTTCCAACTGTTCGTGGTCCATTGTGATCGGCTGATTGCGATCGATAACGCCCCGTACGATTTGCGTTGCGATCTTGCGGCTGAGGCTGGCGATCTCACGATCCAGCCCACGCACACCCGCCTCGCGGGTATAGCTTCGCACCAACTCGTGCCAAATGGAGTCCTCCATCTTCAGCTCGATGTCGGAGAGACCGTTAAGCTCCATCTGCCGACGCAACAGGTGTCGACGTCCGATTTCAACCTTTTCATCTTCGGTGTAGCCAGAGACCGGAATCATTTCCATGCGGTCCTGCAATGGCTGGGGAATCTGGGCACCATAGTTCGCCGTGGTGATAAAGAGCACCTGGCTCAGGTCGTACGGCAGGTCGAGATAGTGATCGGTGAAGCTGTCGTTCTGGTTCGGATCCAGAACTTCCAGGAGTGCCGAGGTTGGATCACCACGGGATTCGCCGCTGAGTTTGTCGATTTCGTCCAGCAGGATCACCGGGTTCATGGATCCGGCGGACTTCATGGCGTTGATGATCCGGCCAGGCATGGCACCAACATAGGTGCGGCGGTGGCCACGGATCTCCGATTCATCCCGCACACCCGCCAGGCTCACAGGAACGAACTTGCGGTTCATTGCCTCGGCGATACTGCGGCCAAGGCTGGTTTTACCCACACCGGGAGGGCCAACCAGGCAAAGGATTTGGCTGCTGGTTTGGCCACCGTTTTCCATGGTGAGCGATCGCACGGCCAGGAATTCAATAATGCGTTCCTTCACCTGCTCGAGGCCGAAATGGTCTCGATCCAGCTGGGTCTCAGCGTCCTGCAGGTCGATACGATCCTCGGTTGTCTCGTGCCACGGCAGGCTGAGAACGGTCTCGAGGTAGGTGCGTGCCACGGTGCTTTCCGCGGAGACGCCCGGCATCTTTTCGAGACGAACGACTTCGCGCTCCAGCTTCTCGGCTGCGTGCTCGGGTAATCCACGCTCGCGGATTTGCGTACGGAGTGCGTCGAATTCGTTGGCGGCTTCGCCATCGAGCTCACCACGCAGGATCTCAATTTCTTTCTGGATCTCTGCCTTGCGCTGAGCCTCCAGGAACTCCTGGTTCAGCTTGTCCTTAATACGATCCTTGCGGCGATCACGCTCGATAATATTGGTGAATATGCCGGCAAGGTCGAGCAGGCGTTGCAGCGGATCGGCCAGTTCGAGCAGACGCTGGCGCTCATGCAGGTCCCGCACGAGTTGGGTCGCCAACAGGTCGGCAAGGTGACCCGGGTTGGTCGCGATCTGTACGATCTCGGCTTCTTCATCCGGCACATCGACGTAGTTGGTGTATTCCTCATGCAGCTCCTTGATGTGCTGCATGGCACTTTCGGCCTCTTCCTTGTCGTAGGGAGGCTCGGCAATTTCCTCGAACGTCGCCATGAAGAAGGGGCGCTTGTTCTCGATGTTCTGCAGGCGAATGCGGCCAATGCCTTCCAGCACAACCTGCAGGTTGCCGCCGGGTAGCCGTTCGGTGCTGATAATGCTGCCGAGGGTGGCGTACTCAAACAACTCGTCCGGCCGCGGATCCTCGATCTCCTTGTCCTTGTGGGCAGTGATCGCGATCAGGTTACCGGTGATAGATGCTTCTTCCACCGCATGGATGCTGCGCGGACGGCCGAGCTGAATAGTTGGCACGGTTCGCGGAAAGATCACGTTGTTGCGCAGTGGCAACAGCGGCACTTCCTGATTCATTGATTGCTCATTCGAACGATAGGGGCGCATCTGGCGGACACTCGCGGTACGATCCGTCATGCATTCGCATGCAGGATTCGCACCCGACAAATCGGGATTAATCGGCTTTCATTCTACCGCAACTCAGTCGCGAGGTTCGACTACCTTGTGACAACCCGGACCATGAACGGACAATCCTTACAGCGAACGTATGCCCGGCCCGGTAGTTGCCTACTCAGGGTGTACTGCCTCTTCGTCATGGATTTCGGCTTCACCGTTGATTTGCACGATCAACTCCGTCATCTGGCTGGCGACTTCTTCCATGTCGTCCAGAATCAGGAACAAGTCCTCGTCACCTTCGGAAATATATCCGCCGTCGCGCAGTGTGCCTTTCACCCAATCCAACAACGGTCCCCAATAGCTGGAGTCGTAGAAGATCACCGGAGTGCTTGGCAGTTTACCGGTCTGGACCAGGGTGAGCACCTCGAAAACTTCGTCCAACGTGCCATAGCCGCCGGGCATGAACACGAAGCCCTGGGCGTATTTTACGAACATGACCTTGCGCACAAAGAAGTAGCGGAACTCCATGCCAACGTTGACGTGATCGTTGATGCCCTGCTCGAACGGGAGCTCAATGCCTGCGCCGATTGATTCGCCGTCGGCATCAGATGCGCCTTTGTTGCTGGCTTCCATGATGCCGGGACCGCCACCGGTAATCATTGCAATGCCAGCTTCTGCCATGCGTCTACCAAGCAGTTCCGCATCCTGGTAGGACTTGTGGCCCGGTTTGGTACGCGCCGAGCCGAACACGCATACGGCCGGTCCGATCTCGGCGAACGCATCGAATCCAGCCACGAATTCGCTCTGAATACGTTGTACGCGCCACGGGTCGCTGTGTACGAACTCGGATGCCCGTGCGCGGTCTTCTTCTGTCCAGCTCAGGGCCTGTTCATCGGCGGTGCCGCGTTTTGCTCCGTACTTTTGGCGACCCTTCTCGGTTTGAGGTTGCAGGGCAACGTTAATCTGGCGGCCGCTAAAGGTTCGATTCTTCGGCTTCATGGTGCATTTCTCCCTGTATGGTGCGAAAACAATACCGCACGCGAGTACAATGCCAACAGATTTTGGAGAGAAGGCATCCGAATGCGGGCGAGGGGCGGAATCTGGATAGTGATGACGTGCGTGCTGCTGTTGGCAGCGTGTGGAGCAGGCGATTCTCCAGATCCTGCAGCGGATTCGGCCACACCTCCGGTGGCGACTGCGACCGCAGAGCCCGATAACGAACAGGAAGTCGGCTCCATTGTGTGGGCGCAGGAGCTTGATCCGGAGACCGGCGAACCCGAGGATGTGGTTACCCGCTTTACGACGATATCGCCCGCGATCATCGCCGTCCTGGAAGTAAATAACCTGGTAGAAGGCACGGAGTTCTCGGCAGTATGGACGGTCGATGGTGAGCCCGTCGAGGGGCTCGAGATGGATATCATCGCGAAAGAAGACCTCGAGCACGCCTGGATCGTATTTCGATTTACCCGGGATGCCGACCAACGTTACCCAACAGGGCAACTCGACGTCACGATCACAACCAGCGCGGGGGACGTACGCGAAAGCTCGGTGGAGATTGGATTTCCCTAACCTCACACCGAGCAATATGCTGTTAGCGCAGATTAAATAGTTCTCTTACACGCCTTCGGGCTCGAACGGTGGCAAGGTTTCGCCAGCGCGAATTGGTACCTTCACGATGTTCTCGAACGGCGGGATCGCGCAGCTCCAGCCCGAGTTGTACGCGCAGTACGGATTGTAGGCCATGTTGAAGTCGACGTTGAGCTTGCCATCTGGCCGGGCCTTGGGATCAACGTATCGACCCACGGCGTAGGTCTCCTCACCGGCGGTGGCATCGCGGAAGGGCAGGAAGAACTTGCCGGTCTGCGTATCCTGAAAAACGGTGACCTGTGCATCTTCGCCATCAACGGTTATCGTGAATCGGCCAACCCGCACGTATTGCTTGGCGTCGCCATCCATTGTGCCGACGGTGATTTCCTCACCGATGCCCTCACCACTCTTATCGAGATCGACCACCAGGTTGAGATCGGGATTCTCGGGGAAGTAGTTGAGTTCTTCGAAGTTGGCTTTCTGTGATTCCGTGAGCGGACTGCTCTCGTGCGTTTTGAACAGCTTGTTCTTGCGTTCGCGGAATCCTTCCAGTCGCTTGTTTGTTGCCATATAGTGATTCTCCTCGGACTTCGCCCTGGACGGGCGGCGATGCGAATGAGACAGCACAATTGCCTGTAGTCATCCGATACTATCCTATAGAAAGTATAGCATTGTAGGCAAGCGACCCGGCTTTATATCCGGAACCCTGAGAGAGAATCCCAGGCCAGTTGTTTCTGTTGCATACGAGAAAGGAGTGCGCTCGCCCCGGGTTGGCCGGTTGCTACTTCTTCTCCTGGGCTTCTTTCCACATTCGCTTGCTGTCTTCGATCTCTTGCAGCGCGCGGTCGAGGCCTCGCCAGCCGTCGATCGTGGTGATCTTCTTCTCCAGCATCTTGTAAGTGGCGAAGAAGTGTTCGATCTCCTGCAACCAGTGCTTACCCACCTGGCTGAGATCGCGGTAATGGTTGAAGCGTGGATCGTTCACCGGCACGGCGAGAAGCTTGAAGTCTTCGCCTTTTTCGTCGGTCATCTCGAGGCCGCCGAGTGGGCGCGCCAGTATGTGGCAACCAGGGAAGCTGGGTTCGGTCATCAGTACGCAAATATCCAGCGGGTCGCCATCGTCTGCCAATGTATTGGGCAGGTAACCATAATCCGTAGGGTAGTGAACCGAACTGTACAGCACGCGATCAAGGTAGAACTGACCGGTTTCCTCATCGAACTCGTACTTGTTGCGACTCCCTCTGGGGATTTCGATGAGTGCATGCACTTCATGATCGTTCTGATGCTCGTCAAGCAAAATCTGCGATGAGGGATGTTCGGTCATGTGATATCTACTCCGGTAATACTGTGCTTCTTCATTGCACGCGCAGGAATCTTCCGCTGCGCGGTCAGATGCAAGTGTACTGCCTGACTGCGATTCTTATGCCAGCGGCATTCCAGAGCGCTCGGCCAGCAAGCGTATTGCGACTGCAGACATACGGGTTCCGGCTTCTTTTGATCCGTCCACCGCGAAGTGTGTTTCCAGGCTGATCGGCCCCTGGTAGCCTCCTTTGTGCAGCCAGCGAAGTTGCGATTCCCAATCACACACGCCTTCGCCCGGCGTCACGAATCCGGTAGCAGGAATCGCATTGGCATCCTTCACATGCACGTGGATGATGCGGTCGGCTACTGCATGGTGTTGGGCCTGGTCGGGTGCATTCCCGAGCGCGGCAATGTTGCCCGGGTCCCAAATCAGGCCGAGTGCCGGATCCGGCAGCCGATCCAGGTACCACTTTGCCTCGATACCACTGCCGATGTTGCAGGCGTGTTCGTTCTCCAGACCGAGGAGCTTGCCGGCATCGCGAGTGATTTCTGTCGCCTTCCCGAGCGTTTTGAGGATATCCTCGCGCACGGATTCCGGATCTGTAACGCGCCAAAAGCTGAACGCCCGCACGATGGGAGCATCCAGGATATGCGCGATCTCCAGCGATTGCTTTAGCACATCCCAATGTTGTTCACGACCAAGGGCCTGGGCAGAGTGGGTGTTTCCAATGGGAACATGCTCATCGTCGATGTGCGTTTTCAGGAAGGGTGAGGCAATAGCGCAGACGCTGAATCCTGCATCCTGGAGTGTGGCCTTGATATCGCGCAATCGTTCAGGAGGCAAATCCGTAATCGCCGTGCCGTTGATACTGCGCAGTTCCACGTCACCGATGCCGAGGTCATCGCAAACGCGCAGTGCGTGGTCTAAATCCTCGCTGATTTCATCGGTGATAACCGCTAACCGGTTCATAGCGCGCTCCACTTACCGGGCGAGAAGTCGCTCCCGAATCGTCATCACATCGCCCCGGAGGGTTGAGTTTGTTTCCATCTCCTCCTCGATTTTGCGATAGCCGTGTAACACCGTGGTGTGGTCCCGGTTGAGCGCCTGGCCGACTTCCTCCAGCGAGATGTCTGCATCCTTGCGCATGAGGTACATGCTGATTTGCCGGGGAAACGCAATCTGTCGAGATCGACCGCGACCGAGCAGTTCTTTCTCCTCGATTCCGAAGTGTTCGCTCACTGCCTGAATGACATCGCCAGCGGTGATCTGCTGTCTCGGACGGGAAGGACCATCGTTCAGTGTCTCGATTGCCAACTGCAGCGTGATCGGTCGGTTATAGAGCTGGGCCACCATCAGCAGTTTTGTGAGGGCGCCTTCCAGCTCGCGGATGTTCGCGTGATCCTTACGGGAGATGTACTCCAGTACCTCGTCATTCACGCGGGCATTTCGTTCTTCCGCCTTGGCACGCAGGATCGCTGTGCGCATCTCGAAATCCGGGCTTTGCACATCTGCCACGAGTCCGCCTGCAAACCGGCTGCGCATGCGCTCTTCAAGGGCGGCAATCGCGCGGGGCGGCTTGTCCGAACTCACAATCACTTGCTTGCCACTTTGCTGGAGGGCATTGAATGTATGGAAGAACTCTTCCTGCGTGCTTTCCTTACCGGCGATGAACTGAATGTCGTCCACCATCAAAATATCGATAGTGCGGTACCTATCGCGAAAATCGTCCATACGCTGGTGCCGAATCGCATTAATCACGTCGTTGGTGAACATCTCGGAACTCACATAGAGCACCTTCAGTTCCGGGTTGATTTCCAGCGCCTTGTGGCCAATGGCGTGGAGCAGGTGGGTCTTGCCGAGGCCAACGCCACCGTGCACGAAAAACGGGTTGTACTGCGTGCCAGGGCGTTCCGCGATGGCGCCCGCGGCGGCGTGTGCCATGCGATTACTTCCACCCACGACATACGTATCGAAGGTGAGGTGGTGCAGCAGGTTGCCCATGCTGGGTGTGAGTTCGTTCTGCCGGTTGACGTTTGCGGGCTTCTCCACAACCTGGCGAGGGCGGGGTCGCTTTGAAGCAGGTGCGGGAGCGCTGTCTGCTGAGGCATGCTCGAGATCGAAATGGACTTTCATGCGCCGGCCAGCTATTTCGGAAAGCGCCTTCTCAACATCAGAGGCGAACCGTTGCTGCAGTGTGCTCACCACGAACGTATTCGGCGCGGTGAGCATGGCTGTGTCGTTTTCTACACCCGTGATTGATGCGAGCGAAAGGTAATGCTCGAAATGGTTCTTGCTCACCCGGTCGCGCAACGTCATCAGGGCCGTCTGCCAGAGCTGGGTCGGGTTCATGGAGGGGACGGCATTGTTGATTTCTTGGGTTGCGTTACCTGGACCATTGGTGTTCAACGGGCTACATCCTCTCGGTACTATCACAGAAAACGATTGGTTCAACTCCCCAGACCGAGGTGGGTAGATCATCCATCCTACGCTACAGGTCGCACCAATGCGAGGGTGTTTGCAAGAATGGCAAATTCGACGTAAACGAACGAATTCGGAGGCATCGAATCCAGCGATCCCTCCAACATATCCCGCACTGGGATACACTGTACGTACATTGTGACATGCGTGACAAGTCGTCACAATCCCTCTCATGCTAAACTTGGCCAGCGCTTACTTCCGGTGAGCATCCTTCACGAATTCATCACCCATTTATCACCAGCAGGAGCACTCGTTAGCAAACATGATTACCCCCGAAACCTTTGAACCAACGATTGAACCGCGAGACCTCGACGCCGTGGCCGACCTGCTCGCGGAAGACCGTATCGGCCCGCACGATGGTGAAGGCAAAACCGTTGTTGTCGCCATGAGTGGCGGTGTTGATAGCGCCGTGACCGCGCTGGTTATGCGCGAGCGTGGGTATAACGTGGTTGGTATGAACCTGCGCCTGTTCAGCCCGGAAGATGAGGATCATCGCGCCAATCCGTGCTGTGGAATACCGGCAATGGATGACGCCCGTAAAACCTGCGCCACTATCGGTGTGCCTTTCTATGCCATCAATATGGAGATGGAATTCGGCGCGAACGTGATTCAGAAGTTCGTGGATGAATACGCTGCTGGCCGTACACCGAATCCATGCCTGGAGTGCAACCGCCACGTCAAGTTCACCCACCTGGTGGAGCGGGCACGCGCGCTCGGTGCCGATTGTCTTGCCACCGGCCACTATGCTCGCATCGAGCAGGGTACCGATGGTGAAGAGCACCGTCTCTATCGGGCTGTCGACGACCGCAAGGACCAGAGCTACGTGCTCCACACCCTGAATCAGGATCAGCTCGGCTACATCCAGTTCCCATTGGGTGGGCTCACAAAGCCAGAGGTTCGTCGCCTTGCGCACGCCTTTGGTCTGCCCGTGGCGGACAAGCCAGAGAGCCAGGAGATCTGCTTCGTCGGCGATCGCAGCTATGCGGATTTCGTTGCTGAACACCGGCCGGACGTTACCGTACCCGGCGAAATCGTCACCAGGGGCGGCGAGGTGATCGGCGAGCATAAGGGACTTGTCAACCACACCGTGGGACAACGTCGCGGCATTGGTATCCAGGCGCCGAAACCATACTTCGTGCTCCATCTTGATACCGGTAACAACCAGCTTGTTGTGGGCGAGCGTGAAGATGCGGAGGCTCGCGAGCTTAACGCCGATGGAATCAGCTTCACAAGCGATATATGGCCAACAGAACCGGTCCAGTGCGAGGTTTCCGTTCGCTATCGCGGTAAGCCGTACGCAGCCACTGTGCACCCCGGCAGCGAGGAAGACCGTACTGCCAACATCGTTTTCGAGGATGAAAGCGGACCAATCGCCTCTCCCGGCCAGGCAGTGGTCTTCTATGCAGAAGATCAGGTGCTTGGTGGTGGAACCATCAATTCAGTGGCACAGCGATCTCAGGCCTGATAATTGCGCCGTAACGGGTATGAACGAATCGTACTCGTAAAAGGCGTTTATTGATGACATCCATACAAAATGAGCGACACTCATCGCTTCGTGAAGACGATCCGTGGTGGAAAAGCGCGGTCGTCTATCATGTCTATCCCCGCAGTTTTCTGGATACGAACGGCGATGGTCTTGGCGATATCCGCGGCATTATCGAGAAGCTGGATTACCTGGCCACACTCGGCATTGATGTGCTCTGGTTCTCACCGGTGTACCCAAGCCCGCAGGTGGATAACGGTTACGACGTCAGCAACTACAAGGATGTAGACCCTCGCTTTGGCACACTCGATGATCTCGATGAACTGATAGCGAAAGCTCGTGAGTATGGCATCCGGATCATGATGGACATCCCTGCCAATCACACCTCTGATTTACATCCCTGGTTTATTGAGAGCAGATCCAGCAAGGACAACCCCAAGCGCGACTGGTACTGGTGGCGCCCCGCCCGTGAGGGCATGCAGCCCGGAACTCCAGGCGCCGAGCCAACAAACGGGAAGAACGGCGCAGGTACTCCAATTTGGACACTGGATGAGGCTACCGGCGAGTATTACCTTCACCTCTTCACCAACAGGCAGCCCGACCTCAACTGGGAAAACCCCGGAGGTGCGTGCTGCTATTCACGATGTAATGCGATGGTGGATTGATCGTGGCGTGTACGGGTTTCGGCTGGATGTGATCAATCACATCTCCAAGGTGCGGCCGTTACGTGACGACAATCACCTGAGTGACATTATCCGTGGACCGCGCGTGCATGAGTTTCTGCAGGAGGCGCGCGAAGAGGTTGCGCCCGGCGAGGAGCGCTTTCTGTCCGTGGGTGAGATGCCCGGAGTCAGTGTTGATGAAGCCCTGTTTTACACCGATCCGGACGAAAAAGCAGTGGATATGGTTTTCAAGACCGAACACCTCAAGGTGGATCGCGTTGAAGGCAAGCACGATATCCACGATCTCAGCCTGCCGACGTTAAAGCGCGTGCTCGCCAAATGGCAACAGCGGCTCCACGGCGTCGGGTGGAATGCCCTTTACTGGAATAGTCATGATCACCCTCGTGCTGTGAGCCGGTTTGGAAACGACACCGAATACCGGGTGGAATCGGCAAAATTGCTCGCTACAGTGCTGCATATGATGCAGGGAACTCCATACATCTATCAGGGTGAGGAGTTGGGGATGACCAACTATCCGTTCACCCGCCTCGATCAGTTTGTTGATGTCGAGAGCCGCCAGCACATTGAGTCCGTTTTGGCGCAACCGGATCACGATGAAGACCAGCTCCTGCGGAAAATGGCCCGCGCTAGTCGCATGAATGCGCGTACACCAACGCAGTGGGACGATTCGAATCACGCCGGCTTCACCACGGGGGAGCCGTGGATGCCCGTAAATCCCAACGCTGGCACGGTTAATGCCAAACACGCGGTAATGGATGAGGGCTCGGTGTTTCACTATTACCGTAAACTCATTGAGTTAAGGCACGAACTACCAATCATCGTCCACGGTCGGTTTAACCTGTTGCTGGAAGAGGATGAGCGAATTTTCGCGTACACTCGCACAATGGAGACGGAACAGCTCCTGGTAGTAGCGAACTTTGGTGGCGATGAAATTGAGGTTCCGTTAGACGATGCCGAAACCTGGGCCGCGAGGGATCTGCTGATTGGCAACTATCCCGATGCGCTGAACGGTAATCGTCTCACGCTGCGCCCGTGGGAAGCGCGGGTGTATCATCGAAACTAATCGCGTTGTAGCGTTTGGATTGGGAGAGACAACTTGAACTGGACCCCGAAAAAGATTGGGATAGTAGCCGGCATTGTGGCGCTGCTGGTGTTTGTTGGCATCATCGTTGGCCTTTTCATGCTTGGCGGCGATCATCAATCGGCACTGGAGAAGTTCCGGGATATTTCAATCATCTTTAGCCAACTCCTCATGTTGGTGGTGGTGATCCTGCTTGCGGCCATTACCGCTGCCCTGATCTGGCTGGTAGTCAAGATCAAGGATCAGGTCATCCCGATGCTGGACGAAGCGCTGGCAATCCTCAAGGAGTTCAAGGGCACGGCCGGTCGCGTTTCTGATACGACCAACTTCGTCACTGAAGAGGCTGTGAGGCCGCTGATGACGGTTGCTGGGCAAATGGCCAAGATCCGCAAGATGGGTCAGGTCGTAACCGGTAAGGATAAATCCACGCCCGATCCACCGACGTTCTCGTCGAAACCCAAAGACAAGAAATAGAGGAGAACCGCAATGAACCACACGATGGATGATTTCCGTAAGCAGGCGAAGAAATATGCCGATGAACTGGACTTTGATGCACTGATTGATTCGATCGACTTCAGCAAGGTCGATACGAAAAAGTTGAAGAATATCGATTTCTCAAAGGGTGCAGAAAAGGCGCGTAAACAGCTCAACCAGTTACCCAAGGTGCGTGTCACTACCGACGCCGCTGTTCAGGAACAGTCCGAAGGTGGGTTCATGGGTGGACTGATTCTCGGTGTGGTGCTTGGTGCCATCCTGGCGCTGCTCTTCGCCCCGAAAAGCGGTCACGAAACCCGCGAGATGGTGGCCCAGACAGTGGGCGACATCAGGGACCAGGTTAGCGGGGAAGATGAGGTAGACCTCGATAAGGTAATGGATGTTGCTGAGGAAGAGGCGAACGATGTGCTGCCAGATGAGCCAGCTATCGAGCGCAACTTCGGGTAGCACGCCCGTTTATCCGCCTCGGTTTAATCCGGGGCGGATTTCTACTGCTCGTCGTCATCGACCGGGATTTCAAAATCGATCAGGGTTTTGCCAGGAGATGGCGGTGTAATACCGCCCATCGGCGTCTCAGGGCGGCCGCGTAGGGCGTCTATCTCCTGCCGGAGCGCATGGAGTTCGGCGAGGATTGCATCCAACTTCTGATCCCGGGTGAGCTCACCCATGGGGCCAGATTCGCCATCTGCCTTAAAGCGAATCTCCAGACGCACAACGGCTGTGGGGCCAGCACCGCTCACTCGTCGATCGAGCAACCGTGCCGTACCTGCCAGGGTGTTTTCTTCGTCTATCGAGAGGCTCACACGCGAAGTTTGTACTGCAGACACAATGGTATTGCCGATGTGTTCACCACGAATTACCGTGCTGAAGGTGATTGCGCCGTTATCCTGGTGCCATCGTTGCACTTTAATTCGGTGGCCGTTTAGTGTGACAAAGCCTGGATTCTGCATGGAAAACTGCCCCCAAAATCGTGAATATGCTCAGTTTGAGTGTAGCGTACGGCTGCACGGAACGGTCCCTTTCGTATAGGATTAACCCGGATTCGTCTGGGGAGGCGCTCGTTACGATTGTTTCGTTAATGATCGGGACAACCTATACACGCGCCCGTTGCAGCGTATCTTCCACCACGCGTACGGCGACAGAGTTCAGCACCAGAAAGGGTGACGGATGTCAGGAGCATGACCTGAATGAATGCCGCCATGATACTTCTTGTTGCAGCCTTTGCTGCACCTCTATTGGTACTTGTATGCGGCGCGTTTCGTAGCCGTCTGGTTCCGTATGTCGCACTTATTACCACCACAATAGCTGCAATCGTCGCCATTTGGAGCTTTTGGCAAGCAGATGCCTCCGTCAATGTACCCTGGGCCGAGGCCTATGGTTTGCGGTTCGAGCTGGAGCTTGATGGGCTCGCTCGGCTTTATGCCCTGTTGGCCACCGGTATCGGCTTCTTTGTTGTGGCCTATGCCTCCCGGTATATTGCCCTACACCTGGAACACCAGAATCGACCGATGGTCGATCAAACCAAGTTTTACTTCTTCCTGCTGCTCTTCATGGCAGCGATGGTTGGCCTGGTAATGGCGCAGGATCTTATCCTGATCTTCCTCTTTTGGGACCTCACAGCCATTGCATCGTTTTACCTGATTGGCTATGACCAGCATGAAGAGGAGAGCCGCTCCTCTGCAATGATGGCGCTTCTCGTCACCGGTATTACTGCCGTATTTTTTCTCATTGGCGCAATCATGCTTTACAACGAGTACGGCACCTGGAGCCTGCCCGCGATCATTGAGCAGGGCGAGGTCTCCAGCTATGCAGGCTGGGGTCTGCTGTTGATTGCAGTCGGTGCCCTGGCAAAAAGTGCCCAGGTGCCCATGCACTTCTGGCTTCCGCGCGCTATGGCCGCACCAACGCCGGTGTCTGCATACCTGCACTCCGCAGCGATGGTGGCAGCGGGCGTCTTCCTGATTGGCCGATTTTACCCGCTTATGGCGCAGGTCGATTGGCTGCTCGATCTCTTCCTTGTTATCGGCTTTGCTTCCATGCTGGTTGGCGGAATCATCGCCCTCACACGCAATATCCTCAAGCAAATCCTGGCGTACTCCACCATTAGTCAGTACGGCTACGTGGTCTTTATGTTTGGCATGGGTGGCGATTACGGTGTGCGAGGTGCATCGTTCTATGTACTTGCCCACGCCATTGTGAAGAGTGCGCTCTTCCTCACAGCCGGTGCGGTGACGGAGGCGACCGGGAAGAAAGCGCTTACTGATGTCGGTGGACTCCGTAAAGCCATGCCAACGCTCGCGCTCGGAAGCGGGCTTGCTGCTGCCGGAATGGTTGCATTGCCACTTACCATCGGGTTTTTCAAAGACGAACTCTTCTTCGCCCGGGCGTCACAGCTCGGCACGCCGTATATGATCATGGCGGTGATAGGCGCCTCGCTCACCTTTGCGTACATCTTCCGGTTCTGGACGCACATGTTCCTGGGCCCTGAGATTACACCTCCAAAGCCGGTGACATCGTGGCTGGTGTGGCCGACTCTCGTGTTAGGTGTCATCACCATAATCGGCGGCGTATGGCCCGAGCCGTTCACCAAAATCGCCGCCGCAGCGGCGAGTGTGAGCGCCAATGCCGATCAGGAATTTTTGGTCGCATACGTGCTCGCCCCAATCCCAGAAAACTTCATGGCCGTTGCAGCCTGGATATTGGGTCTCACCATTTATTTGACGCGCAAAAGGTGGTGGCGAATCGCACTTGGCATCGCCCATCTCGGCGAACGAATCGGTCCGGCTCACTGGTACTTCCGCGGTCTCAGCGGACTCAATCGCCTTTCGGACAGTATTCACTCCGTTGAGGTGCGAGATCTTCGTAGCCGTGTAGCAACCATCCTGATGCCGGCAGGCATCCTCGTAGGCCTTGCCCTGCTGGTTACGCCTAACGCAAACGCATTTGAAATCGGTCCCATCAGTCAGGATGACTTCACGCTCATCATTGTGCTTGTTGCGGCTGTGATTAGTGGATTCGTTGTCATGGTGCTGCGTGATCATCTTCGGCTCGCCATCGGGCTTTCCTCCGTCGGGTTCAGTCTCGCCGGTGTTTACGCCTTTATGGGAGCGCCCAACGTAACCGTGGTGGCGATTGTGGTGGAGACGATCCTCTCCCTCTTCCTGATCGGGATGTTGGTGCTCATGCCGCGCACCATTCTTCGTTTTGAAACTGAGGCAGATAGCGAACGTCGTTCCATGCCGCGTGATGCAATTATTGCCGGCGTGGCAGGATTGTTGGTCTTCTTCGTGAGCTGGGGTGCGCTGAGTCGTACCTCCTGGAGCACCGAGGTCATCGATTCGCAGGCTGTGCTTACGCCAGCCGTGCACGGCAAGAACATCGTGACGGTCATTCTGGCCGACTTCCGTGGTATGGATACGATGGGTGAAATCACCGTCATTGCTATCGTCCTGATTGGCATTATCAGCTTGCTTAGAAGCGGACGGTTGCGCTAATGGACGAAGATCTTCGGAGAAAAAGTGCCCTCGGTGGCATGCTTCAGACAGTCGCCCGGCTCATCCTGATACCTGGCTGGATCGTTGCGATTGCGCTCATGTTGAAGGGTTATGTTGACATCGGCGATGGCTTTTCGGCCGGTGTTGTCGCGGCGCTTGTTGTTGCAGTTCAGGGGCTGGCGTTCGGGGCCGAAGAGATGGAGCGCATGGTTTTCGCCCGAATGGCGCCGATCATGGCATTCAGCGGGCTGGCAATCGCCTACGCTATTGCATTTATTCCACCCCTGTTTGGGCATCCAGCAATGCTGCACCAACCAACGATGAATGAGCCCGCAACGCACTTCGGTGTAATTGAATTCATTACACCCGTGCTATTCGACGTTGCAGTCTTTCTGGTGGTGTATGGGTTCTGTGTGGGGGCAATGATGGCCATTTCCCGCGCAGAGGTTCGCCATCAACGCCTGGTTCGTCGCGCCCGCAAGGGGTCGAGTGTCCGGGGAGGTGACGAAACATGACCCTGGTTTTCTCGATGACGATCGGCAGCCTTTTCGCAGTCGGCGCATATCTGATGCTCAAGCGAGACCTTATTCGTCTCATCGCCGGCATGATCATGGTTGGTAACGCTGCCAACCTCTTTATCATGGCGTCAGCGCTTCGCCGAGGCGAGGCAGCTATTCTGCCAGGATCGGGTGAGCCAATGGCCGACCCCCTGGTTCAGGCAATGGTGCTCACCGCGATTGTAATTAGTTTTGCCACTGCCGCGCTCGCGCTGGTGGTTGTGTATCGAGTCTATACATCGCACTACTCAGTCGACCTTACCGAGCTCTCCGCCGCGGAATCGGAACAGGCCGAGCGGGAAGAGCCGGAGTCTGAAGATATCGTCGAACAGGAAGAAGAGGCTGAGGAAAGTGAAGATCCAGGAGAAGCCGTGAGAAAGGAGTATGCCCGATGATTGCATTACCTCTCGGCA
This sequence comes from uncultured Sphaerobacteraceae bacterium, assembly GCA_964526965.1. GTDB lineage: Bacteria > Chloroflexota > Chloroflexia > Thermomicrobiales > UBA6265 > UBA6265. The sequence goes on along the minus strand of CAZGML010000008.1, from coordinate 22,901 downwards.
TTCTCATGTTCGGATCAATCGGCACGGCCCTGCTGGATGGTACCCGCCGCCGAAATGGCTGGCTTGCCATCGGCATCCTCACGCTTGCCATGATCGCCACAATGCGACTTGGTTGGGCCGTGTACAGCGATGGTACCCAGACAATGGCGCTCGGTGGCTGGAGCCAGGGCGTTGGTATCACCATGCGGGTCGATATGGTCGGCATGATCTTCGCTGTGCTCTGCCAGATGGTGCTGCTGGGGGCACTGGTTTACGAAGTCGTGTCGGATGTCGGTGCGCGCGTCTTCCCGTCGCTCGTACTCTTCCTCGCCGTTGGCCTGACCGGGTTGATGTTCACCGGTGATGTCTTCAACTTCTACGTCTTCTTCGAAATCGCTATGCTCTCCTCCTATATCCTGGTGAATTACGGGGAGACGCCGAGGCAGTTCCGCGCGGCATTCGTCTTTATCACCGTGAACCTGTTGGGATCGGTGCTCTTCCTGATCGGCATTGCGGCCATCTATCACACCACAGGATTCCTGGATATGGTTCGCATTCGAGAGCAGATGCCGCTGGTGCAGGAGAATCCGGCGATTCTCACCGCCACGATCATTTTCGTCGCATTCTGTACCAAGCTGGGCCTTTTCCCGTTCCACTTCTGGCTACCCACGGTCTACACCGGTACCCGCCCGGCAGTCGCCGCCATGTTGGCTGGCGCACTGGCAAACATCGGTACGTATGGCCTGATCCGGTTTGGGCTCGACATCTTCCCGCGGGAACTCGAGGCCGCATCACTGGTGCTGATCCTGCTCGGGGCAGCCAGCATTATCTACGGTGGAATCCAGGCGGTTTCGAGACACTCGCCAGCGGAGGTGTTGGCGTATAGCGCCATCGGGCAAGTGGGCTATATCATGATCGCCCTTGCCTTTGCGGGGCCTGTTGGGCTGGCCGCAGTCATCGTCTATTCCGTGCTGAACAGCCTGAACAAGACCGTGCTCTTCCTCAGCATCTCGTTGCGAGGCTGGATCGCCACCACCGCGCTCGCGATCGGGGCGTTCTCGGTTGCCGGGGTGCCTCCGGTGGGAGGTTTCTTCGCCAAGTTCGTGATGTTCGATCTAACCATCACCGACGACTCTGCCTTGCTCACGCTCCTGATATTCGTAGGTAGTGTGCTTTCGTTTGTTTATATGTTCCAGATGTACAGACGACGGGTTGCCCAGAAATCTGACGATGCCGACGACAATATTCCAGTGCAGGCAGTGTCACTGGTTGTCGCCATCGCGATAATCCTGCTTGGTGTGTTCCCGGATCCGTTCTTGCAGCTCGTGCAGACTGCGGCTGAAAGTTTACCGAGGGGGATTGGTCCATGATTATTCTGCTTGGCATCTTCTTGTCCTCGGTTGTCACGTTCTGCATGATGGTGGGAGATTTCAGCTGGCAAAACGTGCTCATTGGCGCCGTTCTTACGGCCGGGCTCATGCACATTTTCCGTCAGCAAATCGCTCCACAGCCGTTGCCGCCGGTTGGGCACTCGCTTCACATCCTCGTCTACACACCGGTGCTCTTCTATTACCTGTTCATCGATATCCTGAAGGGAACGTGGCAGGTCGTAAAAGTGACGCTGAACATCGAGCCACTTCGCCACCCAGGCATTATCAAATACCCGATACCTACCAAATCCCCGTACGGTGCGGGACCGGTTGGCTACTTTATCACGCTCTCGCCCGGCTCGTTCCTTGTCGATATCGACTGGGAAGAGAACGTACTGCTGGTTCATGTGCTGGATGCATCCGATCCGGATGCCCTCCGCCGCGACGCCGAGAAGTACTACCGGCTTTGGGAGTACGCCCCAACTGAAGAACGAGAAATCGATCGGCAAGTTGTTGATTATGTTGAGGATGACGAAGATGAGTGACATTGTTTTTTACATCGCCATGGTTTGGCTCATCGGTCTGTTCTGCGTTTGCATCGTTATGGTCGCCCGGGCGGAATCCGGCCTGGTACGAATCCTGTCGCTGGATGTGCTTTCTCTCGTACTTGTTGCAGTGCTGATTGTGTACTCGAGTACTGAAAAAAACAGCTACTATCTCGATGCTGCGCTCGTACTCGCCCTAATTTCTTTTGTCTCAATCCTGGCTGCAGCCAGGTATCATGCGGAAAGGCGGTTGTTCTAGCCTATGGATGCCCGCGAAATAATTTTCGATGTGATGCTGCTGGTCTCGTGCGCGGTAGTGACGCTTGGTATCCTCGGCATCCTGCGCATGCCGGACGTTTACACCAAGCTGCACGGTGCAAGTAAGTCCGTTTTCCTCGGTGTTGTGTTGCTTTGTATTTCTTCGTCGGTGATCGCAACACCAGAGATGAACATGCGTCTCATCATCATTGCTATCCTGGTCGTGATCACTACTCCATTGGCATCACACGTGGTTGGCCGGGCAGCCTACGTTATGCATGAGGAAATGGAAACACCTGGCGCGGTGGATGAAAGCCATATCCTGATTGAGGAACCTGATACATCCAACGGTGAAGAGCCGGGCTGGCGTCTCTAGCTTCTCCTTCATCGCCGGAATGCCGCAGATCCGGCTTCACCCGGTACACGGGCACCCCGTCGATCATGATCTCCAAATCGTAAAACCTGCTCACCTCGCGCCAGAATGCCCGGCTATCGTCCGGGAACGGACCAGGGTGTAATGTGCTGACGATGTAAACGGGGCGATCATCGCTATTGAGAATCGCGATGATGTCCCCGTACGAGTCTGGCAACGCCCTGAGTTCCTGGTCATACAAATGCCGATATGCCGGTGAGCGGTCTGCCAGGTAGTAAATCGATGCCTGGTCGAAGGCGACATAGATCGTCTGCTCCGGCGTGGTGTTCTCGCGAATGTAACGAGCTACCTCGTTCTGCGCCGGGTAGCCGGGGTGCCGGTAAAGGCGCTGGTAGATGCCATCGATGCCGTCCATCGCGACACCGTAGGGCAGAATGAGCAGCAACGCGAACATTGCAATCGCCAGATACTGCCGCCAGCCCACCAACGCGTGCACGATGCCGTCGACCGATCGCGCCAGCCAAAGCGAAACCGGAGGGACCACCAAGATCAGGTAGTGCGTCCAGTAATCCCCGCCCATGAAGACACCGGCAGTAGCGGCTGCAATCCAAAGCACGAGCAGTAATCCAGCCGGGTCATCGGAGCGTAGACGCCGAATCCACTCCGGAAGCCACCACAGCGGGCCGGTCGATTTCGGGGCCCGAGCCAATACTGGCCGCAGCGGTAATCGGAGTCGGAATATCCACACCGCGACGATGAGCAGGAAGAACTCAGCCGCGTTTATCAGCATCCAGCCGATAGCGCGCAGGTTGTGAAGCAGCCCCACGCTGAATGAGCTCTGAAGCTGGAATCGGTACAAAACTGTGGCGTAGAAAAAGTCCTCGAACCCTAAAAAGTAGCCATGCAGGAACGTGAGTGCCCCGACGATTGCCAGGCCTAGCGTCACCCAGCTTGCGCGGCTGAAGCGCGCTCGCCAGTGGTCATTAGTCGTGAGCGCAAGAAAGAGCACCGCCGCCGGCCACATCGTTATACCGGATGGTTTGAGCAGGGTAGAGAGACCGATGAGCACGCCGATTCCAATTAGCCCGGCTCGTGTCCATTTCACCTGTGCCTGACGTAGCAGCCAGAACGCCGCAAAAGCGGCCGGAAGCCCGGCGAAGACTTCCGCATTGGCGGTGTAGCCTTCCAGCGTTGGTGAGCCCATGAGCAGTGTTGCCAGGAAAACGGCAAGCAGCGCATTGCGCGGAGAGGTCCAGCGGCGGCCGTATAGCCACACCGCGAAGATGGTAAGCGTGACGAATATCCACCCCATGGCGCGGAAGGCTGCGACTCCGTACCCGAAGATCTTCATCGTGATTCCGTATACAACGAAGATGCCCTGCGGACGACTGATCCAGAGATCGTCGTAGAGGTCTCCTGTACCCTCAAACCATCCCCGCGCGGCAAGGGCGTAGCCGCCTTCATCGTGAATCATGGGGAGTTCGAAAAAGAAGACTCGCGTTGCGATGCCTAAAACGAGCGCAATCACCAACCAGACGACGTCCCTGAGCGTTACAGGGCCGGGGAATCGTTTCTTTGTCGGTGTTTCCCCGGAACTGGCCAGTTCGATCCCCCCTGGATGGCGCACTGCTGAAGCATGGATGTCGCGCCGAATGTGCGAAACGTACAGGGAGATTCTGACACAGTCACTGCTCTCCCGACTGACAATAGTGCACAATTTATCCACGCCGGGTCACCGCTCGGCAATGGCGGAATCGTGGATTGTCAGTGTAAACTGTGTACGTGCATAGTGTGCAGCAGTGGAGTGGGGTGGTATCCTGACGCCCTGTTGGGAGCAGCCGAGGCGGCAATGACGAACGCGCTCGCTCTGTGCCCACATATGAAAGAGATATGATTGTAGAAATGCTGGAGAACGCGAAATGAGTCGAAAGCAAGGTATGTGGCGACCAATACTGGCAATCATCGCCAGCCTCGTGGTGCTTTCAGGGTCGTTTGTCGGCTCAGTTGCCGCCCAGGACGAACCGCAGCCTACGCAGGATCCTGCGGAATTGGTCGATCCCACGCTCCCGGAGCAAACCACTCCCGAAGCCACTGAAGAACCCGAGGCGCCGGAACCCGACTCAGCATCGACTCCCGAAGCTGCCGCCGATGATGAGGAAGAGCAGCAACAATCCTCAACTGCCACTGCCCAGCGTGTCGATACCGCTACCACTGTGGGATCTCCCGCAACCCTGGCACACGGACTTTCCTATTACGATGGTGATGACCTTGTCTGGCAGGTTCAGGCCATTGACGTGCCGGTAATTTCCGAAGCCGATTCGCTGGTCTCAGAACCGTCGATCATCGTCCAGCAAGAGGGGCAGTCGATTGTTCGCAACGATGTCACCGGCAAGCGCTCGCTGTTAGCACCGGGTGAAGCCTATTTCATCGCCTCGCAGGACAGCTACACGCTCATGGCGGAGGATGACGGAGCTACGGTTTGGAAGTACACGCTCGTGGATCCGGACGACGTTGCCAGCGACGCGTTCTACGAAAGCCCCACCATCACAACTGTTCGAGATAACACCTACAACTTCCGGCTGGTTCGCTATGTTCTCCAGCCCGGAGATGAAGCGGAGTTGCCGAGTAATAGCGGTGCCGGCCTGCTGATGCCGTCCGCAGGCGAGGTACAGGTAGATCACGGGGGGCAATTGAGTCTTCTCGGCCTCGATGGCGATCAGGGCCAGGGGCAGATGCTCAACCAGCCAACGAGCATCGCCAACTCCAGCGATGAGCCAAACGTTGTGTACTACCTCTATCTTGGTGAGATTGTGAGTGATGAGTCTGCAGCGCCGCCGCAAAGCACGAGCAGCCAGGCGACTTCGGACACAACCGAGACAACACAGCAAACGGGCACAGAGGCCGGCACCGACGCCGCTGCTGACTCAGGCAGCAGTGAAGGCACTGGCGAAGTCACCAGTCCGTCCGACCAACCGGCAGATGGTCCGTACGTTGCGCAGATCAACATATACGCGGAAACGGAAATCTGGCTCTCTGTCACGGTGGATGGAGTACTCTGGTTCGACGGAACCCTGCCAGCGGGCCAATGGTCCGGACCGATGAATGGCACCACGTTTGAGGTCTACACCTCCAGTGGCGCTTCTACGCTGTTCGAGAACGCCTGTGGTACTCAGTTCTACATGGGTGAGGAGCCGGGTGAAGCGTGGTACACACTGATGGCCGACGCAAGCAGCTGCCCGCCACCACAGTAAGCAAATAGATAACCTGTCGGGTGACGCAAGAGTCCGCTCACGATGCGACCCATCGCAAGCGGACCTTGTATTTCATGAAATAGGTAGAATCAGCGACATTCTGCTAAACTCTTTGAAGACGTTCGTGTCAAAAATTCAACGGGGAGAAGAGAGATGAAAGACCTCGCATCGGAGTTTAAGGATTTCATACTTCGTGGAAACGTTGTGTCGTTGGCGGTGGCGGTTATTATCGGGGCGGCCTTCACAAATATCGTGACGGCGTTAACCGACCACCTCATCATGCCAATCATTGCGGCATTTGGCGGGCAGCCGGATTTCAGCGCTATTGGCTTCACCATTAACAATTCCTACTTCGGGATAGGTAGCGTGCTCAATGCAGTCATCAACTTCCTGATCGTTGCGGCGATCGTTTTCTTCCTGATTGTGAAGCCAATGAACGCGCTGATCGAACGACAGAAGTTGACGGAAGACCCCACCACCCACGAATGCCCGTTCTGCAAGACCGAGATCGCGATTGCCGCCACCCGCTGCCCGCATTGCACCAGTGAGCTCAACCCGGCCAACGCGTGATACGCATGGATGCGTAGACGCCGACAGACCCACCGGTTACCCGATGGGTCTGTTTCATTCCTTTGACAGGTGCGGACCTAGTTTGGCCGGATTCCGGATGCAAAGTGATCGACGGGGGTCAACATCCCTTCGGCAATCGAGATCTGGATCTGATCGACGAAGGTGGAGATCTCTCGACCATTTTCATCATGCAAAATCGCATGGCAGAAACCATTGCGATCCCGCACGAGTCGAACAACCGTGAAGTTGCCGAGCCAGCCTGGATCAGACGATCGCAAAACCTGTCCTGGCACCAGCCAGGATGGTGCCGCACCGGCACCGGGAAGAGTGGCTACCATATCGATTTCCTCCTTGAAATCACGATTGCTCCATTGCAATCAGCACTGGTCGATGCGCGTGAACGCCTCAATGCGCTCACAAAATGCGGATGTTGTTGCAAACATCCGCGACACGTGCAATTCAGTTGCCGCACGTACAAGGCATATAACCGGATTTACTTGCGGATGTCAACAGGTACAGTTTGGAGTGTGTCGGGAAATCCCTTCCCACCTCGTTCCGCTGTTCCTCACAAAAGTTGTGTCTTTCTGCAAGAATAAGGGTAGACTGAATGTACCTCCTGCTGATTTCCAGCAGTGCACCAGGGTTCCTTCCATCCGATTTTGAGGTAGTAGTTCTCGTATGATCAATTCCCAGAATGCCGCACATTCCAGACAGGAATCTGCAACAAACCGCTTCATGGCCGTGGTTAGCGATTACATTGCGCTCACGAAGCCGGGCATCATGGCCCTGCTGCTTTTCACCACGCTCGGCGCTATGATGGTCGCGTCCGCATCCGTCCCGGATTTCTGGCTCATCATCGTCACGCTGCTGGGTGGATGGATGATCGCTGGAGGCGCCAACGCATACAACTGCATTTACGATCGCGATATCGATGCGGTTATGCCGCGCACACGCAAACGTGGCACGGCAAACGGAAGCATTTCCACGCTCAACGCGTTTATCTTCGCCACAACGCTCACCGTTGGTGGCTTCCTGATTCTCGGCCTTGGCGCCAACTGGGTCGCCGCGTTTATCGGCCTCGCCGGAAACTTCTACTACTCGGTTATTTACACAGTGATCCTTAAGCGACGCACCAGCCAGAACATCGTGATCGGTGGAGCTGCAGGTGCCATGCCGCCGCTGGTTGGCTGGGCAGCGGTTACCGGTGCTATTTCCGCACCAGCGTGGATCCTCTTCGCGCTCATCTTTTACTGGACGCCGCCGCACTTCTGGAGTCTGGCACTGTTGAAGCAGGGCGAATATGGCCGAGCCGGCGTGCCGATGCTTCCGAACGTGAGCGGTGAAGAGGAGACCCGCAAGCAGATCGTTCTCTACACCATCATGATGGTCGCCATTAGCCTGCTGCTGCAGCCGTTCGGCATGGGCTGGATCTACCTCGTAGCCGCTGTGGCGCTCGGAGGTTGGTTCCTGCGACTTGCCTTCCAGCTTTTGACTGATCCGACCAAGGCGCGAGCCCGCAAGACGTTCTTCTTCAGCATCTGGTACGTGGCCGGAATCTTCCTGGCGATGTCGATTGATCGCCTGATCCTGGGCTAACCAACCAGTTCCTGAAACCGAGGAAGGCCGGCAGTTCGAAATCTGCCGGCCTTCGGTGTTTTCCTGTCAGTTGGCTGTAACGCTAGCTACTCAGCTTTGTCGGCAAGCGTCTGCAGGTTTTTCAGATATTTATCCCAGGCGGCTTCAATGCGCCGGATTTGCGATTTCTTGACCCTGCTGAAGTCGTAGCCGTATTCCGTCAGCTTCACGATGCAGCCATTTTGGGCTGGCACAATCGTCCACTGCTGCACCGTGATGTCGCCCGGGTCGTCGTGCTCCTCCAGCGATTTCTGATCCCACCAGTGGCTTACCAGGTTGCGCGGCTCGCTGAGCAAGGTCCACTCGCCACCAACAACGGTTTCGTCCTCCCGGGTGATGTGGATATCGCCAGCGACAACCGGATCTGATGCGACCTCGGCCTCAAGCCATTGACCCATTTCCGTGCCGCCTGAGAGCGCATCCCAGGCCCAGTGGGCATCCTGCTGGAGTGGCGTCACCTTGTTCACGGTGTGGAACTTCTTCTCATCCATCCAGGTCGAGAACGCAACGCCTCTTTCAACCCATAGTTGCAGGCTGAGGAGCGAGTAGACCCATCCATCGTGGATGAGGGTGTTCCACTCCTCATCGCTGAACATGCTTTGCACCACCGTCACGAGGCTGGCATCGCCATGCTCGGCGACGCTGATACTGATCTCGGTTGGTTCAACGCGCTCTTCGTTGTACGGATGGTGTGCATCGAAGGCGAAGGAGATGAACTTGCCCGGCTCTGTCGCTACGATCGGAACCTCGTACTGACGATCCATGCCGTACCAAATCTTCTCGCCGTCCGCTGCGTCGTTGATAAGGCCCCACCAGTGGCGGAGATCTTCTTTCGATGTGAGCGCTGCGTAGATGTTGTCCGGATTGTCCCGAATCAACATCGTTTGTTGAATCAGTTTCACAAGCTACTCTCCAATGACAGCGTCCAGGGTGGGAGCATGGATTTTGGGAGCAGCAGTGGAGCGGTCGCCCAGGCCGATACCGTAGTACGAGAGTCCTTCACGCTTGACGCGATCCGGATCGTAGATATTGCGACCGTCAAAAATAATGGGGTCAGTGAGCCGCTCGCGAAGCAGTTGCCAATCCGGGCTGCGGAACTGTCGCCATTCGGTTGCGATGATCAGCGCATCCGCATTCTCAAGTGCATCGTCCCGGTTGCCCACCAGCTGGAACTGGTCCGATTCGCCGTAGAGGCGCTTTGCGCTTTCCATGGCTTCCGGATCAAATGCCTTCACGCGCGCACCGCGCTCCCACAGCCCCTCAATGATGTCGCGACTGGGAGCATCGCGCATATCGTCTGTCTTCGGCTTGAACGCAAGACCCCACAAGGCAAATGTGCGGCCACGCAAATCCTCCCCGTAAACGTCGGTGATCTTTTTGAGGAGAACCTTCTTTTGGCGTTCGTTAACATCCTCGATTGAAGAGATGAGCTGGGCATCATAGCCGTGCTCTTCTGCTGTGTTCACCAGCGCTCGCACATCCTTCGGGAAGCAGCTGCCCCCGTAGCCAATACCGGCGTAGATGAAGTTGTAGCCGATGCGAGAGTCCGACCCGATACCCACACGCACGGATTCGATATTGGCACCCACGCGCTCCGAGATGTTCGCGATCTCGTTCATAAATGTGATCTTGGTGGCGAGCATTGCGTTTGCTGCGTACTTGGTTAGCTCGGCGCTGCGGATATCCATTGCCATGAAGCGGTTGTGATTGCGATTGAATGGTGCGTAAAGCTGGCGCATCGCCTCGATGGATTCGGGCGATTCCGCGCCGACAACAATGCGATCTGGTCGCTGGAAGTCTGCAATTGCGGCGCCTTCTTTCAGGAACTCCGGGTTGCTCACCACATCAAACGCCACGTCCACGCCACGGGCTGCGAGTGCATCGCCAACGATCTCGCGTACGCGATCGGCAGTTCCAACCGGCACCGTGCTCTTGTTGATCACGATTGCCGGGTGGTTCAGCTTCTCGCCAATTGTGTTGGCCACGGATTCCACATAGCTGAGATCGCTGGAGCCGTCTTCCTTTGGCGGTGTTCCCACGGCGATGAAGATAAAGCGACCATGGTCGATACCTTCCTGCGCATCGGTTGTGAACTTCAATCGACCGGCGGCCGTGTTCTGTTCCACCAAATCTTCCAGGCCAGGCTCGTAGATCGGTATGATCCCGTTTTTCAAACCTTCGATCTTTTGCTTGTCAACATCAACGCAGTAGACGGTATTACCACTCTCTGCGAGGCATGCGCCGGTGACCAGACCCACGTATCCGGTTCCAAATATTGTGATATCCATAGTTATTTCAACTCCAGGGTGGGCGAACTTTGGGGGACGAGCAGTTTCAATAGCAAAAGCCCCGCACGTTTACTGGAAGAGTATACGTGCAAGGGCATTTGAGACGAATTATGAACGCCAGTCTAGCGGTTGGTGACGGGGTTTCGCAGCACTCCGATGCCTTCGACCTCGATCTCGATCACATCGCCATCCTTCATCGGGCCGACACCGTGCGGTGTGCCCGTCATGATCACATCGCCAGGGTTCAGCGTAATACCCTTGCTGATGTGGCTGATGAGGAAGGGGATATTGAATATCAGGCTCTTCGTGCTCTCGTTTTGCCGGTCCTCACCGTTAAGGCGGCTTTTCACCCGTACGTCGCTAATATCGAGATCGGTCTCGATGGCCGGACCCAGTGGGCAATAGGTGTCGAACCCTTTGCCGCGAATCCACTGGCCATTGCCTTTTTGAATCGTGCGGTCGCTTACGTCGTTGCCACAGGTGTACCCAAATACGTAGTCCAGTGCATCGGCTTCGTCCACATCGGTGGCGGCCTTGCCAATCACCACGCAAATCTCGGCTTCGTAGTGAGTGGGATTCTCCGGATTAACGAGTCGGATTGGCTCTTCTGGACCGATGACCGCCGACTGCGGCTTCATGAAAATCACCGGAGAGGTTGGCACCTCGCGGGATTTATCCAACTCCGTGACATGATCGAGATAGTTGAGGCCGATCGCCATGATCTTGCCCGGCTCCAGCGGAGCCAGCAGCTTCAGCGAATCGAGCGACCCTACGGATTCGCCAGCGGTGAACCCTTCAGCAATCGATCCGGTCGCCTTTTTAACGTCGGTTGGGTCATCGTACACACCCACCTGGGCACCGGAATCTGTTTGGTATCGGATAACTTTCATGCTCTTCCCCTCGAGAAATATGATTAAACCTTGCAAGCTATCCTACTGGCGATTCGCCACTACGGCTATGATGTGCGAGGAAGGTGGTGACATGCCGGAGCTTAAACTCGAATTGAAAGATTCCAGGACAGGTGAGCCGGTGCAGCTGCACGAGCTCACCCGGGAAGAGGCGATCCCCTTGCTCACGCATGCCGAAATCACCGCTGCCGAGCTCGTTCCATGGGGTAGCAATCACACATTTGCTGTCGCGTTGGAGCACGAAGACCAGCAACACCTGGGCATCTACAAACCCACCGCCGGTGAGCGCCCGCTCCACGACTTCCCGTTTGGCACGCTTCACCACCGCGAGATGGCCTCGTGGCTGGTGTCAGATGCACTCGGTTGGGATATCGTCCCGCCAACGGTACTGCGCGATGGTCCCTACGGAGAAGGGAGCCTGCAAATATTCGTGCCGCACACTGAGGAACGAGACGATGCGGAGGAGTTCTGGGGCGCGGACACCATAGAAAATGAGCGCTTTGTTCTCTTCGATCACATCATCAACAATGCAGATCGCAAGCTGACTCATTGCCTTGTGAGCGAAGCCGGCCGGCCATTTGGCATAGATCACGGACTCAGCTTTCACGTTGAGCCAAAGCTCCGCACCGTGATGTGGCAATTCGTGGAGGAGCCCATCCGCACCGAGTTGAAGGACGACCTGCGTGCATTTATCGAGAATTCCGATATGCTGGCACAAATTGAACGATTGCTGGCGCCAGATGAATATGCTGCCTTTCTGGACCGGGTAGCGATGATGCTTAATTTGGAACGGTACCCCATGCTCGATCCTCGCTTTAACATTCCCTACGGGTGGTGGTAGCCACGTATTCTATAGAAGGCAAATGGATCCATACGGATCCGTTGAGGAGAAGCACATGCGCTGGAAAGAAGTCTTCAGCACCATCGATTCCCACGTGGGCGGGCAACCGCTGCGGTTAATCACATTTGGTGCCCCCCGGCTGACGCCCGCTCCGCTGCGCGATCAGGTCACCGAGATGCAGCAGAAATACGATTATGTGCGAGGCTGGCTCCTGGCCGAACCGCGTGGACACTCGGGTATGACCGGAGCGCTGCTGGTGCCTTCTATTGATCCGGAAATCGATTACGGCGTTATTTTCATGTCCGCTGGTGGCTATAAGCCGATGAGCGGTCACGGCATGATCGCGCTGGCGACAACCCTCATTGAATCGGGCGCTACGCCCAGCGATGGGCCAGAGGTTCGCATAAGTTTCGAGACGTGGGCTGGCCCGATTCAGGCACGGGCGAGTGTCGATAATGGCCGCGTGCAAGGTGTGCGATTCCGTAATGTGCCGAGCTTCCGCACGCACAAGGATCTTGAGGTTCCGTATGGAGATGGCAGCGTCAAGGTAGATGTCGCCTATGGCGGCAACTGGTACGCAATAGCCCGGGCGGAAGACCTCGGAATCGATCTGGAAACAAACAAGGCACACGCAATCAAGTCTGCCGGTCTCGCAGTTAGTGAAGCAGTCACATCGCAGATCTCCATGGAGCACCCGCTCGATCCCAACCTTGGCGGTATCTTCGGCACGGTTATTCTCGGCGATGCCAAGAGCGACGAGGCGAACACCCGAAACGCAACGGTCTACCTCAACGGCCTTATCGACCGATCTCCGTGTGGCACCGGAATGAGCGCTACAATGGCGTGCATGGCAGAGGATGATGAGCTGCAAGTGGGTCAGCCGTATGTAAGCGAAAGCCTGATGGAAAGCACGATGACCGGCCGAATCAGCACCACCGTGGAAGTCGAAGGTCGGCCCGGTATCATCGTCGAAATTGCCGGTCGCGGGCAGGTTACGGGGATGCACCAGTTTTTTATTGATCCTTCAGATCCGTTGGGACAAGGGTTCGTGCTGCTGTAGAACCGCCGGTTTATATGAATAAATCAGGTAGAAGCGTCGCTTGTGATTTTGATCACAGAAATAATTGCTGCTACAATCCCGGCTGAGGGTAAACGAGGAGCACCGTGTGCTGTGCGTTGCCCAGGGGGTAGGGATTGTGAGCGACAAATCCGGTTCGGAGCGATCCGGACGTAACCTCTATTCCATAGGAATAGCCACGACACTAGGCTTTGGTATCGCGATATCATTGGCTGTGCTGGTCGGGGGCGGAGTGTGGCTCGATATCAAGTTGAATTCTGCACCCTTGTGGACGATTATCGGTTTGGCGCTAGGCCTGATAGCGGCCGGTTACCAACTCTGGGAGTTGGTTCTTATAAGCCGGAACGACAAGAGTGCGGGGCCTCTTGGCACCAGGCTGGAAAATCGCCAGAAGGATAAAGAACAGAACGTTCCCCCGAACAATGATCATTGAAGTATGCAGTTCAGAAGTATGTACTCACGCTGCAGTTCGGTAGAGAGGCGCTAGCACAACATGGATGACATGCATATCGTTCTGTATGCGGAACCTTTATTCCACATCGGGCCCATTCCCATCACAAACAGTTTCTTCATGATGCTTGTGGTGATGACACTGATCCTGATTGTGGGCCGCATTGCAGCCAAACGAATCACCGAAGACCCCAAAACCGGAGGACGGTTCGGTGGAGCAGTCGAATTCATCATCAGCTACCTGCTCAACCTCGTAGAATCAACCGGAGGCAAGAAGCTCGGGCGAACCATTTTCCCCCTCGTTTCTGGCCTCTTTATCTTTATTATCCTTGCAAACTTCTCCGGCCTGTTGCCGGGTGTGGGCTCGATCCTTGTTGGCGATGTACCGCTTATGCGCCCACCCACAGCTGACCTGAACATGACGCTCGCCATGAGCACCACCACGTTTATTGCGGTGCAAGTGTTCGGCATTCGCGCTCACGGTGTTGGTGGCCGCCTCAAGCACATGGCCACGCCCGCATTCATCTTTCCCATTGAAGTTGTATCTGAACTCAGCCGCATCATTTCGCTGGCCGCTCGTCTCTTCGGAAACGTGTTTGCTGGTGAAGTGCTGCTGGGTGTCGGCTATGCAATCGCCAACGCGGTAAAGATCGCTGTTGTGCCGGTTCTGTTGCCAGTACTTTTTCTTGGTCTCGAAGTTCTCTTCGGTACCATTCAGGCGCTGGTGTTCGCCCTGCTCACCCTCATCTACATCTTCCTGGCAGCCGCCGGGCATGATGACGAGGAGGAGGAGCCGGAAACGCACCAGGAGCGCCAGGCCCACGCTGAGGACGGCCAACCCGGCCTCGCGGGCGACTAATCTTTGCGAGTTCACTGCCCGAACGTTTCGGGGAGTTGGGTTCGAAACCGAGAGGTTTCTCAGTATATGGGGGCGGGAGGACCGAACCCCAAGACATGCAACGACGGAGCCGATGTTAGCTTCCGTCAGCGTCACAGGAGGACGTCAACGTGTTCAATGGTGTAAACGGCCCAGAGGCTGTAGATGCTGCTAAGGCCATCGGTTCTGCAATCGCCATCGGTGTCGGTGGTTTTGCCCCGGCCCTTGGTATTGGTATGGCTGTGCGAGCTGCAATGGAAGCAATCGGTCGAAACCCGGAGGCTGGTGGACAGATCCAGACTTCGATGATCATCGGTGCTGCGCTGGCTGAAGCTATCGCTATCTATGCCTTCGTTATCGCAATCATCATCGCGATCGTTCTCTAGTCATCCGGATGGGCCGCGTCGGTACGGATGTGCCGACGCTTCGCTCCAGTAGAAGGAGGAGACGAACGTGGGTGGTCTTAGTGATCTGGGCATCAATGGATGGAACTTTATCATCCAGATGGCCGCGTTCCTCATCTTCGTCTACCTGCTCTGGCGCTTTGCGGTCGGTCCGATCGTACGAGTGCTGGACACCCGACAGGACAAAATCAGCGAAAGTCTGATGGCGGCCGAGCGGATGCAGCAGGAGCTGCGTGAAAGCGCTGCGAAGAACGAGGAAATTATGGCGCAGGCTCGCCGTGATGCGCAGGAAATGCTCAACTCGGCCCGCAGCAATGCGGACCAGATTGTGGCGCGCGCAAACGAAGAAGCCGCAGCCAGTGCGGATGAGTTCCTCAACCGCGCTAAGGAAACGCTTCGACAGGAAACCGCCCTTGCACAGCAGCAACTGCGTGAGGAAGTAGCGGATCTCGCGGTAAATGCCGCCGGTAAGATTCTCCGCAAGGAAATCAGCGCCGACGACCAGCGTCGACTCATTGAGGAAACCCTCAACGAGAGCGCAGACTTGCCGCAGTAGAGCGCAGGCAGTATTCCACTTCGGAAGCTGCCTCGTTCACTGTTCGGAGTACACAATGGAACAACTGCCCGGGTTCAAAATTCCGGGTTTGCAAGGATGACACATGGCAAGCAGTGCAGCGAAGCGCTATACACAGGCGCTAACTGAAATCGCGCAGGAATCGAATACCTTTGACGCCTGGCAGCGGGATCTGAACACGCTGGCCGCGCTTGCTTCGGACGAGGAAGTACGCAGTTACTTCGAAAGCCCGAGCGTGCAGGACGAGCAGAAGCTGAAAGCGGCGGAAACCGTGCTTGGCGATGCTCAGCCCGAGGCTCGCAACTTGCTCCGCATGATGATCGAACGACGTCGACTACGCCTGCTTCCGGAAATCGCAGAACTCTTTGCCGAAGCGGTACTGGCAAGCAAAGGCATTGTCATGGTGGATGTCACAACAGCGGATGCGCTCGACGATGCCGGTGAAAACCTCGTGCGCGAGCGACTGAAGGGCATCGTGGGCAAAGATGTAGAGCTACGCCTGCATACAGATGCCAACCTTATCGGCGGCATCGTGGCGCGCATCGGTGACCAGGTCATCGATGGAAGTGTGCAAAATCAACTACGTCGCATGCGTGCGACGATGAGCGCCGCTGAGTAGAAGCGGCATTGTGGGCCCGCAGATAGAAGCGCGGGTATGAGCCTCAGGGCATGCAGCAAGCATTGAAGCAGCCGAGGCAGAACGGAGCGATCATGGCGGTACGCGCGACCGAAATCAGTGATCTGCTCAAGCAGCAGATCCAGGGATTCTCTGATACGGCTTCCGTATCAAATGTCGGCCAGGTTATTGC
Source organism: uncultured Sphaerobacteraceae bacterium (assembly GCA_964526965.1). Classification (GTDB taxonomy): domain Bacteria; phylum Chloroflexota; class Chloroflexia; order Thermomicrobiales; family UBA6265; genus UBA6265. The sequence continues at coordinate 6,691 of CAZGML010000008.1, read as the reverse complement.
CGTGGGTGACGGTGTTGCCACCGTTCACGGCCTCAGCCAGGCCATGCAGGCTGAACTCGTTGAGTTCACCAAGGATGGAACATACGGTCTCGTCCTCAACCTTGAGGAAGATGCCGTTTCCGTCATCGTAATGGGCGACTACACCGACATCGTCGAGGGCGACGAAGTACGCACCACTGGTTCAGTTGCATCTGTTCCGGTTGGAGATGCGCTGCTTGGCCGCGTGGTTAACGCGCTTGGCCAGCCGATCGACGGCAAGGGACCCATCGTAAGTGAAGAAACACGCCCAATTGAGCGCATTGCTCCGGGCGTAATTAAGCGACAGGACGTGGATACGCCACTCCAAACCGGTATCAAGGCGATCGACGCCATGACCGCCATCGGTCGTGGTCAGCGTCAGCTGATTCTGGGTGACCGCCAGACTGGTAAGTCTGCGGTGGCTATCGACGCCATCATCAACCAGCGCGATAGTGGCGTGAAGTGTATTTACGTCGCTGTTGGCCAGCGCCGCTCGCAAATTGCGCAGACAGTTCAGGTGCTGGAAGATAACGGCGCAATGGACAACACCATCGTGGTGGCAGCATCGGCGTCCGATCCTGCCCCGATGCAGTACATTGCACCGTTTGCCGGTACATCCATGGGCGAAGAGTTCATGGAAGCCGGTGGTGATGCGCTGGTGATTTACGACGACCTCACCAAGCACGCCCAGGCCTATCGTCAGGTGTCGCTGTTGGTTCGCCGCCCACCGGGCCGCGAAGCCTACCCAGGTGACGTCTTCTACCTCCATAGTCGACTGCTGGAGCGCGCAGCGCGCCTGAGCGACGACGAGGGAGGCGGATCACTCACGTCGCTTCCGATCATCGAGACCCAGGCCGGCGATATCTCGGCATACATTCCGACCAACGTAATTTCGATTACAGACGGTCAGATTTACCTCGAGTCCGACCTCTTCTACGCCGGTGTGCGTCCGGCCATTAACACCGGTCTCTCCGTGAGCCGTGTTGGTGGTGACGCCCAAGTGAAGGGTATGAAGAAGGTGGCAGGCTCGCTGCGTCTCGACATGGCCAACTACCGCTCCCTTGCGGCCTTCGCCCAGTTCGGAACCGCAGACCTCGATGCCAGCACTCGTGCCCAGATCGAGCGCGGCCAAATCATGACCGAGTTGCTCAAGCAGCCGCAGTACAGCCCACTCAAGGTCAGCGAGCAGATTGCCGTACTGTGGGCCGGTTCGCAGGGCTTCATCGATGGTGTGCCAACCGACCGCGTTCGCGAGTGGGAAGAAAAGTTCCTCGAAACCCTCAACACCAGCCACACCGATCTGATGGCAGAACTGCAGGACAAGAAGGAACTTACCGACGAGATCGTGGAAGGCCTCACCAAGGCTGTTGAAGAGTTCAACGCCACCAACTCGTTCGCCGCTGAAGACGAAGCGGCCAGCTAGAGGAGGTTGAGGCCAGATGCCAAGCCCACGAGAAGTTAAACGGCGCATGAATAGCGTCAAGAACATGTCGCAAATTACGCGGGCCATGGAAATGGTTGCCGCCAGTAAGATGCGACGTGCTCAGGAGCGCGTTGCGGCCGGTCGGCCGTATTCCGAGCGGCTGCGTGAGGTGCTGGCTGATCTCTCCTCGCAGGTCGAACCGGAAGACATCCAAAAATTCCCGCTGTTGAACCAGAGGGAGATCAACAAGTCTGCGCTTATCCTGATGACTCCGGATCGTGGACTGAGCGGTCCGCTGAACAGCAACCTGTTCCGCCGCACTGCCCAGTACCTGCGTAACGAGTCTCCGGATCAAGATCCAAAGATGATCGCAGTCGGCAAGAAGGGCCGTGATTTTCTGGCCAAAACAGGTCAGAACGTCATCGCCGAATTCATTCAGCTTGGAGACAAGCCGACGCTCGATGATACACGCCCGATTGTGGACGTTGCGGTATCCGAGTTCCTCTCCGGCGAAGTGGATGCGGTGTACATGCTGTACCCGAAGTTCATCAACACGCTAACGCAGACACCAACCGTGGTTCAGGTGCTGCCTATTGAGCAGCCAGATGAATCCGAGGGCAGTGCCGAGAACACCGAGTACATCTTTGAGCCGGATAGCGATACGGTGCTGCAGGAAATTCTGCCGCGCTATCTTGAAACCATTATCTACCAAACCGTATTGGAAACCGTGGCCAGCTTCTACAGCAGCCAGATGGTTGCCATGCGCAATGCAACAGATAACGCCAAGGAACTCGTGGACGATTTGAACCTGAGCTACAACAAGGCTCGCCAGGCGCAGATTACCAACGAAGTGGCCGAGATTTCGGCTGGCGCCAACGCATTCCGCACAGATTAACGGAACCGGTTGGCCCCCGGTAACGGGCCGCTGAGTATTTGAATAAACGGAATCCAGGAAACTGACATCCGTTTCAGGTGAGGAAAGCAACATGGCAGCATCTACTGTTGCTCCAGAAAAGAGCAAGGCAGGCGCCACCGGTACGATCCTCCAGATCACCGGCGTGGTTGTCGACATTCAATTCGCGGAAGAAGAACTTCCCGGAATTTACAACTCCCTCGAGACCGACCTGCCAGACGGCACAAAGCTGGTCCTCGAGGTACAGCAGCACATTGGTGACGACCGCGTCCGCGCCGTCGCCATGTCCACCACCGACGGTCTCCGCCGAGGCCAGGAAGTGGTCGATACCGGCCAGGCGATCTCTGTGCCGGTAGGTGCAGCGACCCTCGGTCGTATCTTCGACGTCTCGGGCAACCCGATCGACGAGCAGGGCCCGGTTGAAGCCGAAGAATACCGCCCAATCCACCAGGATCCGCCTTCCTTCGAAGAGCAGAGCACCCAGGTTGAAGTGTTGGAAACTGGTTCCAAGGTCATCGACCTGATTGCCCCCTTCACCAAGGGTGGTAAGGTCGGCGTGTTCGGTGGTGCCGGCGTCGGCAAAACCGTGATTATTACCGAGCTTATTCGCAACATTGCGGCTGAGTTCGGTGGCTACTCCGTATTCTGCGGTGTGGGTGAGCGTACTCGTGAAGGAACCGCGCTTTGGGGAGAGTTGAGCGAATCCGGCGTGCGTGATCAGACCGCACTTGTGTTCGGTCAGATGAACGAGCCGCCAGGAGCACGCCTCCGCGTAAGCCTCACCGGCCTGACCATGGCCGAGAAGTTCCGCGACGAAGGCCGCGACGTACTGGTGTTTATCGATAACATCTTCCGCTTCGTTCAGGCCGGTTCCGAAGTCTCCGCACTGCTCGGTCGTATGCCGAGTGCGGTGGGTTACCAGCCCACACTCGCCAACGAAATGGGTCAGCTGCAGGAGCGCATTACATCCACCACCACCGGGTCCATTACATCGGTGCAGGCCGTATACGTACCTGCAGACGACTACACCGACCCGGCTCCAAGTGCGGTGTTTGCTCACCTGGACGCCACCATTTCGCTCGAGCGCTCCATTGCCGAGCGTGGTCTGTTCCCGGCGGTCGATCCGCTGGCATCCACCAGCCGCATTCTCGACCCACTCGTAGTGGGACAGGAGCACTACGACGTCGCCCGTGAAACGCAGGCAACGTTGCAGCGCTACCGCGAGCTGCAGGACATCATCGCCATTCTCGGCGTTGAGGAACTCGGCGACGAGGACCGTCAGATCGTAGCCCGTGCCCGCCGTATCGAGCAGTTCATGAGCCAGCCATACTTCACGGCTGAGCAGTTCACCGGTAACCCGGGACGATTCGTGAGCCTTGCCGATACCGTTCGCTCCTTCAAGGAGATCAACGAAGGTAAGTGGGACCACGTGCCGGAAGCGCTGTTCCGCTACAAGGGCAGCATCGACGAAGTGGCCGAGGCCGCCGAGAAGGCCGAGCACGAAGACCGCCAGGGCTAATATCCCGGCGTTCCGAAATTCGGTAGTGCCGACCCTGCAGTATCGCGGCTCGCCCGCGTTGAACCATGACTGTCGGCACTATCAAGTTTTGCAAGGAGCACGAACGTGGCTACATTGACCGTAGAAGTCATAACGGGAGAGCGCTCACTCTTCTCCGAGAGTGGGGTTGAGATGGTGTCTGCACCCGGTGCAGAGGGCACATTGGGCATTCTGCCGAACCACGCCGCGCTCATTACGTTGCTGGACGCTGGCGAACTTGTAATCACCAAGAGCGGATCGGAAGATCGCATGGTGGTGTTTGGTGGCTTCCTGGAAGTACTGAACAACAAGGTGCTGGTTCTGGCTGATACCGCCGAGCGCGTGGAGGAAATCGACATCGAGCGCGCCGAGCGAGCCCGTGAGGAAGCACAGGAATCGTTGCGAAACCGCAAGGATGTAACGGATATCGCAGCGGAAGAAGCAGCACTCCGTCGTGCTGCGGTCCGTCTCCGGGTCGGCAAACGCCGGCGCAGCAGCCGCGCAACCGCACCAGGCGGTAATCAGTAGTCTCGCCCTGCGCGCCACTTTGTGGCGGGCATCGGGCGGGAACACACACCGCACCGGGCGGCAATCAGTAGTCCCGTCCTGCACGCCACTTTGTGGCGGGCATTGGGCGGGAACACACACCGCACGGGGCGGGAATCGGTAGTCCCGTCCTGCACGCCACTTTGTGGCGGGCATTGGGCGGGAACATACACACAACACAGACAACACCGTAGGGGAAGAGGGGGAGAAGAGGCGAGCCGCAAGGTTCGCCTCTTCCGCTTTTTACGAATGGAAAAACAGGACATCTGCGTGTCGCCCGGTGGATATGCCTATACGGATTTACGAGACGGGTGTCGCGTCTGCGTTTGCGAACCGCACATCGACCACAAACGTGATCTCTCGATCACCAACAAACCCTGTCACCTCCCAGCAGCCCTCACTCGGGAAGGCGAGGCCAGTGGAGACTTGGCCAACCCGCACATACTGCCGTTGCGGACTCAGCGGAGTCTGCGGTGTGAGGTCACTCTTTTCGTCCAGGCGATGGCCTGTGACTTCGATGAATCCTTCCACACCTTCTTCTCGCAGCCAGGTAACTTTACTTGAACGCCAACCGTCGAGGGGACCGAACGTGATCGAATCATCTGGCGCGAGCCTGATGATCCCATCCACAGGAATTGAAACCCAGATTCCGTCTTCGTGATGCAGGGCGGCGTCTTCTTTGAAGGGGTCAGCAGATGCCTCCGGTCGATGGTCGGTCGGCGTTGTCACTGGACACGTAAGTGCAACCGGCGTTGATGACGACCCGGCCTCCAGGCTGCTGCCTCCTGCAATGATCATGAATATCAGTAATGTCCGAATAACGAGCATTGTCACCATCTCCGGGACTGGTCTCTGCGGCTCCGCCCGTCCCGATCTTATGAATAAGTACGAACACACGGGGTGGCGTATACTTTCAGGGCACCGGTGTCCATACCTTAAAGGCTGGCACGACCCCTGACATCGGTTTATGAAAGGACAATTCCACACCCATGCAGACAGCTCCCAACCTGACGTTGCCTGAAACCGACGAGCGAATTCTCCGTATTCAGGGCGGAAATCGCCTTAGCGGAAATGTTCGAATCAGCGGCGCCAAAAATGCCGCCCTCAAGGCGCTTGCAGCCTGTATTCTCACCAAAGAAGATATGGTGCTGAACAATGTGCCAATGATCGCCGATGTTTTGAGCATGTGCGAATTGCTGCGCGTTCTCGGGGCGGAGGTTGAGGTCGATAAAGCCAATGAGCGTGTAAAGGTCCACGCTCGCGAGATCACACGAACAGACGCACCTTCAAGCCTCTTCAAGGCAACGCGCGCCAGCGTGGTTGTTACCGGACCGATGCTCGCCCGCGCCGGCGAGATCAGCTTCGCGCTGCCGGGTGGAGATCAGATCGGAAAACGACCGATTGATATGCACCTGCGCGGTTTCCAGCGCATGGGTACCGAAATCCACCGTGGTGAGGAGATCCTCCACGCAAAGGTTGCCAAGCTCAAGGGAGCCCGTATTTATATGGACTACCCAAGCCACACCGGCACCGAGGCGCTGATGATGGCAGCCACCCGCGCAGCGGGCACCACGTTGATCATGAACGCGAGCTATGAGCCGGAAATCATCTGGCTCGGCAATATGCTGAATCGCATGGGCGCACGCATTAGCGGGCTTGGTTCACCATTCCTGACCATTGAGGGCGTGGAGCGACTGCGAGGAGTCAGCGATATTGTGATCCCCGATCGACTCGAGGCGGCGACGTTTGCGGTTGCAGCAGTGCTCACCGGGGGCAATATCACCCTTGAGGATGTGGAAGAGCGGCACATGGTACCGATCACCGAGAAGCTGATGGAAGCAGGCGCAGAAGTGTGGAAGCACGATAACCGCATGCTGATCAAATCCGGTAAGGAACTGAAGTCAGTGGATATTCAGACCTTGCCCTATCCGGGATTTCCCACTGATAGCCAGAGCACCTTCCTGCCGCTGCTCACCCAAGCAAATGGCGTTGCCACCGTGCAGGAGCGTGTGTATGAGGACCGCCTGCGCTACACGGATGAGCTGTTGAAGATGGGTGCGGATATTCGTGTACAGCGTTGGGGAGAGAACGGAGAATTCCTCGCCACGACTGCTGAAGTGCATGGTCCCACCAAACTCCACGGTGCACGCGTGCAGAGCCTGGATATCCGCAGCGCCGTGAGCGTGGTGCTGGCTGGACTCGTCGCCGAAGGTGAAACCCAGGTGACCGATGTTTTCCACATCGATCGTGGCTA
>CAZGML010000007.1:96546-103956 GCA_964526965.1 uncultured Sphaerobacteraceae bacterium | reverse complement strand
TTCGTTGATCTCGGCACATTCGCAACCCGATTCCTGATCCGGTCGGGTGACACCGAAGGTCGCTTCGCCCTGGTGGAACATCCCATTCCGGCCCGTACACTGGCGGCTCCCCTTCACAAACACATGAATGAGGATGAGTACAGCTATGTGCTGGAAGGAACGCTTGGCGTGATGCTGGGCGACGAGATCGTGTACGCCAACCCTGGCGACCTGCTGTTTAAACCACGCAACCAGTGGCACACCTTCTGGAATGCAGGCGATGATCCCTGCCGAATTGTGGAGATCATCTCCCCCGGCGGCTTCGAGCAGATGTTCGCCGATATGGGAGCCGACCCGGACACCTTTACCGGAGACACCGCTCCCGATCTCGATGCGAAATACCGCCTGGAAGTCGATTACGAAAGCATCGAGCACCTGTGCGCCCAGCTGGATCTGGAATTCCCTTATGAATAGGAAGCGCGTGTGCCCCCGATAATCGGGCACACACGCTTCTCGTTACACATCCAGGGGATATTCTGTGCCTGGCGGGATCGGGCCAATTTCGTCCTGCGGAGCCAGCAGCGTATCTTCTTCCTCGCCCGCGAATGCGTGGAGGCCAAGGCGGCTCGAGAACTCCTTGCAAACTTTCGCGCCGCGCACACTCGTGCCGAACTCATCCAGCCCCGGAGAATAAACCGCAATACCAAGCTTGCCCGGTACCACGGCCATAATTGCACCGCTTACGCCGCTTTTCGCGGGGATGCCAATGCTGTACGCCCATTCACCGGCTGCATTGTACATGCCACACATATACATCACGCTCAGGATATCGCGTACATATTCGCCCTCAATGGCCTGTACGCCGGTTGCCGGGTTAACCCCACCATTGGCGAGTGTTGCCGCCATCATGGCCAGGTCGCGCACGGTAACGGTCACCGAGCAGTGACGCAGGTAGAGCGCGAGGTTGTCCTCAACATCCGGCCCAATCATGCCGAGGCTGCGCATCAGGTAGGAAATCGCACGGTTTCTGTCGGCTGTTTCCATCTCGCGCTGGAAGACCTCTTCGTCAACGGCGAGCTGATCGTTCCCGGAGAATTGCGCCAGGGTTTCGAGCACACCGGCGATATCCGATTGCGGGCTATCGCCGCGAATAAGATCGGTTGTCACCAGCGCGCCGGCATTTACCATCGGGTTGTATGGGCGGTTGCGGCGCTCATCGAAAACCAGCGAGATCGAGTTGAAATCGTCGCCGCTCGGCTCGACACCAACCCGGCTTAGCACGCGCTCGCGCCCGTGAATTTCCAGGGCTCGTCCGTAGGAGAAGACCTTGGATATGGACTGAAGGGCGAACTCACAATCTTCGTCGCCCACGGTGTGGGTTTCACCATCGAGCGTTGTTATCGCAATGGAGAAGCTCTCGAAATCCGGATCGGTACGGATGGGTTTGTAATAGCCAAGTCCGGGTGTGTAGTAACTCTCTACTTCGTCGTGAAAAAGAGTGAGGTGGCGAGTGTACATCTCGTCCAGTCGTGCGTTTACTCGCCGTGTAAGTGCCTCGTGTGGGTGCTGCATTCGTTCATCCTGCTACGTTGTTCATTGTTGCCAAATCGCCAGCCATGGGCGGCATTACTCAATCCATGGTACTGGAAGTCCATCAATCACCAGCACCTCCCCCGCACGCCGGTTGCCACAGGCAGCTTGACGTACGTATAAAACGAGGGCGGCAGGCAACCTGCCACCCTCGTTTCGTGTCTTTGCTGTGTGGACCGCGTCGCCCTACACGTGGGCGAAGCGTGCGGCCGCTTCCTCGGTGCGTTCTGTGCCGAAGTGCTTCGCGTAGATTCGGTAGTACGCAAGTTCCTCGGGGGATCGCAGCGGAGGATCAACCGCGTGACGTTCCTTCTCGAACTCTTCCTCGGTGATGTCCTTCGTAATGGCCCGCTGCAACGCATCGATCGCGCCAGAGCCGTCACCGAACTCGGCCTTCTTGCGCCACAACAGATGGTGTGGCAGCCAGCCTTCAAACGCTTCACGGAGCAGTCGTTTCTCGACCTTGCCGTTGTCGATCCGCTTCAGTTCGGGCGGAATCGACATACCAAGTTCGAGCATGCCCGTGGAGAGGAACGGAAGGCGAACGGTGAGACCGTGGATGCTTGACGTACGGTCGACTCGCTGGAGACCACTCTTGTGCAGACCTTCGAAGAGGTTCACAAGCTCGGTGTGCAGCTTCTCCGGATCCTCGTAGTCGGAGAGGTAGTCGTAGCCGGCAAAGATCTCATCGGATCCTTCGCCAGTCAGCACCACATCCGCGTGCTCGGATACGAACTGGCCGAGAATGTAGTTGGCTACCGAGCTTCGTACCAGCGATGGGTCGAAGTGTTCGAGGATACGGATGACCTCTGGAACCACCTCGAGCGCGTCTTCGGCGGTGTACATCTTCTCGTGATGGTCGGTGCCCAGGTATTCGGCCACTTCACGGGCAGCCATGATATCTGGCGATCCTTCCTGGCCAATGGCGAACGTCTTCAGGTTCTTGCCGCGCTCGCGCATCCATCGTTGACCAATGGCGGCAATCAGGCTGGAATCCAGGCCACCGGAGAGAAGTGCTGCCACCTCGGTGTCGTCCATCATCTGGGCCTCGACACTGGCAACGAGCTCATTCCGAATGTTGGCGAGAATCGCTTCCCGATCCTGCTTCGGTTGCTCTTCGCAACTGGGCGACATCGGTTCAACGAACCGGCGAAGCCCTGCTTCTGGCGACCAAACGTGGCCTGGCGGGAAGATTCTGGCCTCGCCCATCAACTCTTCGTCGAATGCGCCAAGTTCAGAGGCGAAGACCGCGCGCTCATCATCGCGATACCAGTACAGGGGGCTAATCCCCAGGGGATCGCGTGCCACGACCATCTCGCCTTCGGCGTCGACGATAGCCAGGGCGAACGGTCCGTCGATTTGGGCAAATGCATCCACCCCATGCTCGGCATAGAGGGGGAGCACTGCTTCAATGCTGGATTTACCAGCGGGTGCGTTTTCAATTGTTTCAAGTAGCGCCTGATGGTTGTAGATTTCTCCATCGGCCACCATGTGCAGATTGCCATCGCTGGAAGTCATTGGCTGCGAAGACGTGATTTCGCCTTCGGCCCAGCGACCGCCAATCCACTTGTCCGAAATCGTGACGCTGTTTGATCCATCTGCCCCGCGATGGGCAAGACGAGACAGCATCCGATCTAACTCGGATACATTCATTAGTCCGCAAGATGCGACTATTCCACTCATGTGGGTACCGGAACTCCTTGGGAGGCTTCGGGCAAAATGCCCCAGGACATATGGTCCTGACCAAATTATTTAGCAGTCCGGATGGTCCGCAGCGAAGCCAAATAATGCTGCGAAGTATTAACCTTCCGACCGCACAAGACCCGTTGACCACAGCATCTGGTACGCGGTCAAGCTGGCTGCCAGGCACATATATGTCAAATTGGGTTGATCGTATTTCGATCTGGCATGGGCTTGTTCGCAAGCGCATGGTCTTTCCCCAACGATCATCAAGTATACACCCACTGTCAAGTCGGGGTGCTCACTTACTCCTCTTAAATCAAATTCCGTGCCAAAAAGATTTTGACGGCGAAAAGGGCGGCCACTGCCGCCCTTTTCTACCAGACAGGGGAGGAAACGCAAAGGTGTGCGACCTGCGAGTTAACGTACGCCCTCCAGCTTGGCGGCGCCGAGTTCGTTGAACAGCCCAAGGCCGCAGTACCACTTGATGCGGGTGCGGGTAGCATCCTTGCTTTCCAGTTCGCCGACGCGTTCCACGGTGATGTCGCCATGTTCCAGGCCGAGCATTCCGGCACCCTGGCCGAATTTCACGGCGTAGACGGTGGAGAGGTTGGTACCGGAGCCGATGGTCAGGTCCTCGCGGATGAAGTCGTCGATCACAATCGGAATGCCATCGTACATCTCTACCTGCTGCCCGAACTGATTGACGCTGGTCTCGAGAACCGCGCCAGATGTGCGGCGGAGGTCCTTCAACTTCCGGCGCGTGCGCTTGCTCATAAAGAGCAGTTCCGGCTTGCCGGGGCGAACCTGGTCGATCAGCTCATCCATCATGTCAAGCGTGAGCGCCGCTCCGTCCGTACCGGCTTCGAGCGTCTGGCTGGCCGGAATGAGCGTGTGCAAGCCATCGAAGCTCTTTGGGTTCATACCGGTATTGCCATTGAAGAACGAATCGCTAAAGGCGTGAGCCACAGCCTTGGCACGATTGGCGACAACCTCGGCCTCAATGTCATTGGCGTCGGCATACGTGGCCTGGAGGAAGTTGTCGACATCGGCATCGCCGCCCAGGATCGCGAGGCGGGCGGTGTGCTGGTTGAAGGTGGGAGTCGCCTCCGTCCACGTATCGCCCGGTTCGTAAAAGGCTGCGGCCGGCATGGATGACTCGCGGTTGTAGGTGACAGAGGTGCCGGTAACGTTCATAAACGGTAGGTAGTTGAGCACGTTGCTCTCCTGCACCACGGTTTCAATAACACCGCGCAGCAGCATATCGTTGCTGAGTTTCGCGGCTTCGACTTTGGAGATTGCCATTTCAGGGGGTCCTTTCATTCACCGCCGTTGCGGCGATGGGTTGGGCAGAGGTTGATCGGTTTACGAGCGGTTGGTTCCGGCGAGCCCACGTCGGAGCTTTTCGGATGTGGGGAGCGTATCGATATCGATACCAACCGGGGCGTTGCCACCGGCCGGAATCGTGACCGGTTGCGGTCGGGAATCGACAATGCGGGTGTACGCCTCTCGTGCTGGCTCAATGCTGGTGACGAGATCGGTGATGGAATCGCCTTGCACGAGTTCCGGCACGAGATCCGTATGCGACGCGAGGATGAGCTGGCGAACCTGATCGAGGTCGCTCGGTGCCTCCGCGGTCTCTTCATCGACGACTACCGGTACGGGTTCTGAGAAACGATCTGAATCTGACACTGGGTTGCCTCCTGACGATCGTATGGGAGGTAAAGGTCCTCCTACTATCTATACGCATCGGGGAGATCACTGCCCGCCAATCACCTGGAATGGCAAGCCAGTATTGCAAACTATCGATGGGAGGATGCCGGCTTCGCCAACGTGCCCGAGGTAAGCGATGGCAGGGGACGCGTGATGCCCTACCGTTGCCCGTACTTCCCGGGTATGATGGCTTGCAAGTGTCGGGGAATCGCCCACTTTGGCGCCCGCCCCGGCCGAGCAGCTATTGAACCAGGAATCCATGTCAGATACATCTACTCATGATCCATCGTCCGTGAGCGACGGTGTACAAGCAGAGCCAAAACCCGGGGCCCTGGAAGCCCTGAAGAACGGTGTTTTCGCCAGGTATGTCAGTACCATGGGCATGTCCATGATGGGGATGTGGATCCGCGTCACGGCCATGGGCTACCTGGTATATGAAATTACCGAAGACCCGTTCCTGCTTGGCCTTATTGGCCTTATTCAAAGTGGACCCCAACTGATCTTCGCACCGATTGCTGGCGCCTACCTCGACCGCGTGGACCGGCGTAAGGTGCTGATAGCGGTGCAGGCCACCATTCTCACCAATATGCTCTTCCTTACCTGGCTGGTGATGACCGATAAAGTCACGTTTGCCTGGTTATCGCTCATCGCGGTGATTGTGGGAATCTGTGCGTCGTTCGACTGGCCGGCCCGGCTCAGCATTTTGCCGACACTGGTCACCCGCCGCGAGCTTCCCAGTGCAGTGGCAATTAACTCGGCGGCGTTCAACGCTGCGCGTGTGGTTGGCCCTGCTCTTTCGGGCTGGATCATCGCCTTCCTGGGGTTGGCAGCCAGTTTCTTCACGGCCGGTGTCGCAACCGTGCCGTTCCTGTTGGTGCTCCTGACCCTCGCTGCAACGATACCAACGGCTCCACCGAAATCAACGTCGATCCAGAAACCGCTGGCCTCGGTAATCGATGGATACAAATACATTTGGCGTCATGTTGAAATCCGCATGTTGATCATGAACGACCTCTTCCCGATCGTGATTGGTATGAGCTACACCGCCATGACACCGGCTATTGCCAGTGATGTGCTTCATCGCGGTCCGGAAGGGCTCGGCTATCTCATGACAGCCGCCGGAATCGGCTCGCTGGTCGGCACGCTCTCCGTTACCCGGCTCAACAACCTGCCGAATCGTGGTCGTATCGTGCTTTGGGGTCTGGCGTTCTTCGCCGTGCTGATCATTATTTACGGGCTCAGCTCTATCTACCTGGTCAGCCTGGTTGCCATTGCGTTCGTTGGTCTTGGGTATGGAATCGGCGCCACGATGAACGATACGCTCATCCAGCTCAATGTCGAGGAAAAATATCGCGGACGCGTAATGGCGGCCTACTCCTCGATCTGGGGCATGAGCCCGGCCGGCGGCCTGATAGCCGGGGCAATGGCAAACGTCATCGGCCTGCAGTGGGCCGTAGCGCTCAATGGACTCATTGTGCTGGCGTACGTGGTTGCCATCTGGATCTGGTCACCCATGAAGCACGTGGATTAACGCCAGGGTGGCCTGTGTGGGTATCATTACGGCATGTAAAACGCTCGTATTACCATCGGATTACTCATGACCAAGCCTTCTCGCCGCGAACCAAATGTCAACGAGGCCCAGCCGGCGCATGCTACTGCCCTGGATGTGATGAACCGGGAGCCAGATCCCTCGTGGTACGTGCAGGAACTGGGTATTGAAGGGCCAACCATCCGCAAGGATGATCCGCCTCCCCCACTCCGCATTCTCGGGATTGGTGGCACAACAAGCGAGAAAAGTTGGAGCCTGGTTCCGCTCGACGCCGCGCTGGACAAATTCGCCGCCGCCGGCGCTGACGTGGTGAGAACAACGATTTACGAGCTGGACCTGCCGATGTTCCGTACCGATTGGAAGCTGGAACAATATCCGCCCACACTGCCGTGGCTGCTGGATCAAATCCGTGAGGCCGATGCACTGCTCATTTGCTCACCCACGTATCATGGCACCATGAGCGGGGCCATCAAAAACCTGCTGGATTCGTTGATCTTCCTGGGATGGGACAAGCCTAAGTACCTCGGTGGCAAACCGGTGGGCATCATGGCATACGGCGGTATGACCAGTATGGGCGTTCTCAGTGGACTCACACAGGTCGTACGGGGGCTGAAGGGCATTTCTGTGCCCACCCATATCGCTATCCCCGAGAAGGCGGTAGACCGTGAGACCGTTAGCATCACCGACGAGCGTGTGCTCGATCGCATGGATGAGATGGTGGAAGAAGTGCTCTACTTCGCCGCCCAGCTGCGTCAACCACACCAGGCGCCGAACATTCCGGCCCGACCAATTGCGAAAACGGGTTAGCCGTTCATCAATAGCGCTGGCAATGCGGTTACGACCGGCGGTTCAAGCGGGTGTGGCAGCCGGAAGTTAAGGTCCTGATCGATCACGTCCTT
>CAZGML010000007.1:0-96446 GCA_964526965.1 uncultured Sphaerobacteraceae bacterium | reverse complement strand
GCGGTTCAAGCGGGTGTGGCAGCCGGAAGTTAAGGTCCTGATCGATCACGTCCTTGCCCGGCTCCACGGTAATCGGCCCCGCCGATGCCACCAGTAACTGCTTCGCAGGCATCAGGTGCTCTAGCGGATCGCCCACCTGCGGTATCGCTGCAGCGAGCAACAACCACGTTCCATAGGGAATATGCGGCAGTTCGAACGGCCCTGGCTCAGGAATCATGCGGCCGACAATCGGTCGTGAAACCGCGATGGCATCCGGAAAGATGCCGATGAATACGCTGGGCTTGTACTCGAACGGGAACCTCATGGTGCCCCGAATCCGGCCGGGAATGTGCGTTTGCCGCGGGTCGATATTGAAGATCGGTTTGCTGAAATCGATCTCGGTGATCTCGTCTGGCAAATGCCGGAACGCGGCCGGGGTAACACCCACCAGGTGCTTGAACCGGCTGCTGAAGGTTCCGAGGCTGCCATAGCCCACCTCCATGCAGATTTCGGTGACGCTGGCAGGCGTGGTGAGCAGCATCTGCTTGGCGCGTTCAAACCGGAGGCTGGTTGCGAATTCTCCCGGTGGAATACCGATAACCGATTTGAAAACGCGGTTGAAATAATACGGGCTCAAGCCACCGATCTCGGCATAATCCTCCAGCGTGAGCGGTTCGGTTTCACTCCGCATGGCCGTAATAACGCGTTCCACCATCTGCAGGTGGTCCACCATAATATCGTTGGACGTTGGATCTATCTGTACAGGCATGATTGATCTCGCGGTATTAAGGAAAGTTGTCCCGCACACTCTAGCAAAGAATGCAAGAAAATGGAACAGGTGTTCTATACGGACACCTGTGCGGCTTAACTTCATTCAGCCCCGTCATAAATTTTGAGCAAATTACGTGGTTGCTGGTGTCGATATATACACGGTAGTTGGCTGTACCTGGTTTCCGTTTCGTGCCCGCTTTACGGGTAAACCTGGTGATGGAAGCAAGGCGTTCGCCAGATCTCTTGCGATTACGCTGGTCATCCGGCATGATCGGGGCATGCCAAAGGAGGAAAGAGATGGACGCCAAGGGTTCCTGGAACACGATCATCGCGAGGGTGATCGCCATTGCAATCGGCATCATCGTCATCTGGCTCGGCCTGCAGGCGACCAAGCCGTTCGGGTATGTGCTGGAGGCGATCGGTGCGGTCATCATTATCGCCGCGGTTATCAATATTAACCGGGTTGGCCGCCAACCGAGGTGACCTGCCGAACGAAAAGTGACGCCTACAAATCGGCCAGATCGTCTGCCAGCGTGCGCTCGGTGAAACCGATCGGACGGAAATCATCCGCCAGGTTTTTCGAAAGACCCAGCACGCGGAACCGCCCCAGGCCAGCTGGGTCAATCAACCGCATGGTTGCGTTCTGTGCGAGGTAGTATTCGTCGTATTCCACATCTGGCTGCTGCTGGAGTTCAACCAGCCAGTCGCCAAGCCCAAGCCTGGTCAGGTAATCGGCTTGCGTCGTGAGGCCGTGCGCTCGCATCCCCTCGCGTTCGGCGGCCTGCTGTAGCCAACTGAAGTCGACATGTGCGGTGAGATCCTGCTGCCCGACGCGGATATATGGATCATCCGTAGCTGTGTGCTGCCAGTAGCCTCGCACGGTTCCTTCTAATAAATGTCCCTGGTAGAGTGCGGGCGCCTCGTAGCCGTAATCGATCACCACGGCCATGCCCTGTGTGAGCGAGTTCGCGATATCCCGCCCCCAATCCGCCACCGCCGGCGAGAATTCGAAGCGAGCGCCCTCTGGCAGCGAGATGCTGTGCTGCCTGAAGTGTGCCTGGATTGTGGCTAGCAGGTCTGGCTCTGGCGCGGCTTCGAAGTCGACGAAGTTGCCATCCGCATTGACGTCCACCAGTACCTCGTGAATTGTTCCACTGCGCACCACGAAGCGGTGCACGGGAAGCGCATCGGCAACCTCATTGGCGATGATGAGGCCTGGCTCCGGCTTCAGCGAATCCGGGTGTTCTGCCGAAACCCGATCGGCGAATCCGACTTCCTCCATCGCCTCGATCGCTTCCCCGAGGCGGTGCGTGTTCACATCCACCAGGCGGTAATCCAGCGCTTCAAGCACATCCGGCGCCTTTTCGCTGAGAGCCACCATGATGTCGTAGGCCAATCCACCGGACGATGCACCATGTTCGCGAACGATGAGATGATAGGGTTTATCGAGTGCATCCCATGCTTCGGCCACTTGCCGTGCAAGCGTGTTTCCGAAAAAGGGGTGTAATTCAGGCGAGGTTATGAAATCGCCACCTCGCCCCGGCTTTCGCTCCGGTTGACGATAATAGCCCAGCTCATCATGATAAAGGGCCATGTTCATAAACCAGGCGAAGGTCACAGGGCCGTTCTCACGGATGTGTGTAGCGATACGTTCGTGCATTTTTGTGGGTGAATCTTGCAACGGTTCTCCTCGGCTCAGCGCGTGGCATGCAAATGGCGATAAACTGTACGTCTATCGAGTAGTACGTGCGCGGCGTGGGTTCACGTAGGCACGATGATAGTACGAGGAAGGATACACAGTGGCCAAGAAGAAGAACGGCAACAAGATGTGGATTGCTGGCGCCGTTCTGGGGGCAGTAGCCGGTGCAGCCTACGCACTCTGGAAAACTCCGATGAGTGGCCAGGAGCTGCGCGGCAGACTCGCTTCCGGTCCCGTTGCCCAGCGAGATGACATCTCTACAGACAAAACATATACCCCCGGCACCGCAGACAAGATTCTCACCAGGGTGGAGCAAACACTCGCGCCGTTGGTGGGCGTTGAACTCGGCAAAACCGCCAACGGAAACGGTGTAAGCGACACCGCTGAAACCAAACGCGTTGTCGCGGCAGAGCCGAAGGTTCCAGAGGCCCCATTCGAGGCAGCCGATGCGACCCCAGATCCTGGTAGCGACCGGACAACCTCCGGTACCGGTGTGCGGGCCAAGCGATTCGCCTGGGGAGAACCTGCCCCTGAGGCCGGTGCCCAGACGTTCGAAGAGGATCCGGTCACCGAGCCCGCACACGCGCGCGAGCCCGCTGCCCCATCCCGCCTGGCGCCACCAAATGATGGCGCGTATGGCATGGAGAGTATCCGGGCCCAGCGATTCTCCTGGGGAGAGCCGGCACCAGAGGCGACTGACGAATCCGACGACAAGGCCGACCAGGCTGACGAGACCGATCAGCCTCGCACCGATCAACTGGCAACCGCTGGTTCAACAACTGCCGATGATGAATCTCGCCCGGTTGAGCCTGTATCCAGTGAGGCGACAAAGCCCGGCAACAAGATGCGCCAGTTCCCGAAGCTCGGCGGACTGGAATAATCGACAATCAGGAGGATTGACAACATGATTCGCAACGCCCGCACAGCGGTAAAGTTCTTTGTTTATGGGCTTATCGTTGGATTGCTCTTCTCCCCCGGCAGCGGCGAGGAGAACCGCAAGAAACTGATCGATTGGGTCAGTGGCTCGATGGACAGCGCAACATCATAAAATCGATTTTCAAAAGGCGCGAGCGGTACACCACCGCTCGCGCCTTTTTGCGCTAATGAGCCGTGCGTATCGTTAGCAATTGGGATTCTGTCAGCCAGTAGTACACTGGAGAGTGTCGGATTTCGGATTGATCCCTGGGTGATGAAACCACCCGGGAATCATGCGTCTGGATGGTGCAGGATTCATGCTGCCGATCAGTGATGACAACAGTGGTCGAAGAACCCAGCCATACGTGACGTGGGCATTGATCGCGATAAATGTCGTGATCTTTGCGTACCAATCAATTCTGAGCCAGCGCGACCATCTGCAGTTCATCGCGGATTGGGCTCTTATTCCGGCTCGTGTTTCCTCAGGCGAGCAGATCCACACCCTCATCACCAGTGCGTTCATGCATGGGTCATGGTTCCATCTCGGCAGCAATATGCTCTTTCTCTGGATCTTTGGCGACAACGTCGAGGATGTGCTTGGTCATATCAAGTACATCTTCTTCTACCTGGCTACGGCTATCGCTGCGGGAGTGGCGCAGATCCTGGTGGATACAGACACCCTCGTGCCGATGGTGGGCGCCAGTGGCGCTGTTTCCGGGCTCCTGGCGGCGTATATCGTGCTATTCCCTCACGGCCGCATTCATACCCTGATCATCCTCGGTATATTCATCACGTCCACCATGTTGCCAGCCTGGTTGATGATCGGTTACTGGTTCCTCATTCAACTGGTATTGGGAATCTTCTCTCTCGGCCAGGAGACCACCGGGGGCGGGGTTGCCTTCTTTGCGCACATTGGTGGCTTCATTGCCGGCTACTTGCTGGTACGGCCACTGGCCGACAAGAGTCGGTTAGTGAACCAGCGCGCCTCCCGAAGGAATCAAAGCAATACCAGGAGTTGGGGAATGGGGCCCGGACGCCGACGTTAGCCTCGGTAGCCTGAGGCTGCCCTGCCCGCCCCAGGATCAGCGTGAACCAACAGGGCCATTTTCGATGGTATGATGCCTTCACTGACGAATCGTTTCACCTCTTGAGGCATTTCCTGTGAACAATTCTCCTGATCGTTCTGGACCACTGGCCGGCATTCGCGTGCTCGATCTTACCCGGGTGATGACCGGCCCCTATTGCACCATGATGCTGGGCGACCTCGGTGCCGATGTGATCAAAATCGAACGGCCCGGAGCCGGCGATGATACCCGACACTGGGGCCCTCCGTTTGTTGAAGGCGAATCCAGCTACTTTATGAGCGTGAACCGGAACAAGCGCTCGGTTGAACTCGATCTCAAAAGCGAGTTCGGTAAGGAAGCGCTCTGGAAGCTGATCGACCAGTCTGATGTGGTGGTGGAGAACTTTGCCCCCGGCGTGATAGATCGCCTCGGGTTCGGCCACGAGGCTGTGCTTGAGCGAAATCCATCCGTGATTTTCGGCAGTATCTCCGGCTTCGGGCAGACCGGTCCGAGTCGCAATCGCACAGCTTACGATCTGATCGTAAATGGTATGAGCGGCATGGCCAGCGTTACGGGTTTCCCGGATGGGCCGCCGGTGAAGTTCGGCCCGCCGATCGCCGATATTGCTGCAGGCATGTTTACGGCAACGGCTATCGCTTCGGCGCTGTATGCGAGGGAGAAGGATCCCGAGCGCAAGGGCCAGTACATCACCACCAGCATGCTCGGCGGGCAGCTTGCCATGCTCACCTACATGGCTGGCACGTACTTCAACACCGGCAAGGTGCTCACCCGCAACGGCAACCGTCACGCCATCATCACCCCATACGATACGTTCCCGACCGCCGATGGATACGTAAATATCGCCGTGGGTAACGATGCTATTTGGCAGCGGTTCTGCGGTGCCCTGGGCATGGCTGCAGAGGCAACAGATTCGCGTTACACGACCAATGCAGATCGCCTGGAAAATATCGAGCCGTTGTACGAATCGATTAAGGTTGCGATGGGCACCATGACAACGAGTGAAATCGTGGAGAAGCTAGATGCAGCTGCCGTGCCATGTGGACCGATCAATACCATCGGCGAGATCATGGAAGACCCACAAGTCGCCGATCAGGAACTCCGGGTGAAGGTGCCGCACACATCAATTGGCGAAGTTGAGGTTACGGGATTCCCGTACCAATTCGATGAAACGCCGCTGGAAATGCATTCCGGCCCACCATTGCTCGGCGAGCACACGCGAGAGGTGTTGCTTGAACTGGGCTACAGCGAGGATGAAATCGAAAACCTGTAGCGGCCAATCTCCTGCCCGGATAGAGATCACATCAAGCCTCCCTGTTGCCTCGCGCATGGAGATACACGGAACGCCTAGAAACTGGTGTTCGGGGGGATGGGTTCCAAATTGTCACAAAGGGACGTGACCACTCTATAGACGGAGGTCAACTTCCCCTGGTTCATTCGCGCGGCGATGTTATTACTTCGCCAGTTTCTCTTCAACTCGCCGCAGCACAGATTCCGCTTCTTTCGCGATTGCCATCAGTTCCGGGTTGTCCGCTTCTACCGAGAACATGTGAATCGGATCCATCAGACTCACGCGTGTCTTGTTACGTTCGGTCTGGTGCAGCGTCACGTTACATGGCAGCAGCATACCGACAGCTGGCTCAATGGTGAGCGCCCTGTGCGCGAATACCGGGTTGCAGGCTCCCAAAATTACATATGGTTCGAAATCGACGCCGATTTTTTCCTTCAGCGTGGTTTGCACGTCGATCTCGGTCAGCACACCAAAGCCTTCTTCCTTTAGCATGGCTTCCACAATTGGCCGTGCTTCGCGAAGTGGCATGTCGAGTGTGACGACGAATCCGTACGATGGCGAGTTGGTCATGGAGATACCCTTTCCAGTTCAGCTTTCTTCCAGCATAGATCAAGGTGAGTTACGTGCAAACCTGGCGAAGAACGGATCACCCCACACAATCGTTCACAACCGCCTGATGAACACGCACTCGTCGACTCATCCACGCCCCGGCGCCGGTTGAGTCGGGTTGCATCCTACGAACGTAGTAGGTTCCACCTGATTTCGCAATGGTTGGGGGCCAAATCCCCCCTCCTGGCACCAACGTGCCAGGAGCGCAGCATGTTGTGAGCGCAATGACCGTAGGTTTGGTCACGTTTTGCTTGCATTGAACAGTGGTTGGAACTCCTTGAATTTCTTGCGGCAGTGGTTACGATATTGCGGTACTATGCGCTGGACAGAACGAGAACCGGCGAAGACGGGACGATTAATGACACCAACTCTCAACAACATCTGGCAAGAAATCGAACAGGCCCACAAACGTGAGGAGTTTGCGGGCGCAGTGGTACTTGTGCAACATGATGGCCAAATCGTGTTGCACGATTCCATCGGTTGGGCCGTGAAAGTGCCAGAAACCGAGCGTACGCCCATGACCCTGGAGACCATCTTTGACCTTGCATCAATCACGAAGGTCGTTGCCACTACTCCGGCGATACTGCACCTTATCGCCCAAAACAAGGTTGGGCTCGATGAGCCGCTCGCAACCTACATCCCTGAGTTCGGTGATGAGGATCAGAAGCGAGATATCACCATTCGCAATCTCCTCAGTCACAGCAGCGGTATTGCCAGTTGGCGCGGACCCTACACGACTGGCAGCGGAATCAATCACTACATCGCCGATATCGCTGCCTCGCAGCCGGAAGCAGAACCAAACACCCGCGTCGCCTACAGTTGCCTGGGGTTCATTCTGCTGGGAGAGGTCGTACGTCGCGTGAGTGGATCGCCCCTGAACGAATACGCTGAACAACACGTGTTCCAGCCGCTTGGCATGACCGACACCTCGTACCTACCCGATCCGAAGCTGCGCGATCGCATCGCTGCAACCGAGGTCGGCAATGTACATGAGCATCCCATGGCAGAAGTCGCCCCGGTAGAAGGCTGGCGAAATTACCCCATCCGTGGCGAGGTGCACGACGGTAACGCCTGGTACGGATTGCAGGGCGTAAGCGGGAACGCCGGAGCGTTCGGCACCGCAACTGACCTGCTGCGATACGCCAACATGTGGCTCAACGGCGGGGAGCTGAATGATGTGCGCTTGCTGCCGGAAGATATCGTTCGGGAAGCAACCCGCGAGCAAACTGGACTTGGCGATCCGAACGAACGCCGTGGCCTGGGGTGGCAAATGGTGCCATATCCGGAGACGGAGGAAACCATGGCGTCGGGTCGAGGCCTCAGCCCAAATGCATATGGTCACACGGGCTTCACCGGCACCAGTATGTGGATTGATCCGGATCGTGACCTGATTAGCATCATTCTCACCAATCGCGTGCATCCTGCGGTGAATATGGAGTGGGGCAAAACGCGCGCGAGCATCAGCGCCATGTTGGCTGAGATCTTCCCGGCTAAATAATCCGACTCCAATCCACACGAATCCGGCAGCGCGAGTATGATCAGGAGAGTATTAATCGTCCTGAACAGGAGCTCGCGCATATGCCAACACCACTCACTATCGGAATGATTTCCGGCACGTCGCTGGATGGAATCGATGTCGCTGTTTGCCGTATCGATGGACACGCACGCGATGCCAATATCGAAGTCGTCGCCTTCGATACCGTCCCCTACCCGGCCACCGTGCGACAGGAACTGCTCGACCTCTATGAGGATTCCGGCAATGCCGTTGCGCGTATTTGCAGCATGAATGTGGTGATTGGCGATGCCTTTGCCGATGCCGCCAGACAGGTGTTGGAAGCGAACCGGCTCACCCCCGATGATGTGGAGTTGATAGGATCGCACGGGCAAACGGTTTGGCACCAACCGGAGGCCGAGAGTGAGCTTATGGTGGCGTCTACCCTGCAGATCGGTGATGCAACTCGCATAGCAGCGGCACTCAACGCGACCGTTGTCAGCGACTTCCGCGTCGCGGATATGGCCGTGGGCGGGCAGGGAGCTCCCCTCGCCGCCTATCTTGATTGGGCATCGTTCGGTGATGCGGAACTGAACCGTTGCGTGCAGAACATTGGCGGTATCGGTAATGTCACCTGGGTGCCGGCGAATGCGTCGGTCAACGATGTCATCGCTTTCGACACCGGGCCAGGCAACATGCTGATTGATGCGCTGGTGACCAGGCTCACCAACGGTGAGCAGACGTACGATGCCGATGGAGCGATCGGCATGAATGGCAGTGTGGATTACGAACTGCTCAATGAGCTCATGAACGATCCATACCTCGATGAAGCACCGCCCAAAACCACCGGCCGCGAGTATTATGGCAGCGAAATGGTGGATGCGATTCTGGAAAAGCACCCGCTTAATGCGAATCTCATCACCACAGTTACCGCGTTTACCGCTCGCTCGATCGCCGATGCGTACCGACGTTGGTTACCAGAGCTTCCCGATGAAGTCTATGTAAACGGCGGTGGTGCACGGAATCCGTTGCTGATGCGCATGATCGCGGACTCACTGGATGGCATCCCCGTGCGAGCCACGGATGAGCTTGGTATGTCTGCCGACGCCAAGGAAGCGATTTGCTTCGCACTGATGGCGCACGACTCCGTGGCGGGGTACCCGACGAACATTCCGGGGGCAACCGGAGCCGACCGAGCCGTAGCGCTCGGCAACATAACGCGACTGTAGCGACTCGTGGATTGCACGCAGTCAGAGCACAGCGAGGCACATGATGCTGTGCTCGCCACATGTGAAAGCCGGCTGGCCAAACCCGGGGCGAGCCGATTTGGGCAGGTAATTAACGCCGCCGCAGAATCGCCGTCACCTCATGACGGTTGTGGAACAGTTGTCGCACCGTCTCAATTTCCCATTCGCGCCTCAGAATCCTTAACGTATCTTCCAGCTCCCGCAGGGCACCACTCTCTGCGGGAAGCTTGATACTCATCACACCCATCCCGCCAGCAGGCACAAACCGCGCAGCACTGTTCATCACGTTTGCGCTGATCGCCGGCTCCATGCGCATATCGTTCACCACCAGGTCGAATTGCTGCGTGTTCTCCGCCAGAAATGGACCTGCCAGTGTAGGGGCATAGGTGAGTCCGGGCTTCCCCTCCAGGCGTTCATCAAGCGCTCCGCTATCCACTGCCCATACTTCCAGGCCGCGGTTCAACAGCACCCGTGTCCATCCACCTGGCGCAGCGCCGAGGTCGAGTGCAGTACCGCTGGTTGGCAGTTCCGCCAAATTGGTGCGGATAATCTCCTCCAGCTTGAACTCACTCCGACTGATCTGACCCTTTGGCCTGGCAAGTTGCACTCGGCCACCCGGCCAATCCGAAAGCGCATTGGCCACACCATTCGAGCCGAGGATGATGCCCTCTTCTACCTGGCAGGCACTGAGCACGTGGCTGGCTCCGCCCCGCACAACCTCTATATCCTCATCGTTGAGCGATGCTGCCAGCCGCCTCCACAACTGATCGTTACGATACGGCAGATTCACCTCACCGCTTTGCCAGACCTGGAGCGAGACTTTGGGTGGAATTGGCAACTGAGCCCAAGCATCCAGCGCGAGCTCTCCGAACGCTCCCAGGTCCGTTGCATCATCCAGTGGAATCTCTGCCACGCCCCGGAAGAGATGTCGTGGAAATGCGAGCTTGTGGTCGCGAATTGTCTGCGCCAGGATGGCGATGCTCACGCCTTCCTCTTCGAAGCCGGCGATATCCGGACCAAGCGGTTCCATCCAGGCGTCCGGAAAATGCGGACGAATCTCATCCGCTGCAGAGCTGAGAAATTCCTCATCGGCCGAAAAGTAGATGCGAGAAAGCGCCATGCGTAAGCCTCCATTACCTCAGCCAATATCATCTATCCGATAGTGCCAAACATGCAAACGAGGCACCATCGGTGCCTCGTTTGGTTTCTATCAAATTCGCGAATCAGGGCCTAGCGAAACCAGTCCTGCGCGACCCAGCCAGTACCGTAGCTGGTTTCGATTCGCCACCACGTATAGCCGCTGGCTGAACGCGGTCCGTCAATCACTTCACCGGTGGTTCCCACTGGCAGAATCGTGATGGAGCTGTTGTTCGTTCCAGCGCCTGATCGGAGGTGGAGTGGCTCGGTCACCGTACCGGTGTCACCAGTGGAGAAGCGCGGCCCGGAAGAGCTACTGGTCGGTGAGATCCAGTTCTCAACTACCCAACCGGTGCCGTAGCTGGTTTCGATTCGCCACCACGTGTAGCCACTGGCGCTCTGCGGTCCATCGACGATTTCACCAGTTGTACCGGCTGGCAACACGGTGATCACACCGTTTCCGGTGCCAGCGCCGGTGCGCATGTTCAGGCCTTCGGTCACGCGGGCATTGTCGCCATGATCGAACTTGCTTCCGGAGCTCGGTGGCGGATCACTCGGCTCGCTCGGTGACGAGCTACCGGTGTTCGCGATCCAGTTCTCAACCACCCAGCCGGTACCGTAGCCGGTAGAAATGCGCCACCACGTGTAGCCATTGGCACTCCGCGGTCCATCGACGATTTCACCGGTTGTGCCTGCTGGCAGCACGGTGATCACACCGTTTCCGGTACCAGCACCAGTGCGTATGTTCAGGCCCTCGGTTACCCGGGCGCCATCGCCATGCTCAAATTTGGCACCAGAGCTTGGTGGTGGATCCTGATCGCCGGAATCGCTGCCGCCTTCGTTGGCGACCCAATCCTGCACGACCCAGCCAGAACCGTAGCCGGTTTCAATGCGCCACCAGGTGTACCCGCTACCAGTGCTTGGGCCAGCGGCGATTCGGCCCCTGGTACCCACCGGCAGTACGGCGATAACACCGTGACCGGTGCTGGCGCCGGTGCGCATGTTAAGCGCTTCGGTTACGCGGCCGGTATCACCGATGTTGAACTTGCCACCAGAAGACGGCGGTGGATCGGATGGCTCCTGAGCCTCACCGGCTGCACGAACCAGCCAGTTACTGGCGGCCCATCCGACGCTTCCGTTATCTGTGCGGAGATTCCACCATCGGTATCCGTGAGAGTTGACCGGTCCACCGATGACATCGCCCGTGGAGCCGGCAGTGAGCGAGCCGATAACCGCGGCTCCGAGTCCGGCACCGTTACGGAAGTTCATGGTTTCCGTCACACGGTAGCGTTGGCCTGTGCCAGTTACCGGCTGTGGAGGCAGATTGATATCAGTGGAATCCACCCAACCGCCGCCGACACCGGTTCCGCCGCTTACGCCATACCAGGTGCGACCCGTAACACCGACTGGTGCTACGGAGATGGTGAGGCGAGCTCCGGCGCCCACAACACCCTGAACGGTTTGCGGCAGGCCGGGACGTACGCGGATATTCGTGCGGCGTACCGTTTCTACTTCTGTGCCGATATCGTAGGTCGATGATGGGGACGTCACATCGGCCAGGTCAAACTGGTTGATGGTGATCCATCCGTATTGGCCATTCTGGGTTTGAACCTCAAACCACTCGGTACCACCGGCCGGATATGGTCCAGCCAGCAACATAGCCCAGGAGTTGGATTCCGTTGCTCGCGTGTTTGCGTTGGTGCTCGGGGATGTCTTCAGCGCCACATTCGCACCAAGTCGGATGTTCTCGCCGAATGTGTAACCAGGCATCGAATCCTGCTCTGGCGGATCGACCACCAGGTAGTCGGCCTGGACCCAACCTTCTCGGTTGTTGTACATCACCAGGTACCAGTTGTGATTTCCATCCGAGCGCGGGCCTTCTTCCACCTCAACACGAGAACCGTCCGGAATTTGATCCACGCGAATCTGATCGGTTCCCGGCTGACCGTACATCTGCAGGGCAGAGCCGTCGTCCGTCTGGATTTTTACCCAGTCGCCCGGAACGATTCCGCCCGGCATACCGCTATCGAGATCGCCTCGATCCAGGATGTCGGCAACCGTGTTACGCAGCCAGCCCATGTCATCGTAGAGCCCATCTCCCGGGCAGGTAGACATCACCACATCACGGTGTGCGGCAATTGTGGGCAAGCCAAGTACTTCGTGGAAATTGTTTGTACCGTGCGGATCCAGGTCACGTGTGACATACGCGACGATGTTTGCCAGTGCTACCTTGGCAGCGTGTGGAGCATCGGCGTACCGGAAGTCGCCCATCACACAGATGCCGGAGCTTCCGACTGCGTACTGGAAGGCGTGGCCACCGATAACATTGGCACCGCCAACGCGACCTTCGTAAATACGACCGCTGG
The DNA here is from genome assembly GCA_964526965.1 of uncultured Sphaerobacteraceae bacterium. Lineage (GTDB taxonomy): Bacteria > Chloroflexota > Chloroflexia > Thermomicrobiales > UBA6265 > UBA6265. The sequence goes on along the minus strand of CAZGML010000007.1, from coordinate 83,858 downwards.
TATCAACCAGGTAGTTGTAGCCGATATCGCCCCAGCCCTGGGTAATTGCGTGGTAGTAGTAGATTGAGCGAACAGCAAGATTCCCATCGGAGCTGTAATTGACTGCAGCGTGGTGAACAATTGCGTGCTGGACTTCGCTGTATTCTGGCGGCCACACTTCGCCCTGGCTATCAAAGCGATAATCTTCGTTTGCGCCCCACTGGCCGCGAGTAATAATTTTTGGTGGAATGCGCGTATCAGTGTTGGTTGCGGTGGTGCGCATCATCGTGGCGGGGCGATCTTTTTCCCACGGGCCATCTGTGGGATCGATGTATGTGACCTGGAAGCGATCGAGCACCACCAGGTTGCCCTCGCCATCTACCGTGCGATAGCGCACGTATTGTTGGCCGTCGCAAAAATGAAGCGCTGTGTGATGACGCTCGTCGGTTGGCGGTGGTCCACCATCGTCATGCGCATCAATGCGGTAGCCTTCGTCCCAACTAACACCATCGAAGCTAATACCGTACTCAACAACCGGCCAGGTACCTTCTTCATCGTCCCAGGCAAAGCCGAGTGCCCAAAACGGGAACTCGGCCTGAAGGGTCACCCAGCCCTCGCCCTCAAGCTTAATGCTGGTGTTGATATTGTCGGCTTCGCTCCAACTGCGCCCGCGAGTACCGTCTACTTCCTGCGCGGCGGCGGTTGGAATCTGTGAATCCGACTGCGGCAAGTGGCTAATGCCTACACCGCTGGCTGCGGCAATGCCGAGCCCCGAAGCCGCTTTCACCACATCTCTACGATTAGGATGAAACGCTCTTTCCGCCGACGGAGTTTCCGGTGTATTCGAGTGTGTCATGAAGCTCTCTTCTCCCCAAGGGCGTCCACAAGAAAAAGTTCCGCAACGTGTGTGGAAAACCTATGGTTCATAGTGTACACGTGAATTGGGGAGAAAATCCTCTGTTATGCCAAGAGGGTCCGTGCGGTGCTATCAGTTGATGCTACCAGCACGGAACACCTTCCATATCGGCGCTGCACGTACACTGCCACCCACGTGACTGGTAGCGAGATGTGAAGTCTCGTGTGTACATCTCGTTACCGTCGGCATCGTACACGGTGCGGTTGAAGCTGGCGTTCAGGCCGTCCATCGGGTAGGCCGAAGGATAGTTCACGCCAGAGCCAGCCTCCCAGTCGATAACCCAGCGGTTGTCGTAGGATGGCTCGGCCTCCCAGGTAATGGTTTCGGAAATTTGCACGTCCCAGCCTGGATCAGTGCCATAAATCTCCACGACATGGATACCACCGTCGGCCCAGCTTGAAATGAGGATGAAGTTGTCCGTGTTGTTGAGGAACCTCAGGTCAGACCAATCCTCGGCCGGAATCCAGTCTGGCTGGTAGATGGAGGCGTCGAATCCTGGCCCCCAGCCATCTCGCTCGTAGCCTTGCAGGCGGTACGTGTGGGGATCCCACGCGGTAATCGGCAGGCCAGCCATAATTCCGGCCCGGAATGCCGTGGTGGTTACCTGGCAAATGCCGCCGCCAAACTCATCCTGAATGACGCCAGCCGAGATGCCGGTACCACCAATGAAATCCGGATTGTCAGCAATTGAACCAATCGACTTGTTAAAGCTGAATTCCTCGCCCGGCGCGATAATCACGTTGTTGAGCAGGTGAACTCCAACCATGATGTTCACCTCACGTTCGGTGCCGACGTCGGTTGTGAAGTTGGAGTCGACACGGCACAGGCGATCCTTAATGCCAAGCGTATCCAGGTTGTCCTCGCGAACCTGCGCCGGAGTTGTGACAACTGGCACGTCCACACGCGCATGGTTGGTAAGGAAGCTGTTGGCCACCATGTCGGCGAATTCGCTGGTCTTCAGGGTTTTGCCGTCCACAGACTTGGATGTGGCGGTGAGCTTGCCGTTGTAGAACTGTACGGAGGCGTTCTGGGGCATACGATTCACTTCCGGCCCATATTTGCCGCGCAGGAATTCGCCGAGAAGTGAGCGATCGAAGTCGACCGAGGTCACAGCCTTGCCGTTTTCAATCGATGACTCGAAGATCATAAACTCGGAGATTTCTTCCGGGTTCAGCTCCCACCGCTCGCCCTCGAACCGGATGCCAACGGAGTTGCTGAGGATTTTCAGCACTTCGTCCTCATTCGCTTCCAGATCGGCCTTGGTGATGCGCGGGTGCGCGACATCTGTGGGAAGCTCTTCGTCGATCGTTTCCATAGTGCGGAGCGCCTCGAAGATACGGTTCGTGACGGCCTCGCGGTCCGCCCCGGTACCGGTTTCATCTTGCGTGATGATGAGTTTGGAGCCCTCGACAGTGAACGTGGCGTCAATAGCCGGATCACTGATATCGGTTTCTACGGTATCGAACCAGTTATCGAGATAGCGGGTTTGCAGCTTGTACGACAGTGGAATGACCTCGCCACCCTGGGCAACGGTGCCGGTGTACATCAGGCGGTTGGCAGCCTTTTCGTCGCGGCCGAGTTTCATCGCCTGGTCGACAAGCGCATCGACATCAACCCTGACCCCGAGCTCGGTGAGCGTGGGTGTCCAGGTCAGGTCTTCATGGGTATATCTGATGCAGCGGGAATCAAACTCATCTACACGAGCTTGTACAGCTTCCCGAGCCTCTTCCGGCGTCATGCCGCCAACATCCACATCGCCGATGGAGATGTTTGGATAAATCTTATCGGCGTAAACGGAGCGGAATCCGGCGACACCAGCGGCAAGTACCGCTATGCCTGCACCGCCTATGGCGAGCATCCGGGTTGCGACGCGGCGACTTACGGTATTCCAGTCTCTGTCTTCTACCCGCACAGCATTGCTGATGCGTGTATAGACATCAGGGTGTTCGGTCTTCTGGTTCGGTTGCTGCCCAACATCCTTCTCAGTCATATTTTCGTTCGAACTCCCGTATCCTTTTATGCCGAAGGGTTGCTTTACGGTCGTAAAGCGTATTCGTACATCCAGTAACATATCATAAATAAGCTGCCCATCGCTACAGGTGACCCCCACCGTAACGTAGCGATGCCAGCATCATTTCGGTTAACGCCCATGCTCTTCAATTGGATTCATCGTTTGATACACACATCTGTAACAATTTTGTCAAACGATGGCCGCATCGACCCTCCATTATATATCCAGTGGAAAGCGCAACGCGGGTTTCCAAATCGGTACCAGCCAACCGATCCGCACACATATAGCGCCTCTCCTCCCCCTCCCTCCCCACACCGGGATGCGGACCTTCCCAGGTCATAACGCATCCCGGTTCCGTATTTTCGGGGATTGGGGCTTTAGAAACGGTGCAGGAGCCTGCCTGTACCGGGAATCACGAGGCTATCGTCGTGATGATGTTCGGCGTCGTACACCGTGCGACCATGGCTCAGCACCCGCACCACAAACCCGGTCAGGTCAGTTCCGTGAACTGGCGAGAGTCCGGTGCCATCAAGCGCATCGTCATTCGTTACCGTCCAGGTCGCTCCAGGATCAAACAGCAGCAGGTCAGCATCGCTACCGATACGCAGTGCGCCTTTCTGCGGAAAAATGCCGAGGATTTGTGCCGGATTGGTGCTCAACATCCGTACCGCCTGCGAGGGGTTCATTCCCCGTTGTGATACGGCCTCATGCCAAAAGAGCGGGAGCGCCGTTTGCGCGTCCGTGTACAGATCGTTATTTTCGCCACCCCGCATCGGTGTCACACTGACGCAATCGACCTGCTCGGCCAGCACATAATTCCATAGTTCGTCAACATCGTGTCCGGTACGGAGCGGCGGCCGCACCCGCAGTGCCCGACCGCTTTCGGCGGTAACGGCCAGATAGAGGGCGGGCACGCTGATGGTCACATTTGCGCCACGATCACGCGCTGCAATAGCAGTGCGCACGGCATCCGCAGTGGTGACACTATGCAGGTGCACCCAGGCGCCGGTGGATTCCGCCATCAACATCAACATGCTCGTTACAAGTGATTCACTGATTGGATCACGCGGGGATATCTCGCCGTGCAATGGCTGGATAGCCAGCGGCAGCCCATGTTCAGCCAATACCTGCATTAATTGATAGAGTTCAGCATCGGTAAGGCCCTGCTGCCCAAGAAGTGAGGTGGAAGCACCAATCATTCCCACGCGTTTCATCCGACCAATCTGCTGGGATGTCGGAAGATTCTCGGCGTTTATCGGAAGCCAGAGTGCTGCATCAAGCGACAGGTGCGATGGTGTGCCGACATCTGCCGGCGTTTCGCCGGGTTCAGCAGCCATGCTTGTGAGCCCGCCCGCCATGGCAGCAGTTTGCACGCGATGGGATGCCTCAGAAGCGTTGATATCGTGCATCCATGGGGCAGGAAACCAGGTATCAACCATGCCCGGCAGTACAAGAAGGTCGGTCGCGTCGATGGTGGTATCACCGTCAACGCCGGAGGAATCGGCCAGCATTGCCACAACCTGGTGATCATCTATCACCAAATCGGCGCGGATATCGCCGTCCATTGTGACAATGCGTCCGCCGCGAACGATCGTTCGCAGTGCCATTGAACTGCCGTCCATTCATGCTCCCGTACTGCCAGGGGTCCGATACACAACAGTGGAAAGTGTACCGCTGTCTGCATTCGCCGTGAAAGGGAGTTTCAGGCAAAAAGGGTTTCCCCGCGATGCCGCGGGGAAACCCTTTCAACTCAACGTATCACCAGTGAAGGTTTACTTGAACAGGTGCTTTGTCGCGAGCTCGGCACCCTCGCTCAGCGCCTCGAGTTTGGCCCAGGCGATCTGCGGGTGGATTCGCCCACCGAGGCCGCAGTCGGTGCTGGCGATGACGTTCTCCTTGCCAACGCGGTCGGCGAAGTTGATGATGCGCTCGGCAACCAGCTCCGGATGTTCCACAACGTTGGTGGCGTGGCCGACAACGCCCGGAATGAGAACCTTGCCTTCCGGCAGCTTCACGTCGTCCCAGATCTTGTACTCATGCTCGTGGCGAGCATTGGCCGCCTCGAAGGTGTAGCCATCGGCGTTGATCTGCAGCATCAGGTCGACGATGTGCTTGAACTCGATGTCGGTGGTGTGGGGTCCGTGCCAGCTACCCCAGCAGAGGTGGAAGCGCACGCGGTCGCTGGGGATATCTTTCAGCGCGTAGTTCATGGCATCCACACGAACCTGGGTGAAATTGCGGTAGTCCTCAACAGAGGGCTCTGGAGTTACCTGGTCCCAGTTCTCGGCGATGGATGGATCATCGAGCTGAAGGATCAGGCCGGCATCCACAATCGCCTTGTACTCCTCGCGCAGGGCGTCGGCGCAGGCGTAAATGAACTCTTCTTCGGTATCGTAGTACTCGTTCCCGATACGGGCAGCGGATCCTGGTGCAACGGAGGTGATGAAGCCTTCATCCATGCCGTTAGCTTCCATTGCCGCTTTCATGTTGGCAATGTCACTCTGCACGGCTTCCTGGCCAATAAAGGTAACCGGGCCGGTGGCAACCGGGAACTGTGGCATGGGACCCTCGGCGCTGTCGCTCAGGGTGATTCCGCTGGTGGGATCCTGATATGCATCAGCGAACTTCACCCAGTCTCGCCGGTTGGCGAAGTTGGTGAGCCGCACGTTACCGGGGCTGGATTCTACATGCTCGGTACCGGTGGCGACGCCTTCATTGCGCAGCTCCAGGCCGCCGAGTCGCTGGAAGCTGTAGCTCCACCAGGCGCCGTAATCGACCTTGCCGCTCATGCTTTTACCGTACTCACCATCATTCGGGATGGTGATGCCGATATCCTTTTGCTTCTTGACAACGTCTTTCACGGACTGGGCCAGGATCTCATCGAATCCTTCCAGTTCTCCGTTGTTCTCAAGACGTTTCTTGTTGGCCTCACGCAGTTTATCTGGACGCGGCAAACTGCCTACGTGAGAAACCTCAATTTTTGAACTGCTGTTCTTCACAGTGAATCACTCCTGCTACTTACGACAGAATAGTCGCCTCCTAGCATATTACCTGCTTTCAAGGGAATGTTTGTCTTCATTGTTAAAGACGATGCATGGTGAAGGTCACAATTATAGGAAAACGAAGCGAGTTACAATCTGATTATCGTTTCTTTCACGGGCCAGTTTCCCGCGTGAGACTTGCCACATCAATGTTAACGCGATTCCCCGTGACACGTGTCAGCATGAGGTACGCGGCTGCCTTTCGCCCGCTACACCCCCTTCTGATTAATGCGACAATATGGCCATGTTTATCGTTCACCGAACCGTGGAGATGCCCTTGTGAAGATCACTGTTGTCGGAGCTGGCGCTATGGGCTCGCTCGTGGCCGCACGTCTCACCGCTTCCATGAATTACCACGCTGAAGAGCCCGGAGCGACGCCAGAACTCGAGCGCGTGCTCCTTTATGGTCGCCAGTCGGAGCATCTGGAAAGAATCCGTGAGCATGGGCTTGACCTCACCGAGCGCGATGGCCAAACCAACAACATCCGGCTCGAGGTTTCCAGCGACCCTGCTGACGTTACCGGTAGCGATGTCGTGATCGTACTGGTGAAGGCCTGGGCCACCGGCGAGGCCTGTGCACCCCTTGCGCCCTATCTGGATCGACATGCTGTTGTGCTTACCCTGCAGAATGGCCTTGGCAACGCAAAAGCCTTGCGAGAGGTTCTTGTACACAACGGAGTACGACCGCATATCTGGATGGGCGTGACCACCCAGGCGGCCGTTCGCACCTCGCCCGGCAAGGTGACTCACACGACTGATGGCCTCACCGCCATCGGCAGACGCACCCCGGCAATCAACGACAAGCTCTCCGCCCTCGCCAACACCCTGCGCGATAACGGCTGGCGTACCAACGCAGTCGCCGATATTCACCGCTGGGTGTGGCGTAAACTCGCAGTTAATTGCGCACTCAACCCAACAACGGCTCTTGCTTCCGTGCCCACTCGCATGGTCGCCCTTGACCCCGATCTGTTACAGGCCGCACGGGTGATTATTGAAGAGGTTGTGGCAGTTGCTGCCAGTGAAGGCGTTCGCCTCCATACCGAGACGTTGGTTGAGACAATGGAGAACTTTGCCCTCTCTACGGCAAATCCGTATACCAGTATGTATGTAGATCTGCAGCAAGGATTGCGCACCGAAATCGATGCGATCAATGGCGCAGTGGTACGGCATGCCCGACGTCATAACGTGCCGGTACCCAACAACCTGATGATGCTCCGGCTGATCTCTGCGCACGAACACGGACATCGACCCGAAACTGGTGAATCCAAGGAAGCATCCAGCTACACGCCAAGCTTCCACCCCGCTCCACAGGTATAGCCATGCGGCCACGTCGCCTACGCACATTCACCACGCCGGACGAGGTGCTCGATGCCACCATTGGCGCCATTACCACTGGAGTCGTGCCGATTATGGGCTCGATCCATGAGGGGCACGTTTCCCTGATCCGTCGATCCGACCTGGAAAACGACGAGACAGTGGTCGCGCTCTTCGATCCGTCCGGAGAACCCATCCACCTTTCAGAAATAGAAATCGACCTTGCCCGCGAGGCGGGCGCGCATCTCTTCTACCAGCCGGATCCTGAAGTGATCTTTCCTCCTTCGTTCCGCACATCGGTGCGGGTGCCATCTATCGGGAGGCACTGGGAGGGCGAGGCCCGCAAGGGCCACTTCGATCGCGTGACCGCCTATTTCGCGATCCTGCTGAACCAGCTTCAGCCGACTCGAACCTATGTCGGTGAGAAGCACTTACAGCAACTTCGTATCATCCAACAGATGCACGGAGATTTGGCCCTGAGTGGCGAGATTGTTCCCTGTGTAACCGTGCGGGATCCAGACGGACTGCCGCTGAGTTCCGACCACGCGTCGCTGTCGGACGAAGAACGGGCAGCCGCGGTGGCGATTCCGCGGGCACTGTTTGCCGTGCAGCAGGCAGTAACCAACGGAGAACGAGATGCCGCGAAGCTTATCACCATCGGTGAGGAGATCCTCAACGCCCAACCACTGCTGCGGGTAGACTATCTGGCGATGGTTGACGCGGATTCGTTCGAATCCGTCGATGAAATCTCCACCGGTAATTACGCGATTGTGGCCGGCACCGTTGGTGCAACGCGCATTCTGGATGCGCAGTACCTCGACCCCGGCGAAACAGGATCCCACAATACATGAGTATTCCCGTCGGCTCCGCCGCCGATCATCCGTCAAAACTGCAGATTTGGTTTCTCGCCGCACGTCCGCGCACCCTGCCGGCCGCCGTGGCTCCGATTGTGGTCGGCACCGGCGTCGCCGTGCGAGAGGGAGCGTTTGTCTGGTGGGTTGCGCTGCTGGCGCTGGTAACTGCGCTGTTGTTGCAGATCGCAGCGAACTTCGCCAACGATGCCATTGATGCGAAAAAGGGAAGTGACACCGCCGATCGCACCGGCCCGCTCCGTATCACCTCGGCCGGCTATGTTACCTACAACCAGGTAATGAATGCGACCTGGCTCACATTGGCCATGGCGGCGGTTACGGGAATACCGTTACTGGTGCGGGGTGGCTGGCCGTTTGTATTCCTCGGCATTGCCAGCCTCATTTGCGCGGTTGCGTACACGGGTGGTCCGTTTCCGATCAGCTACCTGGGCCTGGGGGAGATCTTCGTCTTCCTCTTTTTTGGCCTGATCGCTGTTAGCGGCACTGCCTACCTGCAGACCGGCGAACTCACCGCTCTCTCGTTGGCGGCGGCGATTCCGCCAGGCGCCATGATTGTCGGTATCCTCATTATTAATAACTATCGTGATCGCGAGCAGGATGAGAAAGTCAACAAGCGCACCGTAGCCGTGCGCATTGGCCCAAAAAAGACGCGGATCGAGTATTACATTATGCTCGCGCTTACAGCCTTCAGTCCATTCGTTTTTTGGATGGTTGGCTGGCTAAACGGATGGGCGGTGCTCACCGTGCTCAGTTGGCCCATGTTCCTTCAACTGATCCAGCAGGTGGAGACCCTGCAGGGGCCGGCGCTAAACAAAACGCTTGGTCTCACCGGCAAAACAGCCCTCGTCCATAGCCTGCTTCTTGGCCTCGCATTTGTGCTTTCCGCGTGATTTCGGAGGAACCCATGTCATCCCAGCAACCACAATCCGGCGCGATTTCCGAAAAGGACGATGTACAGGAGATGTTCGATACGATCGTGCCCCGGTACGACCTCATGAACCACATCATGACCTTCGGCATGGATTTCCGCTGGCGGAGAATGATGGCGAAGCAGGCCCGCACATTGCAGAACGGCGAGCTGAGCGACTTCGTTGTTGATGTGGCCTGTGGTACGGGGGATGTCGCTTTTGAGCTCGAACGCGTTGGTGTTCCGCTGGTAACCGGAATCGATTACAGCAGCGGTATGATTGCCGAGGCCCGGCGCAAGGCAGAGAAGCGCAGTAGCGAGGTCAATTTTGTAGAGGGTGATGCGATGGACATGCCCTTCGACGACGAAAAAGCCAGCGCAGCCACGATCAGCTTTGGTATGCGTAACCTGCCGAACTACACTGACGGCGTGAAGGAAATGGCGCGTATTGTGAAGCCGGGCGGCAAGGTCATCTGCCTGGAAGCAACGCCCTATCATCGACCGATCCTCAAGATTCCATTCAACTTCTACTTCATCAACGTATTGCCGCTGATCGGCAAGGTGCTTACCGGCGAATATGAGGCATACAAGTACCTTCCCGAGAGCGTGAAGAACTTCCCCGATGCCGACGAACTTGCAGAAATTTTCCGCGAAGCCGGCCTGGTAGATGTGAAGTACAGCCTGCTTGGATTCGGCAGCGTCGCGCTGCACATCGGCGTGAAACCGTTAAAAAAATGTTAATCCCGTGAGCTATACGTGTCTGTTATGTCTGTATATTTTCAGGAATTTGTAATAGCGGGACGAATGTCGCCACTTTCAATTTCGTGAAAGCACGAACTGCCTTTATTTGCTGTTGAGATACAGTAACCCTTGCAGATAGCCTGTGTTGACAGGAAAAACCCTTCTCGCTAATGTGGGCTTACAACAAGTACCCCAGTCTAGGTCTTTGCCAGCTAGCACTACTGGCAGGAATTTGAGCAGGGCAAGCTTGTAAGCCAACAGCGAGGAGGTATTGCCGTGGCGAAACGATTCACATCCCTCGAGATGAATCGAAGAAAACTTATAGTTGGAAGTAGTAGCGCATTCGCGGCTGGAATCATGTCCCGGGCAGCATCATTTGATGTTTCTGCCCAGGAGCAGACGTCCGGCCGCCTTTTTTTTCACCAGGGGCAGGCAGAAACAATTGCTGCACTGGCTGAGGTAATGTGGCCAGAGACGGAAGACTCTGCTGGCGGACGCGAGGCCGGGGTGATGTATTACATCGACCGGGCCGTTGCTGGTCCGTATCGGGATTATCAGCAGGTCTACACCTCGGGCCTCGAATGGCTCGATTTTGCTTCCCAGCAGGCCCATGGAGACGCATTTGCTGCGCTTGAGTTCGACCAGCAAGTTGATATCGTCACCCGGGCGTTTGATGGCGATCTGGGAATGATTTCCGGATCAGACGTCTCTCGCTCAGGTCATGCACTCATAGCAACTGGTGGCCCGGAAGCCACCAGCGCGGGTGGAGGTTCCGCTACACCCATGCAGGCAACGCCTGCTGACGAGGCTGTCGCCACTCCCGATGTAGCCGATGAGGACGATGGATCAGGTGGATCCGTGCGGTTTATCGATGGCGTGATGGTACCTGGTACGTCACCTTCCAATGTGCCCAATCTCCAGGCCTTCCTCGACATCGTACGTGTGCACGTTATGGAAGGCCTTTTCTCAGATCCTGTCCACGGTGGCAACCGCGACTTCGCCGGCTGGGCAGCGGTAGGATATCCGGGCCCGTACGTCGTATACACGGAAGAGCAGCAGCAGTCCTTCGAACCGCTCAATCTTCCGTTCCAGAGTATTGCGGACCTTTAGTCCTCAACACGTAGATTGGAGATACTCCATGTCAACGCTTCCCAAAAAGGATGTGGTTCTCATTGGTTACGGAGCTGCATCCGGTCCAATGTCTGCAGAGCTTGCCAAAGCGGGATATTCAGTTCTCGCCCTGGAACGTGGTGAATATCGCGACCTACCAGATTTTGCCCCTTCACAGTTTGATACGCTGCGATATGCGACCCGTTCGGAGATGGTGCCAACCATCAGTGAATTCCCGTTGACGTTCCGGGGATCAGAAGATGAAGTTGCCCAGCCAATACGTCATATCGGTGCCAGCACAGTAGGTGGTGCCTCAGTCCACTGGTCGGGTCAGTCGTGGCGATTCTACGAGGATGATTTCCACATAAAGTCGACCATCGAGGAAATGTACGATTCCGAGCAACTCGCCCACCTCGAAGAGGATGGCGCCAACATCCAGGATTGGCCCATCACGTACGACGATCTTGAGCCGTTCTACGAGAAGACCGAGGAGTACGTTGGTGTTGGTGGCTTCCCCGGGAACATCCAGGGCGATATTCGCCCGGTAAATCCGGATGAAGGCAATCCTTTCGAAGCCCCGCGCCAAAAGGACTACCCAATGCGTCCGCTCCGCGATAATGCGGTCGACCTCACCTTCCGAGAGGGCGCACTTGAGCTCGGACTGCAGCCTTTCCACGTCCCCACAGCGATCACAACCGAGCCGTACACCAACCCGGATGGGGTTGAACGTGCCGCGTGCAGCTACTGCCCGTTCTGTACTTCGCATGGTTGCTGGAACCACTCCAAGGGCAGTTCCCTGGCAGTACACCTGCCAACCGCCGAGGATTCTGGCAACTTCGAGCTGCGTTCTCAGGCTCACGTGCTGAAGATTAACCACGAGAATGGACGCGCTGTTTCAGTTGATTACGTTGATCTCGTAACTGGTGAGTTGCACACTCAGCCAGCGGATTTCTTCTACCTTGGCTCCTACAGCTTTGGTAACGTTCGTTTGCTGCTGCACTCCGGTCTCGATGGAAATGGCCAGGTCGGTAAGTACTTTATGAACCGCGCTGGCTCTTCGGTCACTGCTGTCTTCGGTGATCGTTTCCTCAATGGCTATGCGGCTCCGGCGGTTCAGCGCCAGGGAATCGACGATTTCAATGGCGAGAACCATGCCGAGATGAAAATGAACCTGGACCCGGAGAAATTCTTCATTCGAGGTTCATTCATTGGTTCACCGAGTCAGCGTAACCCGCTCGAGAGCTATCACCTGCGACCGCCCGAAGTTCCAACGTGGGGACGGCAATACAAGGAGTTCTTCTCCGAGAACCTGAACCGAATGATGACGCTTCAGATTCTCTCTGAGCCAATGCCTTACGAATCGAGTTACATGGACCTGGATCCGAACTACGTAGACCAGTACGGAGTTCCGGCCCTGCGTATCCAGCGGCAGGCCAAACAGAACGAGCAGCGCATGGCTGAGTTCATGTATGAGCGTGGTACCGAGATCATGCAGGCTGCTGGCGCCACCGAGGTGTGGGGCCGACCGTCAGCTATTGCGACCGGTGCCATGACGCACGATACTGGCGGGCTGCGCATGGGCGATGATCCAACGATGTCCGTTACGAACAAGTACGGGCAAATGTGGAGCGTGCCGAATATCCTGGTTGGTGGCGGTGGCCTCATGCCAACCATGTCTGGTCACAACCCGACTCAAACCATCTGGACGCTGGCTTACTGGACCGCAGATGCAGTCATAAATAACAAGATCGACTTCTCGGATTCTGAGGCATTTACCTAGAACCGAGAAGACGAATGACAGTGCCGGGCGCCCGGATGCAACGTAATCCGGGCGTCTTGCTTGTAAACGGGAAAAGAGCGTGCACACAAAAAACTCGCCACACATCCGTCTTGAACCGGCCCCGACCAACTACTCCGATGCAATGCCTGACATCCATAAGGCGCTTAATTGGCAAACGCTAAATGCAGCGGAGGCGGTTGCTACAGAATCGAACCGTCCGATCTTCGCAGTCGTTGTGGCGCCGTGGTCCACAGGTGCGCACCTGCTATCGCGAGAGCTTGAGGAAGAAGCGACGCGGCAGCTTTTAACCGACAACTTCGTGCCGGTATTGATTGACCCTCTTGCTGAACCTTCTATGACGGCCATGCTTGCTGCGCTGGCCCGATACCAGGGCGGATATGGTGGATTGCCGATACTCGCTGCGTTATCTCCACAGTTGCACCCGGCGTTTGCTATCACCTTCATGGGACCTGAAAATCGCCAGCCTGAGGTGCCCACCACAGCGTCACTTCTGCAATCACTCGCGGATCAGTGGAGCGAAGATCCGCAGTCTTTTGCCGATGAATGGAAACGCGTGAAAGGTGAATTGGAAACAGGCCCCGCCAAACTTGAGAAGGATTTCGAGGCCGGCGGTTTCAAAGAGTTTCCACGACACCTACATCCATACCGACTATTGGAAGAGAGCGATCGATTAGGCGGAGACGATTCTTGGCTTTTGCACACGCTCTCCACCATTTGGGATAAAGGGATCCGTGATCAGCTCGAGGCATCGTTTCATCCGCAAACCCGTGATGAAACCTGGGTTATCCCCTACTTCGAGAAATGTATGCCGCAAAATGCCGCCATGGCATTGGTATATGCACGAGCTGCCAAGGAGACAGGTGACCGTGAGTTGCGATCCAAAGCACAGGATTTGATGCGTATTGTGCTGGGAGCAGCGCTTCAGAAAACGGACATCATAAGTGCTGAAAGTCAGTACTACACGTGGCAATCCACTGAAGTTTATGACGCGGTATCTCGTGCAAACCTGCAGTCTATTAGCCTGATTTACAATATCCAGCCCAACGCCCGCCGTATGGTCTTGAGTAAGGCTCGTGCGATTGAGGACATGACAAGCATTAGTTACGAGGAAGTGTCTGAACATGAAGGACGGTTCCTCGCCGGAAATGCGGAACTCCTGATGCATCGTCGAACTCGACCTGCTCCTCGGCCAGTGAGCGTGGATCAGTCCGCCTGGCGGGCGGAAACATGGCGGTGGTTGTTATTGGCTAGTGAAGCGATGGAAAGCGCGGACTCGAGCCTGTTGACTTCGGGATTTCTTACCTGGCTGGAAGAGGCCAGGCCTGAAGCGTCATCTGATGCTCACAACAACGCTGACGTCCGCTTTCAAAATAATGTGAGTGTTCTGGCCAGCTTGCTCATCGCCAAACGGCAGGTCGATGATCCGTCTATCGACGCGCTCATCCCAGACATGATTGAACGTGTGCGAGAGGGGATCCAATATTGGCAGCAGGCCGAACGGAACCATTCCATTTGGCTGCGACAACATGGCTATCTTCCGTCCGTCGAATCAACACTGGAAACGATTTCCACTCTCTTGCCTGAAAATGAAAAGCTGCCCTCTTTCATCGTGGACTAAACCTGGATCAGTCTGCTGACGCGGAGCTCTCTTTCATCCTTTCTGGAGGAAATGCGAGATGCAAGCGTGCGCTAACGGTGCATGGTCACGGGTCGTCCTCGATCGAGCTGATCGCTGTATCGACATTATTTTTAGTAAGGACATGATAACGTAGCCGGCGAACACCTCGGCTCATAAGCCATAATGGCTGTTATTGCAGCACTGCTTGAAAGGACGTCGCGTGACGGATTCATCCACAGCCGAACGGTACTATCGTGAATCGCACGAGGCGATGTGTGATCTGATCACCGCCGAGAACGAGCATTTGACCGTTCCAGCATGTCCCGGATGGTCGCTGCACGATTTGCTCGCGCATGTCACCGGGGTGATGCAGGATTTCATCGCTGGAAATACGGTTGGTGCGCCGGGGCCAGAATGGACCAACGCCCAGGTAGAGCGGTTCCGCGATAGTCATATCGAGGCGATCAAATCGGCATGGCGGGCATCTTTGGACCAGGCCGGTCCGGTGTTCCGCCGGATGGGTGATCAACTTCTGCCGGACATCGTGACGCATGAGTTCGATGCTCGTGGCGCGCTGGGTAACCAGGGTGCTCGAAATGATAGTCGGGTCGCGGCAACGTTGCACGTGATGGCAGCCTGGGGAGATTCTCATTTCAAAAATATTGGTTTGCCCGCAATACAGGTACGGACAAACAGTAAACCCTTGATTATGGGTGAAATGCCTGTGCAGGCAACCGTTGAAATGAGCAGCTTCGAGGCGACCCGGTTGCTCACTGGCAGACGCTCGCGGGCGCAGGTCCTCTCCCTGGATTGGTCTTCCGATCCAACGCCCTGGCTTGACCATCTCTCATTACTGGGTGCGAGGGATACCGATCTGACCGAATAGATACGATTATCTCGTAATATCATTGGCTAACTACGCTTAACCGACGTATGAGATGGAAACGCGCTCTCACTAAAATGAGAGCGCGTTTCCATCTGATTAACGAAGCGTTGTCGTTCTTGTCAGGCTCGGGCTATTAGTCGTCTGTGATGTAGATGATGCCAGGCTGAGTGTTAAATGCCTGCTTCAACTCTGCTACCAGATTGCGGAGCTCCTGATCTGTAGGGATACTTTCCAGCGGTCGCCGGTCGTGCACTGGCTGGCCTGCATACTTCTGGTAGCTGGCGTAGCCGCGGTTATCGATTCGGGGGCTTCGCTTGTACATTTCCGCGAACAGCCCCTCTTCATCCTGAGTTACGTAAACACCGTAACTTGGATCGAGCTCCAGCCCCAGGGTGCCGCCCTCCACATCGTCGACAAGATTCGGGTATCCGGCTGGAACGCGGCCCTTGTATTGATCTGCGGTCACATTGAGGATCGGGATGAACCGATTGCGGATTTCTGCCAGGTTGCTCATTGCTCACCTACTCCCTTTACTGACTATGGGTTTCCTGCCTTGTTTTCCTCCGCCAACTGGCTGGCGCGAGGATCCATTTGTCCTGCGTACTTGTTATTCGGCTTGTCACGGTACTGGGTGATGACCGGACTCGTGAGCTGCTGGAATGAGAAGGCACAAATACGCATGCCCGGGTACAGCGCCACCGGCATGCGGCCGAGATTGCTCAGTTCCATGGTGGCCGTGCCGATCCAGCCTGGCTCAAATACTGCAGCGGTGCTGTGCACGGTGATACCAAGGCGGGCGATGCTGCTTCGACCTTCAAGCCGACCGAGAAGGTCGTTCGGCAGTTCGAGCGACTCCTTCGTGGAGGCCAGTGCAAAATCGCCGGGTTGCATCATGAACGATTCGTCGTCGTCCACGTGAATCGTGCGCATGGCGTCGCCGATTGAATGGGGGGTACGAGGGTCGATATAGCTGTATCGGCTGTGCTCGAACACCATGAAGGTGTTCCCCAGTCGGAAGTCGACGGAGATTGAACCGAGTTGCTTGTCGAGATCCGGCGCGGGATCGATTTTGATGCGACCCTCTTCGAGGGCGATCCGGATATCGCGGTCTGATAACACCATGAATTGGTCACTCGCTTACGGAATTCAACGCACAATTTCAAAGCCATCGGTACCGATGACGGTCTGCCGAGTAGTTTACTCCAATTGATAGAAAGGTCGCTTGTCGACCTTTCAACCCTGCGCTCGCACCTGGGGGCAGCCGAATTTCTGTCCGAATTCGCTGCTCCGTGCGGTGCTACAATCTATGCGATTGACGTGCGGACGAAGTGGTTCGCAACATCCTTGAGCTGGAGAGCAAATCCAATGGCAAATATCGAGCGTTCACTGGTAATCGTAAAACCGGATGCGGTACAGCGCGGACTGATCGGCGAGATCGTTAGTCGGTACGAGAAGCGGGGCTTGAAGATCGTCGCAATGAAGTTCGAGACCGTTTCCCGGGAAACGGCCAGCAAGCATTATGGCGAGCACGAGGGTAAGCCGTTTTACGAGGGCCTGGTGAGCTACATCACCAGTGCTCCGAGCGTGCTGATGGTTGTTGAAGGACCAGATGCAGTTGGAATCATCCGCACCATGAACGGTGCGACCAAGCCGTCCGAAGCGGATCCTGGCACGATCCGGGCTGACTTCGGTCTTACGATTGGTCGAAACCTCGTCCACGCTTCCGATTCAGTTGAAAGCGCGGCGCGCGAAGTCGACATCTTCTTCGGTGATGGTGGAATCGTTGAGTGGAACCGCACAATGGATGAGTGGATCATCGAGGACTAATGCGGTTGAATTGTAGATAGTGACTGAAAAGAGCGGTGGTGTTTCACATGAAACACCACCGCTCTTTGTTTGCGGACCAAGCGGACGGTGACGTCCTTCTGCCGTAAGGTCGCTGCCGACGATCATCCCCTCCTCCGTCCGAGACGATGACAATCGACGAGATGTTAGACTGACTTCCAGCTAATCGATTCGCCTTCGTCTCAAATGTTCACCTATGCCAGACAGCGACCCGTCCAATCACGACCACTCCACCCCGCACTATCTCCGACGTCGAGTGCGACGCTCACGTGTTCCACGTGAAACATCTTCACGCCCTCGTCCTCGTTCGCGTACTGAGCGCTATCAGCAGCTCTGGCGCAGCACCTCAAACACCACCGGTAGCACCGCAAGTGCCTCGGCCGGTTCATCGAGTGCAGCCGCTGCCCTTCCCATGTCCGACACACCTCTCGCGCGTGATTTAAAGCGCGCCAGGGCGCAGCAGCGTTCCCGGCTGGGCACCGCGAGTCGCTGGAAGCGACTGACGCGTAAGAAGTGGTTTTGGCCGTTCTTGGGAGTACCCGCCATCGTTATGATGGTCGCGCTCCTCGCCCTCTCTCCTGTGATCTACTCCGGGTTCCAGGCACTCAGGAACGTGCAGGTAGATGACATCCAGCACAACGAGTCGTCGTTGATCGCGCAGCTCAACCCGGAGGGCACACCCGAACTGGTGCAGCGGCCGACCGAATCCGCAATCTCGAATTGGAACGGAGAGGATCGCATAACGATCCTCCTGCTCGGCGCCGATCTCACCGCCACCGACGGTTCAAGCCGCACCGATACGATCATGCTGGTGAATATCGACCCCAAGACGCGCCAGGCCAATATCCTTTCCATTCCGCGGGATGTTAAGGTCGTTATCCCCGGATATGGTATCGATAAAATCAACGCCGCTTTTGCCCTGGGTGATTACAACGATGTCCAGGGAGGCGGTGCCGGGTTAATGGTGCGCACGATCGAGGCGAACTTTGGTGTGCCGATCCATGCCTTTGTGCAAATCGATTTCAATGGCTTTACGCGCATGATCAACACGGTCGGTGGTATTCACGTCGATGTCCCCTACCCGATCATCGACAACGCCTACCCGGCCGAAGATTTCAATTACAAGCGCATTTATTTCCCTGCCGGCTGGCAACATCTGGATGGCGAGGAGGCGCTCGTCTACGCGCGCACACGGCACCAGGATGGCGATACCAGTCGCGCCGCCCGGCAGCAGCAGGTGCTCCTCGCATTGCGAGACCAACACCTCAACGCCGATCTGATCACACAGTTGCCACGACTTATCACCGAATTCGGCGACGCTGTGCGCACAGATATCTCTGTTACGGATGCCATCAAGCTCGCCCAACTCGGACTCGATGTTCCACGTGAAAACATCTCGCAACTCTCGGTCACCAGCGCGCTTTACGAAGAATACGGAGCCAACGGGATCTATTACCTTCAGGTGAATTGGCCGATTATGGAAGGGATTCTTTCAGAGTTCGTCGGCCATCAGGTTTCCTCTCCTGGCGCGGCCTTCATGAATCCGGATTACGGTGCAAGAGTCCTGATTATCAATGGAACCCGTAATACCGGGCTCGCCGGTCGTGTTGGCACAGTGCTCGAATACAATGGGTTCTGGCGGATTTCGGTTGATCTCGCGGAAGATGTAGGCAACTACGATCGTTCTTCCATAATCGATATCGAGGGCAACCTCGGTACAAGTGCATTAGTGTCTGAATTGATCAGCGTTGGTTCCGATTCGATCACCTGGGGCGATTCCGCCGATGATCTCGCTGCGGAGAATGGTTATCATGGTTACGATATTGTCGTAACTCTGGGCAACGATGCATGGGATCCGGCCGGCGATGCCTGGACGCTCGAGGATTACACCCGCGAACAGCAGGATGAGGACCCGGGTCCCGTTCATACCCCAACACCCATAGGCGGGAACTAACTGGCGCTCCCTCATCGGCGACCAGGCGGTTCTTCCTGATAGCGACTGGACAAGCCATGCAACAACTTACCCCGGAGGTTAGCGTCAACACCTCTCGACTGTGGGAAACCAACACCGGTATCGTCCACGGTCCACAAGGCGCTATCCTGATTGATCCCGGCATATTCGAACCTGAGTTCAAGGCGATAGCTGCAGTCGCTGGCAAGGTGGCCGCAGGGTTCTGCACGCATTCACATTGGGATCACGTACTGTGGCACCGAGTGTTGGGAGAGGATGTTCCTCGTTACGCCACACCAGACACAATCGCCCACATCGCACAAGACCGGGACCGGATACTCCAAATCCTCACTTCGACAGAGGCTGAGATCGCCGGGCAAGGAGAATCGGATGGCTCCGAGTTGTGGGATCGTTCCCTGCTTTTCCAGGAAGAGCCGATTGCCTGGGGAGCCAACTCAATCGCCGGGGTTCAAGTGGAGATTATTCACATACCCGGCCATGCGGATGGACAGTCTGCGTTGCTCTTGCCCGATCAGCGGGTCGCATTCGTCGCAGACACGCTGAGTGATGTCGAGACTCCAAGCCTGGAGGGCGGCAGCCGGGCAGTGGCGCTCTACCTGCAAACGTTGAATCGCCTGCAGGGGATTATCGATCGGGTCAAGTGGATCGTTCCTGGCCACGGCAAACCAGCTGATCGTACCGAGGCACAGCGCCGCCTCGATGCCGACCGGCGATATCTGGAAGCGCTGGAGCAAGCGGTGAAGTCAGCGCCAGCAGAGGAGGGGATTGAAGATCTCGGCCGGCGCATCCTCGATGATCTGAACGAGGAACGCGCCCAATCCGACCTTGCCTGGAGCATGCATCTGGAGGACATCCGGCAGCTTGTTGAAGAACGAGACCAGCGTGAATCTGGCCTACCTGTGCGAAAAAGCTCGCGCCTCATACTGCTGGATACCGAATATCGGGTGTGGATGTTGCGCATCAATGATCCGCTGCGGCCACGCTGGATCCTTCCCGGCGGTGGAGTAGAAGAGGGCGAAACATGGGAAGATGCGGCCTGCCGCGAGTTGTGGGAAGAGTGTGCGATTAACGATGCAGAGCTTGGCCCCATGGTTGCAATGCGGGAACGACTGGAGCAACACAAGTCAAAACCGTACATGGCAAAAGAGCGCTACTTCGTCGTGAAGTTGAATGGTCAGCGCCCGCGCAATGATCAGATGACCGAGCATGAGCAGTCCCACTACGATGCCGGAGCATGGTTTTCATCTGCGGAAATCCGCGTAAGCCATGAAACCGTCTACCCGCTCGGGCTTGGGGATCTGTTGGACGTGCTGGCCGTGGGGGAGATACCAGCAGAACCATGGACATGGCCAGATTGACTCACGACCAGGTCATGAGTATCATGATCACAAAGATGAGTCGATGTATATCAGGTGTGTTGACAATTAGTGTCAGATATCTTATACTGAAGGTAGTGAGATGGGTGATGCCATCCACAACACGCTTGGTTTCATGAGAGGAGGTCTTACATGATTACTCGCAACACTCCGTTCTACGATATCCTTTCCGCATTCGATGCGCTGGATCAAGCAACCTCGTTGCCGAGACGCTCTCGCCGCAAAGCTGGTAACACCCACACAGCACAGTCGAGCATGCCAGTTGATCTCTACGTGACCAATGACCACGCTATGGTCCTTGCCTCGATGCCCGGAATGCATCCGGAGAACGTCGAAGTCTCTGTCGAGAAAGACACCCTGACCATTGCCGGTAGCCTCAGCGCCGACCGCAAGCAGGAAGACGAGCACGGCGAGCCCGTCACCTGGTACATGGCCGAGATTCCGCGCGGCGAATACGAACGTCGCATCCGGTTGCCATTCGAGATCGATGAGTCGACTGTCGAGGCCGGGTTCTCCAACGGATTGCTCCGCATCAAGCTACCGAAGCTTGAGGTCAGCAAGCCCCGCCGAATCCCGGTTACCGTTACGAGTGAGCAGCAGGTTGCAGAACTTGCCGCCGATAACGCTGATACCGCCGACGCAGCGGAAAGTGAAAAAGACGCCGTTCCCGCCGATTAACGGCAGCACACAGGGGCCCGCAAGGGCCCCTTAACTATTTTTCGTATTGCGTGACCATATCCTCCGTATAGTCGTCAAAGGTCATGCTGGACGTGTGCTCAAGAACGAGCTGGGAATATCTTCTGATGTCCTGGAGTTCCTGAATCAGGTCGTGTTGCGACATAGATGAGTGTCCTCGTAGCTCCAGCATTGCGCCGAAAAGATTCCTTCTTGAGCGCACTCGTCATTACAAGTTGCACCGGTCTCTCAAGAATCTCTTTCAGTTCATCTTCGAGATCAAGGTACCGCTTGAGAAATACTCCATAGTCATACCCGGGCGGGTAGTGCACGATGAAATCGACATCCGACCGCTCCGGATCAAATTCCGGCGTCATTGCCGACCCGAATATCTCCAACTTCTCCACGCCGTAACGCTCTGCGGCGGCGCGGATGTCGTCCAAATGCTTTTCAACTGCAGGATGCATGGCCATATTAATATCTCAACCGTGTCTGCCCCAGGTATAACGACCGTGCCGGGAAGCTGATTGTTGGGTACGCTTCACATATGAATAACGAAGCGACACCACCAACTATCTATCTCGATGCCGATGCTTGCCCGGTGAAGGACCTCGTGTTCCGCACCGCTGCTCGCTACAACGTTCCTCTCAAGGTAGTAGCCAATATCCCCATTCGAATCCCGGCCGATGCCGCCAAAGTCGCCAGCGCAGTGGTGGTGCCGGGATCACCCGATGCCGCCGACGACTGGATCGCCGAGCACGCCACAAGCGATGACCTGGTGCTGACCGCGGATATACCCCTCGCGGCACGGGCCCTGGAGGTCGGCGCCGACTGCATCGATTTCCGTGGCAAGCACTTCAATCCAAATCGCATCGGCGATGCGCTCGCATCGCGTGATCTCAACGCCATGCTGAGGCAGATGGGCGAGATGACCAGCGGACCACCCGCATTCAGCAAAAAGGACCGATCGCAATTCGCGTCTGCCATAGACGCGGCTGTCAACAAACTCTCTCGAAAGGCAACGCTGTGATTACCACCGTACTCCTCGATTTGGACGACACAATTCTGGAGGATGATGCAGCTACCGATATCGCCTTCGAGGCCACGGCAAACTATGCCGCCAGCAAGGTTGATATCGACCCACAAGGGCTGATTTCTGCAGTCCGCGCGGCATCCCGTCAAATCTGGCAGGCAGGCCCATTCCCGGATTGGCTGGATGGCATCGGTACCAGCGAAATCGAGGGACTCCGCGCCCGCTTCGAAGGTGACGATCATCACTGGGAAACCATGCGGGAATGGGGGCCTGGTTTCCGTCTCCAAAGCTGGACCAATGCGCTGAAGTCGCTGGGAGTAGGGGATAGTGATCTCGCTGCCGAACTCGATGCCATGTTCGAACGGGAGCGGGCCGCCACCAACCCCTGGTGCCCCGGCGCGAAAGAAGCGCTTAAACAGTTGGCAGCGAAACACCGTTTAGGCATGGTCACCAACGGAATCCCCGACGTACAGCGCACCAAGATCAATAACACCGGTCTCGAGAAGTATTTCGATGCCATTGTCATCAGTGGTGAGTTGGCTATTGGCAAGCCGGAGCCGGGCATTTATCAGCATGCGCTTGATACGCTCGGAGCAACAACCGGGGAAACCATCATGGTCGGCGACAGCTTCCCGCGCGATGTTCTTGGTGCGCAGGCGTATGGCATTCGCGCAGTCTGGATCAGTATGGGCCGGCAACAGCCAGATGGCGGTGAGCCGTGGATAACAGTCGAATCGCTTGCCGAACTGCCGTCAATGTTGAGTCAACACGAGTAGGCATGTACAGAGTCCGTTTGAAAGGAATCGCCAACCGCCTGCGCTTGCTATCGTTTTTGTCACGCGAGGGCCAGCGCCTGGTCCAGCATCTCTTGACGCATATGGTCAAACTCCTGATTACGTATATTCCATAACATCCAGATCAGGGGCTCAGAACGCAAAACGACTATTTGAATGGCGGCGATCCCGTACAGGTCCATTACCGTTGCGGAGCGAAACCAATGTTCAATCAGGACAGGCATCAAGTCATCCTGCAATTCAATGAGGCTGCGCAAACCTTCGGCAATCACATCGCTTCTGCCCGCTCCCCAGGCTCACTGTTTAATCCTCCGGCACACGTACAGGTCGTAACGCCCGTATAAGCGCCGTACGGATAAACCTTCCGTCTGCCTGAATCGATTGTCTGCGGGTATTCGCCATGACGTTCCTCTGAGGTAGAGGCCGATGTACCATGTGGAGCAGGAGGTACCGCAATGCGGAAATTCTTCACGGATCGTACACCACCGGAACGTACCGGGCTTGCGAGGATCTATGATTCCCATGCGCCCACCTGGTTGCAGCGGGAGAGTAGGGCGGAAACTCGCCTTACCAGCGAGCAATGGCGAGATGACCTTGTGTCCGAGCTGCGGGGCGATGTGCTGGAAATCGGCCTCGCTGCCGGCGATACCCTCAACCGTCTCAGAGAATATGATCATTCCGTAACATCTTTTACTGGCATAGATATTAGCCCCGGCATGATCGCGCAAGCCAAAGCGGCAGCGGCGGGCCTTTCGATCCCCGCTACATTGGAAATTGCCGACGCCGAGGACCTGAGCCGGTACGAGGCGAACTCGTTCAATACGGTTACCGCCAGCCTGGTATTCTGTACCATTCCTAACGTGCCCAAGGCACTGGCGGAAATTGCCCGAGTCTTACGGCCAGACGGTCGGTTGGTGGTGATAGAGCATGTTCTCTCGCCGAACTGGTTCGTGGGCGGGATGCAAAAGCTCGTCGCACCGATCCAAATCCGGACGATGGGTTGCCATCTGGATCGCACAACTATCGAGACGTTGGAACAGAATGGCTACACCATTCAGGAGCACCGGCGGCGCCTCTTCGGCATCATGCGTTTCGTTATCGCTCGTCCGCCAGCCTAGACCTTCACCTTCGGGTTCAACTTTAGCCCTGAGTGGAAGTTGCCGTTCTCCAGCGCGATGCCGTTACTGAGTCGCTCCCGCAGAAACGAACCCGGGTCGGTTTCGCCGCACTCCTGTTTCAGCATCCGGTCGAACCGCGCCATCAGCTGATTCTGTTCTTCACCCGCATCCATTCGCATCTTGTTGGCACGATGAGTACGGAACCCTTCGGGCAGATGACCAAGCGTGTCCACCGAGAACTTGCTGATGAGGGGCGATGCGCTCCAGCGGAACTCTGGCGGAACGTAAAAGCGCACGTCGCGTAACACCATCATCAGTTGCATCGCGAGGATATCAAACGTGTCTTGCTCCGGATGGAAACGGATCGCCTTGAGCGGTCGACCGAGCAGGGGAGATGGTTTTCCCTGCTGAATCTGGGTTACCAGGTTTCCCAGCTTCTTCAGGAACTCATCCTGCGTTTCCAGCACCATTTGCTTCGGCGCGTTCAGTTCCGCGAGATGTGTGAAGAACCCGGGTGCACCATCAACGAGTTGGAATCCATAGTCGTGAAACTTCTCGGGTTTGAACTGGCGTTTGGCCGGATTGTTGTGGAGCGCCTGGTTCCGAATCCGTCGCCACAAGTGAAGGCGATTTTTCCACTCCTCACTGATCACACCCTGCATTTCGGCCTCATCGATCAACGAAACCAGATCGGTGTTCTTTGTGCCGGGCGGAAACTTCACCAGTCGGTGCAACACGCTTTCCAGGGGCGCCCAGGCACAGAAAATCGCATTGTCGTAATCGCCGGCTTCCCATTCCGATACCGCCTTTGCCAGCTTGCGCGTCTCCGGAGCATACGGTTCCCACTTCTTCGGTCGCACACGCTTTTTTGGCTTCTCCGGTTTCGGTTGTGCGGCTGTTGGATTGGCCTGGGGTTGCGTCTGAGTAGGGGAGTGAACCGGCTCTTCAACTGCTGGAATCGGAGCTGGGGCATCCTCCGGTTCAGTAACGGCAGGTGCTTCTTCCGCGTTAACCAGACCGGCTTCGAACAGGAACCGACTCGCCCCATTCGTGCCCACCACTTCGCCTTCGGCAGTGAGATCGATGCGATCCCCGTCTCCACCGCGCACGTAACTCAGCACGAGTTTCTCGCTGGCGCGGGTCATGGCGACGTAGAATCGTCGGCGAATTGATTCCACCTTGCCTTTGCGGATACTTTCTGTATCGGGAACTTCTCGATCATTCACCGCCGGGATAAACACAATCGGCCACTGACGTCCCTTCGATTTGAGAAAGCTCCGCACCCAAACACCGGGTTTATTGATCCGCTCGTCACTGCTGGCCTCCACAATCGGGATACCGGCATCGCGCAAGCGCTTTTCAATCGGGATTTTCATCGCCCGGTCTTGTCGCGCGTGGCATAACACCGCTATCTCCTCTGGCGGCCGTCCGGCCTCCAGCTCGCGTTTGATATTGGCGACCAGCGCTTCGTCCATCTGTCGTTGTGAACCCATCGCCTGCACTTCGATCTCGCCCGGTTCAAGAACACCGCTGGATGGCGATTTCTCGATGCGCTCGACGTTGTGTGAAATCAGGTTTACCGCCGGCCCGAGAATGGCCTGTGGAGAGCGGTAGTTCAGGTTGAGGTGAATGGTCTCGAACTCGATTCCCTTAAATACGATCTCCGGATGCCGAAGGTACAGCGAATGTGCATTGCGCCACTCGTACAGCGTCTGGTCATCATCTCCGGCCAGCACAACGAGTGTTTTCGGTCCGGCAGAGTAGTAGACCAGCATCGCATCAAGCCGACTGATGTCCTGGCACTCGTCCACCACCACTTCATCGAACTCGGCCTGCAACTGCTCACATGTGGATCGCGAGCGGCGTAATTGCTCAACAGCGCGAGATTTTTGATCCTCGTAGTCCATACGTCCGAGCGTTCGCATGCCCGCATCGAACTGCTCGAACGCATCGAGGATTCCGCTCAGCTGGATCGAGTAATTATCCTCAGATGGCACTGCGGAAGGCATGCCCCAGTACTCTTCCAGGGATGTGCTCTCGCCCTGGCGCGGCAGCTGCAGGTATTCGTCGCGCAGCCATTTTGTTTGCCGTTCACGCTCACCATTTCTGCCTGGATAGAATCCCTGGTTCTTAAGCGAACTGAATGTCTCGATCATTGTGCGGGGCACACCATCCCAGGAGAGTACGGGAAAATCATGTCCCATATTCAGGAACGACCGCCTAAGATCGTGTACCTCATGCGAGCCGCGCGCGTTGGGAAGTTCAGCCCGCTCACTGGGGAAGTACTGTCTGAGTATTTGATTGCCATGCGAGTTAAACGTGCGTATCTTGGGCATCTGTTTGCGGTCGAGCAGCCCATTGAAGAATCCCGTGAGGCTCTTCTTGGCGGCGTTGTCGAAGGTAAGTACCAGAATCCGCTGCGGATCAATTCCGTCGTGCTGCACGCGTTTCGCTATGCGGCGGGCCAGTGTTTCGCTCTTGCCCGAGCCAGCCGGCGCCACTATACGAATACCCTGTGCCGTGGAATCGATGGCCTGTTGCTGAAAATGATCCGGTTTGTGCCCCAGTTGCATCGCGAATTAACTCTCTTCCCAAAATTTGTACGGCAAAGCCGGCGGCGGGTGCGGTATTTGAGTTCCTGATATGTCACCTATTGTCCTACATAATTGCGGAACTGTGTGACCCGGCTAAGGAACAATATGAGAGAGCAGCCCGGATTTCCGGACTGCCCTCTCGAGAGAGCTGACTATTCTGAAAGGCCGATTCGTTAGGACGCCCGCAAAATGGCGCTGGCTCCGTGAGCCGCGTGACCAAAGCTGTGGTTCACCGCAATGTAATCACCTGGTTCGTCGAAGATGATCTCAGTGGCAATGCCATCGCCAGGCCCAACGGTCATGGTTTGCAGGCCTTCGAGCATGTTCCTCGGGTTGGCGTTCCAGTACGCCTTGTGGAAGATGCCACCTACCACGTGGAAGGCACTCCAGATATTGGGTCCCTGGTTTACGAAATAGATGCGAATCAACTCGCCCACCGGCACTTCAATCGGATCGTCGATGTACTGACTCTGGTGGCCATTGAACGCCATGATGTTCGGCGCCGCTGCCGGATTGAAGAGATTGTCGCCATCAGTGACGTGAATCCCGTCCGGCCCGGGCGTGGTGTAGAAGTCCGACTGCGAGATCACGAGCTCGGTTGCCGGCTCAAACATATCCTCCGCCGGATCAATGATGATCGGCAGGTACATACCGGCAGCGATGTGGATAAGGGTTGGAGCCGTTCCGCAGTGCACCATGAATGCACCCGGATGCTCGGCAACGAATTCCCATTCGAATACTTCGCCCGGCTGGATGTTGCGGAAGCCGTGTTCCGGTGAAACCCGAGCCGCGTGGAAGTCGATCGAGTGTGTCATCGGTGCGTTGTTTTCAAGCCGAACGTGAATCGTATCGCCCTGCACTGCGCGCAGCGGTGGTCCCGGAACGGTGCCGTTCAACGTCCATGCTGCGTATTGCACGTCGTTCGAAAGCCACACGATGCGGTCTTCGAAACTGATGGTCACATGCTTGTCGCCGGGTTCAACTGGCTCAAGGTAGGGATCATAGCGCTCAAACGGGGTTGTTTCCGCCTGCGGTCCAGGAGTGGCGTCTCCGGTACCTTCCGTACTGGCGTCAGAACCTACATAGCTTTCTGGTGTACTGTGATCATGTTGGGCACTCGCGTTGCCGAGGAGTGTGGCAGCGCCGAGGCCGGCAGCGCCTGCACGAAGCAGTTGGCGCCGATCCGGACGCTCCGGGAGTACAAGGTTTGCGGGAAGCCGGATAATGGACATTGATACCTCTCCTTCTTTATGAGGTGTAGCGATTTCCGAAACTGATAGAAATCGTTATATACAGCTTAGCAAGTACGCCGCAATATTAAGACCGCAACTCTTTGACAATATCCGAGTGTTTTTGTAGGAGTTAACCCCGAATGGAGCAGGCGAAGTTTGATGCACTTACTGCAAGCCGGGATGAGTTCCTGGCGGAATGGCGCAGATCGCGCGCCGAACTGGACACCGCGTTTGAGGGGCTTTCCCCGGAGGATTTGGAAGAGCCCGGCATGACCGGCTCGTGGAACGGTCGCATCACGCTGGTGCATATCGCCCGATGGGATGAGGTGACCACCGAGATGATCGTTCGTCGGTGGCGCGGGGTGCTGCCTGGAATCAATGAGTACGACGACTACGAGAGCCTCAACCTGGTTTGGGCTGAGATCGATGCGGATATTACGCTCGAGGCCGCCTGGCAGCGTTACCACAGCGCCCACGAAGCCATCGTCCGCACCCTGACCCTTATGCCAGACGAGGCCTGGGATGATTATGTGCGCGGCTGGGTGCGCGAGGCGTCGCTCAACCATTATCGCCACCACGCCGAAACCACCAACCGATGGCGGGCGAACCGCTAGCGTCCTCTCGGGTCAGAGCCGACTATCGCACCGGAATCCCGGTTGAAACGGCAGGGAGGTCGCGTACGTCGAACTCTTCATCAATCGGCAGATCGTCCATGCGCAGACTTAGCGTCTGGCTTACGCCATCTCCGCCCATGGTGATGCCGTAGAGCGTATCGGCAATTTCAACCGTGCCGCGGTTGTGGGTGACGACAATCGCCTGTGTCTCATTCGCAAGCTTGCGTAATTCGTCGCGGAAGCGCACCACGTTTGCTTCGTCCAGCGCGGCGTCGACTTCGTCCAGAAGCACGAAAGGAGACGGGTTCACCCGCAGGATCGCGAAGAGCAGTGCCACACCGGTAAGCGACCGCTCGCCACCACTCAGCAACGCGAGTCCCTGGAGCCGCTTGCCCGGAGGCTGCGCCACGATGTCCACACCGCCCGGTGTGCCATCTTCATCAGCGGTGAGTACCAGGCGTGCCTGCCCGCCACCGAACAGCACCGTAAACGCCTCGCTGAAGGCGAGGCTCACTTGCTCGAATGTCTCTTCGAAGCGGGTTTGCATCGTATCGTGGAGCTCTGCCAGCATCTCCCGCAATCGCGCTGCAGCCTGCTGCACATCGGCCAATTGTTCCGTCAGGAAGGCATACCGTTCGGCTTCCTGCTCGTATTCCTCTACAACGTTGTCGCCAACGTATCCAACTCGATGAAGGCGATTACGCAAACGCGTGAGCTCTCGCTCAACAGCGTCGTAATCGTCGGGGAGTTCGGAGAAGTCGTGCTCCTCAGTGTCCGCAAGCAGATCATCCGGATCTTCATAGTTAAGATCGTCAACAATGCGTTGGTGCACGGACGACAGTTCGGCCCGAACACGTTCCAGCTGGAGTTCTTTCTGGCCGAAGCTTCGCTCTCGCTCCATCGTCGTTTGGCGCGACGTCTCGATTTGCTTTTGCTGTGCCTGCAGTTTGTTGGCGGCGTCCCCCATTGCATCTGCCAGTGGCTTGCGAGCGGTGTCGCCGCTTTCCACGGATTCTCCAAGTCGCTGCTCTTCCGCCTTCAGGCGTTCGAGCTCATCGGCCAGCGCCAGGCGTCGACCTTCCATCTCGGCTTCGTCGTTCTGCCGGTTCTGCAACTCGGTTTGTTGCGCGCGGAGTTGACTTTGCCACTGACTGCGCTGACGTTCTTCGGCACGAACCCGTTCTTCCAGAGCCGCCAATTGCGAGTTGGCGTTCGAAAGCGATTCGTTTTGCTCCGAGGCGGAATCCCGATGCGTCGCGAGCCTGGCGGTCAGCTCCGCTTCCTGGTCGCGAAGAGATTCGATCCGCTCTTTACCGGCATCGATCTCCGAGGCCAGCGAGCTGATTTCTTTCTCGCGGTCATCTGAAGTGAGCGCCGCCGCCTGCTGCTGCTGTGTTGCGGCCGCCTGCTGCTTCTGCACATCGGCTATCCAGCCTTGCAACCGGTTCCGCTGTGGAACGAGGGCCTTGAGCTGGGCGGAGAGATCCGCTCGCTGCGAGCCAACATCGCTCCGCTGCTGTTGCAGTTCCTGCACCTTAAGATTCTTGGCGGCTACATCCTGGTTGATTGCCTCTCGCTTTTGTTCGAGCGCGGAAATTCGATCCGGCAGCTCCCGCAACTCTCGCTCCCGGCTGAGCATGCCGGAGTCGCGTCCTTGCGATCCACCGGTCACCGAGCCACCACTGCGGGTGATTTCCCCGGCGAGGGTTACCGTGCTCCAGCCGCCCGGAAGCGAATCGAGCAATCGCCGGCTCGTATCCAGGTCTTCAACAACCACAAACCTGCCAAGCAGTCCCCGTACAACGTCGGCGACATCGGGATCGCTGTCGACGAGATCGCTGGCGATGCCATGAACACCTGCCGCACCCTCGATCTCTCGTGGTGGTGAACGATGACCACCCCGGCGACGTACGGTTTCGATGGGCTGGAAGGTCGCTCGCCCGGCGCGGGATTGCTTCAGCATCTGAATGGCAGCTTCGGCATCCTTCCACGCATCGACCACGATATCCTGCAGGTGGCCGCCGAGGGCGGTCTCGAGTGCACGATCGTATTTCTTGTCGACCTCAATCAGTTCCGCAAGCGTGCCGCGGATGCCTGAGAGTTTGCCAGCCGAGTGCCACTGCACTACATTGCGTGGACCCTGAAAGAGCCCTTCGCCGGATTCGTGCATGCGCTGCAGGATTTCCATGCGATGGCTGGCCTGGGCAAGATCGCGCTCAACTTGTGCCTGCTCTTCCAGGGAGGCGCGAGACGATTCAGTGGCGGCTTCGATTTCCTGCTGTAACTCCGCGAGGTTCGCGTCTAAGGCCGCAATCTGATCCGTAAGCGATTTATCCGTATGCTCATGTTCTGCAAGTTCAGCAGATAGCGTTTGTAACCGGTTCTCACGTTCTTTCGATTCCGCGGTCAAACGTTCGGTATCCGCAGCCGAGGTCTCCTTGCGCTGAATCAGCAACGCCCGCTTCTGCTGCGCATCGGCCACCTTGCGTTCCAGCTGCAGTGCTTCATGACTGCATTTGGCCAGCGCCTGCTCGGCTTCCTGCCGCTCGCTACGAGCCAGGTTTGCTGTGGATTCCTGCTGCTGCACGGCTTCACGCGCGGTCTCGATCTCTGCCGTGAGTTCACTCAGTGCTGCGTCGCTCGTGCCGATGCGTTTTTCTGTGGATTCGATCTGTTCCAGCAGGGCGGCGCGAGTTGCCTCGGCGTCCGTCGAGCGGCGATCAAGCGCAGCAAGCCGTTCTTCAACCAGTTCCTTGCGGTGCGAGACGTCGTTGAGTTGCTCGCGAAGCTCACCAAGGCGAGCATCATGCCGTTCCAGTTCGTTCGTTGCTTGCTGGAGTGCCTGCTCCAGGCCAGGGCGCGCCGCGATCAGTTGATCAAGCTCGGATTGTGCCTCGGCCATAGCGTTTTGATCGTAGGCGGCATTCGTCTCCGCTTCCGTCATATTCGCCCTGGCGGTTTCCAACAGGCGCCGGTAGTGCCCGCGCTGCAGGAAGAGTTGGTGCTCGCGCAACTCCTTCCATTCGCGCTGCTGTTTCGCTGCCCGTTCGAGGCGCTTCAGGTTGGGCTCCACCTGTGAAAGCAGGTCGGTGAGCCGGGTGACGTTTGTATCCGTCTCGGCGAGGTTGCGCTCGCCTTCTGCCACCCGCAGCCGCAGGCCAGTGAGATCAGCAGCGTGCTCGAAGAGCCCGCGCCGATCCTCTGCCCGCTGACTCAGCGCGGCATCGACGAGTCCCTGCCCGACCACTGTGTAGCTTTGCCCAAGCGAGGCGACGAGCCGGGCAACATCTTTCAACCGTACCTTGCGTCCATTAATAAGGTATTCGCCTCCGCCACCGCGGAATGCCCTCCGGGTGACTGTTACTTCGGCGAACTCGCTCGGCAGCCAGTGGTCTTCGTTATCAAAAGTGACCGTTACCTCGGCCATACCGCTGGGGGGCTTGCCACGGCCACCCGCGAAAATCACATCCTCGGTCTTCTTGCTGCGCAGCGCCGAATGGCTGGTTTCACCCAGCACCCAGCGCACGGCATCGGCGATGTTGCTCTTGCCGGATCCGTTTGGCCCGACAATCGCGGTGATCCCTGGTTCGAACTGGAACGTGGTTTTGGTGGCAAAACTCTTAAACCCGTGCAAATCCAGCCGGGAGAGCTTTGGTTTAAATTGGGATTCCTGTTCAGCCATATCCGAAATTCTGTCAATGCGGTACGTTGAGCACGTCCGGTGCAAAGCCGGTTTCTCAACGAACAATTCTTAATGGCAATCGGCGATAATTCGCGCCATTGCAGTGTTTCAGCATACACCGTCAGTCACGGTTATGGCGAAACGGAAGAACCGTAAGATTGTGACCTTTTGGAACATCTGCGCATTTGCTGCAACAGATGGTAGCATCGACATTGAACCACAGTTAGGTTCGCACACCCGGAGGATTCGGGGGAGCACGTTATCGTGTGCGGAACGAAAGAATTGGAGTCGCTTGGCTGAACCAGGCTGATTCCAGTCTGGAAGCGCCCGTTCTTGCCGCACACGAGAGCGTGACGGCCAGGGTGATACGGCAGTAACGTACCACCACGACTATATGCTCGTATGGAATGACGCTGAAAACGAATTAAACATTCGTCGGAAACGGACAGAGAGGAGCATGCGTGTCTAACTCACCAGAATATGCTGACCCACGCGTGATCCCGTTGTTGCCGCACCTGCGCCGCCGCCAACGCTACAACCCGGCGAAGCCTCACCGCCAATCGCAGACTGAATTGTTGCTGGACGACGCGAGCGCCGATCGTATCGTCCGCATGGATGCCTCTATGCCTCCCATTGAAGGCGAGCACGATGGTGTCCGCCACGTTGCGTCGCTTTCCCTTGGGGTTTCTTCTGGTGCGTTTTATCCGCACATCGCCACGGAAGATGCTCCGGAGGCCGCCCGGGCTCTTGGCTTCTCCGATATGGAGATCATGCTGCAGACGGCTGGTGAATACGACCTTTCATTCGCCCAGCTCGTTGCTGCGCATGCCAAAGAGGCTGGCGTCAACATCCGATCTGTTCACACGTTGGAGACGTATCATCACGTGCTCTCGCCATACGAACGTCGCGCCCAGGAGGGACGCGAGATGATGGCGCGCGCTATCTGCTTCGCAGCCACTGTCGGCGCCGAGGTGTTGGTGTGGCACGGCCCGAGGCGAACCGAGGTCCAAACCGAGGAGGCGTGGAACCGATTTATTGAGGAGACGCTCGATATCACGGATCAATGTGTAGATGCCGGCATCACCCTCGCCATTGAGAACGTGGGGCGCTCGGCGCTTGGTCAGGTGCGTGATATCACCGCGTTCGCCAAGCACCTGGGAGATTTTGATGAGAACGCCTTCGGGTTCGTCTTCGATCCATTCCAGGCAGCCGAAGCCGGCGCCAATCCGTTTATGATGCTCGCCGCCATGGGAAACAGGGTGGTAAACGTCCATATCAGCGATTGGCTGGAAGATGATCCCTCCCAGCGGCACCTCCCTCCCGGCGATGGCGATCTCCCCTGGTCGGCGCTTATGCGTGCGATCGCCGGCAGCGGCTTTGAAGGTCCGCTCATGATTGAGGGAACCCTCGGCACCGGTACCGAGGTCGCCCAAAGGGTTCGCGATGCAATGGAGCCGTTGATCCGCTCCGTTTTCAACTTCCCACCACGTGCCGGCACATCGGAAGAAGGCTTGCCGCCACCAACGGAACTACCATCTGGTGTGTTGGAGGGCATCCGCCTTTTTAACGAACGACGCTTTTACGACCAGCACGAGGTTATAGAGCACGAGTGGCACGCTGAGCGCACCGCCATCCGCGCGCTGTATCAGGGCATTTTGCAGATCGGCGTTGGGTTCCACCACGCCCTCAATGGCAACCACAAGGGAGCGACGACGCTCCTGACTGCAGGTATCGAGAAAGTTGAGCAGTTCGTGCCGAGCGCACTCAGCATCGATACCGGGCGCCTCGTGGAAGAATCGCGCGCCTGCCTGGAGCAGATCGACGCTCTCGGCGCGAGCAACATCTCCGACTTCGAGGTCAAATCGATCCCTCAAATCCACTTCGTCGAGGAAAACGAACCCTCCGTCTGAGTCGCCCCCTTCAACGCTCACTTAAACAAGCAAGGCTATTTCCCTAAACCAAATAGAATTTTCCCTTCAACTCACCCTTTTCGTGGTTGTGGCATGCAGGTTGCATAGGTGTTTCCAGACTTAACGCGGCGACGTTATCTCTGTTTCGATTTTTGATCGTTGCGTTTAGAGCAAAGGAGTACTTTCTATGAGCGACTACAACCCGAACCACGGCAAGACCAACCTGGGCGGCTCCCGCGTACCGCCACACGAAGCCAACACGCAAAGTGAAAAGGACCAGGCTCAACAAAGCCAGGCTCAACAAAAGGCAAAGGACAAGATGTACGACGGTCTCGACAAAGCCGACGACATGGCCAACCAGGCCCAATCCAAAATGGATAAGGGCAAGCAGCGCGCCGAAGAGATGACCGATAAGGCCCAGCAGCGAACTGACGAAAGCATGGATAAGGCCGCCGACGCCATGGATCGCGGAGCCGAGATGCTCCGGGAGCGTGGCGGTCAGCAGGGCGGAACCATGGGACAAGCAGCGGGCACCGCTGCCGATGCTATGGAAACCGCTGGATCCTATCTCCATGACACCAGTACCGGCGAGATGATGGACCAGGTTGAAGCCTACATTCGCAAGAACCCAACCCAGTCAATCCTGATCGCTGCCGGTGTCGGATTTGTACTTGCCAAGGCAATGAAGTAGTAACGCTTCTTGCCAGAGGAGAGGTACTTATGGATCAGGAACGCATACCCCCCACTGACGGGCCAGATCAACACGGCGGTACTGCCAGACAGGGGTCAAACACCTTGGGTGATACCGTAACCGGCGTCATCGAGGACGTGCAGAACATCGTTCGCGGCGAAGTTCAACTCGCCAAAACCGAGATTAAGGAAGACGTCAGCAAGCTCGGCCAGGGAGCGGGAATGATTGGCGGCGCCGCATTCCTCGCACTGGTGGGGTTCATCTTCCTGATGCTCGGGGTTACGTATCTGCTCAACAAATCCCTGGAAATGTGGTTATCAGCCGGAATCGTTGGCCTTGCCTTGCTGATTATTGGTGCTATTGTCGGCGTCATAGGCAAGAACCAAATCCAGAAGGCCAACCTGGTTCCCGATAAAACCATCGAATCCCTCAAGGAGGATAAGGAATGGGCAAGTCATCAGATCAACTCCGTGAAGAAATAGACGCCCAGCGCGCAGACGCCGGGGCGAAAATCGACGAACTTCAGAATCAGGTTCAACAGCAGGTCGATGATACGCGCCAGCAGGTAACAGACACCGCATCGCAGGTGCGGGGTGAAGCGCAGGCCATGGTGGACGATTCAGTCGAAACCGTGAAACACGCGGTCGAGGACTTCGATTTCGAGCGCCAGGTGCAAGAGCGCCCGCTGCTCTCCGTTGGTGTAGCGATGATCGGCGGGTTCGTACTCGGCGGTTTGCTGGGTGGCTCCAGCGACTCCCGACAACACCAGGGTGGCTATTCAACCGGTTACGCCAGCAGCCCAGGAACGAGTGGCCACGATGGAGGCCAATCGACTGCGGCCAGCATCGGCAACAGCCTTCGCAGCGCGGCCCGGCAGTCTGGACTGGAAGAGACTATCTCCAACGCCGGAGCAGCCCTGATGGGCAGCGTGACCGAGCAACTCAAGCAGAAAATGGATCAAAACTTTCCAGGCTTCTCGGAGAAGCTCGATACCGCGCAGCAACGCGAGGGATCGTTTGAAGATAAAGCTGCCCAGGCCCAACGAGATGCTCAGCAAGAATAGACAATCGGTACGACTTACCGATTGCAGGGCGGTACACGCCCTCGAAATGCGGGCAATGCATTTGGCTTCGCCCGCATTTCGTTTGGACACGATGAAGAGCACTATGTGACCGGCCGATTGCGTGAGGCCAACGAAAAGATCGGGGAGCAGAAGGGACAGGAGACGATGATTTCAGGATTTAAGGGCATGAGCCCGGTAGGTGTGATAAAGCAGGCGGTGAAGGATTTTATTGCGGATGACATGAACACCCATGCCGCGGCACTCACCTATCGAATCCTGCTTGCCATTTTCCCATTCCTCATTTTCTTGCTCACACTGTTGAGCGCCTTTGGTATGCAGAATTTCTTCGATTCCTTGTTGGAGGAAGCACGTAACGCTGTTTCGCCTGACCTGTATTCCCAGATCGAGAATATCCTCGAACAGGTGCAATCGGGTGCCAACGGTGGCTTGCTCTCCTTTGGTCTTCTCCTCGCCATCTGGTCGGCGGCGGGCGGAGTGCGGTCAGTAATGCACGCGCTTAACGTTGCCTATGACGTTGAAGAGGAACGAGGCATCGTGAAGAAGTACCTGATGTCCGTGCTCTATACCATCGGTCTTGCAGTGATCGTCCTCGCCTCGCTGGCGCTTATGTTCCTTGGTCCACAGACTATCGAATGGTTGGCCGATCAAATCGGGCTTGGAGCCATCGTTGTCACGCTCTGGACATGGCTGCGCATCCCGGTCGCGATATTGCTGATGATTCTGGCAATCGCGCTGATTTACTATTTCTTCCCGAATGTCGACCAGCCTTTCGTCGTCCTCACACCCGGCTCTGTTCTGGCTGTCATCGGGTGGATAGTGGCCACGCTCGGCTTCTCGTTCTACATCAGTAATTTCGGGAACTACAACGCTACCTACGGCTCATTGGCCGGTGTCATCATCCTCTTGCTTTACTTCTTCATCTCGTCGGCAGTGCTTCTGGTTGGTGCAGAAATCAACGCTGTCATCTACAAGGCGCACCCGGAGACTGAACAAGACAACGTGCAGCAGGGCGAAGTGCAGGAAACCAAGAAGGAAGTTCGCCAGCCCAAGAGCGTTTAACCGGGTTCTGTAGTTAACATTCAAACCGGCTCAGGTACAGTGTCGTACCTGGGCCGGTTTTGTGTTGGCTCGGGGCAAACATCCCGAAATTGGCCAGTAATAGCGCATATATCTCATATCTAAACCTTAATCCCGCCGAATTGGTCCACAAAAGCCAATTCTTTGATACAGTGGTTATGTTCAACAAACCTTGTCGAAGAGGATAGGGCAGACACGAAGAATGCGACTCGGTCCGAGTCGGAAGGTAATCCATCGAGATTTCCTGATAATTCACGCAATCCCTTCATGGGCAAGCATTCGTGTCTTTTTTCCATGTGCTTCGTGAACGGGAGCAATTTCCGTGCGCCTTGGCGGCACGAGTCGGAGGAAGAGATCCATGTCGGAGAAGGACACTTTGCGGAATCTACTGGATGATGTTGAGGCGCGTCGAATTGATCGGCGCTCGTTTCTCACGCGCGCTGCTGCACTTGGCATGAGTGCCAGGGCGATGGCTGCTGTCCTCGGCGCGGCCGGTGTTGCGGTCCCCGCCGGAGTGGCTACCGCCGCCCGGCAGGACGAAGCGCTGACCGCGTTTGTGCAGGCAGTGAACTCCGATCCGGAAACGCTGGATCCACAGGATACGGCCAACAGTGCCGCATATACCGTGTTCAACGAAATTTACAGTTGCCTGATCTATAAAGACCTCGACCTCTCCTACAAGGGACTACTGGCCGAAAGCTGGGAACCGAGTGAAGACAACACAGAAATAGTCTTCAACCTTCGGCAGGATGTGACCTTCCACGATGGCAGTCCGTTCAACGCCGAAGCAGTGAAGTTCTCGTTCGAGCGGCTGGCAGAAATGGGTGCCAAGAGCCCGAACTACGAGATGGCGCTTGCTATCACTCCAGAAGTTATCGACGAGTACACCGTAAAGCTCATCTTCGATGCGCCAAACGCCGCGTTCTTCAACGCGTTCACCGGTGGCTATGGCGGAATGCTTTCACCCACAGCTGTTGAGGCCGGGGGAGACCAGTACGGGCGTTCACCGGTCGGAACCGGTCCCTACATGTTGAAGGACTGGTCGTCTGGTTCTTCGGTCACGCTATCAGCATTCGATGATTTTGTTGCCGCCCCCGGCTATTACGAAAACAGTGGGCGTCCGCATATCGATGAACGGCACTTCAATGTCATCGCCGAAACATTTGCCCAAACTGCCTCCCTTGAGACCGGTGAAATCGACGCTGTCGATCTCACCGCCACCGATCTCCCACGGTTCGAGAATGATGAGAACTTCGAGATATTCTCCGCCAACCGCACAACCCTGGGGTATATGGGGATGAACGTCACACGTCCGTTCCTGCAGGATGTCAATGTTCGCACGGCTATTGCGCACGCTATCGATCGTGATGAAATCGTAAACACCCTGTATGAGGGCGGGCTCGCAGAGGTCGTATCCACACCGTTGCCACCATCCATACCTGGCTACGACAAGTCGTTGGAAGATCAGGTCCCCGCGCTGGACCTGGACGCCGCCAACGCGCTGCTGAATGAAGCCGGCTGGGTAACCGGTGATGATGGCATTCGCGAGAAGGATGGCGAGCGGTTTACGCTGGGCCTCTACACCACCTCCACTCCCACCCAGGGTCAGTTGGCCACGCTCGTGCAAAGTCAGCTTGCAAAAATCGGTGTGGAAGTGGATATCAACCAGCTCGAACTCGCTGCACTGCTCGATTTCTCTCCAACCGGTGAGCACGATCTCTTCCTGCTCAGCTGGGGCTGGAGCGATCCGGACGCACTCTACATTTTCCTGAGCGGAGATCGCGTTGGCACCTCCAATCACATGCACTACGCAAGCGATGAGCTCGATGCCCTTCTGGTGGAAGGCCAGCAAACACTGGATCAGGACGCGCGTATGGAGGTCTACTACCGCGCCCAGGAAGTGATCATTCGTGACTCCCCATGGGTCGCTCTGTACATGCCGATTAGCAAAACGGCCGTGAATGCACGCTTCACCGGTGTGGATGTGTTCCCAACTGGTGGCCTGCTGATGAACGACGCAATGTTGGCGAGCGATTAGCCAGCCGGCAATGTTGGCAAAATGCGAGAGAACGCCGCTGCACTGCGGCGTTCTTTCGCGGCGCCAACCCAACTTAATGATCAAATATGCATTGAGCCACTATCGAGAAAATGAACACGCGATCATTCGATTTGAGGACTCTCACTGATACGACTGCGCTGATACCATGCATCACGCCAGTGCCTTTGATAGTCGGAATGAAAGAAACGACGCTACGGTTAATAACAGGGGATAGTGTTGTATGTTCCATAGTCAGTTTGACCAAATGGGCGTCGCTGCTAGTATTCTTTCACATGCACCTGCACCGAAAGGCACGGGTTCGTGGTCGTAGTGTTTGTATACACACAAGCGTGTGTATTTTGAGGAGAGAACTCAATGTCACAGAATGATTCTTTGCGCAGCCTGTTGGATGATGTTCAGGATCGTAAAATCGATCGCCGAACATTCATGCAACGCGGTATTGCCCTGGGCATGACCCCCAAGGCGATGTCTGCAGTGCTCGGTGCCGCAGGAGTGGCTGTTCCTGCTGGTATCGCCGCTGCGCAGGATATGAGCGGCGTGTTTACCGAAGTGCTGGCTTCCGATCCGGAAACGCTTGATCCGCACATCACGTCCAACAGCGTTTCGTGGACCGTTTTCACCGAGATCTACAGCGCACTCGTCTATCAGGACCTTGATCTTTCGTTCAAGGGACTGCTGGCCGAAGACTGGGAGATCAACGACGACAACACCGAAATCACATTCAACCTTCGTGAAGGCGTCACGTTCCACGATGGCAGTGAGTTCAACGCCGATTCGGTGAAGTTCACCATTGAGCGACTGAAAGAAATCGGCGCCAAGAGCCCGATCTACGACGCCGCGCTGGCAATCAACGTGGAAGTGATCGATCCGCTCACCGTCAAGCTTGTCTTTGATGCACCCAACGCCGGCTTCTTCAACTCCTTCGCCGGTGGCTACGGAGCCATGCTCAGCGAGAGCGCCGTAGAAGCCGCGGGTGAGGATTATGGTCGGCAGCCGGTTGGTACCAATTCCTTCCAGTTCAGCGAATGGCAGACCGGTTCCAGCGTCACCCTCTCGAAGTTTGAGGATTTCACCACGCCTGAGGAGTACTTTGAAAACCAGGGTGCGCCGCACCTCGAAGGACTGCAGTGGCGCGTAATTGCCGAGCCGTTTGCACAGGTTGCATCGCTGGAGACCGGCGAAGTCGACGCTGTCGACCTCACCGCCACCGACCTGCCGCGGTTCGAAAACGACGACAACTACGAGATATTCTCTGCGCGCAACACCACCATGGGCTACCTCGGTCTCACCCGAACTCGCCCTATGATGGAAGATCCGCGTGTCCGAAAGGCGCTTGCCCACGCTACCAACCGCGACGAAATCGTCTCCACACTCTTCGAGGGTGGGCTGGCCGAACCGGTTTCCACGCCGCTGCCACCATCCGTACCGGGTTACAACGAAGAGTTGGAAGAACTGTCGCCAGCGTTCGACATCGAGGCGGCCAAGGCCCTGCTGGATGAAGCCGGCTGGGTTGAAGGCGACGATGGTATCCGCGAGAAGGACGGCCAGAAGCTCGCGCCCGAGCTGTACACCAACACATCCGCCACGCTCGGCCAGCTTGCCACCCTGCTGCAGGCGCAGTACCGGCTTATTGGCGTAGATGTGCAGATCAATGCCCTGGAGTTGGCAGCACTGCTGGATTTCACCCCGCGTGGCGAGCACGACATGCTGCTGCTGACCTGGGGCTGGAGCGACCCGGACGTGCTTCATCTCTTCCTGAGCACCGATCGGCTGGAGTCATCCAACCGCGTGCACTACTCGAATCCGGAATTTGATGAACTGCTGCTCGAGGGCCAGCAGACCATGGACCAGGAAGAGCGCATGGAGGTCTACTACCGTGCGCAGGAAATCCTGCTGGAGGATCTCCCGTGGATTCCGCTCTACATGCCCATCACCAAGACGGCAGTTAACAAGCGCGTTCAGGGGTTGCAGGTGTTCCCAACCGGCGGGTTCCTGGTGAACGACGCAACAATCGAAGACTAGTAGATGCAGTTAGTCATCGTCGGGAGAAGGTAGCTCCCGGCGATGCATTTCGGATAGGCCCTGCTCGGGTGGGAGACCCATGCTCAGGTATATAGTTCAGCGTGTTCTGCAATCGGTCATCGTTATGTTCGGTGTCTCGATTGCTGTAGCCGCTATGACACAATTCGTTCCCGGTGACCCGGCTGTGGCCATCCTTGGCGAGACCGCTTCACCGGCAGCTCTCGAAGCGCTGCGAGAGGAAATGGGCCTTAACGATCCGTTCTTCGTGCAATATTGGCATTTCCTGGAACGCCTCTTTACTGAAGGTAGCCTGGGAACCAGCATCCGCACGAACCGGGAAGTGCTGGTTGAAATTGGTGAACGCTTGCCAAACACCATCATCCTCACGCTCGGCGCTGTGATCCTAAGTTCAATCGTGGGAATCGCCTCTGGAACGCTGGCAGCAATTAAGCGCGGCACCTGGGTTGATACGGGTGTGCTGGTGGCAACCACCACCGGCCTGAGCCTGCCGAGCTTCTGGATCGCCCTGCTCATGATCATGTTATTCGCGGTGAACCTCGGATGGTTACCCGTGAGCGGAGACGGATCGTGGAAGCACGCCGTGATGCCGATCCTCTCGTTATCCATCCAGAGTGTGGCCACCAAGAGCCGCCTTACCCGCAGTGCCATGCTGGAGAGCCTGGGGCAGGATTACATCCGAACCAGCCGGGCCAAGGGCCTGCGCGAGCGCCAGGTGATTCTCATTCACGCGCTGCGTAACGCCTTGCTGCCGGTGCTCACCATTATCGGTTTGCAGTTCGGTGCGTTGCTCGGTGGTGCATTTATTACAGAAGTGATCTTCAGTTGGCCCGGGGTAGGGCAGTTGGCGGTGAACTCCATTCTTCAGCGCGACTTCCCCGTAGTGCAGGGCACAGTGTTGCTGGTGACCATTGCCTTTGTGTTTGCCAACCTGTTGGTTGATATCGCGTATGCATGGGTAGATCCAAGGATTCGATACGGATGAGTCAGGCAATTTCCGCAACCGGATTGAATAAAAACGCTCGATCCCCGCGCCAGATGTACTGGCACCGGTTCAAAACAAACAAGCTCTGTATTGCAGGCGGCTCGCTGGTGCTGTTGCTGTTGCTCCTCGCCATCTTCGGGCCATATATCGCCCCGAATGATCCGATTCTGGTCAACACGCCAGACCGTTTCACCTCCCCGAACTCCACGTACTGGTTCGGTACCGATGAGTTCGGCCGCGATATCTTCAGCCGCATCATTCATGGCGGGCGAATCGCGGTGCAAATCGGCATCGTTTCCGTCTCGGTCGCCTTCGTTGGGGGCATCGTTCTTGGGCTTGTCAGCGGGTATTACGGAGGAATCGTAGATACGGTACTCAGCCGAATTATCGAAATATGGATGAGCTTCCCGGATATCCTCTTCGTGATCGCGGTGGTAGCCATTCTTGGCCCCAGCCTGAACACGGTCATCCTCTCACTCGGCTTCCTTTCCATTCCCGCCTATGCACGTATCGTGCGCGGATCGGTGCTCTCTGCCAGGCAGGAGGTGTATGTGGAGGCTGCCCGCTCAGTAGGTATCGGCAGCGGACGAATCATGTCCCGACACATTCTGCCGAACGTGGTGGCGCCGCTCATTATCCTCAGCAGCATGCGCTTTGGCGGTGCGTTACTCACCGGTGCTGGTCTCAGCTTTATCGGCCTCGGTGCCCAACCGCCAAGCCCGGAGTGGGGCGCAATTCTCGCCACAGGCCGCATGTATATGTACCAGGCTCCGTGGATCACCATCTTCCCCGGAATGGCCATTGCCGTATTCGTGCTTGGTGTCAACATGCTTGGAGACGGATTGCGCGACGTGCTCGATCCGCGAATGAACAGATAGAAAGACGAGTTCCCAGTGCCGATTTCTCAACAACAATTTGAAAAGGAAATGGAATCACGGTTCAACGGTCTTGGTGGTTCCGTGGGTGTCATGGTCGATCACCTCGATACGGATCTGCAACTCACCTATAACGCCGATGAACTCTACCCAACCGCTTCCATGATGAAAACGCCGTTGCTCTATGAGCTCTACCGACAGGCTGAAGAGGGCGAGATCGACCTCACCGCGCGTCTGACGCTGTCCCACGAGAATCGGGTGCCGGGCAGCGGTGTGCTGCAGGATCTGGATGAGGGCCTCCAGCCCACTATTCGCGACCTCGCCGAGCTCATGATTATCGTCTCGGATAACTGGGCTACCGATCTGGTGTATGACCTGATCGGGAAGGATGCGATGGCCGCAACCCTCAAGAATCTCGGCCTCAACAACACGTATATCCCCATGAACATCCGCGAAATGTTCTGCACCATCGCCGGGGTCGATCCAACCGACCCAACAGTTGACTATGACATGCTGAAAGAAGCGCTCAAGAAAAACACCAGCAACGATGGCAACCTCGCCTTCCAGGGCGATCCGCGCAACGACGTCAGTACCCCTCGAGAAATGGCCAAAATTCTTCGCATTATCCACGAGGGTACGGGCCTCTCCGACGCCGGTCGCGAAGGGGCGATCAAGATTCTGAAGGACCAGAACTTCGGAACCCGAATCCCCGCGCGCCTGCCGAAAGATGCGGATATCGAAACCGCTCATAAAACGGGATCACTGCGCGGGGTGGTGAACGATGCCGGAATCGTCTACTCGCCGAACCTGAACTACATCATTTCGTTCATGAGCAAGCAGCAGGACGAATCGGTGGAAACCACCGATGCCATCGCTCGCGCCAGCCGCTGGGTGTGGGATCAGTTCGCGGCACAAGCGTAGAAATTGCCGCCAATTCGGACCGCATGTGCAATGTACACAATTGTGATGCAGCCTCTTGACTTTTTCTGTATACATCTCTAGGATGTAGCTACGAAGAGATGCACCGAGGCTGCATCGCCCGGGAAGGGCAAAGCTAACTAAGCCATAGCAACACTGAAGGCTATTGGAGTTCGGCAGATGCTCGGTAAACGCTCTTCAAATAATGGTGAGAATTCACCATTTCGGCGCGTCGGGGGTCATATGCCCGGCAGTGTCAGCCGCAGCGGATGTTCCACCGCGGCATCGGTAATGGGTTACCGCACGATGAGTCATAGAAAACTCTCGTGAGCACGGAACCAGCGAGGTTTCAAGCGGCGCTTCAGCACGAACCGGTTTGATTCCATAGAGAATCAACGCGAGGTACAAGCCTCATTTGCATGATTCGCCAGGCGAAAGCTCCATTGCCACCGCGCTAACCACCCCGGAGCATCGGAGGTTGTAGCGGGCACGAGCCACATACGGATCCGACGGGTAGATTGCGGACGCAAACGGCGTCATCGAGTTGAGGTTGTAACAGCCCAAACCGTGGGAGCATAAGTCGGTTCACAGGCGCATGTTCAGACTGTCACCTGACACGATGCCACAGAATCGCAAAGAACCACGTGAAGAGGTACATGGGTTGTTGGAATCGAAACAAGGAGTAGTGCGTCATAGACGCCCTCGAATGGCCTGGCTTCCATCGCATCGCCTCAAGCGATCTCGATGGAGTGCTACACACATCCACAGGCCGTGTGGCAAACAATCTAAAAGACGGAGCGTAGACCGGCGGATTGATGCAATCATCAACAAAACGCCGGTCTATTGCGTGTCAGGCTTGTTCATTACAAACACAAAAAGAGAGCCACCCGCAATGGCGGATGACTCCCTCAACTACCAG
The DNA here is from genome assembly GCA_964526965.1 of uncultured Sphaerobacteraceae bacterium. Taxonomy (GTDB): domain Bacteria; phylum Chloroflexota; class Chloroflexia; order Thermomicrobiales; family UBA6265; genus UBA6265. Next base: position 39,169 of record CAZGML010000007.1, on the reverse strand, counting down.
ACAGCTACGTCGCTGTCACCGTTCCCTCCAGCGGATATTTGTGCTGAACCTCAAACCACGCCCAAACCTCGCGGGTCGTTTCGCGGTCCCAACCATAGTTGGCGCCAATGCGGAAGAAATCCTCCACATCGTACTCTGATGCCTGAAACTCCAACTCCTTCAGCTGGGTTTCCGTCAAATCCTCCATTACCGCAGGCCGTTTCTCTATCGAATCCTGAATGATCATGTCGGCTCCTTTCCGGCAACAGCCTCAAACATTTCTTGCACATAGCGTATCGCGTACTGAATACAACTTCATCGGGAGAATCCCTACACCCCGTGGAGGGTTGTGATCCGGCCTACCGATTTGCCTTGTCAACGCCGGGTATATCCTTCAATATGGTATCCAGTTACTTTACAGTACTGACGATTTTTATTCGTTTAAATGGGAGATTCGGTAATGACCACACATTCAGTTGACCGTCGTACGCTTCTTAAGGGCACCGCTGCGGCAGCTGCCGTTGGTAGCTTTTGCACGATTCCGGGCCGGGCGTTCGCGCAGGATGGCTCCGACACCCTGATTATCGGCAAGGCCGAAGAGGCCGTCGGGTGGGACCCGGCCATGGTCACCGCCTCGGCGAGCTTCGAACTTCTCGCTGCAGTGTGCGATACGCTCATCATCTTCGATGAAGACGGCCACCCCGTGCCGATTCTGGCAGAAAGCTGGGAACAGCCGGACGACACGACCTACGTCTTCAAGCTTCGCGAAGGCGTTACCTTCCACAATGGCGATCCGCTGACCGCCGACGACGTGGTCTTCACCTTCGAGCGCCTGATGGATCCGGACGGTGGCAGTGTTTGGGTGAGCCAGTTCGAGCCGCTGGACTCCGTTGAGGCCACTGGCGACCTGGAGGTTACCTTCAACCTGAAGCAGAGCTACGGCCCCTTCCTTTCGGTGCTTACCGCCACCTATGCATCCATTCTCCCGAGTCGCGAGGGCATCGATTTCGAGCAAGAAATGATCGGCACTGGCCCGTACAAGATGGTGGATCACGTTCAGGATACCCACACCATCATGGAAGCGCATGACGGCTACTGGCGCGAAGGTCAGCCGGTTACACCAAACCTCCGGTACAACATCATGCCGGAAGAAACCGCCCGCCTCGCTGCGGTGCGAACCGGTGAAATCCACCTCACCTCAATGATCGACCCGGTTGCGATTGATACCGCCCGCGGTGATGACAGCGTGGTGATGATCGACCAGGAAACCACCGACTACTACCTGCTTGGGTTCAACACCTCAAACCCACCGTTTGACGACGTTAAGGTCCGTCAGGCCCTGAGCATGGCTATCGACCGCCAGGCGATTATCGACAGTGTCTTCTTCGGTGCTGGCCAGGTATCTGGTCCGCTCGTTCCAACCCTGGGCGACTGGGCACTGCCGATTGAAGAGCTCCCGAACTACGAGGTCGACCGCGAGGGAGCACAGGCACTGCTCGAAGAGGCCGGGGCCACAGACCTCTCTTTCAGCATCACCGTTGGTGCCAACCGCACCGAGTTCGTCAACATCGCGCTTGTGATTCAGGATCAGCTTCGCGAAATCGGCGTGGAAGTGATCATGGACCAGGTCGAGTGGGGTACCTTTATCGAGCGCTGGAACAGCGGTGAGTTCGAGAGCTTCGTCAGCTTCAACGGCTCCGGGAACGATCCGGACCGCGCACTCTACCCGGCACTCGTTACCGGTGGATCCGTCAACGCCTTCGAATACAGCAACGAAGAGCTGGACGAACTGCTCACAGAAGCCCGCCAGCTCACCGACTTCGAAGAGCGACGCGCCGTCTACAACGAAGCCGAGATGCTGATTGCGGAAGAAGCTCCGCTGCTCTTCATTGCTACCAAGAACAATCACTGGGGTACCGCGCAGAACGTCAGTGGCTTTGAGCCAACATCTGCCCAGACCTGGATGACGCTGCCAGAAACCTCGGTCGGCGAGTAGAATCAAAAAAGCAACGCACGATCGGGAGCGCCATTGGCGCTCCCGTTTCCTGCCTAATCGTCATCAAGATAGAGTTCCACCATGTTCGCCTACCTTGCCCGTCGCATGATCACCGTATTCCTGCCAACGCTGTTTGGCATGTCTATTCTGGTATTCGGTGCCATGCATCTCATTCCGGGTGACTTCGTCGATATTCTTCTCGGCGTCGGTCAGGATATTACCCCGGAGCAACGCCAACAAATCGTGCGCCACTATGGGCTGGATAAACCGGTTCCCGTGCAGTATGTCATTTGGCTTGGGAATGTGTTGACCGGCGATATGGGCACCTCGCTCAACACCGGTAATCCGGTTTCCAGTGAAATCGCTTCCCGGTTGCCGGTCACGCTGGAGTTAGCTGCCCTTGCCACCATCACATCGCTTGTCCTTGCGATTCCGGCCGGAATCGTGGCGGCACTGACGCGTGGTCGCTGGCCAGATTCCGTTCTGCGCGTATTCGCCCTGGTTGGCCTGAGCGTGCCGAACTTTCTCATTGCTACCATGCTGGTGCTCTTCATCAGCACCCAGTGGAGGATTCTTCCCACTACCGGATTTGTCTCGATATCCGAAGGACTTTGGCCGAACCTGCGGTCATTGATCATGCCCACGATCTCGCTCGGGGCTCTGCTGGCTGCTGCAATTATGCGAATGATGCGGAGTTCCCTGCTGGAGGAACTCGGCAAGGAATACCTCACCGTAGCGCGTGCGAAAGGGCTGAAGCAGCGCCGTATCGTGCTTGGTCACGCCCTGCGCAACTCGCTGATTCCCGTAATCACCATTGTCGGTATCCAAACCGGCTATATGCTCGGCGGCACCGTGATTGTGGAGCAGGTCTTCGCGATTCCTGGTATCGGTCGGCTGGCGCTCGATGCTGTGAACCAGCGCGATTATCCGCTCGTACAGGGAACAGTTCTCTTTATCGCTGCCGGTTTCGTTTTGATGAACATGATTACGGACGTTATTTATGGGCTGGTTGACCCGCGCATTCGTGTAGGAGGGAGCGAACAATGAGCCAGGCAGCTTCGTTGGCACTTGCTCCCGCCAAAAAAAGTCGCGGTCGCGCGTTCCGGCGCGTGGTTTCCCGAAACAAAATCGCAGCGCTTTCCGGCGTCGTGTTGCTGGTGCTCTTTACGCTCGCGTTGCTTTCGCCGGTGCTGGGTCTCTCCGATCCCGTTGAAATGGCCCCGGCCGATCGGCTCAAGGCACCGGGCGAAGGTGGGCTGTTGGGCACCGATATGTTCGGTCGCGATATCCTCTCGCGCATTCTCTATGGCACCCGCGTCTCCCTGGTGGTAGGAGTTGTCGCCGTGATGTGCGCCGCCGTTGCCGGCACGCTCATTGGCCTGGTTGCTGGCTACATCGGGAAGTGGCAGGAGTACTGGACCATGCGTTTGATGGACGTGTTGTTCAGCTTCCCCAGCATTATCCTGGCGATTCTCATCGTCTCGATTATCGGGGCAGGGTTCACAAGTATCGTGCTGGCGATCACCCTGGTGCAGACGCCGATCTTCGCGCGTATGGTGCGCGGATCGACGCTTTCCGTGAAGAACATCGAGTACGTCCACGCCGCACAGGCTGGTGGCGCAACAACGTGGAGAATCCTGCGCCGCCATGTACTGCCGAACGTGGCTGCGCCCATTCTGGTGCAGTTGGCATTGAGTACCAGTGGTGCGATCACCATGGAAGCTGCGCTGAGCTTCCTCGGCCTCGGAGCCGTGCCACCAACACCGAGCCTGGGCTCAATGCTGAGTGAAAACCGCTCCGCCATGGAAATTGCACCATGGACGGTGCTCTATCCTGGCATCGCCCTGGCTGTTATCGTGTTGTGCATCAACATGTTCGGTGACGCCGTGCGCGATTTCCTCGACCCACGCATCCGCCAGAGCTAAAGGATATTGAGTGCAACGCGAAGGGCCGTCCAGTTCGGACGGCCCTTCTTCACGTGTCTGTCGGGTTACCTCGTGGAGTGTTACGCCAGCCAGCCGGCGGGTTCATATAGCGCAGAGCGTAATGCAGCCCAGAGGTTCTGATACTGATCCCACGGCGAATCGCCTTCGATCCGCATGGTCATCGGGGAAACTCTCGTGACGCCTGCGGTGCGTGCTGCCCGGTTTGCCTGTTGCATCGTGTTGAAATCTACTTCCAGCTCCCATGGTTCATTTGGCTTGTAAAGAGGAACGTCACCGATTGAATTCAGCGCACGGGTGGCAGCTTCGGTGATATCCGCATAGCACTGGGAGAGTGGGCGGCAGATCGCAGCGTTGTACCCGCACGCTTTTTTGACATTTACGGTCTGGATTCCGGTGCCGAGGAAGCTGGTTGCCTCATCCATGGTTGTATGATCGCCGGTTACCATCACGGTCGGAATTCCCAGGGATGCCAATACCGCCGCATTCAGACCGGTTTCACCATGAGGCTTTCCGTTGAGGCGAATCTCACCAACCACTGCGCCCGCAATGGTATGCGGGTGGATTGCGTTTAGCGTTCTGGCCATGGCGTGGTACCCCACAAAAACCGCCGCATCGAAGGATTCGCTATTGGCGCCTTCCAGCTGGCAATGATCCTTTGCATCGCCGGTGCCGGTGATCAGGTGAGCGGAATCATGGAGCTCCTCCACGAGCAGGTTCCGCATGGGGCCATGAGAGTCGTTCACGAGCACATAATCCGCACCGCCGCGAACCAACCCTGCAATTGCCGCGTTTGCATCAGCGGTCATGAGCTTGCGCCCACGATCATACTCGCGCCCCGAGGGCATCATCATATCCCCGTGGACCAGTCCGCTCACACCTTCAATATCGACCGACACATATACGTTCATTGAATGACTCCGACTAAATAATCGCGATCGGGAAATTGCGGGTTCAATTCCCCCAAGGCATCGTATATCAAGAGTCGCGAACAGGATACCCGCTGGGTGCCCGGCACAGGACAACCCAAGGCCAGGGTAATTGTATTTGCCACAACTCTTGTTAATGCACCGTGACCATAACGGATAAGGCAAAACCCGGCTCTATGAGCCGGGTTTACGCTTGTGTCGTAACTATAGATGGCGCCGCAATGAGAATGCTGTGATCGGCTACACGCTCTTCAGCATAATAGTGGGCTTGCGCGGCTTCGCCAGTGCCTGGTTTGCCAACTGAACTGCCACCCGCTCGCCGAGGTGCATGAACTCACGGGCCGTCAGGCTGTTGGGTTCACTAATGCTCATGGGTCGGCCAGAGTCGCCGCCCTCGCGCAGTTCCATCTCAATCGGAATCTGTGCCAGTAGTTCTACATCGTTCTCGGTTGCGGTCGATTCACCACCGCCTTGCCCGAAGATGTGGTACTTCTCGTCGTGTCCTGGCGGCTGGAACCAGCTCATGTTTTCTACGATCCCCAGAATCGGTGTCTTCACCTCCTGGAACATCTTGAGGCCCTTCACCGCGTCGGCCAGCGCCACTTCCTGTGGGGTTGTGACGATAATCGCGCCAGAAATCGGAATCTTCTGTACCAGCGTCAGCTGCACATCGCCGGTTCCGGGGGGCAGGTCCAGTACGAGGTAATCGAGATCTTCCCACAACACATCGTTGAGGAACTGGTTGATGAGTTGGGCTACCAGCGGACCGCGCCAAATGAGCGCCTTTTCCGGATCGAGAATGAACCCGATGCTCATCAGCTTCACGCCGTGTGCTTCCAACGGAACGATCTTGTTATCGCGCATCAACGGACGCTCGTTCACGCCCATCATCAGCGGGGTGCTGGGACCGTAGACATCTGCGTCCAGCAATCCGACCTTGGCACCGGCCTTGGCCAGGCTAACGGCCATGTTTACGGCGACGGTGCTCTTGCCAACGCCACCCTTACCGGAAGCCACAGCGATAACGTTTCGCACGCCGGGAATCGGCTGCGCATCGGAGCGACCGCTGCCACTTGCGCGCACCTTGGTGCGCATATCCACCACGACGTTCCCGATACCTCCAACGGTATCGAGGGCGGCGCGGATATCGCGCTCCAGCTTTTGCTTGTGGCTATCAATGGGGCTAAGCGAGTCGATATTGATGCGAACATCGCCGTTACCTTCTACTGCCACATCTGTGACCAGGTGCAGATCGGCCAGTGTTCGGCCGGTTGCTGGCTCTTTCACCATGCCGAGCGCCTGCTGCACCTGCTCGGTGGTCACGTTCGAGCCTTGTGTCATTCGATAAAACCTTTCGTGCCCGGCAGTGGGAAATGATCGGGGTGATCAGGCGCCGGGGTGTTATGAGTGGGGCAAAACCCAACTCAACGTGTTCACTGCGCCGAGCGAACATCCTTACAATTCGTATTGTACCCGTTCGCATCTAGGCCGGTCGGGTTTCCTTGTCAGCATAGGCCTGGAGTTCGCCGAGTTCTTCGGCATCGGCGGGCAGGAAAACCTCCCATACGCCACCCGTAGAACCACCATTGCCATCGTATTCGGATTCACCATCGCCGGGCTGGCGCTCGATCATCGCGATTGCAATAGCATCGGCTCCTTCGGCATCATCCGCTGACCCTGCGATAGCGTTGACGGTCACGATCATCGCGCCTTTCTGGATGATCATCGTGCGGAAGGTGGCTGTTTCATCCTCGCGGATCTCTGCGCTCAGGTTCAGTACCATGGCGCGGTCGCCGATATCATCGATTTCGGTTTTCTCGTAGGTGAAGGAATCATCGTCCTCCGGAAGATCAGCCTCGACTGAATCCGCTGCTACCAGTGTTTCCCAGGTGGATTCGGCTCCATCCGCGTTGTCAAAGAGATAGACCCGCACGCTGGCGAGATAGATCCCCTCGCTACCTGTATCGATATTGCCCTCGGGGTCAGCCGCGTACTGACGCTCGGCAATAACCTGTAGCCCTTCATCCGCTACCGGTGTTTGGGCAGAGGCTACCTGAGGCAGAGTAAGAAGAAGCACGGATGCAACGGTGATAAGAAATTTCAACGTGGTGCCTTTCTGGAACACGGGTGCAGAATCGCACTTCCGAAAGTATACGCACTGCACTGTGCCACCTACGGTGAAAAAGCGGGAACCTGCCTCAAACCAGGCAAGTTCCCTCGTAACTCAATCTCTCGATTCAGGAAGCGGTTAGTCTTCCTCGTTGGTAAAGATTTCCGTATCCGTCACGAACGTGAGTTCACCCACCACGTCATCGTCGCCAGTGGGCATGCGGTCAAACACGCCACCAGTGGATGTGCCGTCGTCGCTGAAGGTCACTTCGTCGGCTTCGGTGTCTGCATCGATCATGAAGTTGGCAATGTCATCGGTGATGGACCCTGCAGTTTCCATATCTGGCTGAATAACCACGATTTGGAATACGTACTTGTCATCGCTAAATACGATCTGGGAAGCGGCGAGGTCGACATCTGGCACGGTGGTCTCGATGCGAGTTCCATCGACATCGAGGTCATCAAGATTCGAAATCTCAACATCCTCCAGCATCGACCCGGCGTCGGCATCTCCCTGGGCCTCCTCAAGGGCAGACGTCATGTCATCAATATATGCAGTGGCGTTCTCTTCGCTATCAAACGTGATGCCCTGGATGCTGATAACGTACATCATGGCGGACATATCGATTTGGCCAGCGTCACCGTCTTCTGGTGTGCTTGTCAACGCCATGGGGTCGATGGAGAAAGTGCGGTCGTAAGCCGACTCCACGCCTTCTATCGAGCGATAGGCGTCTTCAACGCCGGCCATCGGGTCCGGTGTACCGCCTGGGTCCGTCTGCGCTGCAACACTCACGGTGGTAAGGCCAAGGGAGAGGAGCAAGGAGAGTGTGACAAAGAATCGTTTCATGTATATCCCCTGAATTTGAAAGAAGAGCCCGTCTGAACTTTCAGACGGACTCTTGCTGAGCGTTTGAATTGTGAGCCTAGGCGGCTGGAGTGCTCTCTTCGTCGAGATCGTCCATGTCATCGCCGAGATCACTATCCATATCGTCGCCGAGATCGCTGTCCATGTCGGTTTCCGGGGTTCCGGTTACCGAGCCAACCAGGTCATCATCCATCATCGGCATCAGGCCATCGAGCAGCGGATCGCCTTCCTGCGGCAGCATGTCGAAGAAGCCGCCGGTGGAGGTGCCGTCCTCACTGAACTGAACCTCAGTGTCTACTGGCTCGGCATCTGCGAGGTATGTGCCGAAGTCATCGGCAACACCCGGGTTGGCCTCACCGAGGTAGATCACGATAAACAGCTGGTTTTCAGACTGCAGGGCAAGCATGGTCGTTGGGGTTGGGCCACTAACATCGGCTTCGCCCGAAACCTCGATTGCCTTATCGCCGATACCGGTGACATCAGCAACGTCGAACCCTGCATCAACCAGGCCGTCGCAATCAACGGCATCCACTGTACCGAGGAATCCGCCAGCAAAGCCACAAGTGAAGTCTTCGAAGCCTTCGTCAAGGCTTTCGGCATCCTGGAATTCGATACCGACGACCATCACACCGAGCAGGTCGGTATTAGCCGGATCCGACGGATCGGCCAGGTACATGCGGAGGTATCCGCTTTCCATGCCAACTGCATCAAGATCGCCCGGATCCACGTCCTGCGCGGCTACTGGCACAGCAGCCAGGCCGAAGGTAAGAATCAGCGCAAACAGCGCTGCAAATTTCCGCACCATGTTCCATCTCCTTGGGTAGCAGAGTATCGATCGACACCCTTTCGTACGCAATGTGGATACGCACGTTGTGTGCCATATCCTACATTGCCTCTGACGTCACAGGTTCGCATTTGGTTCCCGCGCTTTCCAAATCCGAAACTCGCACACCCCAGGCCAGAGGGTTAGGTAACGTCTGCAAGTAGCTGTCGGGCTTATCCAACCGGCGTTGAATCCGGCTCGGCACTCGGCTCTGCGTATCGAACATTCGCCGGCTCAAGGCCGTAGAGCAGGTCATCGCCAGGCTGGGGGAAGATATCCCACATGCCGCCGCTGGCGTCGTTGCCGGCTACCGATTCGGCTGCATCCCCGGTTTCTGCGGCGACCATGCCGTCGATCAGATCCTGGGCGAGTGGCGTTGGCGCCGGTCCGTTTGAGTACACACGGGCCGCATACAGAGTCGTTCCATCGGCAACAACTACGGTAGCTGCGTCGCCTTCTGGTATGGATCGGTCTCGCACGAAGCCGCTGTTCACGAGCGTAATGCCGCCACTGCCGAGGTTCCCGCTTTCATTGCCGGTAACACCGAGCGGTTCGATAAGCGCGTTGCTCATCGCTACTGCCGCCGCTGTAGCGTACGTAGCGTCGTCGAAATTCAACACCCAGAGTTCGATATTGAAAACGCCCTCCGGAACCACATCTGGTGTCGCCATCATCACGCCAGTTTCGGCGGGCGCGTAGGTAATGTGCCAGCTTCCCTGCATACCGGGAACGGTCCCCAGCTGATGAAGATCGATTTGCGGCACAACAACCGAGTCGCCCATTACGGCATCGTCTGCAGGTGGATACACCTGCAGGTCGGCGATCGTCGAATCCTCCGGCATCGCGATATCGATGGCGTTCAGCTTTTCCCAGAGTCCGCCAGTCGAGTCGCCATTCATGTCGTGCATGGGCTCAGCGTCGCCAATATCTGCCGCAATCATCTGCTCGGCAACGCCGGTCGCAATCTCAATGTGTTGGCCCGGCAGGAAAACGCCGAACACCTGATAGATCAGCTCGCCATCCTGCGCGAGGATGTAGACCACCGCCATCTCACTGGTTCTACCCTGGAGATCCGGGACTTCATAGGAGCCTTCGTTGCCAAAGGCGACATCTGCCTTGATTTCCGGCTCGAACTCGTTCGTCGCCGGATTGCGTGGATCGCGGGAGATTTGATCGAGCTGTGCTTCGTGGAAGAGTTCGATTCCCTGCGCGGCATTCTGCGTGGAATCATAGTGATAGATGAGCGCACTTAGCATGCTGGTCTGCATCTCATCCGAGATCTCCGGCGATGCCTCAGGAGTCGACCAGGTGGTGTGCTCGGCGGTGACTGTGCCTTCTGCATTCACCTCGGCTATGGTGGATGATTCGCTAACAGTGAAAGGCGCGGCCCATGACCTGCCAATGCCCGTTTCCAGGCCCTCCATGTTGTTGAGCCAGGTGGCATCGCCGCTTTGGGCGTAGGTGCTCGAAGGAATAAGCAAGGCGACTGCGAGGAGAACGACTGAAACGAATCTGAGCATGGTAACCCCCTCCATATGGGCGCAAACAGCGATGGGCTGAATTGTACTCCTATATGCCCGGTAGCACGGTTAGCGAGTACGATCATCGAAGAACCGCCCGCAGCACGATTCGGAGAACGCCGATGTCCAAAAAGCTTACGAATAACGATGTCTATGGCAATCCTTATCGAATTCGAGACCCGCGCAGCGCCGCCCTTCTGGAGATATGGCTGGTCTCTGCCGTAGCCACCGTTCTGATTATTCGGCTGTACCTCTACCTGACCGGGTATCCGCAGGTCGGCGGCGGTGAGCTGCATATCGCCCACATGTTGTGGGGCGGACTCGGTATGGTGATCGCGTTTGGCGTCCTGCTTCTCTTCGCCAGCCCGGTCTGGAAGCCCATTGCGGCGCTGCTCGGTGGCATCGGGTTCGGTACGTTTATTGATGAACTTGGCAAGTTCATCACCCAGGACAACGACTACTTCTATCAGCCAACGGCAGCGATCATGTACGCGGTCTTTATCGTCCTCTATTTCGCAGCCCGCTATTTCGATCGGAAACGCGAACCAACCGAGGCGGATCACCTCTACCTCGCCGCGCAGGGAGTCGCCTGGCAGGCAATCGGGAAGCTGGATCGGCGCCGGCAGGCAGAGGCACTGGCAAATCTCGACGCCAGCGGCAATACCTCTGAGGTGGCAACCCGACTGCGTGAATTACTGGAGAACGCGGAGTTAGAGGAAGAAGCGGAGAAGTCGCGCATCCTGGCAACGCGTGACAAGGCGGCAGACCTGTACAAGCGAATCGTTCGGCAGCAGTGGCTGCAACCAGTGGTGATCGGGCTTTTCATCATTCGCGCCCTGGAGATCATTATCACACTTCTTATGGGACTCTTCGTGACGGAAGAGTACGACCTGAGTGACGGTCTCTCTATTGGCGAGATCCTCTCATTTGCCGCCGGAGCTATCACCGGATTCCTGGCCGTATACGGGTTGGTGATGCTCCTGCGTCGACAACGAGTGCGGGCACTCCAGGCATTCGCTGCATCCACAGTTGTGGCGTTGTTGTTCGGTCAGTTCTTCGCGTTTGCCACCCAGCAGTTCCTCGCCATGATTGGGCTGGTGTTGAACCTCATCATCCTCGGTGTGCTGCGCCTTGCACTCTCTGTGGAAGAGGAAAAATCGCACGAGGAGCGAGAGCAGGCTGAAGCCGGAAAGTCGTTGTAGGAGCGATATCTCCAGAGATTTTTATGACCTGATATACTCCGGTCATGATTGCATGACAAAAATATTAAACCCACATGTCCAAAGCGGAAAACGATCCGGAGTTTTGTCATGCACGTAACTATTTGCCCCCTCTCTTTTGAGGACATCCCAGGTTGTATTGCTATTAATCGTTCCTTACCCAAATGGTTCGGTCAGGAAGACGGTCTCGCCGAAGCGGAAGGGTATTTGCACGAACACACAGGTCTCGTTGCGGTGGAGAATGGTGCTGTTGTTGGCTACCTCACCTGGCAACGGCTATTTCCTGGGAGTTCGGAAATAAGCTGGATGGCGGTCGCAAAATCGCAACATCGCAAGGGCATCGGCCGCGCGCTGGTTGCTGCACTGGAAAAACATTTACCAGGCAACAGCCTTCTGAGCGTGAAGACATTGGATGCCTCGCACCCTTCGCCGGAGTACGCTGCTACCCGCGCGTTCTACCGGGCAGTTGGTTTTGAGGAGCAGATGGCGTTTCCCGATTTATGGGGTATATCGAATCCATGCCTGTTGATGGTGAAAACCGTGAACTGAGTGTTTGGGACGGCCATCAACTCGAAACTATATCCGGGAACTGGCGGCAAACGCAGTCAGGCTAATCCAGCGCGATTCGCACGGTCTGGACGCCATCTTTCACGTCGATATCGACGATCCTCGGTTCGGAGGATTTCGTCACGATACTGATGGAGCCATCTCGCTCCATATGGGCCATTTGGATTGTTTCAAAATCCGGATAATGCCCATTTGAGCGCATGGCCCGCTTCAGGTCGCGCCGGGATGTGCCCGTTCTCTGCATCTTGTCGTCGAGGATATGGCCATCCCGAACCAACTCCACTTCATGGCCTTTAACCAATGGTCCGAACCAGGAGTTGTGGAACGAGAGCGTCGATACCAGCCAATGCATGCCAATAAGCGTGAGGCCGGCTCCCCAGACCGCCAGCATCGTTCCGGAACCCGATCCGGTGATCGCCCGGCTCATAACTGAACCGATCATGATCGCGACGACGGTGTCGAACGCGGTGCCCTTCCCGAAGAGTCGCTTGTTGCCGAGGCGGATCGCAGCCACAGTGATGATGAACGTGATCACCGCTCGCAGTGCCGTCTGGAGGGCGTTCAGGTTGTTTTCGCCGAATACCGCCGCAAGCGCTTCGTTTAGCTCATTCCACATGTCTGCCGTCCTCATCACTGGGTTATTCATCGCTGTTGCACTCAAACCGGCCACGATCATCACAGTAGCCAGCACAGACATTGGAACCATACTCACCAAACCCGGCACCAACGCTCACGTTCAGTGCGGTTTGGCTCACCGATCCCCCGATGGGGGCTGGAAACCAGGCTGGCCACTACGCCAGGCGTGTAGCATTACGCGGTCTGGTACGTAACATCCTGTGTCCCGAACATGTTGAGATCGAACGGGCACTGGTCGTCGCCGAGTTCCTGCTCGATGAGTGCGTTCAGCTTGGTGAGCATGCGCTCCACGATTTCCGGATTGTGCTGTGGGTGGTTCCTGTTACCGAGATTTTCCATTTCGCCCGGGTCATTCACGAGGTCGTGCAGCGTAACATCGCTTTGGGCATAGAGCTCATCCAGCGATTTGGGAAGGTCATACTCGCGTGGGGAGAACCAGCGAACCAACTTGTAATGTCCATCGACCACGGCGCGGTAGAAGGTGCGGCGCCCGAAGTCTGGTGCACCATAGTCCTTGCCGGCCTCCTGCAGCGCTTTTCTGTTTCCATCGGCATCAAGGCCCAGATCCATCAATCCGCCCAAGGCGCCGGAAGAGTTCCACTCCGGATCGAGCATATTGAGGCCATCCCAACATATGAGTGCGCCATCGGCGGGTTGCTCAACCGAGCCGCGTGGCCCTGGCTGGGATGGATTCATGATGGAACCCCGCATCGATCGACCGGGGAGTTGCGGATAGCGCTCTCGCATCTCATTTTCATCCACACCGGCAAAATCGAGCAACGTCGGCACGAGGTCGAGGTGCGAACCAATGGAGCTCGTGTGTGCGCCCTGCGGACCACCAGGCACCACAGCCGTGAAGTTCACCACCGCTGCTTCGTCGTAGTGAATGGCACCCTTTTGGTGCATGCGGTGGGCGCCGTTCATCTCGCCGTGATCGCTGGTGTAGATGACGATTGTGTTCTCCCAGAGGTTCTGGCGGTCCAGGGCATCCAGGATCTTTTGGAATTCCATATCAACGAGGCGCATGCAGTTAATCAGATAGTTCCGGCGGGCCTTCCAGAGGTCTTCGCGGTCATCTGGCGGCGCACCGTATACCCGGTTGATGTTCTCCTTGTAAGAGTGCACACCCAACGGCTGCTGGGAGAGGTCATCGTAGAAGTTCTCCGGCAGGTCTGGATCCCAATCCTTGAAGAACCCAAGATCCTGCGCGGTAGTGAGTTTTGCCTGCATGCTCGGGGAGAATCGCTCCCACTCCGCCTCGGCATCTGAGTAGAAGTACATGATGTCGTGCGGATTAACCATGCTGCTTACATGGAGCCATGGCTGCTTGAGATCCGGTGCCTTGTTCTCCAGCCAGTCGACCGTATGCATGGCAACGGTACCATCCAGCTTCTCACCTTCCAGCGGTTCGCCAAACATATCGCCCCACTGCTGGTAGTCAGAGAATCCGTATTTCTCGAGCATGTCTTCGCCGCCCTCGTTGGGGCTCAGGTGCCATTTGCCTTTAAAGCTCGTGTAATATCCCTGTTCGCGCAGCATTGTGCCCAGTGTTGGAACGTCGGGCGAGAGGCCGCCATCAACCAGCCAGGCGAAGTTGGTGTTATCCCACATGTCGATCTTCTTGGCGTGCTGGCCGGTCCACATCGTTGCACGGGAAGGTGTGCAGATTGGAATGGTGCAGTACTGCCTGTCGAAAGTAACTCCTCGCTGCTGGAGCCGCTCAAGAGCCGGCAGTTCCACGCCTTCGGGCAGTTTCATATGCGTATCCCACTGGTCGATACAAAGAACGAGGATATTTGGACGCTGCTGGTTTTTGGTGGTATCGCTGGAAGCCATTGAAGATTGTCCTTTCTTTTACTGGCGTACAGATTTACGAATCAACTGCAGGAGATGTACCGGTATGTTCTCCCTTTCTTCTAGCCGGGACAGTTGGGCGATACGCCCGCATGTATCGGGGATCAACAAAGAGGCGGTTATCACCCCGTGCCATATCGTTTTCGGAGGTTTGGGTCAGGATAATCAGGAAGGACGCGTCCGCGCAGACGCTCATAATCATCAGCCCGGCTGCGTGGGTTGGTGTGAAATTGCCGACGAGATTGACTAGCGTGACCATGAGCGACGCCACAATAGTGAAGATCGCCAAAAGTACGCGAACGAGGAAATGCCAGTCGGGGATGTTTTTTCGGATCGCCGTCGGATTCCGGGTGAGGCCGACGTCGAGCGTAGACGGGATGGCGGAAACGGGTAACGTGTGGCTCGTGATGTCCTGGAGAAATTTATACATTCACGATTCCTTCAAGCACGTAGCCCACCGGAGTGTGCCAAAGCCGATTATGTGGCCCGGCAAGGCACGTGCATAACTCATGCCATGCGAGCCACTTTTACTTGCTCTTAAAACCGTGACTGGTTATTCCGTTGCCGGCTCCACCCAGACGCATCTGAATCCCAGGTTCCCTGTTGATGAATCGGGCGTATTGGATGAGCGGGAATCAACGCGGTAGCGATTGCAGTACGAGGCGTGGCAGAGATACGACCCTCCGCGCAGCACTTTTGCCTCGCCTCGCCCAGGTCCGGTCGGATTGGTAACCGGTTCCCGTTGATAGGTTTCCGGAGAGAACCAATCGGCGCACCATTCCCACACATTTCCAGTCATGTTGTAGAGCCCGTAGGCGTTCGGCTGGTAGGCGGTTACCGGTGCGGTGCCGGCGAAACCGTCTGCCTGTGAGTTGTGGCCAGAGAACGATCCCTGCCAGACGTTCATCCGCTGCTCGCCATTCGGTTCGAGCTCCGATCCCCACGGGAAGGGATCGCCCTCTCGCCCGCCGCGGGCGGCATATTCCCACTCCGTCTCAGTTGGCAGGCGCGTTCCAGCCCACGTGCAAAACGCCTGGGCATCGTTCCAGCTGATATGCGTTACGGGATACTCCATACGCCGCTCGATGGTGCTTTGTGGACCCTCCGGGTGTCGCCAGCTCGCCCCTTGAACCTGCCGCCACCATGGAGCGCCGGGCGGTGCCGCACCAGCTTGCAACTCATGGGGCAGGAACTTCCAGAACACAAATGACCAACCGTAACGTTCGGCATCTGTCACATAACCAGTCGCCGCGGTAAAGTTCGCGAACCGGGCATTGGTGACCGCCGTTGCATCCATCCAGAAGGAATCGAGCGACACTTCATGGATCGGACTCTCGCCATCTGCCTCGTAGCCATCCCCTCGGGGATTGCCCATGAGAAACGTGCCGCCCGGTATGTGCACCATGGTTTCCGGCGGAGTGGTGGTTTGCGATGCATCTGGTTGATGACGACCAGGGGAATCCTGTTGGGATGATTCCGGCAATTTTCGTGATGGTGTGCAGCAGCTACACATATGCGCCTCTTCCGGTTTGCAGGGGTAGATTTGGCGAGTTTCGCGTAAGAACAGTCTAATCGTCCGGCAAGAACCGTGGTGGGAACCATCTGAAAAATCAACTCGGCCCCGGACAATACTGTCCGGGGCCGAACCAAAGTGGTTTGGGGAATGTTCTATTCTGCCGGGTTGGCTTCGATTTCGATTTCGATCTTGACTTCGTCCGAAACCAGGAATCCACCCGCTTCAACAGCGGCGTTCCAGTTCATGTTGAAGTCCTTGCGGTTCACCGTGGCATCAGCGCTGAAGCTCCAGACTTCCACACCCATTGGGCTCTGGCCGCTGCCGTTGAACTCGGCGTCGAATGTCACGGGCTTTGTTACGCCGTTCATGGTGAGATCGCCGGTGATCTTGAATTCGTCATCACCATCCGGAGTTACCTGGGTGCTCACAAAGGTGAGGTTTGGGTTTTCTTCGGTGCCGAAGAAATCGTTTGAGCGGAGGTGATTGTCACGATTTTCGTCAGCGGTATTGACGCTGTTGGCGTCGACGGTGAAATTCACCGAGCTGTTAGCGATGTTGTCCTGGTCGAAATTCACCGTTCCTTCGAACTTGTCGAAGCTTCCGCGAACCTTGGCGAATCCCATGTGGCGAACAACGAAGTTGACGTTACTGTGACTGTTGTCGATGTTGAGTTTTACCATGAAATTTGTTCCTTCTCTTTCCAAAATCGGAGCAATAAACTGTTCTCGGCCGAAGCTCGGGAACATCCCGTCGCCCCGTTACCTTTCGTAAGTAACTATACGTATTGTTCCGCAAGATGTCAAGGGCCATCGGCATTGTTTAGGCAGAAACCCACAACTTAGGCATGGATGCGGCGGAAATACGTCGATTGACTGGTCAGGATTCTTCGCCAATTGCGTGGCGAATTCCGCTCAGGTCACCGCGTACAGTTTCCAGCTCCTCTTCCAGGGATTGATACTTTTCCTGGCTGCTGCGCACAAAGCGGGTATAGGGCGAAATCGCATCTGCGATCCGGGCGACAGACCGATTGAGTTCGTTTTCGAACTGTTCGCTCATCACATCCATCAGCCGCTTTTCAAGCTCGGTGCTGCGTTCATGGAAATCCTTGCGCGCGTTGCGCCGCTTCACCGGAAGTACGAAGAGGCCAACACCGGCCAGGATACTTGCGGCCAGAATTCCGGTGATATCCACCGCTGCAGAGCTGGCTGCTGTCACCACCAGTGCGCCAAGGCCCACTGCTCCCGCTTCTGCCACGGCCACCGTGGCCACCGCATTCCGTACGCCAAGGCTAAGCTCGTGCGCGTGTTTGGCAGCATCGTAGCGATCCACCTCTTCCTGCGCGCGTTTGCTCACGCTCTCCAGCATGGACCGGCGGTCGTACTTGAACTGCGTGCCCACATCGCCGATCAGTTCCTCTGCGTATTCGTTCAGTCGCCGGCGATCCACATACTCATTCACGGCTTCCCATACGCGTAGATCCTGTTCGACCATCCAGTCGATCAGTTCATCGATCGTTTCATCAATGGCGCGCTCGGTATCGCCGATGACCTTCTGCGCGAACTCGGCCTTAATCCTGTCCGAGTTCATCAGGTCGAAAACGCGGCCGATGCGAATCGTCTCTTCGAAGAACTCATCGCCCCGCTGGTTCATGCGATGAATGACGTTTTCCACACGCGTGAGATGAAACTCGAACTGCTTGCGCATATCTTCTTTATAGAGAGCGAGCTGGCGCTCGATGTTGTCGATGGTTTTGAGGTCATCGGCAATCACCGAAAGCCGATCCTGCGTCAGGTGCAGGTAGCGATCGCTGAGATGATCCGCCACGCCCAACGGGTTCAGCAGCTTGAGCCGAATGCGACTCTCCTCATCCAGTGTTTCAACAACATATGTTTCCAACGCCTCGAACTGGCTCGCTTGCCAAAGGCGCTCGCCCTCAGGCGGATTACTCTCCTCCAGCGCCTTTGCCTGCTGCGCCAGCAGGGAACTGACCGGGAAGACATCCGGCTTGAACCCGAGGAACTCCTGCACCCGTTCGCGCACGAATTCCGTCACCTGATCCCGACTCTGCTCATCGCGCATGAGGTCGATCTTGTTCAGGATGATGACGATCTTCTTGCCCCATTCCCGAATCGCGCTCATGAATTCGCGTTCGCTCTCGGTGAACGGGCGATCCGCCGATGTGACGAAGAGCACGATATCGGAGCGCGGTACGAAACTCTGGGTCAGCGCTTCGTGTTCGCGAATAATGGCGTTGGTTCCGGGGGTATCAACAACCGTAATCTCTTGCAGGAAATCGGCAGGGTAGGTGCGCAGCACAACGCCATCTGGCAGGAGCTTTTCGCTAACTTCCTCACCATAGCGGAGCAGGTTGATAACGGCTGTGGTGGGAGTAACCCCTTCCGGCATTACGGATTCGCCCACCAAGGCATTGATAAACGCCGACTTACCGGCATTGAACTCGCCCACAATAACCAGCATGAACAGTTCGCCCAACTGCGCTGTCGCGAAATCGAGCGAATCGAGATCTTCCTCTGTTGCCGGGAAACGAACCATTGATTCTCGTAGCTTTTCGAGAATCAGCTGCTCCTGTTCGAGCAGTTGCTGGTGCCGCTCTGTGAGAATCACCTGGTCCGGGTTGTTCTGGTTATCTGCCCGTGGCCGAAAAACTCGTCGCATCCTCGTGCTCCTTGCTGCCCGGATATCCGAATCCGGTGCGCCATAACCAGAACTGTACAAAATTCCCACATACTGTAGCGTCGTTTGCATCTGTTTTCATCGAAAAGGCCGCTGGATACGATAGAGTAGGGGCAGCTACAGATTTTGAATGCGCCCGAACCCTTGTTAGTACTCAGTTGATATTGACCAGTTGGGCGGCCGGTGCTGTATGCAGTGGAACAACACCCGCTTCCACAACGTTTTACGCTTCAGACCATCCCTGGAGTGTTCGCAGGAACTGAGAGGCGACCCATAATGAGTACCCAGTCAAGAAATCTCATCACCAGGCTGACCGCAGTTACAGCGTTGCTTTTCTCCATGTTCTCCGGAGTTGCAATGGCTACCGCCCAGGTAGATGAAACCAGCTACACCGATGAGGAACACGGAGTTACGATCTCCTGGACAGACCAGTGGGTGGTAGACGCGTCGCCAGAAGATTCCCCATTTCTCGCCCTGACAAGGGATAGCAGCATCACGGTGATCATTATGATCGAGGATGGTCAGATGATAACGCCGGAGGATGTGGTCTGGTCCCTGTATCAGGAGGGCGACGAGCTCATTGAAGATGGCAGTTCCGAGAATCCACCGTACATCATATCGCAGGGGCAAGATACAGGAGATGTCTTCATCTCGGAGGCACACTCGATAAACAATGGTGACGCCACAGTATTTGTCGGCGTGAGTACGATACCGGTACTGCAGTCCGCTTCAATCGGTATCACGAGCGAAGAAATCACCATCAATGGATCCCCGGTGCTGACGGGGCTGACTGATGATGCCGGTAGTACCGATGCTGATGCAACGGCGGAAACATCTGGTCGGGATTCTCGCAGTAGTCGGGACCGGTCCACGACTCCCGCAGCAACAACCGAATCGGAAGCAACGGAGCAGCCGGAGGACCTGACCGGATCGGCCACGGTAGAACCCACGGAGGAAATCACCCGTACATCACGCACGGGCAGTGATGCTACCGAAACACCGGTGGCCACGGAAGAGCCGACTACTGAGCCAACGGAAATCCCGACAGAAGAACCGACCACCGAACCAACAGAGGATGTTGCTGTACCAGGCGACGCCGGAACCTACACCAGTCCGGTATGGGGGTACACATTTACGTACGACACCACACTCTGGAACCAGGTCGATACGTTTGAAAGTCCGACCGTTGATTCTGTTCGCATCGATGGCGAATCGACGACCGTTTTCTTCACCGGCACAAATGAATACGGTGCCGATCCCGTTGCCTGCCTCGAAGGCGAGGATGCCTATTTTAGCAGCGACATCGAAGATATCAGTGATTGGGAATTGACGATTGGTGCCAACGGTGACTCGCTCAAATACGAGAGCGACGAACTCGCGTGGGGAGTATTTAGTTACACGTTCCACTCATCCACTGGCGCCGACGTGGAATTCGTCGATTACATCAGTTGCGAAACAATCCCCGGTGAAGATGCTGTGCTCATCGTGCAGATGACATCGTTCCCCGATGAGTACAACAACAATCTCGACGCCGTGCTGGATATTCTGGAAACACTCGAGTTCGCACCATAAGAACGGACATCGAGGGGAAGGAAAGCGTAGATGCGGCGAATCCGCCACTCCATATTGCTGAGAATATGTATCACTGCCCTGGTGATGCTGGCGCTGGTGGCACCAGGTGCTCACGGTGCCGATTCGCTCAGGTTCGCGCAGGAGGATGATACCGAGATCACCCGCACCCCGCGCACTGGCAACACCACTGATGAAACCGCGGAGGACCCGCAGGATGAACCGGCTTCACAGCCAGCAGGTACGTATACCGGGCCGGTTTACGGATATTCCGTTGAGTATGATCCTGACGTCTGGGCCCTCGACTCCGAAATCCAGGAAGGCACGGTGGATGGTGTTCGTCTCTTTCGGGACAATAGCACCTTCACGATCTGGGCATGGGATGCGTACGGAAGTGACCCCGTTGCCTGCCTTGATGGGGAATCGGAATATTACTCTACGCAAACCGCCGCAATCTCGGATTGGGAGCCTGCCATCGGCCAGGACGGCGAACCACTCCGCTATGAAAGCGACAATCTCGCCTGGGGCGTCTTCAATCTGAACTATACCTATGCCTCTGGTGAGACCAGTCCGCTGGTCGACTACATTAGCTGCGAGCCCATTCCCGGCCAGGATGCTGTACTGATCGTGCTGCTCTCATCGAATCCGGGAGCATACAATACCGAGCTTGATCACGCGCTGGATGTTCTGGATACGCTCGAATTCAGCGATACAGAAGATGCATCAACAGAAGGGCAGTCAGCCGATCCAACGGCAATTGTTGAGGAAACAGCCGAAGCTACCGAAATCACCGGAGTCGAGATAGACACCGGGCTCTCGGGCAGCCTCTACAAGAGCCCGAATTATGGCTACACCGCCCAGATTCCGCTCGAATGGCAGATCCTGGATGAATCCGTCGAGGGTGGCGATGAACGGCTCGTAGTTGGTAATGGCACCAGTATCGTTACGCTCTGGGCGACCAACCAGTATGCTGGCGATCTTGCCGGGTGCGTTGATTTCGCCGCTAGCGCCAGCGGCCTGGATCTTGTGCTGGACCGGGACTCCAGTGGCAGGGCGTTCCGTGGCGTCTACCGCAACGAGGCATTTGCGAACTTCGTGTATGAAGAGGATGGGGTACCCATGATGTACTTCGTCAATTGTCGGGCGATTCCGGGAACAGATGGCTACCTTATCCTGATTCAGGATGTGGAGTACGATCAATTCACCGCCGAGCGTCGCTTCCGCACCGAAATCGAAAACAGCATCGTTCTGCCGAATTAAGGCTATGTCGTATCTACAGAAATACATGCCGGTTGCTGGTAATCGTGCAATCCCGAGCATTTTGCCCGGTATTTGGTACACTCGAGGTATCTGCTGCGTAGTCGCGCAGCCAAATGTTTGCATCCCTACGGAGTACTCATGAGCCGCACTGTTCATTGCGCCAAGTTGGGCAAGGAGCTCCCCGGACTGGAATCAGTACCGTTCTCAGGTGAGCTTGGCCAGCGCATTTACGACGAGGTTTCAGCTGAAGCCTATGACATGTGGAAGCCCCACTTGACGACCATCATCAACCACTATGGCCTGAATCCGGCCGATCTGGAAACACGCCAAATGCTGCGTAAGGAGATGGAATCCTTCTTCTTCGGTGAGCAGAACCTGGAGGCCGAAGGCCTGACACCAGATACTGTTCAGCAGTAATAGATGGCGTACAAGGCGGCCCGATCGAGTCATCTCGATCGGGCCGCTTTTGCTTGCTCAATGCAGGGCTATTCTTCAACCATGCGATCGCGACCGCCGCTCACGTTACCGGCGCTCAGCTTGCCAAGGGTGCAAACTACCTTGGTGAACACTCCGCCCTGGCCGTCTGGAGTTACGGTGATATCCCGCACTTTCAGGTTGCTGTATGGCGATCCGGTGCGATCCTTACCGAGCCACGTATTCACCGCATCCATGGCGCCGTTGGCATCGGCCGCGGCGTTCTTGCTGTGAAAGAGGAAAACTCGGGTATCTGCAGGCGAAAGTTCCATCGACATTTCAGTATCCTTTCAATCAGTTCTGCGCACCATTCCGATTCGGTAGCGTGAAATCGGTGCGTTCGGATCTAGTCCACAAAGCAGTATACGGGTAACAGTGGCCTGTCGTCTGGCAACGGCGCAAACTTCCCGAAAGGAAGCATATACATGGGGTATCGGGTTTTGGTTATCGGCAAGGGCGGCCGCGAACACGCTGTCTGCTGGAAGCTGGCACAAAGTGATGTGGTGGATGCGCTCTATTGCGCGCCGGGCAATCCCGGTATATCCGCCCATGCCGAGTGCCTGCCCGTGCAACCCATGGATACGGCTGGCATTCTCAGCATCGCGCACGAGCACGCCATCGATCTCGTCGTCGTCGGTCCGGAGGATCCACTGGCAACCGGGCTCACCGATGCCCTGGAAGCTGAGGGCTTCCATGTTGCTGGCCCCTCGCGCGCCGCTGCCAGGCTGGAATACAGCAAGAGTTTCGCCAATGAGGTAATGGCGGCCGCCAACGTGCCCACTGCCCGCAGCGCCACGGTCAGCACGCGAGAAGCGGGCGTTGGCGCGATCCGCGAACTGCTCAATGATCATGGAGTCGTCGTTAAGGCCGATGGACTCGCCGGCGGCAAAGGCGTAGCGGTCGCCGACGACGAGCAGTCCGCCATCGCAGCCCTGGATTCGATGATGATCGATGGCAGTTTCGGCGATGCCGGCCGCACCATCGTGATCGAAGAGCGGCTCGTGGGTCCCGAAGTTTCTGTTCTCTGCCTCAGCGATGGCAACACCATATGGCCCCTACGAACCAGTTGCGATTACAAGCGCGCGTGGGAAGACGATCTCGGCCCCAATACAGGTGGCATGGGTAATTACACGCCAACGCAATACGTTGATGACGCCATGCTTGCCCGTATCGAACACGAAATCCTGCAACCGACCATCGCCGAGATGGCGAAGCGCGGCACGCCGATGAAAGGCATTCTCTTTGCTGGACTTATGATCTGCGACGGTGAGCCAAAAGTCATTGAATTCAATTGCCGCTTTGGCGATCCAGAGGCGCAGGTAGTACTGCCCACTTTGGATGCTGATCTGGGAGTACTCCTCCATGCAGTCTCTACTGGAACGCTGAAGCAACTTCGCCGTCCAACGTCGTCCGGTGCAGCCGTCGGTGTGATCCTTGCCAGTGCGGGGTATCCGGAAAGCTCCAGCAAGGGCAATGTGATCACCGGCCTCGATGGTGTTGAGGCTGCCGTGGTGTTTCATAACGGCACCGATTGGCAGGGCGAGGATGTGGTTACCGCGGGTGGCCGGGTGCTTTGCGTGGTAGGGACAGGTGAATCCATCGCCACGGCGCGAGATCGAGCCTATGCTGCTGCCGGCAAGATCAGCTTCGACGGAGCCTGGATGCGACGTGATATCGCCTTGCGAGAGGCATAGGCCCCACAGGCACATCCTTAATCAGGATGGCTGTATTCATGCATAGAGCCAAACAATTCTTTAGCAATCTCACCGGCCAGAAAGTCTCCGAAACCAGGGGCATCAAGGAAAAGACGGTCGTTCTCCGCAGCAGGTTGCCGATCTCACCAACGACAGAGGTTGTTTGCTCCCTGGTGTTCCGTTCTGCCTTTGTTCGACCGAACTGCGATACTTTACGCTATAATGATCACCAGTACACACATTTGGGCAGAGAAAGGAACGAGAAAATGGACAAGATCAAAGGTTTGTTCAACGACCTCACCGGCGGTGACGGCAAGGTGGATTCCAGCGACATTAAGGCGCAAATCGGCGACCTTGGCGTGGATGACCTGAAGGATCTTACCTTCCCAATCACCAAGGCAGAGGTGTTGGAAACGCTCCGCACCAACGGTTCTTCCGATCTGCTGATCCAGGCAGTGGAGAAGGTTCCCCAGGACACATTCGATTCCCTGAATGACCTGAAAGCAAAACTGCCAATCTAGGCGAAATCATTGCAACCCCCCGGATTGGTTCGCCGATTCGGGGGGTTCTTACGTGAGGCGATATCTGCCATATGTATCTATCCCGAAGAACGTTTATCACCGGTGTTTTCGGTGCTGCCTTGTTGCCAACGATCACGTCTGCACAAACCGATTCTAACGAACTCCTGCATCAAATCCCCGGTCTGGAAACTGCGTATGCCAGGCGATACGCACCGGCAGATGATTTGAACTGGGGTGATTTCCCCATCGAACCGAACGAAGAGACCCCTCACTACATGCTAGTGATGGCGCTGACGTTCGAAAGCGAATTGATGCTTCGTGGCGTGATGGGATCAATGCTGAATGCATCTATTGCCAGCATGCTCCTGGGCCGATCTGAAGCCACTATCGTAGAAACACATCTCCATACCCTGCCAGAAGGGAATATCCTCTACTTCAGCGAAGACAAAACTGAAGGTCACCCCTATGCTTCGTTGCTGGTGGTGCCGGTCGGGAATGTGGCGTACCTGATCAACTCCGAAGGTGACGATGCCGCACTGCAAGTGACATCAAATGCTGTCGGAGAGTTCATTGCGGAAGCAGATCCGAGCGAAGCGCCCGTCACCGTGGAAGCAGAAGGTGTTGCTGTCGGCGGACCATTCGATGTGATGCCCGGTACCGAGGATTTGGAGATGCTGAACGGCCTGGTGCCGCTGTTCGACTACGACTTGCTCGTGAGCGACTCTCCAATTCTGCCACCAGACGCGACACCGGAAGCATCGCCAACAGCCTGATCCAGCGAAATGCGTTACTGAGGAACAAGGGTTCCTGTTAACTATACGCATCGGGGCAATTTTGCGTGATCCTTTGGGTGCTATTACGACAAAGATATTCGTAGACCCTGACGCCCTGCCCGGGTTCCTGCTCTGTGGCGGAAGCCGATTCGTGAGTCTTGGGTTGATCCCGGCCACAGGGGCCGGGACTACGTATGGATGATTTCCGGGAACCGTATGGGCAGAGTTTCCGCGTGCTACAATCCGTCCGAAGAAATACGATTGTGAAAGGCAACAATGGCACCACGTAACTAGCGCTCACGACCCATCCGTGCCGGCGCTGCAAATAACCCCCACATTTCCGCAGATGGGCCTGGAATGTTCCTGATCTCTCCTTTATGGAGGGGCTATCAGGCGTGTATTCGGGCAAAATTACAGGAAATGTTCATGCCAAAAATTGCTTCAACGGATACGATTATCCGTGTGCGCGATCTGCGCAAAATCTACACATTCCACCAACAACAGAGCGGAGTGCTTTCCGCAATCAAGAGCGTGTTCAAGCGGGAGATGCAGCAACGGCTGGCCGTGAACGACATCTCGTTCGAGATTCGTCCGGGCGAAATCGTTGGCTTTCTTGGTCCGAACGGCGCCGGCAAAACCACCACGCTCAAAATGTTGAGTGGATTGCTCTATCCAACTGCCGGCGAGATCGATGTACTCGGCCACTTGCCGCAAAAGCGGGAGGTCGAGTATCTCCGGCGCATCAGTCTGGTAATGGGGCAGAAATCCATGCTCTGGTGGGATGTCACGCCTATGGATACGCTGCTGCTCCACAAAGATATGTATGGCCTCAGCGACGACGTTTTCCGTGAGAGCGTGGATGAATTGACAGCCCTGTTGGATGTCGGTGATCTTCTCGATATTCAGGTACGCAAAATGAGCCTGGGTCAGCGCATGCGCATGGAGTTGATGGCGGCGTTGCTGCATCGGCCGGATATCGTGTTTCTGGATGAACCGACCATCGGCCTCGATGTGGTGGCGAAGGCGAATGTGCGCGCATTCCTCGCCGAAATCAATCGGGCTCGCGGTACCACCATTATGATCACCAGTCACGATATGGACGATATCGAGGCGCTCTGCGACCGCGTGATGGTGATCGATTCCGGCGAGATTCAATTCGATGGCTCCCTTCCGGATCTGGTGCGCAATGTGCAGCCGCGCAAGCTCGTGCGTGTGGCCTACGCGGAGCCGGTTGCCCCGGAACATCATCCGATCGGAACCGTGATTGAGGATGAGGATGGCACCGTGCTCGTGATCGAATCGGCGCGAGAGGAACTCTCCTCTCTGCTGGAAACACTAGGGCAGATCGGGGCGATTCAGGATCTTACGGTTTCTGATGCCGACCTGGACGATGTGATGCGCGGATTCTTCCAGCGCAACGGGGAGGTGACGTTATGAGCTTCGCCTCTGTTTTGCGGGTACTACGGCGGTTGACGTCCATCGAGATCGTCGCCTCCTTGATGTACCGGACGCAGTTCTTTGTATATATGCTCAGCACCATCGCCGGAGTGGTGGTGGGGCTCTTCATCTGGAGCACTGTGGAGGCAAGTGGTGCTGATCTGCCGCTGAACCGGGAGCAGATTGTCACCTACTACTTGCTGATGGCAGTGGTTCGGGTTGTCACCTCCACGTGGCATAGCGAATATCTCGCCACCATGATTCGCCAGGGCGAACTCAATGCCTGGTTGGTGCGACCGGGAAGTTATCTTCTCAATCTGCTGGCGAATAATTTCGCGGAGAAGCTGGTAAAGGTCGGAGCGATTCTTCCTTTACTCTGCATCGTCTGGTTCTTTTATCGCAGTCACTTCTCGGTACCCACTGACCTCGGCAAATGGACGCTGTTCGCCATTGCCGTGCTTGGTGCTGTGGTGATCGAGTTCGGCATTACCACCAGTGTGGGGGCACTCGGGTTCTGGCTGGATGATAACGCTGGCATAGCGCGCACACGGCACTTGCTCACCATGGTGCTGGCCGGCCAGCTCTTTCCACTGGCGATGTATCCGGTGTGGATGAGCGGCTTCCTGGATTGGCAGCCGTTCCGATTTGTCATCTCGTTTCCGCTGGAAGTGCTGTTGTTCGATCTGTCCGCCAATCATGTCATTATCGGATTCGGGTTAATGACTGGTTGGATGATCGGTTTCGTTTCGCTCACCTGGTTCATTTGGCAGCGCGGTCTCCGCGCCTACACAGCCGTAGGAGCATAACCATGTTTCGTTTGTACTTGCGCATGATTGCGCGATTCTGGAAGCTCTGTATTGCCCGGGAGACGCACTATCGCGCCAACTTCTTCACAATTGCGTTTGTGGGATTGATGGAAACTGTCATAACTGTTCTGCCGATGGTGCTTGTGTATAGCTACGCAGACGAAGTTGCTGGATGGAGCGCCGGTGAGGCGCTCGCTTTGGTGGGGCTCTTCCGCATTGCTATCTCTCTCTACGCATTAGTTGCGGGCGAGGGGGTGTTCAAACTTTCGGAGGATGTGGAGCGCGGGAATCTCGACCTGATTCTGATCCGTCCGATCCATGCCCAGTTCTACGTCACGTTCCGGCATGTCTCAATCGCGCAGATTGCAAACGTCCTGATTGGTATTGCGGTGTTCATTATCGGACTTTCGCAAGCATCGATGACCTGGACACTGGAAGGAGCATTTCAGGCCGCAATATTGTTTGGGTGCGGCATGGTGTTGCTGATTGGTGCAATCTCGGCTGGATCCTACATCGCATTCCGGGCCACCACCATAGAGGGCCTTCCGATGGTGTTGCAGGATGTCGCCGAAATGGGGCGCTATCCGATTAGCTTTTACCCGGGTGCTGTGCGGGTGTTTCTCTCTGGCGTTATGCCAGTCGCGTTCGTGACGACGTTTCCGATTGATGCCCTGCGGGGTTCTGTTGGGTGGGAAATGTGCGCTGTTGGAATTGCGTTCGCTGCGGCGGCGCTATTCGGGTTGAGATGGTGGTGGAATAACTCTGTGGGGCATTATGCCAGCGCGAGTTCATAGGATTTGCCCAGAGGAGAGCGACTTAATCCTTCCGTCACTTAGAGCGAAGCAAGGGCTACGCCGCCTACGGCAGAGTCTCCGTGCGAAGCACAACGCCGAAGGCGTAACCGGCTGCGGCTTCGCCGGGGGATTCCTCGACGAGCTCGGAATGACGGGTAGGTGGTTTTCGGCGATCCCCCGCCATCTTATCGTGACAAACCTGCGGTACTATCCACCTAACGTGTCATCGACGGGAGTTGCGCTTAATGGTCGGCGGAGTCATAGAATTCATCGATTTCGTGATCTTCGCCGGTATCACCGTGCTTATTCTGGCGTGGGCGTTGCGTGGCCTCTTCGGCGTCAAGTTCAGCCTGCCGAGGCTCATCATCGCGGGTGTCATCACGTTTTCTCTCGTGACTCCCATCATCAATGCCCTGCCGGGGGCATATGATGCGAACAACCTCGCCGACGGAGAACCCGTATTTCCGGCGTTGCTCATCTCCGCGCTCGGGATGGTTATCGCTATTCTCGTGGGGATGGTTTTCCTGGTTATCGCCGAGGCGCTGATTCCCAGCGATACCATTCCCGGCCCCGTCTACATGCTGCGGGCCGGCCGCATGTGGTTTCAGCGCACGCAGCGCTACGTGCAAATCAGCTGGATTCTCTTCAAACACGGTGTCTCGCTGGGGTCGATCGCGGGCAACCGTGCCCAAATGCGGGATGCTGCCGGCCGTGAGTTCCTTGCCGGCAAGCTGCGGGACGCTCTCAGCGAAAGCGGCGTTACCTTCATCAAGCTCGGGCAAATCCTCAGCACCCGTCGCGATCTGCTCCCGGCCGAGTTTATCGAGGCGTTCAGCACGCTCCAAACCAGTACCCGGCCACTTTCCTGGGAGGAGATTCACCGAACGATCACCGCAAATCTCAAAGGTCGCAGCCTGGAGGATGTCTTCGCCAACATCGAGAAGGATCCGCTTGCGTCGGCCTCGGTGGCCCAGGTCCACGCCGCTACTCTGGTTTCTGGAGAGGACGTCGTCCTCAAAATCCGACGTCCCGGTATCCGCCATCAGGTCGAGCAGGACCTCGATATCGTCGATCGCATGGCTACGCAACTTGAGCGGAGCACCAGTTGGGGACGAGATATTGGCGCACGCGACCTCAGCGCTGGTTTTGCGATCGCCTTGCGCGAGGAACTCGACCTCACCGTGGAGGCGCGCAACATCCGTGTGATATCCGAAGCATCCCGGCCGGGAGATCCCAGCGCACCGTATGTCTATAGCGACATCAGCACGGCTGGCATGCTGGTGATGGAGCGAATAAACGGACAACCACTCGGCACGATCAACCTCGACGAGGTGCAGGGAGATCGTCAGCGCATGGCGAAAGCGATCTTCGATGCGCTGCTGTACCAGATGCTCATTGTGGGTACATTTCACACCGATCCGCACCCTGGCAATATCATGTTGCTGCCGGATGGCTCACTCACACTGCTCGATTTTGGCTCGGTTGGGCGGATCGATAAGGTCACGCGCACATCACTGGTGCGACTGTTGCTCGCATGGGAATACGATGATCCCGTATCCGCAGTGGATGCCTTGCTGGTGATGGTGGAGCGACCAGACCGACTCGATGAACGCCAACTCGAGCGCGACATGGGTGCATTTATGGCGACATATACCGTGCCAGGAGCCTCAATCGGTTCCGTCGCCGTGGCCGAACTCTTCAGTACGGTGAATCGCAACGGGCTTACCATGCCGCCAGAACTTGCCGCGGCACTGCGAGCCATCGGTACCATCGAGGGCACCCTCAGGTGGCTGGATCCGAACTTCAATATCATTACGCAGGCCCGCCATTTTGCCGAGGAGTATATGAAGCACCTGGTGCGGCCGTCATCGATGATGGAAGCCGTGACTGGCGAGCTCATCAGCCTGCTCCCGTTGCTGCAGCGCCTGCCTCGTCGCATCGACCGCATTACCGCCGCGATGGAGGAGGGGAGCATGACCGTGAACATTAGTCCCCTCAGTGATCCGCGCGATGTCGGAATCGTGCGCGGATTGATGCAGGAGGCGCTGCTCACCATTCTCGCCGCCGCCAGCGGTGTGATGGCGGTGCTCCTGATTGGTCAGGACGAGGGGCCGCTCCTCGTCTCCGGTATGAGTGTCTTCCAGTTCATGGGGTATTTCCTGCTGGTGCTGGCATTCATCCTCGCCATGCGCGTGCTCATCTTCATCTTTCGCCCTCCAACTTGAGGAAATCTGCTCGGAATCTGCAGGAGACGCTGATCGAAAAACCAGCAACGGACCCCGCAATCCCAGGGTCCGTTGACTGTTAATAACGCGTTTGTCAGATGGTCGAATCAGCCCTCGGCTCGCTTCTGGAACAGCCAGTAGGTCACCGGAATCAGTACCACCAGCGCACCAACCCACCAGATGACGGTGAACAAGGCGGTGTTACCGACGTCCGGGTACCCGTTCAGTAGTCCGCGCGTGGCGCTAACGCTGAGCGAGAATGGCTGGTTCTTTGCGAATGCTTCCAGCGGTCCGGGCATGAAATCCGGACTCACGAATGCCGAGCTGATGAATGTCAGCGGCATGATCAGGCTGAAGCCAATGCTGTTCACCGCTTCTACCGTGCGTAGCGCCAGGCCTATGGCGGCACCGATCCAGCAGAATACGAACGCAGTCAGCAGCATGATGCCGATAGCACCCAGCCACTGGATCAGGCTCGCCTCAGGGCGGAACCCGACTGCGAAACCAACGATGATCGTGGTCGCTGTTGTGAAGATGGCGATCGCCATATCCGCGAGAATGCGTCCCAGTACCACCGAGATGTGCTGCATCGGAAGGCTGCGGAATCGATCCATCAGGCCTTCCTTGGCGTCTGTCGCCAAACCAAGGCTGGTGTTCATACCGCTGAACACGATGCTCTGCAGCAGAATACCCACCACCAGGTAGTTCACGGCGCTCACGCCCTCTGGCAGGGTCATCTGCACGGTGCCCGCAAAGATATAGCGGAACATCAGCAGGAACATGAGCGGCATAATGGTGACACCGATCAGCCAGTCCAGTTGTCGTGGCACCCGTAGCAAGCTGCGCCACGCCAGCACGGTGGAGTCGCTCAGGATCTGGGCAACAGGCGACTTCGGCTGTGGCGTAAGATCCAGCGCGGTGCTGAGTTTTCCTGTTTCGTTTGCCGGTATCTCTTCTTCTTCGATAACGACATTGCCGGGAATGCTTGTACTACTCATAGATATCATTTCCCTTCGATCCATTTTCGGATCCGTTTTCGGCTGCGTGGCCGGTTAGCTGCAGGAAGACATCATCCAGCGTGGGACGGCGCAAGCTGAAGTCGGTGAGGTCCAGGCCCTCTTCGTCGAGGCCACGAACCGCTGTGGCCAGCCCGGATGCGCCCGCCGGGTACGGAACGGTTAATCGGCGTGTGTGCTGCTCAACCAGCACATCGGGATCCTTCACGCCCCAGCGATCTGCCAGGCGAAGCAACGATGCTTCGGCCCGTACCAGGTCGGTGTTTTCGCTCACTGAGATATCGAGTCGCTCGCCACCCAGCTTCGTCTTCAACTGATCGGCCGTGCCCTGGGCGATAACCCGTCCGTGATCGATCACTACAATCTCGTCTGCCAACCGGTCCGCCTCTTCCAGGTACTGCGTTGTGAGCAGGACCGTGGTGCCGTCGGAAACCAGGTTTTCGATCACCCGCCACATATCGTTGCGGCTGCGCGGATCGAGGCCGGTAGTGGGCTCATCGAGCACCAGTACTGGTGGCGCCACAATCAGGCTGGCCGCGAGATCAAGGCGACGTCGCATACCGCCCGAATAGGTCTTCAGCATGCGGTCACCTGCATCGCTTAGTCCGAACTGGGCCAGCAGCTCATCGGCACGTGCTGCAGCTATGTTCCTCGGCAGGCGATAGAGCTGACCGAACATCAGGAGGTTTTCGCGACCGGTCAGGATCTCATCGACCGCTGCATATTGGCCGGAGAGCCCGATCACGCGGCGCGCCTCTTCCGGCCTGGCCAATACATTGACTCCGGCCACATTTACTTCACCGGCATCCGGGTGCAACAGCGTTGTGAGAATCCGCACTGCCGTCGTTTTGCCGGCTCCGTTAGGACCCAGCAATCCCAGAACCGTGCCGGTTCGCACCGAGATATCAACACCTTTCAGTGCTTGCGTCTCGCCGTAGCTCTTTTTAAGACCCGTTGCGAGAACAGCATATTCACCATTAAATGAACTCGTATTCTCCATATATCCTCCTACAAATAATTGCGGCTTTGCGCCGAAAGCGAGAGTCAGGGTGAGCTGTGAATGTCACACGGTTATGTCCTAACTGCGCCAAAGTAGTCACGCCTATACAATCAGCACCGTTCGAAGACAATATGAGTGGTCTCGAGAATCGCCACTTCACTGGCGCCCTGCTAGCATGCAACTTCCTGCGGACAAAACACTTCCTCATTTTTGCCATGAGACCGATTGCGTTCCTGATGTATGTATTCCTCACAAACGTGACCCCCGGAAGCCAGAGAAGGCTTCCGGGGCGCGTAGAGGCGAGTATAGGTAGTTGAGGAGATTTAGTCGGCTTCGAGGGCGAAAGTGCCAGTGCTGGTCAGTATCCAACTGATTGATCTTGACGATGTGATCACAGGCACTCAATCTCGCCGGTTCCCGGAATCGAGAATTCCCGAATCGTCAAACCTGGCAAGGTCAGGCTCATTTTGTCCAGATTCTGGTATGTGATATGCGGTGCACTCGTACAAGATCAAACCGCAGAGTTTTGGGGTCTCGCCCAGAGGTCATGAATAACGGCTATCATTAAGTGCAACATCAATCCGCTGCGGGAGCCCACTTCGGGCTGAGAGGGCGAGCAATCGCCGACCGCCAACCTGATCCGGGTCATACCGGCGTAGGAAATGCGATGCCACAACCCCTGTTGGAAATCACCGATCTCAGCGCCACATATATAGAAAATGGCCAGCAATTATTGGCGCTGGAACACCTGAACATGCACGTGGATCCGGGCGAGTTCGTCTGCCTTATCGGTCCATCCGGAAGCGGCAAGAGTTCGCTACTCGATGTGATTACCGGCCTCTTCGTCGAATCGAACGGCAAGGTGCGAATCTACAATCAGGAACATCCTCCCGATGAGCGCCCCGGTCTTACCAGCTATATGCGGCAGCGTGATCTGCTCATGCCCTGGCGTACCGCCGTTGAGAACGCCGCGCTCGCGATCGAAGTCCACGGCGAATCGCCTTCCCGCGCCCGGGAACTGGCGGCCGCCCGTTTTGAAGAGTTCGGTCTGGCGGGTTTCGAAGATAGCTACCCCGCGCAACTCAGCGGGGGTATGCGGCAGCGCGTGGCCTTCTTGCGAACGGTGCTTGCCGATCGCGACCTGATGTTGCTGGATGAACCTTTCGGCGCGTTGGACGCGCTCAACCGGGTCACCATGCAGCAATGGCTCGTGGAGATGTGGGAGCGCGAGAAGCGCGGTGTTTTCATGGTGACGCACGATGTTGAGGAGGCTATCTTCCTCGCTGACCGTGTCCTCGTCCTCTCCACCCGGCCCGGCACCATCGTCCACGAGGAAACCATCGCCCTGCCACGGCCCCGTAATCGCTCAATGGTGACAGATCCCGCCTTCCTGCAGCATCGCGAAGCATTACTGGGTGCGCTTGGGTTGCTGGAGGCAGGTGCTCCATGAGTGATCGAATCGCCCGCATCGTCGGCCCGGCCATGCTGATTGTGGCGCTCCTCGTGGTGTGGGAAGTCGCCGTGTATTTCAACGACACCCCGCGATGGATGATGCCCGCGCCCTCCGACGTGGTGCAGTCGTTCCGCGACGACTGGGGCATGTTGATGATGCATACCCGCGTTACGCTGACCGAAGTGCTGATCGGCTTCGGCATCGCTGTTGCTGCCGGGTTGCTGACCGGTGTTGCCATTGACAGCTCCCGAATTATCGAGCGCGCTCTCTATCCCCTGCTCATTGCCAGCCAAACGATTCCGATGGTTGTGCTGGCGCCGCTCTTCCTCATCTGGTTTGGATATGGATTGCTGCCGAAAGTGCTGATTACGGCACTGGTCGCGTATTTCCCGCTGGCCGTGAACACTGTGGATGGATTGAAGAGTACCGACCGCGAGCTGCTGAAGTTGATGGTCTCGATGGGTGCGAATCGCTGGCAGGTCTTTCGTCTCGCCAAAACGCCTTCAGCGTTACCGCTCATCTTCAGTGGTGCTCGCATTTCGGTAGCGTTTTCAGTGATCGGCGCCGTGTTCGGCGAGTTCGTCGGTGCCAGGGCCGGGCTCGGGTACCTGATGGACCGCTCTGCACCCCAGTTCGAAACGCCTCGCGTGTTCGCCTGTATCGTCATTCTCGCCGTGATGGGCGTATCGCTTTTCCTGATTGTTTCGCTAATCGAGCGCCTGGCTCTGCCCTGGCGTCGGTATGTGGCGCATTCATGAGCGAGGCGTATCCGTAGGGGCGGACCCGGCCGCAGCCGGGTCCGCCCGGGTCGACAACATCCGGCTTACGCCGGAAGGTCGACCTCTACCGACTTGATTCAATAGGAGGAACCATGTCATTCTCACAGCACCTTCGCACGATCGCCGATGATATCTGGGAAGCGCAGCACGCACATCCATTCGTCACCGGTATTGGTGATGGCTCACTCGATCTGGACAAGTTCACATACTGGCTGCGGCAGGATTACCTCTATCTCATCGACTACGCCCGTCTGTTTGGCGCAGGGATGTTGAAGGCTCCCACCCTGGAGCTTATGAACACCATGTCGCAAATGGGTCACGAGATTCTCCACACGGAAATGGACCTGCATCGTAGTTACGTCGCCGGGTTCGGCATTAGTACGGAGCAACTCGAAGCCGAGACCAAGGCACCGACGTGCCAGGGTTATTCGGATTTCCTCCTGCGCACGGCCACCGTCGGCGATTTTCCGGAGCTGATGGGCGCATTGCTCCCATGCATCTGGGGATACGGCGAGGTTGGGGAGCGGCTCGCTGCACGAGGTATGCCTGACGATGACCGCCTTCGCCGCTGGATCGATCTGTACGCCAGTGAGGAGTTCCAACAGCTCGGCGAGTGGTGTCGCAATGCGACGGATGAGGTGTGCAAAGGCCTGCCTGCCAGCGCAGCAAAACGCGTCGAACAGGCGTTCATCACATCGAGCCGGTGGGAGCTCGCATTCTGGGAAATGGCGTGGTCCGGAGAGCAATGGTTGACCTGATCGATAATTCCATTATGAAAACATTGCCTTTGTCAGGGATGTACGTACAATAGTGTCAGTGCAGGTCAGGGTGGCTTTGCATGGTGTGTACGTACGAGTGGTTGTGTGCCTTGCACCAGTGTCCGTTCGTGTTGTACTGTGACCCGTATCGATGGTTGTGTGAGTTGATTTCTTGGCTGGAGTCATCCTCATGCGCGTCGCCATCATCGCCCCACACGTGCTTTTATTCTTTATGCGTGTGGAGTATTGACCGCCTTACGCCTTCGGAGGGGAGGAGTGAGACGGGTCAAGGAGTTCCACAACGTGTCTACTACCTCCCCCTCGGTGTCCCGTTCTTTGTGGTCACCGATTCAACGTGTCCTGGCACTCGCGACTGTATTCAGCATGGTCTTTGGAGGCCTGCTCCTGATGCAACCAGCGGCGGCCAGCGCACAAACTGCAGCTGTTACAACCGACCATCTCAACTTCCGAGATGGCCCGAGTACCGATCACGCAGTGATTGCCGTGATGCCACCGGGCGCTTCTGTCTCGCTTGATGGTGGATCGGAAAACGGTTTTCTCTCCCTGACGTACAACGGTAACTGGGGTTGGGCCCATGGCGACTGGATCTCCACCGGAGGCTCCGCGCCGTCACCAAGCCCAAGTGCAACTGGCACAGCCTACGTGATCGATGGCGCACTTAACCTGCGTACCGGTCCGAGCCTCGGAAACTCCGTTATCACGGTTATGCCGGATGGCGCCGCGGTCAGCCTTACTGGCGAAGCTGCCGGCGGCTTCCTAAGCGTGGTCTATAACGGAACATCCGGCTGGGCCTATGGCGATTATCTCAGTGCGGGCGGCTCTGCCGGCCCGGCGCCGAATGAGCCATCAACCCCTGCTATTGGCGACACCGTGGTTGGCACCATGTCCACCACCGATTACCTGAACATGCGCAGTGGTCCGGGTACGGGCTACACCATCATCACCACCGTTCCGGTCGGTAACTCTGTTGAGATCCTTGGCGATCCGCAGAACGGCTTTTACCCGGCACGCTATGGCGGTAACAAGGGATGGATGCACGGTACATGGTTGACCGGTGGCTCCAGCGCACCCGCGCCGGATCCGCAGCCAACCGAGCCGGCACCGCAGCCAACTGAACCAGCTCCACAGCCAACCGAGCCGGCACCAGACACATCCAGTGACCTGGGACCGGGTGTAAATGCGCGCACAACTACCCGACTCAACCTTCGCACCGAGGCAAACACAAGCTCAACCATCATCACCACCCTGGTGAATGGCGCCACTGTTGAAATCACCGGTCAGCCGCAGAACGGCTTCTACCCGGTGCAGTACGGCCAGAATTCAGGCTGGATGCATGGTGACTGGCTCACGGCCGAAGGCGCTGGCGACCCTGGTCCGCCGAGCGAAGCCCCGGCTCCGAACCCGGATGCACCGGGCGCGGTTGATGTCGGCGATAGCGTCGTAAGCGAAATGACCGTGTCGGTCGGACTCAACCTTCGCGAGGGCCCCGGTACCAACTACAATGTGGTAACCGTGATGCCTGCCGGCGCGACCGTGCAAGTGATGGGTGATCCGCAGGGTGGGTTCTATCCGCTCCAGTTCCACGGCAGCCAGGGATGGGCCAGTGGCGACTATCTCACCACGGGTAGTGTCTGGTATCCGGATTCTGGTGATACCGAATACACGCGGGATGAGATCATCGGCATCATCTACGCAGCAGCTGACCACTATGGGCAGCCACGCGCCGACATGCTGCGCGTCGCCCAGTGTGAAAGCGTGCTGGATCCCAACGCTGTCAATCCGGCAAGTGGTGTGAGTGGGCTCTTCCAGTTCCTTCCCAGCACCTGGGCAACCACACCGTATGCTGACGAAGATATCTTCGATCCAGAAGCCAACGCCTACGCTGCGGCCTGGATGTGGGATAACGGCCGCCGCAACGAGTGGCACTGCCAGTAACGGCCCGCTACACACACCGAACGCAACGGCAATGCCCGGAGGTCATCCTCCGGGCATTTGCGATGGCACTCTACAGGCGCCTACAATGATCTCTGCCCGAAATGAAGGGCAACCTCCGCCAGTATCACCAGGGTTCCTTCATGTCCGCACAACAACCTGAGCTTTTCCGAAGTACCGGATCCACCTGGTTCAGCGCAATTGTCGCGCTGTATGTGGCTTGTCTGATCTCTGCCAATACCGTGGCGGTGAGTGTGCTCGATCTCGGTCCGTTCGCCGCCGATGCTGGCACCATCACCTTCCCTATCGCCTACATCGTTGGCGACGTGCTCACCGAGGTGTATGGCTTCAAAATCGCGCGCCGCGTGATCTGGCTCGGGTTCATCACCAACCTGTTTGCGGTGGGTGTCTACCAGATGGCGATGCAGTTCCCAACCCATAACGATCCGGACTTCGATGCCGGCTTCCAACTGGTCTTCTCCAACACGCCGCGCATCCTGCTTGCCAGTATGGCGGCGTACCTCGTTGGGTCATTTATCAACGCGGGGCTCATGAGTCGCCTCAAGGTCAAAATGCAGGGACGTCACCTTTGGGTGCGCACCATCGGTTCCACCATTGCAGGGCAGGGGCTGGATACCGTTGTTTTCGTACTGATCGCGTTTGCTGGCGTTTTCTCCAACGACATCATCTGGGAGATGATCTACACCAACTGGATCATCAAGATCGGCATTGAGGTGCTTGCAACGCCAATCACCTATCGTGTCGTGGCGCTTTTCAAGCGCAAGGAAGGCATCGATGTGTACGACACCGATACTTCCCTGAAGCCGATTGGCTAGTGCGCCCGCAACAACTGCAGGGCGAACCAGAGAGCCATGATCGCCAGCACGATTCCCCCTATAGCCGTCATCCAGGTACCGGGCGACGATGTACCCGCCTCGCCCAGGTAGGCGTGATAGAAGAATCCACCCGAAAGCAGCAGTACACCACTCACCCAACCGAGCCAGGTGAGAATCATGCCCTGGCCGGAGAGTTCGGTGCGACCAAGGCCGAGCACCAGCACCATACCGATACCCACCAGCACACCTGCGTGAGCGTGACCAGCCCGGAAGTAGCGCTCCGTGTGATCGGTAAGTTCACCCTGGCTCAAGCGGAGCAATGCTTCTCCACCGATCATGACGGTTACGAGCAAAATCCACTCGATAGCGAAGAGCGTATTGATAACGTTGTTGTGTTCGGAGTTCATACCTCTGCTCCTATACTAGTGATTGATCACTAACAAGCGCCTAAAAACTGTCAGGGTAATTTCCGGTGATGAGCTACCTGCCGGGAAGATGAACCATGGCCCGAGCCCGATCACTGGATGCTACATAGTGGTGAGCGTTCATCGAGATGCCCATAGTCTGCATCATGCCAAACGCCCAGAATCGCTGCAGCTCCTCGTGAGTAGCTCCCGTGTTGGCCTGCACCCAGTTCCACAACCTGTCCATCCCGGAGTTGATTGCCGTTTCCACCTCGGGAGTACTCGCGGCGGCGGCTCCTTGCATAATCATGCGGAAGCGCATCGCCGTGTTTTCACCCTGCGCGTACGACTGGCCAAGGACCATGAGCGCCTCCCAACCGGAACCAGACTCTGGCGACGAATCGAGTGCCTGCTGCCAGGTATGCATGATCGTTTCGCAGACATCATCGAGAGTAGCGACGAAGAGGTTTAGCTTGGTACCGAATAACCGCAACACGTAGGGCTGGGATATCCCTGATTCTCGCGCGATTCGTTCTGTTGATCCACCGTGATAGCCGAACGTACCGAACTCGATCATCGCTGCATGGATAACATCGGTACGGCGTTCGTCGGCTGTTCGCCGTGGTGTAATGGACAAGGCTTCTCCTTTACGATGCATCTATGGTTGTGAGTGTACACTAACATAAGCTGGTGTCAAATTGACGGCCCGGCCTGCATAGAGTCAAATACATTTGTACGTGTCGTTCTATTTCAGGAGATCATATGC
>CAZGML010000006.1:100463-105674 GCA_964526965.1 uncultured Sphaerobacteraceae bacterium | reverse complement strand
CCAGCGTCGTCTTGTCGTCGTCCGGGTACGGCGCTCCTCGTCCGGTTGCCATTTGATTCTAGCAAACGGGCCCCAGACTTCCAGAGCTGTTCCGCGGGACGTTCGTGCGATACTATGGTCAATGAACATTCGGCTCACTCCTTGAGGTCACCATGTACCGATTGCGAATCGCCTGATTGGCGCACACAACCACATGACATCCTGAGCACACCCCACCTCGCCCCCGGGGTCGGCCGGATGCACGTGTCAATCGGGTGGAGAACACACCTCCACGCTCCCTGACCGGGATTCTTCTCACAATGAAATCATCTCTTCACCATAGTCCTGTGGTGCTCGCTACGCGTTCCCTCGGCAAGCAGTACACCAACGGTTCCTGGGGCCTCCGCAATGCCTCCATCAGCTTGCAAGCGGGCCGAATGGTCGCCGTGCTCGGGCCAAATGGAGCCGGGAAATCAACGCTGATCCACATGCTGGCTGGGGCGATCCAACCCTCGGAAGGTGAGATCAGCCTCGCCGATCCGGATGATCGCATCGGCTGGAGTAGCCAGCGCACCACCATCGACTGGTACCTCAATGCTCGCCAGAATGTAGAGATCGGTGGACGCATGTATGGCCTTGGCAAGCGGGAGACCGTTGCCCGGGCAGATGATTTGCTGCTCCGTTTCCGACTCACAGAGCTGGCAACCCACGATGTCAGCATGCTGAGCGGTGGCCAGCAACAACGAATCCAGGTAGCTCGCACACTGATGAGCGATCCACAGATCATGTTGCTGGATGAACCGACGGCTGCACTGGATGTGGAATCGTCCGAGGCGGTGCTTGGGTTCATCAGCGAGAAAACGCGTGAAGGAGCATTGGCGTTGGTGTCCTCGCATGACCTCGGATTGCTGGAGCGCTATTGCGATGAGGTGCTCTTCATCCTCGATGGAGAAGTCATCGCTCACAGTGCCATGGGCGATTTCCTGGAACGCTTCACCGCTACCGATACGCTCAGTCTCACACTGGATACCGATGTGTCGCCTGAGATTCTGCAAACACTGGCCGTCTATTCGCCTACGCGCAATGAAGAGAATCCGGCCATCGTGGAGGTTGGCCTGCCTGACGACGGAGCGCTAAGCGATGTTGTGCTGGACTTGTACGGCGTGGCCCGCGTGCTGGAGGCGAGTCGCACTCCGGCCTCGTTGCGCAATATCTACCTGCAACTTACCCAACAAAAGGAAAATTCATGATGATCACTCATTTCGGGTCATCCCGCCGCTGGTCGATGCAGCGCTTTGTACCACTGACGGAGATTGAGTTGATCGCCCTGTTCAGTGAAGGCCGGATTCTGGCCAGTCAGCTCCTCCTGGAACCGACCGTTCAACTCGTACTGCTTGCTGCCGGCTTGCAGGGATTGATCGGAGACGAGGGAGATTTCTACAACGGGAACAGTTACCTCGCCTTCGTATTACCAGGCCTGATCGCTTTGCAGGCATTACGCGGATTCAGCCGCACCATGTACCGCTCTGTCAATGATCGTCAATGGGGGATGCTCACAATCAAGCGGCTCGCCGGTGCCGGAGGTTTAGGGTACGCGCTCAGCAAAATCGTGGCGCCGGTTATTGCGCTACTCGTTCAGAGTCTGGTCCTTGTCGCTCTCGCGGCCATGATGGGTGTTCGCCTGGCACCCCTCCACCTTGCAGCGGGAATCGTGGTTGCCCTGGTAACGGTGGCCTTTTGGGCAGCACTTGCCATGGTCATCGGCGGTTTCGTGCGTGATTACATCACGCGGGACATCATTGTCAGCTTCATGATGCTTCCTCTCAGCCTGGCGGCGCCGGTCTTTTATCAGTTGGAGAACGCTCCCACACACCTGCAATGGATTGCGCGCTTCAACCCATTGGCATGGCAAGTAGAAGCGCTGCGGTCCGTAATGCTGGATGGCCAGGCGACGCCTTCAATGATCGTCATGACTGGACTAACTGTTCTCGCGATAATCACGGCGGTGGTGAGCGTCAGCCACGGAGATGCGCTGACTAGCGAAGGCGGACGGTAGAAGCATGACAACGGTGTACCGCTGGACAAATTCAGAGGTACACTGTCACAGACAGCATCATCGGCTGCCGTTCTTTTGCCCGGGATACATACATGGATTCATCGCGTCGTGGTGCGTTGTTACCGTGGCTGGCATTGTTCACGGTCTGGATCGGCTGGGGATCAACCTATCTCGGCATGAACGCCGCAGTTGAGACCATTCCACCTCTCATGATGACGGCCCTTCGGTTCTTCCTTGCAGCACCAATTCTCATTGCCGTCGCTATCCCCGCCTGGAAGCGCGGAGACGTGCACCTCACCTTTCGCCAGGTAGTTTCAGCCGGTATTATTGGCCTCCTTATGCTGGTTATGGCCACAGCAATGGTGGGCGTAACCCAGCGTCATCTCGATTCCAGCTTTACCTCGCTCCTCATTAGCGTTGTGCCGATATGGATGGCACTCTTTACGGCTATACACCTCCGCAAACGACCAAGCGTAAAAATCCTCGGCGCACTCATTGTGGGACTCATTGGTATCACCATCATGGCTGGGGGACCGGGATCCGGAGAAATTTCCATTTTCTGGACCATCGTCGCCGCCTCCACCACAATCGCCTGGTCGCTCGGAACGGTTGCCAGCAGGTACCTGGATTTACCTAAACATCCCACGCTCTCCACCGGATTACAAATGCTTATCGGCGGTGGCGTGCTTATCGTGCTCTCGGGTATCTTCGGAGAATGGCAAGAGATGGATGTCGCGGCCGTGAGCGGTCGATCCTGGACCGGCCTCCTCTGGCTCGTCATCGTCGGATCGCTCATCTCCTACAGCGCCTACATGTACGCGAATCGAAACCTCCCGATCGAGATCATCTCAACCTACGCCTACGTTAATCCGATGGTGGCCGTCTTGCTCGGTGCCACGCTGGCGAACGAGCCGATCGGACCGAATGTGCTTATCGGTGGCACCGTGATCCTGATGGCGGTGGTCTTCATCGTGAGCGGACACGTCGCCCGGCCAAGACGCACTCCCATCCAGCCAACCGGCTGATCTTTGCCAAAAATCAAGTCAACCCTGACGTCCGCTGCCGAAACCGCTGAAGCATGCATTGCGTTACAGTGAAGTAGCCAAACAGTCATACGCCTTACAAAAGGAGGCACTCATGAACCGACGGCGATTTCTCTCTATCAGCACCGCATCAGTCGCACTCGCACGTACAGGCGTCAGGCCAGGAGCGGCCCAAACAACAGAACCCGGCCACACCATCGCCGGGGACGACCCCATGGCTGCCGCCGAGTACCTCAGCTCCCTTGAATCAACCGAGCACATCCCGGCGTTATACGAGCTCTATAGCCACATCCATCCCGATGCGGCGGCAATCGTTCCTCGCGGTACTGTTATCGGCTGGTATCAGGAGGATTTCCAGACGCGTGGTCCCAAAGCGGCCAACGCCTACGATGTCGCCTGGCTGGATAGCTGGACCTGGGATGTCACCGGCGTCACCTACTCCGATGTGGCGGAAGTCAGCTTTACACAGGAGTTCGCCGATGGCGAAACCCTCGATGACGTGGTGCGCCTTAAGTTCCACGATGGCGCCTGGCGCTGGTGGTTCGGTCGCGATGCCGCCTTCGTCGAAGAACAGATTCATCGTTTTAGCCTTATAGAGAACACCCCGCAAGAAGGTGATGCGCCATTTGGGCTGGATCAGGTCACGGCAGTAGATGAGGAACTAGTCGGCTACCTTCCTGATTTGATTTATAGTGAAGTGTTTGACCAACAATACGAACTCACTCCGAGCGCGGGATCATTCAACCCGGATGGTGTGCAGGATCCTCAGCAACTTTTAATCTACCGTCCTGTTGATGGAACAGAATTTCCACTTGGAAGTGTGTACTTTGGGGCGGTAACTGATTCGACTTCCGATGAAGAGGACATGTTGCGCTTTGCTGATATTGCGCAGAATGCACCCCCGGTTGTGTTTGTCGGGTGGAACACCAACCCGGAGAGCGGCCCGGCCTGGCTGCAAACAGAGAATGAAGGCGCCGATGTCGTCGGCACGTCATACACCATGACACTTGTGATGAATGGCCATTATCTGCGGATGCAGTTTTTCTCCGAATCTGCGCTCGCCAAGGTTTGCGAATCCATTGGGCGAGATTACGAAGTCCAGATGTGAGAATGCGGACACGCTCCGGCCACCGGCTTCGCTAAACTCTGGTGGCTGAAAGGAGCAGATATGAGATACGGATTTGTTCTGAGCAAAGGCACACCGGCGGACGTATTGAGGCTGGCGATCGAAGCAGAAGACGCCGGCTGGGATGGCGTGTTCACCTGGGATGCCATCTCCATCGGTGAGACACCAGTCTACGATCCCTGGGTAATGATGGGCGCGTTCGCCGGTGTCACTGAGCGCGTCACCATCGGCGCGATGATCCTGCCGCTGGCCCGACGTCGGCCATGGAAAGTCGTGAAAGAAGCAGTGACTATCGATCATCTCAGCGACGGTCGGCTCGTTCTGCCAGTAGCGTTAGGTGTCCCGGACGATGT
Organism: uncultured Sphaerobacteraceae bacterium; assembly: GCA_964526965.1. Lineage (GTDB taxonomy): Bacteria > Chloroflexota > Chloroflexia > Thermomicrobiales > UBA6265 > UBA6265. The sequence goes on along the minus strand of CAZGML010000006.1, from coordinate 101,117 downwards.
CGGATTCAGCGGCGTCAACACGGATTCCACTGATCGCAAGCAACGGGCCGAACGGCTGGACGAAGCACTCGCAATTCTCGAGCTCGGTCAGAAGGGCCAGAAGTTCTCGTACGACGGCAAACACTATCAGGTCCGCGATATGACCCTGCTACCAAAACCGGTACAGGATCGCATCCCGGTCTGGACCGTCGCCGGGTGGCCGCACGAGAAATCACTCGCGCGTGCAGCTCGTTGGGATGGCATCATTCCGGTCGATATGTCCCCGGACAAGAATCCGTTCGGTTCCGTGCAGCCAGATGTGTTGCGGGAGATCGTGGCATGGTGTCAGGCACATCATGAAACGGGTAAGTCGTTTGACGTTGTGATCGAAGGGACAACGGAAGACGCCACCGATACCGATTACATCGGATCGGTCGCAGAAGCAGGCGCCACCTGGTTCATAGAAAGTCGATGGGACGACGCCGAGACGCCGGAGTCGTTGCTGGAGCGCATCCGTAAAGGACCGCCAGCCATTCCGTAATGGCGTACACGTAGGTGCCCCATTGCAGGGTGATCACCGCATATAAAATGCGATGCTACCGTTGCCCGGACTGAGTGAACACCGCATGTAAAATGCGGTGCAACCGTTGCGCCTTAATTCCCGGCGCTTTGATA
>CAZGML010000006.1:1916-100363 GCA_964526965.1 uncultured Sphaerobacteraceae bacterium | reverse complement strand
CACCGCATGTAAAATGCGGTGCAACCGTTGCGCCTTAATTCCCGGCGCTTTGATAATGCGCACTCTGGATTTTCCAAATTCGCACGGCGATGGCGAACAGGATCACTCCCACCAACGGCGAACTTGCAGCCAGCCAGGCTGGCACAGCGAGATCGCCGGTGCGATTCAGCAGCACTGTCGCCGGAAAGTAGGCGACAAACGCGATCGGCAACAGGAAGGTCAGCCCCGTGCGCAATGCTGCCGGGAAGATCTGTTGTGGGTAATTCCCATAGACATTGAAGATTTCATTGACGGTGGTTCGTAAGGCCAGCGTGTGCAAGAAGCGGAAACTGAGCGACCCCAGCGCGATCTGCACCGCACCTTCTACCAGGCCACCACCGATAACCGCCAACAGCAGGTAGAGCACCGCAAGTGGGCTCCAGTCAACATCTGCAATCGTGCTGGCAGCAACAAGCAGTGCCGAACCGCCAAGCAAGTCACCAAACGCATTGATGCGCAGCTTGCGAGTGAACAGTTGCAATAACGGGGACATTGGTCGCACGAGGTAGCGATCATACTCTCCCCGTATCATCACGTTATCGAGTTCAAAAATCTGACTAAAACAGGCGTAGAAAATACCGTGGCTGGTAAGTCGCATTCCGTAAAGGAACGTCAGCTCAGCCAGCCCCCATCCGCCGATTTGATTGAAACGGGCAACGATAATCCAGACGACGAGAAAACCGGTGATCTGGAAGAGGATGCCACCGATAATACTGCTAATCGCATTGACCCGGTACTGCAGTTCGGAGCGGATCGACGCGCAGGCCAGTGTGCCTAACAGGGAGAGTTTTTCGGTCAGTCGTGACTTCGGCCTGGATGATACTGATTGCATATCACCCTCCCTGGATCACAGTGCGATGCAGCGCCCGCTCCCACACAAACCGAATCACGCCCACCAGCACCACCGCCCAGAAAAGCTGCAGGGCCAGCGCAGTCAGGATTCCGCCCGTGGCCGGAATGCCTATGTAAATACTCACCGGCACGTAGACGATGCTCTGGAATGGCAGCAGTTGGACGAATTGCCGCAGCAAATCCGGCATGAACCAGAGTGGTACCAGTGCTCCCGTGGCGAAACTGCCGACGAGGTTGTAGACCATCATGAAGCCGGTCATCTCCAGCGTCCAAAAGGCCACAAGGCCGATAATCATGGCGAGCTCCACCGCAATCAGCCAGGCAATCAGGAAGCTCACGATGTACCCAGCACCAGCCTGCCAGCCTGGTGGCATAGCTAGCTCGCCGAGAACGGCAGCGACGGGAATCGCGGCAATCATCATCGGAAGCATCCCCAGCAAGTCGCCAGCTGCACCTGCAACCAACTGTCCCGGATAGCTCACCGGCCGACTCAAATCGAAGCCGATCTGCCCCTCGCGCACGCGGGCGACGATATCGTGGCCAATCTCTGGCCGCAGGTACCATGCTTGCAAGTTTCCGATGGTGAGGTATACGAGCATTGCCTGCAGCGGAATACCATCAACTTCATCACGTCCGCCGTAGGCACTGGTCCACACCAGCGTCAGCAGGTAAATAGTCACGGCCGCCAGCAAAATACCCATAATCACATTGAACCGGTACATGAACTGAAACCGGATGTTGGCGCGCATTAACTCTTTCCAGGCAGGAATGTTGGCAGTGAACATCATGCCCGCACGTCTCCACTTTGCACGATTTCTCGCACCACGCTTTCCAGCGCAGGTTCCACGATGGCGAGGTCGCTGACAACGTTCCCCGCAACAACCGCCGCAATGAGATCAGCAACGGCAATCACCTGCGGATCGAACCGGATGACGAGTTGCCCATCCGGTTGCTGCACATCGATGACGCCGGTAAGGTCATCGACCGGTGTGATGTCCTCACCGTTCGGTGCGAGCGTCACATGCAATTCACGATACGGCGCATAGCGATGCTTGAGCTCGGCAACCGGGCCATCGAAGAGCACGCGGCCCTTATCAATGAAGATGATTCGCTTCGTCAGGCGTTCAACATCGGCGAGATCGTGAGTTGTAAGAATAATCGTGGTGCCGGATTCGCGATTCACCTGCTCGATGAAGGAGCGCATGCGCTCCTTCGCGACCACATCCAGGCCGATCGTCGGTTCATCGAGATAGAGAATCCTCGGCTCGTACAACATTGCCGCCGTTAGGTCACCGCGCATGCGTTGACCGAGGCTGAGTTGGCGCACGGGTGTCTGGAGAAATGGCTGCAGGTCGAGCAGTTCGTTGAGGCGAGCGAGATTGCGCTCGTACCGGGGTGTATCCATCCGGTAGAGCTTCGCGATGATCCGCAGCGAATCGATCAGCGGCAGGTCCCACCACAACTGGGTTCTCTGCCCGAAAACCACACCGATATTCAGCGCGTTCTCTTCGCGGTTCTCCCACGGCACAAGGCCATTGACCGTGACTGTTCCGGAGGTCGGCACCAGAATTCCGCTCAGCATCTTGATCGTTGTGCTCTTGCCGGCGCCGTTGGCTCCGAGGTAGCCGACGATCTCGCCCTCTTCTATTGAAAAGGAGACGTCTTCAACGGCACGCACGATATCCGCTTCACGCGTGAAAAACGAGCGGATACCGCCAAAGGGACCCTGTATCTGTTTCGGACGACGAAACTCTCGTGCGACGTTGTTGACCTCAATGATCGGTGCCATTCTTCCTCACTCCATCCCGGGCATTACACCACAAGCGAAGTGATTTCGGCTGGAACGTTCCGCTATGAGATCAATCGTGCGGGCCGGTATGGCTCCAGGCGATCATTCGATCCGCCGGAGAGGATTTCACCAGTGGAAAGCCTGCCCAACAGCGGAGCCAACGTGATAGCGCTGTGCGACACCACGAAATAGACTCCCTCGAGCCCGGGAGCGGGTCCGATAGCGGAGTTATGGTCCCCGCCTGGTACCGGTCGGATCGTGATTCTGGCGGCTTCGATAGACGCATCTTTTATCTGCGGGAACACTTCCGCAACGCGGTTTATCAGGTCCGCCTTCACGTCTGGTGTGGGATCATCCGGATTGTCGATGGAGACCATGTCATCAAACTCGTTGTGGTGCACAAAGACCCGTCCGGCACCATCGGGTCGAAATGCGTTGAGACCGTCTTTCACAATCGAGTTGAGGCGGGCGGCAACTGGCGTAGAGATCATGGTGATACCCAGCCAGGGCGACATCTCGAATTCGAGCCCCAGGAGTTGAGCTACCTCATCGGTCCACTTGCCGGTGCAGAGCACAACGGTATCGGCGTACAACGTTTCGCCGGTGCTCGTGTTCACGCCCTTGATCGTATCGCCTTCGCGGATGAATCCGGTGACTGCGCAGTTCGAACGGACCGTCGCGCCGTAATCGCGGGCTCGGCCGAGCAGGTTTCCGACATAGAGCACGGGGTCAATGTACCCCTCATCGGCGTAGTAGACGAACTCTTCCACTTCTGCGGGCATAACGACATCGGGCTCCAGGTAGCGGAGTTCGGAAGCTGGCAGCGACTCCGCCCGATACCCCCAGGATCGTAATCGCGTGGCGACATCCTTTAGCGGCTCGAAGTTGCCGACGTAATCCCGGGCACCGCCACCGCGCTCCCACTGGATTGATCCCACCTGGTGGAGCCATGGGGCATTGCCGAACTCATTCCTCAGGCGGAGGTGCTCGCCCATACCGGCGACATTGAGCCGGTAGTAATCCTGGTCGTTTTTGTTGCTGGCGAACATGGCACCGAACCCGACAAATGAGGCACCCTGGCCGAGCCCACCGGCGTCGATCAGGGTGACTTCCGCGCCAGCCTGGGCCGCCCGAAAGGCCACCGACGCACCAATAACTCCGCCGCCTACAACGAGTACGTTGGCCATACCTAGCTCCCGCATTTAATAGCTGGACTCTCGACCAGCACCCGATTCTTCATAAAGCTATTCGACAATAGCACGGCAGTGAAAAGTGGGCAAAACACGCATTTTTGCTCACGCAACCCATCGCCCATCGGTACGTCACGTGCACCGTAAGCAGCACGACGATGACGGCCCTAACCCTGCATCTCTATGGTTTCGAGGCGGCGTACGACACATGGTGTTAACAATCAACACGTCGTCATGCGCTAGCATTACCGGAGTGAAAAGCCGATCGAAAGGGTCTCCATGCGTTCCAGAGAATCACAGTTAATTAGGCGAGCATTAATGCTCGTCATCACACTCGGGCTTCTGGCGGCACCAATAGGCACCAGCCTGGCGCAAACACCTGCAGCATCCCCTGATGCATCGCCGGTGACAGTTGAACCAACCTTTGAAGAAACCGAATGTATGTATGACGTGCCGACTGGCCTCACAGAAGGTGAGGATATCTTCTGTGGGTGGGTTACCGCACCGATGTATCCGGATGGCAACAGTGCCGAAACAGTGACGCTCCCAATTGTACGGATCGCATCTGTCGCCGAGAACCCGGCGCCGGACCCGCTGATGATCCTGCTAGGTGGTCCGGGCCAGGATATGAGCACAGTCCTTCCCATCTTCGGCGATGAATTTCCGGTGTGGGATTTCATGCTTGACCGACAGGATGTAATCCTGTTCGACCAGCGTGGCATGGGGCAATCGACTCCCTCGCTTGCCTGCCCGTTCGAGCAGGTTGGAGAAGATGGGGAAGTCTCCGATGCGAATATTGGTTTCGAACTCCTGCGCTGTGGATCCGAGCTGAAGAACTCGGGTATCGATCCAACCGCGTTCACCACTAAAAACAACGCTGCCGACATCGAGGCGATTCGCGTTGCGATGGGCTACGACGAGGTGAACCTCTACGGAATTAGCTACGGATCCAAGCTGGCGTTGAGCGCCGTGCGTGATTATCCGGAATCAATCCGGTCGACCATTATCTCCTCGCCGCTCCCGTTGGAGAACAATCCGTTTGCCGACCAAACCATCGGGTTCAATAACGCACTGGAACAGCTTTGGGACGCATGCGCGAACGATCCGGTTTGCGCGGAAGCCAATCCGGATCCGGCGCGGGATTTCCTGCGCGCGAACGAGCGCCTCAAATCACAACCGATGGCCCTCGTGGCTACAGACCCGCTGACTGGCGAATCGATGGAGATTCCGGTCGATAACTATCAGTTCATGCAGATCCTGTATCTGGGCGTGTTTATTGGCGATTTCGTGCCGCTGGTGCCGTACCTGGTGACCACGGTGGCCGAAGGCGATGATTCCATATTGCAAATGTTCGGGCCGAGCATACTCGCTGGAGGCGGTGCCTCGCTTGGAGCGATGTTCACCTACTTCTGCCAGGATGAGATTCCGTTTAGCCCGGAAGAAGAGTCGAACCAGGCTATCGCCAGCGTAGATCTGCCGGCCCCGTTCACCGATGGCAGCTGGATCAGCCTGGGGGACCAAGCCTATGTGATCTGCCAGATGTGGGATATGCCGGAGGCGGATCCGATCGAGGCTGAAGCGGTATCGAGCGACGAGCCAATGCTGATCTTAACCGGCTCGTTCGATCCCATTACACCCGCCAATAACGGCGATGTCGTCGCAGCGAATTTCCCAAACAGCCAGTTGGTTAACTTCACCGCCCAGGGACATGATCCGGCCACCTACGTTCCCGATTGCTCGGGTCCGATGATGTTGGATTTCCTCGATGATCCGGGCACCGAAGTAGACGCATCCTGCGCGGATGCATCGATACCCTTCCCGACCGAGGAAGAACTCGAGGCGATTCCGGCCACCCCGGTGGCGAGCCCGGTATCGCTTCCGGCGAACTAATGCGCCGGCTCGGGATCATAACGCGGTTGCAGGTGCAGGTGGAATCGATCAAAACCGGCAAAAAGCCGAACGAGCGCTACACACCGGAAGAGCACCTGCAAACTGTGGAAGCGCTCCGCCTCAACGCTGACGGCGTGCAGGGTGTAGCACGTGACGGCAGCATTTTGCCGGACGTGCATAACCGCTCGCATCCGCGCAGCAAGTACCGCGGCAACAACGGCGTGTCGCTCTGCTTCACCAGTCATTACGATTCCATGCGCGATCGATTTGGCGATCACCTTACGGACGGCATCGCCGCGGAGTCACTTCTGGTGGAATGCAGCGATCTCATTCCGCTGGAGGATATCCAGCGCGGCATTGTGATCAAGGGCGATGATCGCGAGATTTCAATAGGGCCGTGGGAGGTGGCGCATCCGTGTGCGCCGTTCGCCAGGTATTGCCTGCAGCTCCCCGATGATGCAAAGCCGGACAAACGGATTACCGACACGCTCCAGTTCCTTGAAGATGGTCGGCGCGGGTATCTGGCAGTGTATCCGGAAGACGCGGAAGCGGTGGAGATCCGCCTTGGCGATACGGTGTACGCCCGTGACTAGCCTCGTTTATTCCAGATGATCGACGTCCAAACCTCGGCATACAGCAGGTTAAACACGACATCGGATGCGTATTGACCGCCGCCGGCGATACAGAGCACAAACGCCCTGACTGACGACTGCGGGGTCTATTCGTCTTCTTCTGCGGGATCGGCAAGCACCACGTACTCGCGATCGAATGTCCAGCCCTCAATAGTCTCGATCTCCACTTCCACGCGTGGGTTGAGCGGATCGATCTGCTTGGTAAGGTGCATGTCCACGACATTGCGGTCATCGAACCCCAGCGATTCGGCGATGGTATCGAGCGTGATTTTGACGCCGCCATCCAGGTCTCGCCGCATGGGAGTGGAGAAATAGAAGGTCATGTACACACCAAGCAGGTTGTTCTGAAAGGCATGCTCCTCAACAGGGCTGATGATGGACTTGTCGCGCATCATTTGCATGGCCTTGATGGCATCTTTCTTCCAGGTATTGGCCACCTTGCTGAGCACACGCTTGCGCTTTCCAACCACCACGTACTGGGCGTTGATGCTCGGTGGCAAGGAGAGCGAAAGGTGCAAGGTTACCGGCTTCCGGGTACTCACACATCGCACCGCTTCAGGTGTGCCAGGAGCTCGACGTGGTGCGTCTGCGGGAACATGTCGTACGCCGTTACGCCCATGAGTTCGTAGCCACCATCCAACAGGCCACGCAGGTCGCGCGCGAATGTAGCGGGGTCGCAACTGACTGCTGCAATATGGGCGGGATTCATATCGATCATGCCCTGGATTGCCCTGGCTCCGGCACCGGTGCGGGGCGGGTCGAACACCATGAAGGCGACCTTGCCATACCGTGAATTGTCGCCACGCACCCAGTGCTCCACCGGTGTGGAGATGGCCTTGCTGCGGGTGAAGCCTGCGTTTTCCAGGTTCTCATTCAGGAACTGGATGGCCGGCTTGTGACTCTCAACGGCGATGACACGCTTGAACAGTTCCGCCAGCGGCAGGCTAAAGAGCCCCACTCCGGAGTAGAGGTCAACCGCGTACCCGTTCTCGGCGCGGGCCTGGGTGGCGATCTTCATCACCCCCTTCACCAGCTCGGCAGCGATGTCGATGTTTGCCTGGAAGAAGCTCTCCGCGCTGAAGGTGTAGGTGAAGTCACCAACCTGCTGTTGAAGCACGGCAGATCGCTGCGTGGCGGTTTGCTCCAATGCCGTGCCGAAATCCGTCGCGACAGCGCGGTATTCTCGCGCGCTGTCTGGTACAAGGCCAGCTTCAACATCGTCCCGCAGCGTCTGCAAAAGCACGTTCATAGTGTCCGTAAGCAACGGGCAATGTTCGACATCGACGATGGTTTTGCTGTTCTCTGCAAAATAGCCGACGAGATTGTTTTCGGCGCTGACCTGGAACTCCGCGCGACTGCGATAGCCAAACTGCTTCGGGCTTGGGATGATATCGATCTTCGGCCAGTCTTCCAATTTGGCGATGCGGCGCAGGGAATCCTCGATCATGCCGACCTTCAGCTTAAGCTGATCCTCGTAGCCGATGTGGATGAAATCGTAGATGCCGGCGCGCCTGGCGTACTCGACCTCGGGCTCGATGCGCATCGGTGAGGGCGTATGGATTTTCTCCACCTCGGCATGGAGGACGTTCTTGCTGGTGCGTAAAACGCGGGCACGAACATGATCGCCCGGGGCAGTGCGGCTTACGAAGACGGTTTTGCCCTCGGTGAATCCGATACCCTTGCCATCTCCCACGATACGGTCAATGGTGACGTCGATGAATTTGTCTGGTTGGTTGCGGTGTGTCATGGAGGGCTCCGGGGCTGCATACGTGTTCTCAATAGGTGATACTACTCGATAGTGCACCGGTTTGACCGACGATTCGAGGCCGTTTCCCATGAGTTCCCCCCAGAATTCTTCACGTCCGTGGCGACTTGCTGTGCTTGTTAGTGGCAGTGGCAGGACCTTGCAGAACCTGATTCGCGTGATACACGCCGGTGAGTTGAACGCAGAGATCGTGGTAGTGGTGAGTTCGGCGGAGAACGTACGAGGCCTCGAGATTGCAGCCGAAACCGGCATCCCGACTCACACACTCACACCCGGAGATGCTCGTGGCGTGGAGGCCTACACCACGGCGATGTACGAGCTGCTCACACCGTATCAGCCGGACCTGGTAATTATGGCCGGATTCCTGAGGAGGCTGCTTGTTCATCCCGGCTGGGAGGGACGCATCCTCAATATCCACCCGGCGTTATTGCCACAGGCGGCCAGTTATGCGGCCGGCAAAGGGTTTTACGGCGAGCGCGTGCACGCTGCAGTGCTGGCAGCTGGCGATACAGAAACGGGCTGCACCGTGCACGTTGTGACGGATGTGTACGACGACGGCCCGCCCCTCGGCCAGAGTGTGGTGAGCGTTGCTGCAGATGATGATCCTCGCTCCCTCGCCGAACGCGTGTTTGCGGAGGAGTGCAAACTCTACCCTCGCGTGATCCGCGAGTACATGGAATCGCATCCGGAACTGAAGCGCTAAACCTCCATCACCTCACGGATCCTCGCGACAACCTCAGGCGCCCCGGCGATCACGAGATCGCCCGAATCGTCGATCCAGCTTTCTCCGCCGGCCTCGACGACGATAAGCTCACCACCAACCAGATCATGCAGCTGGTTCTTCCAGGCCACGAACGCGCCCACCTCACCGGCAGCAATCAGGCCCCAGTCGATACTTGGACTCCAGGTGCGCAACACGCGCTTGAATGTACTCTCCAGGTCGAAAAGGATGCCGTTTACCCAGGCATCATCGGCAGCAACCACATAGCCCTGGGTCCAGGAAATGGTGGTGCGGGAGTGATCCGGGAAGTCCCGGATGCGGGTGGGCAGCCCTCCGCGAAAGGCGCCTCCACCCTGATAGGCCGAGGTGGTAATGCGGCGAACGCTATCGTGAACCGTCGCAACAACCGGCTTGCCATCCTGAAGCAGCGTGATGCAGTTGCCGAACATCGGCATACCCATCACGTAGTTGTTGGTGCCATCCAAAGGGTCAATCAGCCATTGCATGGGGGCATCTGGATTAGCGACGATTCCGTGCTCTTCACCGGTAATGCCATGATCAGGATAGGCCTCCTGAATGCGTTCAATGATCCGATCCTCGCAGGCAACATCGACCGAGGTGACCACATCGCTCCCCTCGCCCTTTTGCTGGATATTGTTGTCGGATTGCAGGTGATTAAGCGCGGTATCGCCCGCCTCTGCGGACAGCGAGATGGCAAATTCGTGCAGGGATTCGAGTGCGGACATGCGTGGCTCCTTCTGTCGTCGTACCAAAGAGCAATCCTACCCGACATCAACCCGGCGCACCTGTTTCGCCATAGCCGCAATAAAAAGCTCAGTGGCAGAAGAGATCGACTGGTCTCTCCTGACCGCGTACCCAATGGTACGAAACAGCTGAGGTGAGAGTGACCGCACCCGCATTCCAGCCGGAGCACGGTCCGCCGGCAACGCCAGGCGCGAAAGCAGCGCATAGCCCATCCCCATTGAGACCAATTCCCGAATCGCTTCCAGGCTCCCAACCGTCATCGCCGGATGAAACCTGAACCCGGCCCCCGCGAACCAGCCGTCAATCAGCTTCCGTGTTACCCGGGCAGATTCAAACATCATCGCCGGATGCTGAAACAACACATCGGGCGTAATCACCTCCGGTAACTCCATCGACGGCGGCGCAATCATCACGATCTCGTCCTCAAACACCGCAGTGCTCTTAATGGTGCGACCCTCCACGGGCAGGGTCACTAGTCCGACATCGATCTCGTTCGCCGCCAGCATGCGCGCGATCTCCGGCGAGTTCCCCGTCACCACAGAAAAATCGGTACCCGGCAGCGATCGCCGCAATTGCCGCAGGACCCCCGGCAGCAACGTCGCACAAGCAGTCGAACCAGTACCGATGCGAAGGCTGCCACCACCGCTATCAGAAAACTGCTCCATCGCGCGCATAGTGTTACCAACAGCCGCATCGATATGCGCCACATTGCGCAACAGTTCAGCCCCCGCAGCAGTGGGGATCGCGCGTCGACCCTCCCGGGAGATCAGTGGCACCCCGAACATCGTCTCCAACTGCCGTATGTGAAAGCTCACCGCAGGCTGGGTGACACCATGCAACTCCGCCGCAGCCGTGAAGCTGCCGGTTGCGATTACATCAGCGAAAATCCTCAAACTGGTGAGATTCGTCAGACCCATGCATCAATCCTGTTTATGCCGGATATCACTAATATTCCCTTCCTTTATACACCCCTCCAAATCAGCATGGATACAGAAACCAATCGACGTGTAGAAAAGGAAAGGGAATGACCACCAACCGAACATTCACAGACGGAAGCGCTGGAGATGTAGATTACGGCAGCGCCGGGCTACGCTACGCCGAGTTCCGCCAACCGGAACCGGCGATAGCCGCGCAAATCCTTCACGCACTCGGCAATGCGAAGCGGGTACTCAACGTCGGGGCGGGCGCAGGATCCTACGAACCCACCGATCGCGAAGTTGTGGCAGTCGAACCGTCAGCAACCATGCGGGCGCAGCGTCCCGCACACCTCTCCGAAGCTGTCGACGCAGTCGCGGAGGACCTGCCGTTCGCAGACGGTGAATTCGATGCCTCCATGGGCACATTCACCGTGCATCAATGGAGCAACCTGGAGCGAGGCATCGCAGAAATGAAACGCGTCACCCGTGGTCCGATCGTCATCATGGCTGCGGATCCCATGCGGCTTCACGATTTCTGGGTAGCGAAGTACATTCCGGAGGCGCTCGATCGTGAGCTCTCCCGCTTTCCCCGTATCGAACGTCTGGTCGAACTTCTTGGCCCCAATACCCGGGTCGAGGTCATTCCCATCCCCCTCCTCTGCCGCGACGGCTTCACCGAGGCCTACTACGGCCGCCCAGAGCGATTCCTGGAACCCGCCGTCACCGGCGCCATGAGCAGCTGGACGTTGATCGATCAGGAGATCGTGGCAAGATTCCGCCAGGATCTCGCACGCGACCTGGAATCCGGAGCATGGGATCGCGAGTTCGGACATCTCCGCACCCAACCCTTCTATGAAGGATCCATGCGCCTGATCATCCGAGGCTAAATGTAGAATCGTTCTAGGATTTTGGACAAATCCGTATGGGCGGTTGCCAACGTGATTTGAACTGAACATTTTTCCTTGGAGCGGGAAACCGCGAAAGGTCAATCGATGGCGACAATCTTGTGGATCGGGCTGGGCGGATTCCTCGGCGCAAACGCACGGTTCTGGCTGGGAAGCCTCGTCAATCGCTTCCTCGGGACCGGCTTTCCCTGGGCAACCGCGCTCGTGAACATATCCGGAGCCCTGGCCATCGGCATCATTGCCACGCTCTTTGCAGATCGCGCAATTGATAACGAATCCCTGCGATTGTTTCTCATCGTCGGGCTGCTTGGTGGCTACACCACCTTCAGCAGCTACACGTGGGAAGCCGTAACCTTGATGCAAGAGGAGCGCTGGCTGGCCGCTATCGGTTACCTTGTCGGAAGCAACGTCCTTGGTATTCTGGCGTGTGTGGCCGGCGTCTTAATCGGCAGGGCTTGGACGTAACAGAGAGACTCAGATACATGCGGCGAATTCTTTCAGTGCTTCTGGTCATCACGGCAATCAACGTCGGTGCCACCATCACCTCCGCCGAAATCATGTGCGCGGATCCGGCAACACTCACCACCCAAACAGCGGCAACCCCGGCATCAGCAGATTTCCCGATCACCGAATTCCCGGAGGAAGGCGGCACGCTGCACATCTTCGCCGCCGCGTCCCTCACCGATGCCTACAACGATATCGCGCAGCATTTGATGGATCAGCATCCAAACCTCACCATCACCATCGAGACAGCCGGATCCCAAACCCTGGTCACCCAGCTTGAGGAAGGCGCGACTGCCGATGTGCTGGCCACCGCCGACATCACCACCATGGATCGTGCCCGGGAGGGCGGACTCATTAACGGCGAGCCGGTGATATTCGCCAGCAATCGGCTCGTGATCGTGACGCCGACCAGCAATCCGGCGGACATCGAATTCGTCGACGACCTCGCCGGTGAGAACATCAACCTCGTGCTCGCTAATCCGAATGTGCCGGTAGGTGCCTACTCGGGAATCGCCCTCTGCAATTACGCGACGGGGTACGACGCGCCGGATGGGTTTATCGATGCCGTCAACAGCAACCTCGTTTCCGAGGAGCCGGATGTGCGCCACGTGCTCACCCGGGTGCAGCTGGGCGAAGCCGATATCGGCGTGGTGTACTCCAGCGATGCCACAGCCAGCATGCTCAACGGCGTGGAGTTGGGTGTGATCGAATTTCCCCAGTCCGTGCCAAGCCGGGCAGATTACCCTATTGCCGCTGTAAACGGTGGCGATACCGGGCTTGCCAATGCGTTCATCTCGTATGTATTGAGCGATGAGGGGCAGGAGATTCTGTCCAACTATGGGTTCGAGTAGATGTCGTTACTCCGCGCATCTCGCTTCTGGACCGGCATGTGGATCGCCGCCGGTATTGGCATCGCGTTCCTTGCCCTGCCGGTGGTGTCGCTTTTATGGCGAGCGGTGGATTACCGCGATTCACTCACCAATGAGCGAACCCGGGACGTACTGCTCGATGCCATCGGGCTCAGCCTGGCGACCAGTGTGGTGGCGATGGTACTGGTAGTGGCCATCGGCACACCTATCGCGTGGATTCTGGCACGGAGCCACTCGCGAGCGGCGCGCATCGCCGATGCGGTGATCGATTTGCCGATTCTCCTGCCACCAGCCGTGGCCGGTATCGCGTTGCTGACCGCTTTCGGGCGCATGGGCACCCTCGGAGGATGGCTGGATAACCGCGGGATACAGATTGGCTTCACCGCCACGGCGGTGATTCTGGCGCAGGTATTTGTAAGCGCGCCGTTTTTTATTCGCTCGGCCCGGGCGGGGTTCCTGCGAGTTCATCGCGATTTGGAAGAGAGCGCCGCCGATCTCGGCGCGAAGCCGTTCACCGTCTTCCGGCGCATTACCTTTCCTCTGGCGCGGAACAGCATTGTCGCCGGTCTCGTGATCGCGTGGGCCCGTGCCCTCGGGGAATTTGGCGCCACCATCATGTTCGCCGGGAACCGTCGGGGAGTAACACAAACGATGCCGCTGGCCATTTACGAACGGTACGGCAGTGGAGATCTGCCCGCAGCCATTGTGATGAGCGTGGTGTTGCTTGGGATTAGCGTGGTGTTCCTGGTTGTTGTGCGGCTGGTTGGCGAACGGGAGTAGGATCGCCGTTCTGCAGTATCGCTTCCTGTCCACGATGGACCAGGACCACCATCAGGCTCAGGGGCCATACAGCGACTGGTAAAATAGACAGACGTACCGGTATCTGCCTTCGTTCTTCCAGGGTTCAATCATGTTCCAGGCACGTGACTACTCGGTATTCCTTCCGTCGCCCAATGCTGAGCGGGCGTTTAAACGGTTGCGCACGCTCGATATCGTTATCACGGCGCTCTTCGCCATCATCATGCTGCTCTGTATCTGGAATATCGGCCGTCTGGCCCAGCTCCGCATGATCGACAACCAGGACCTCGCCGATGTGCGCAGTATTACGGACGACTTCAGCACCAAGCTCATCTGGATCCTGACGCCGCTAACCGCCATCATCATCGCATTGCGCGAACTGTTGGTGGGCGACCGTGGCTTCGCCCTCATCTTTCCGCTCACGGGGTTACTGGCGCTCTTCCTGGTGCCGGCGGCGATGTCGGAAATTCAGCCGCCATTGCAGGATCAAACCCTGCGTGTTGTGATGCACGAATGCCCGCCCAAAGCCATCGTGAACGACGAGCTCTCCGCCATCGGCCGGTGCGAGACGTTCGCAATGGAGGATGGCGAAGTAATGCTGGCTGTCTCCGACCCAACCGAAGATTCGTTTGACACGGTTGAGCCGGAATCCGTTGCGCAGAACACCGTTACCTACACGCTAAGCGGACGCGGCACCTACACGGTCTATTTCATGTTCCGGTATGACGACACACATGCCTGTGAACAGAGTAGTATTCTCCCTCGTGGTGGATCGTTTAGCTCGGCTAACCATCAATGCATCGACCACAACAACGCGGTTTGGAAAGTACTGCCGCATACCACCGCAGCAAACCGCCCCAGCGGGATCAACCTCATCGAGGTGACCCTCCCCTAATCCAGGAGTTCTTCTACATGTTCACCGTGCGAGATAGCTCACTCTACCAGCCTTCGCAAAAGGCGCAGGAAGCGTTTCGGCGCCAGCAAATTTTCAACAGAATCATCACTGCGCTCATGATTTTCATGGGCATACTCACGGTCTGGAACTTCATCACCATCGCCAGTATCCTCCGCTCGGGCGCTGTGGACCTGGCGGATACGCGCTCGATTCTGTCGCACATCAGCTCGCGATTACTCTTCATCTCGGCAGCGATCACATTCGTGCTGGTGGTGATTAAGGAATGGAAATGGGGCGATCCGGGCTTTGCGACCTCATTCATCCTTGCGCCGATTCTCTTTTTCGCCCTTGTGCCGGTGATGAGCGCAGAGCTCCAGCCCGCAGAGGAAGAGATGCGATTGTCGGCGAGCTTCACCGTCTGTGAACCCGGCGGACTCGAGGCACTGGCCGAGCGTGATACCAGCCTCTGCGAATCCGTACATGCCGAAGAAGGAAGGGTTCTGATGAGCGCAACGAATCCGGCCGATAGCGATGGCGAATTGCTCGAACCGGATAACGTTGAGACCGATCGTGCCAGTTGGGATGTGGAAGCGCGAGGCGAGTTCACTGTTTACTTCTTGCTCCAGCAGGAATCACGCGAGGCATGCGAAAACTCGACGTTCGCCCAATCCGCAGAGCAGTCACCAACCGATACCTTTGATTGTGTGGACGTGGATGGCGTGGCCTATTCATCGCATCCGTTTGTTACCAGCAATACCGCCGGAAAGTGGTTCTCAATGATTCAGGAAGTGGCGCCGTAAAACTCGTCACGCGAGATGCACATGATCCGCTCGTAGCCGGTGTTCCCGGGCGCATCGTCTTGGATCCAGACAATGCGGTCACCGTGGAACCCGGCCTTTTGGTAGGCACGCACGGCGCGGACATTCTCCGGATCAGGGTTGCAGCAGGCATGGTCGGCACCCAGTTGCCCGAACACGATCTCCGTAAGCGCCGCGCAGAGAACCAGGCTTCCCCACCCGCCCCGATAGTTGGCATCGCCAATAAAGAGATCGAGCGATACGGCATCGTGCTCCAGCCCAAGTTGGGCGGCGTATTCCGGCTCGTCGGACAACCGGTAGGCCTGCAGGTACCCGACTGGATGCGCATCGATTAAAATGATGAACTTGTGGATCGTCGTTTCGGGCGCGAACTGTTGGCGATAGTTCTCCAGCGAGTGCTCGCCCTCGTCGTACCAGCGGCGCACATCGACATCATCAAGCCAGGCGTAGAGCTGCTGGACATCGGTTTCTATATCCACTTCCCGAAAGCCAATGCGCTGTATTCTGTTCTCTTCCATTGACGCCGCTCCATACAATGATGATCTGCGCGATACTATCAGGATACGTATCCGTTGCATGATTGCAGAAAGAACCAGCCATGTCGGAGCCACAGAGTACACCAACGCCAGAGCAAGAAGTATTTGACCTGCTTGGCGCACAACAGAAGATCACGATTGGCACCGCCGAAAGCATCACGGCCGGCGCTGTTGCAGCACGGCTGGCGCGTCCGGCAGGGGCTTCGGCCTACCTGCAGGGTGGCATTGTGAGCTACGCCTATGACGTGAAAGAACAGGTGCTGGGTATTCCACGTACGGTATTGGATAACCCCGGCGCTGTGAGCGATGAATGTGCCCGCCTCATGGCCGTGGGCGCAAACGCCGCGCTGGGCTCGACGGTGGCGGTGAGCACCACGGGCATCGCCGGCCCCAGTGGAGGTACCGCCCGCAAACTTGTTGGGCTGGTGTACATCGCCATTGCCGGACCGGATGGCACGTATTGCGAAGAACAGGTGTTTCCGGGAAACAGGGACGAAGTAACCGAGGCAGCTACCGACCGCGCACTGCAAATGCTTGCCAGATATCTCCGCGATTCAATGGACGAATTGGCGGAGCACTAAGAAAGACCGTTTACACGTGACAGACATTCTCCTTCCTCCATCCACCAGCAGTCCGTATCAAAAAACCACGCTTTCCAACGGTGTGCGTGTGGTCACCAGCCGTATGGAGGGTGTGCGGTCTGCCAGCCTGATCATGGCGTATAACGTCGGGAGTCGTATCGAACCTGCCCCTATTGCCGGCGTTGCCCACTTCCTGGAGCACATGCTCTTTAAGGGCACCGAGAAGCGACCGGAACCACTCACCATCACGCAGGAGCTCGAATCCGTTGGCGGTATCGTCAACGCTGGCACGGGTCGCGAGAGCACCAGTTACTGGGCCAAGGTGCCCGGTAAACACCTGCCACTGGCGTTTGATGTGTTGGCCGATATGCTGCGCAACTCCACATTCGATCCCGACGAGATGGAGAAGGAGCGCAACGTCATCTTCGAGGAGATTCGTGCTATTCAGGATATCCCTGAAGAGATGGTGCACGACCATATCGACCAGCTCGTGTGGGACGGCGACCCGGTTGGTCGGGATATCGCCGGCACCGAGGAGTCAGTTGCCAATATCGACCGCGAGACCATGCTGGAGTTCTTCCACCGTAACTACGGTGCGGACCGGCTTGTGATCGCCGCAGCTGGCGATGTGGATCATGACGAGGTCGTGAAAATGACCGAGCGCTACTTCGGCGACTTGCCGGTCACCATTAATCCACACGTGAACTCGCCGGTGACGCAAACGCAAAGCGAGAAGAGAATCCGCCTCGATACGCGCGATACCGAGCAGGCGCACCTCGCCATCGGGTTCCCGGCGGTTTCCGTCTTTGATGAGCGCCGCTTCGCCCAGAGCACGATTGAGGCGATCCTCAGCTCAGGCATGAGCTCCCGCCTCTTCCAGGAACTGCGCGAAAAACGTGGCCTGGTGTACACCACCTTTGGATATTTCCGCGGCCACGAGGATGTTGGCCAGGGCGTTATCTACGCCGGCACCGACACCGAGCGCGTGCAGGAATCCATTGAAGCGATTATGCACGAGCTCAAGCGACTGCGCGATGAGCCTGTGCCGGAGGACGAACTGGAGCGTACCAAGACGCTACGGAACGGTCGGTTGCTAATGGGGCTGGAGGACAGCCGCTCGGTTGCAAGCTGGGTCGGCAGCCAGGAGGCTACCTACGGAACTATCGAGACGCCAGAAGAATTTATGGAACACATCGATGCCGTTACCGTAGAGGATGTGCAATCCCTTGCGAACGACCTGCTGCAGGATCACCTGCTCAGCCTCGTACTCATCGGCCCCTATTCGCGCGAGAAAGATTACTTGCCGCTACTCACCCTGGAATAAGACATGTCTGTTGATGTTAATTCTGCTCCCTATTTCACCGATCCGGAAACCGGCTTTGAGCTGCGACCACTGGATGCAAAGAACGATGCTGACGCTGCGGGGCTGCTTGCCGAATCTACGGACGAGAAGACGCCCGAAGCCGCGCAAACCGTTATTGATCGCGCCCGGGCGGGCGGAAACGATCGCGTTATCGGAGGCTGGCTGGATGGTCAGATGATCGGTGTCTACACCATTGAACGCGATGGCATGGCCAACCAGGTCACGCTCATCGCCGTGGCGCCCGAACAACGGCGCAAGGGCTTCGGCAAAACGATGCTGCTCGATGCCCTGCGGCGATCGGGACGACGCCCGCTCATCGCCGAAACCCCGGACGATACGCTCGAGTTCTACAAGAAGAGCGGATTCAAAATGGTGGGTCGCCGAAAACAACCCAACGGTACCTTCCGCTACCGGGTCGGGTGGCACGCACCTCGCAGCAAAGAAGATAACTGCTAACAGGAGATATGAATGACAGCCGCCGCTGAACCTGATATTCGTGCGCTTATCGACCTGGCGCTGAGTGAAGATATCGGCACCGGGGATATCACCTCTCTGGCCACGGTTCCGGCCGAGCGCACGGCAACGGCAATCATGCTGGCCAAGGCCGATGGCGTATTGAGTGGTATGGATGTGGCAGAAGAGGTGTTCCGCACCGTCGACCCGGATATCGCATTCCGTGCCCTTAAACAGAACGGTGAGAAGGTGACGAACCAGGAGGAGATCGCCGCGATCTCCGGCACGGCCCGTAGCATCCTCACTGCGGAGCGCACCGCACTCAACTTCGTACAACGCCTCAGCGGTGTGGCCACAATAACGGCACAGTATGCGGAGGCGCTGGCGGGATCGACTTCACAAATCGTGGATACGCGCAAAACCACGCCGGGCATGCGGCTGCTGCAAAAGCGCGCCGTTCAGCACGGTGGCGGCAGCAATCATCGCTTTGGGTTGGCGGATGGCGTGTTGATCAAAGATAACCATCTCGCCGCAATGGGTGGCGAGGATCGTATTACCGCGGCGATTTCTGCCGCGCGAGCGATGGCTCCGCACACGCTCAAGGTCGAGATCGAAGTGACATCCCTCGATGAGCTGCGCCTGGCGCTCGATGCCGGTGCCGACATCGTGATGCTGGATAACATGGATACCGCCACGATCACCGAGGCTGTTTCTATCCGGAACGGGCATGCCAACAAGGCGCTGCTGGAAGCTTCCGGCAATATCACTATCGAACGGTTGCCTGAACTCGGGCAAACTGGAGTCGACCTCATTTCCTCCGGTGCAATCACCCATTCAGCACCGAGCCTTGATATCAGCATGGATATCCGGTTGACTTAAGAGGGGCTTAGAAAAGTCCGCGCTTGTATCGTATAGTGTACGTACACCCTATCGGTGACATGAATCTTATTGATGCGGAACGCAATGATTCACCGGGGGTATCCTTTTCGCCATATGGTGCGTTAACCGGGTAGCGTGTGTTTTTTATTTGGCCTTTTGCCATCTGGCCAACGCGTCGACAATGTAACAGCTGGGTGACAGGGGAGAGAGAATGTCTGCAAAGAGATCAGTACTTGGCCGGATCGGGATGATATTGGCCGCGTTTGCGGTTGTAATCACGAGCTTTGCGCCAGCCTTTACCGACGATGCGTCGGCGGAGTGGAGCGCACCGCGAACGGTCTATTTCCAGGAAACAGGTCACTCGCTGGATCAACTTTTCCTCGACCACTGGCGCGAGAATAGCGGCTGGGCCAACTACGGCCTGCCAATCACCCCCGAAATCGAGCAGGATAACGGCGTAATTGTGCAATACCTGCAGTACGCCCGCTTCGAGTACTGGCCAGAAGGCGATGCCGATGGCAACTACTTCAAGATCGGCAAGATCGGTGAAGACCTGCGCCCAAGCGTGCTGCAACGCTCAATGATCGCCAGTACCCAGAACCCCGGCGATGTTACCGGCGTCACGGACCTGATGAAGGCCTGGCTGCCAGTACCGGCAGACTCCCCGCACGCCAACGATCCGGGCGTCACCTATGTTGAGGAAACCGGTCACACCATCTTCGGTGGGTTCCTCGACTTCTGGATTGGCACCGGTGATGTGAACTACCTGGGTAATCCGCTCTCGCAGGAATACCAAATCAACGATACGACCTACCAGGTGTTTGAATACGGTCAGTTGAGCTGGACCGCCGAGAGCGGCGTACAGCTTGCGCCGGTGGGCAAGGCACTTGCCGACAAGTACAACATCAGCACCGAACCGGTAGCGCAAGGTGATATCCCCACCTACGACGAGTCGCTCTTCGTAAAGCCTGGTCCTACCTATGGTGAGTATGTGCCCGGTGGTGGTGAGGTTTGGGTCGATATCAACCTAAGCCACCAGTACATGACCATCTATCAGGGCAACAATATCCTGATGGAGCTTTATGTCAGCACCGGTCGCGCTGGATGGGAAACGCCAGCAGGCACGTTCTACGTCAACCGCATGCTGCGCTACGACACGATGCAGGGAAGCAATATCAAGGGTGAATCCTGGTATGTGCCTGATGTTCCGCACGCCATGTATTTCACCAACAACGGCCACGCCATTCATGGCACGTATTGGCACAACAACTTCGGCACACCCCTGAGTCATGGTTGCGTCAATATGACGGAGTCTTCGGCCGCGTTCCTCTACTCTATTGCCTATGTAGGCATGCGTATCGAGATTCATTACTAGCAGCAAATCAGTGAAGCACTACTCGAGGCCCGGTCAAAACCGCCGGGTCTCGGGTTTTTTCCGACCTGGTGATCACCCGGTGCGTGTTAAACTCACCACGATGAAATGTCGCCATCGGCGCAGGCCGATGATTCCTGAAATGGAGCCCCAATGTTCCAGTCCCGTTCGCTCCTTATTGCCATCCTTACTTTTGCCCTGGCGTTTATCTTTTTGCCACTGGCGAGCACGGCCGCCCCAATCACCCGCACAGTTGCTGACCGTTACGACGTAACCGTTCAGTACCTGAATGAACCGGCCATTCTCGGCGATACCAACGGTATCCGCATGCAAATCACCGAAAACGGCGAGCCCGTATCCGGTGCCCACTCCACGTTGACCGTGCAGGTGGAATTCATGGAAGCCGTACGCGTGTTGAACATGTATGAGGATCCGGGCCAGCCCGGCGTTTACACCGGGGTGTTTATCCCCATGCAGGATGGCCAGTACGCCTTTGCGATTCATGGCGAGTTGGATGGCGTGGAAATCAACGAACGGTTTACCGTCGACGATGGCCTCGTGCCGGTCACCCCACGCACGGACTACGAGTTTCCGAATGCCGCCCACGGCTGGGGAATCGAGAACCTCGCTGTACCGGTTGCTGCCAGCGCCGTTGTTGGCCTGGCCGTACTTGCCGTTTCCAAACGATCTCAGTTGATGCAGCGATAACGCGCCGCATCTGAAGAAGGATTGCCCAATGTTGTGCACTGCTTCTGCACGCCCGGCTCGCATCGTAATCGGCCTCGGCCTGGTTTTATTGATGCTCGTTGGCATGGCAGGAGTCACTCCAACTGTCGGCGCCGAACCGGAGGTGATTCGCACGACGCCACTGGATGGCGAAATTCTGCAGCGAACCCCGACCGCCGTTGGCGTTGGATTCAATGAAGCCCTCGATACAGACGAAAGTACCTTCTCTCTCCTCAACACCGATGGTTCAGAGGTTGAAGGGGTCAGCATCTCGTGGGGTTCGGATGAAACTTCCGTCACCCTGAACCTCCCGCGCGATTTTCCGGATGGTGTTTACACCATCACCTGGAACGCGGTTTCGGCGTCCGATGGCACCTCCACCCAGGGGTGGAGCAGTTTTAGTGTGGGTAATCCTGAAGATGCCGCCATTATCACCATACCCACGAGTTCGAGCGGTCACGAAGGTCCACCCGACTGGATGCAGGTTGGATCACGGTTTGTCGCGCTCCTCGGTATTGCAGCCAGTTTGGCAATTTGGCCGATATGGCGCGGAATCATTCGTCCGGCGCTCGGGAAATCAAGAGTCGCAGGCGTGCGCACCACCATGGCCTTGCAGCAGTGGGCCTGGATTGCATTGGCGATGGCGATCGTCGGATCGTTCCTTGAACTTGCCTTCTACAGCCAGGCGCTTCGTGATGATGGCCTGGTAGAAGCCGTAATGCAGGTGCTCGGCCACGAGGAGTGGGGCTTCTGGTGGATGGTGCGCATGGCGTTCCTGGTGCTGCTGGGAATCGCCCTCTCCATCTCGCCGTGGTGGTATGCCAACCGGGCCCGCTTCAACAACGTGGTCATCTGGACCCTGAGCCTGATGCTCCCTGTACCGCTGGTGCTGAGTGGCCACGCGATGACGGACGAGGTCGGCCGTATCACCACCATCACCAGCATGTGGCTTTACTACGTCAGCCTTGACCTGTTGGTCGGTGGCACTGCCTATCTTGTGGTGGCATTACGGCAAATGCGCGGCCTGGCGAACGACAACGCACTATCCACGCTGCGCGCCCGTTACACGTGGCTCTTCCTGACCGCGTTCGGTGTCGCGCTTCTCACCGGCTTCTACCTCGGCACCCTCTTTGCCGGTAATCTCGATGCAATGCTGGAAACCGCGTTCGGGCAGGCGCTCACCGCGCAGATCGTGGCCGCGGCTATCGCCCTCATCATCGGTATCGTGCTGTTGGTGCGATCGTTTTCGCTGCTATCGGTGCAGAAAATCGGCTCTGCGCTTGCAGTGGTGCTGGCACTGTCTCTGATTTCTACGGCGGCGATGGATATCCAGACCTCCGGACGTGAGGAGCTCACGCAGCGCTCGGTGCAAACGCGAGAGGATCTCGAGTTCGATGGTCGGCCGGGAATCTTCCTGGTGGCGCCGGGTGAGGTAGGTGTGAATCACTGGCGACTCGAGATGCCGGGCACCTATCTGCAGACAGAAACCGAGGTCTATGTCGAACTTTCCAACCTCGACTTCCCGGAAATTGGCAGCAAGGAAGAGCTGATGTTCCGCGTGCAAGGCAGCGCGTTTGAACATCATGGTACCGAGCTCAGCCTGATGGGCGACTGGCAGATCACCATCCGGATTGAAGAGCCGGGATTCGAGCCAAGTAGCGCCACATACACCCAACACATCGGTGAACAAAATACCGATGTGAACCTGCCGGACGCGCCGTGGAAGTTCGGCTGGATCGCTGGTCTTTCCGGCCTCAGCCTCGCGCTCATCGGCATTGTGGGCTTCAGTACCGCACTTGTGGCGGGCAAGGGACCCCTGCGCAAGGAAGCAGGTGGATTGGCCGGCGTTGCCGTTGCGCTGGCAGTAGTTGTGGTACTTCAAGGCCGCATCGACCCGTTGCTCGTGGTGGAAACGGGTGATGGCGGTATCAACCCGAATGACACATTGATGGTTTCTCGTGGCGAGGAGATTTACCTCACCCAGTGTGCCAGTTGTCATGGTGTGGGCCTGCGCGGCGATGGTCCGCTGGCCGATTCGCTGGATCCCCCACCGGTCGATTTCTCCCAGCCGCACACCAAGGTGCATAGCGACGAGGACTTCATCTACTGGATTCAGAACGGTATTCAGGGCACGGCCATGCCGGGATTCAGTAGCCAGCTCGATGACCAGCAAATCCGTGATGTTATCGCGTTCATCTACTGGTGGCAGCAGGATGATGGCGCGTCGTACGAACCCCAGGACGGTGGTGCAGCCACGCCGGAACCAGCGCTGGATGCGTGCGAGATCAACCCGGCGGAATATTCGGAGCTGCAGGCATTCTTCCAGCACGGGTTGCATCCGGAAACCACTCGCGGCACTCCGCTTGTTCGCGCAGCGGATGCCGAGGTTTCGGGCGAAGATACGAACGATGTGATGTGGACGATTGAGCAACTGGTCAACTGTGCCAATCACGATCAGTTCATGAGCCAGATTCAGATCTTCACCCAGCCGATGATGCAGGAAATCTTTCCGCAGGGTGCCAATTACGAAGTAACAAACCTCTCCGTGTCGCCGCCGGAACCGGTCGACCCCGCCAATGCCATTGCTATTCAGGATGTACAAAGCGTCACGAAACTGGCCGATGGTCGTGTTGCGGTGACCGTGATTTTCGATGACCCGAACGCGATGGGCGTGATACCGGGTGCGAACCCGATTTACCAGACGACGCTGGTGCTGATCGAGGTGGACGGCGTGTGGCTGATCGACGAGATTCGATAGGCAGCAGCGCCGGGATTACCCCGAGTCTTACAACAATCTTTTGCTGATCAAGCTTTTATATAGAATCCAGGCCTATCCCTTCAGGGCGCCGGCGGTGAGCCCACTTTCGAGGCGGCGCTGGAAGATAACGTAGACGGCCAGTGTCGGGATCATGGTGATGGTCATCGCGGCGAAGAGGCCACTGTAATCATTGGCGTACCCCTGTTGAATCGCCATGAAGTTCAACCCCTGGCTGAGCATGTATCGACTCTCGGAGTGCATCAGCACCAGCGGCAGCAAGAATTGGTTCCATTGCCCCAGGAAGTTGAATATTCCCATCGCAATGAGCCCCGGCTTTGCCATTGGCAACATGATTTGAAAGAACGTTCGATACGGTCCGGCACCATCAACCACCGAGGCTTCGGCAACTTCGCCTGGAAGCGAGATAAAGAACCCCGAAAGAAAGAAAATGGTGAACGGCAACGAATACGCAATGTAGACCAGGGCGAGCCCATGATAGGTGTTGAGAAGGTGCAAATCCTGCATGAGGAAGTAAAGCGGCACCAACCCCAGGAACATGGGGAACATGAGTCCGGCGGTGAATAGCAGGAAAATAAAGCGATTGCCGATAAATTTGAATCGTGTGAGCGCGTACGCGGCCAGCGCCGACACGAACAAAGTTCCCGTGAGGCTCATGGCCATGACGCCCAAGGTGTTGATAACGTAACGGCCGATATTGGCGGTCGTCCAGGCGCGCTCGAAGTTCTCCCAGCGCAGGGCATCGGGCCAACCGAACGGATCGGTCAGGATCTGCATATCGTTTTTGAACGATGTAGCGATCATCCAGACAAACGGGAAGATTACCAACATCGCCCAGATAATCAAAAGCGCCTGGGATCCGAGATGAAACGCCACCCCGCCGATCTTGAACTGCCGGCCGGTTGTGACGACCGGAACGGTTGGCACATGGTCGGTGACGTTCGTTTCTTTTGCCTGAAGCATGTGGAGAACTCCTGAACGCAGGTGAGAATCGGGTTAGTACTCGTAGGTTTCTCGCTTCGTCACCCGCATAAGCACCACGGAGAATATCAGTGTAAGGATGAGGAGAATCACGCCAATGGCGGCGGCTGATCCCCATCTGTTCTTGCTGAATGCCTCGATATACATGTACACAGCAACGGTTTCGACACTCCGCGAGGCGGCGGTTTGCGATCCTCCTGTGATTACCTGAATGATGACGAACATATCCAGCGCGACGATAGAGATGTAGATAAGCGCGGTTCGAATGGTTTCCCACATCAGCGGCATGGTGATATCAACAAACTGCCGCCAACGATTGGCGCCATCCAGCGTGGCTGCTTCGTAAAACGAGGTGGGGATCGACTGCATGCTGGACATGAAGATGACCATGTAAAAACCCACCGAGCTCCACACCACAACAGCGGCCACGGCCCAGAAGATGGTGTCTGCATTGCCCAACCACGTACGGGTGAGATTATCCATCCCAACCGCTTCGAGGCCGGCATTCACGATGCCGTAGCGGGGGTTATAGACGTACTGGAAGAGAATGCCGGTGATGACGGCCGAAATTACCTGAGGAAAGAAGAAGACAACCCGGTAAAAACCAGAGCCAAAAATGCCTCTTCCACCCTGAGTGAACAGGGCGGCGTAGAGCAATGCAATTGAAAGCGTGAACAGCGGGAGGACGACGACGAAACCGGCGTTTGTTCCGAGTGCGCTGAGAAATCGCCCATCTGTCAGTAAATCCCGGAAGTTTGCCAGGCCCACGAAGGGGCGATCTGCCGACGTACCAGACCAACTGGTGAGCGCCAGAAAGAAGGCGTTCACACAGGGGTACAACCAACATAAGTCAGACAAGGCACTTTGTAGATTCAACGAGCCTTTGCGCATGCCTCCTATCGAGATCATTTTCTGTGAGGTACTAGGTAAATTCTCGAGACCAAACGGCTAAGGATAAACGTAATTAATACTCTTGGTGATCAAACATTCTCGCCGTAGCCACACAAAACTCTAAAGACGAGGCACTCTACCATATGGCACACTTATATATTCGAACAAGTGCGCAAAACACATTGAGATTGTGAAGTTTTCTCTCCTGAGCCATTGGATTACATAGGATGAACCGATTCATTAAATCCGTGAGCTAACCACTTGATGATTTCATCTGCACCCACCAATGAGGCTTCCATGCTCCTTGCGCCATCCATAACCAACATCGTGGGATACCCAAGAACTCCGCAATCATCACGCAATTGCTTATCTGGGTCTTCTAGGTAGACAACTTCACCCAACTCATGTTCAAAGTAGCGGAGTCTGTCGCCATGATCTTGACTGCTGACGTGATCAACGATGACGAACTTCAGCCTATTACTGAAGTCCCCTAATGCGCTGATTACTTGTGGGCAGTATCCGCAGTAGTCAGCGGTGAATAAAACCGCCTTCGCCTCAAATCCCGTGATATTTGCGTCGTCGATTCTCGTCCAGATGGAATGTGATAGAGATATTGAAGTATCACGGCGCGGTACCTGAGGACTCCTTCCGGACATTGATGCTTCTTTGGAAGTGACCAGTTGCCCTAGCCGTGACAAAACTAGAAACACAAGAGCAGAGTTGACCACCGTCGCTACACTCAGGGCAAAGAGCCAAAATCTGTTCTGCCTGCCAACGATTGCTGGATATTCCATCGGTATCTCTCCGAAGCTTTGCAATATGTTACGAGCGTTCGCAACACATTGCAAAATGCGATAATAGATTTCTTGCTATGAATACATTATAGTATCTACAGTGTCACTTCTCAATACTCTTTGCAAAGGTATGTCCTGCGCATCGCCGGAGTACCCGCTTTACGTTAATTCATGAGGTGCTGCAACCACCCGTCAACCGTAGAGCAATTACCAACCGTCTAAAGGAGATGAATAATGAGAAGACGAGACTTTTTCCGAAGTGCTATCGGTGGTGCCCTGGCTGCTGTTGCCGGTGGCAAAGCGGTGTTTGGCCAAGACCCTGTACCCGTACCCGAGCCATGCGGTCATTTCGTTTACACAAATCGCTGGGTCTACAATGGTGTATTTGGACACTACTGCCTTCAGACCCAATGGAAAACTTACCTGGTCAATGGAGGGCTGTGTCGGGGACAAAGTTACGTCGCTTCGTACCAGGTTCCGGACAGTCTATGTTACTGAGAGCCCCTTACCCCAGATCTGATAGTTTTCACTCATCACTTCAAGCCATCACCTCACTACACTTCAGTTCCCCGGTTTCCGACGTTCCATGATGAGCAAGTAGTTATTCGCTCTACAATTGAGAAGTAACGCTAATTTTCCAGGAGCCACAAGTAGGTGTGGCTCTTGGAGATGGATTCAAGAATCTAGCTCGGCACAATTGATCACTGTCTTCACAATTTGAACGAATCCAGTTCACCAGAACACCCTCAAAAGAATGTCCACAAGCAAATCAGGCTGTAGAGTTGGATCAGTCAGCCTTAACTATATGGTACCTCCGAACTCCTAACTTCCGTGTTCTCAAACCAACTCATATACAACTGACAGAACTTGCCAACATACCTAATGTCAACTCCTAGCTCAACTATCGATGCATTTAGTCACAGTTTCTCGATAATCTTCTATATTGACGTTGAGGACTGTCATTTGCTCAGACAACAAGATATACCGTACGCCACACGGGATGGTGCTGAACTTAATTTGGATATTCTGGCTCCGGAGAGTTCCTCTGGACCGGCGCGACCAGCGATCCTTTTCGTGCATGGTGGTGGCTGGATCGGTGGCGATAAAGCAACAACTGCCAACGATCTGCTGGCTGAAGCGGGGTTCGTGACCGCGAGCGTGCAGTATCGATTGACGGATGTGGCGCCCTTCCCTGCTCAAATCCACGATGTGAAGGCGGCGATTCGGTGGCTGCGCGACCACGCCGATGAATGGAACATCAATCCGGAGAAAATCGGGGTGTGGGGATCGAGCGCTGGCGGACACCTCTCTGCGCTCTGTGCGGTGACGAATGGCGATGCCTGGTACGCGGGCGGCGAGTTCGAGACCAGCAGCGATGTGCAGTGCGCGGTACCGATTTGCCCTCCGACCGATTTCCTGGTGGATTGGTACGCCGTCAGCAACATGCCGGTGCATGAAGAGGCGGAGATGAGCGTGACTGGCTTGCTCGGAGGGTTACCGATTGAACAGCCGGAGCTGGCGCGGCGGGCGTCGCTACTTTGGCAGGTTTCGGGAGACGCTGTTCCTCAGTTGGTGATCCAGGGTGGATCCGATGATCTGGTCCCCGCCGGGCAGGTGCGCGCGTATACCTCGGCATTGATGCAGCACGGAGTGGATATGACGTATCTGGAGTATCCGGAGGAAGGTCACCCGGTTGATGCCGGCATTTACACCGAAAATCCGGATCCGTTGGGGCTGCGCGAGATTATCCTGCCGTTTTTCAAATGGCATTTGATGGGGGAAGATGTCATGTGACCTTGCGCCTCATGAAAGGCGATAGGTGCTCGATGTAAGAAGCTGCGTGAAAGTTGGTGCCTCACGTGCTTATGAACGAACTGCGCGAATCACGCTGAGGCGCGCCGCGCGAACTGCGGGTAACACACCGGAGATGGAGCCCACCACCACGGCTGCGCCCACCCCGAGCAAAATGCTCGATAGCGGCAGGAGCGTCACGCTCGGGAGCGGGAGTTCGGCAACAACCAACTGACGAGGAATCGCTAGCACTATCAGAGCAGCAATCGGAACAGCGATCACCGCAGCAACCAGACTTTCGAAAATAGACTGCAGTTGGACCGACCAAAAAATATCAGCGGGCGTGGCACCCAAAGCGGCACGAATTCCGAAATCCCTCGATCGCTCACGAATACTTGCCAGCCCCACGCCGAGAATGCCGAATCCTGCAGTAGTCAGGGCAATGATAGTCACGATTGTGGCGGTGACCTCCTGTTGTCGCAGAAGTGGTCCTAATTCGGTAAAGCGATCGAGACGTTCAACCTCAGCTTCGTTAACATGCCAGTTTGATGTGCTTGCCCAACGCTGATACATACCCTCAAGGATGGGAATATCGTCTGGATGGACGTTTGCCAGCACGCGAATTTGTTGCAAGTTCAATCCGAGCGAGTCTGGCATTTCCGTCACCAGAAGGATCTGTGTCGGAGACGCGCCAGTAGACCAGGTGGCAACGGTTTCAATGACCGCCGGTCGCAGTGTCATAGTTTGTCGATCATTTTCGGCGCCACTGGTGGATGAAGACTCGGCATAGAAGAAAACCGTGCCAATTGCTGATTCGGGAGAGAGGCCGAGGGTCGACGCAAATCCTGGGGATACGACAGCACGTGGCGTGTGGCCCATGACGTTTGTACCAGGCCATATGCCAGCAATCGGCTCTACCACGTGTATCTGGTTCCAGCGTGGAGATATGACTGCGGTTTCCGCAGAATAGAGTTGCTCATGATAGATGACGTTGAGATTGGTGCGCCCGAAAAGGCTCGCAGATTCGATACCATTGGTTCGAAGGAGCCGCTCTTGATCGAGCGCAAAGAGAATCTGGTCGCCGCCCTCACCGGTGGTTGGTGGGCTCTCCTGTTCGCGAACCATGCTGCGCTGTTGAGGAGCATCCGCCTGGCCGGAGCCCATGAGTGCGACGGTTGCTGGCCGTCCGTATTGCCGGGCGACGAACTCTTCATTCGCTGCTTGAGACAGTATGGTAGCGGCGTTCAACACTATTACAGCGGTAATGGCAACGACCATCCCGAGCAAGGCCGCAATGGCGCGCATTTGCTTCGCGCGGAGGTCGTTCCAGGCTGCGATTATGATCCGGTGGAGCATACCGTTCATACTGCTGTTACCAGTTCCCCGTTTACGAGTGTCAGCATGCGGTCCGCGTGGCTTGCAACCTCTCGGTCATGCGTCACAATAATCAGGCTTGAGTTGTGCTGACGGCTTTGCTCGAACAGCAAACTAAGCACGGATGTACTCGTATCATGATCCAGTGCGCCAGTCGGCTCGTCGGCGAGAATCAGATCAGGCTGCCGCACAAGTGCTCGGGCAATAGCGACACGTTGCTGCTCTCCGCCGCTCAAGGTATCTGGCATTGCGTGAAAACGATGTGTCAAGTTGACGCGTTCCAACATGGTTTGCGCCCGGCCAAACCGCTCGCGAATATCTTGCCGCGTGCCATAGAGACACGGCTCGGCGACGTTGTGTAGTGCGGATCGGTGGTCGAGCAGGCTGAAATCCTGAAAGATGAAACCCACGTGCCGATTTCGAAATCGAGCCCGCTCCCGGGTGTTGAGGGAAGACGTATCAATGCCCGCGATGCTCATGACCCCGCCATCAGGCACATCAAGGAGACCGAGGATATTCAACAACGTGGATTTTCCCGAGCCAGACGCTCCGAGGATAGCGACGGATTCGCCAGCATTCACCATGAGATCAATGTGACGGAGAATGGTGACCGGGTTTCCATTTGCTTCGATGAATGACTTTGTGATTCCAGTGAGGTTACAGGCCAGCAAGAGTGATGAGCTCATGATTCTTCTTCCGCTATCTGGAGGTCAGACGCGGTCGGGTACAGCAGTACCTCTTCATTCGGATCAAGCCCACCGGTAATTTCGATGACTGATCCGTCGGATGCGCCCAGTTCCACGGCTCGTCGTTCGAGGGTGTCGTCCGAACGTCGGACCACAACCTCACCAGTTTGGTTTGCTCCGAAAACGGCCGACAACGGGAGCGCCTCGACCTCGCGAACATCGCCAAGGCGAAGTACCATGCGGCCGCGCAGACCGGAGACCACGCGAATATCGTCCGGAATGGCACACTCGATCATGAGCCCCTGTTCGCTGTCGACAAGCCCTTCCCACGCGCAGTCAAATCCGGTCGGCCCGCCAAAGATTTCCGCGCGGATGCTATCAGGAGAATCCATGAGTTGATAGGCCACCTCATCGTCAGTCACCGGGGCGCGGAGTGTTGCCTGGTCTGTATCACTATCGATTAAGACCGTGCCTTCTGCTGAGAACGTGGTAACAAGGTCGCGCGTCTCAAGAGTAATTACGTCACGTTGCTCCATATTGAGTGAACGCGGAGGGACAGCTGTCAGGCTACGATCTTCCAATTGATGGTTGATCATCAGCCAGCTAACACCTGAGGAAACCGCGACAGCGATAACAATCCCGAGAACGAACATGAGGAATGCCGGACGTTTCATACAGCGAATTCCCGGTATGCGAATACTGCCGAATCATCCTGAAAGTCAGGAGGGATAGTGAAAGAGGGAGCGGTTGTCCACGTCCAGGCAGAACAGGTACCCTGACGAATCTCATTTACAGCATTTATATCTTCAAGTCGCGCGGCATCCAGGAAACGGTTTATCCCTTCAATCGTGTTTGCGGCGCGGTCGGGGTTGTAGCTGGTAACTTCCTCAAGGTGCGCCAGACCATCGTCTTCCAACCACGTTTCAATAGAGCGTGTAAGTTCCTGGTCACCAACTGTCCAGGCCGTATACCACCATTCAATCCAGGCGCATTCGTAGGCAATCCGCATAGGTTGATACCCGTAAAATTCTTCGAATCCTCCACCGACAAACCTCAAGTTTGACGATGGTTCGATAATCGGATAATTCTCCGGCGGCCAGAGAAACTGATCCCGCGCGCAAATCTGCTGATCGATCATTTGATCGTAGGTCATGCCGCCTTCGGGCTCTTCCTTCTCACAGGTTTCGGGTCGCTCGGTATGAGGACTGGTCGTGGATGGTTCGGTAAATGTGCTCTGCTCGCCGGTACGAAGCAAACGGTCGGCTGGATCATCAGACATCGGAGGTTCATTCGGTGCCATTGAATCACTCGAGGAGTCCACAGACTCATCAGTTCTCGGCGGTGGCTCAACATCCTCGCCATTATTACTATTTCCCGTGCCACAAGCTGCCAGCAATAGAAGAACAAAAATACAAACACACAGGCCTCGGACAGAACGAAACAACATAGATCAGAAACTTTCGAGAGAGGGCCGTGGGATGGCCACTTGGTCATCCCACGGCGTACGATCAGTTGGTACCATCCCATTCCATCATGGCATGGAAACTGTCAGTCTGGTTGCTGCCATAGTTCTGGATTCCCAGGCAGAATCTGAAGTTCGTTGGGCCAGAGCCATTGGGCTTCAAATGATGCCACCCGGTTGGGTCATCGTTAGGTATAACCACAGAAAACCCATTTTCATTCCCCACACAGTCGTGCGTTACCCAAAGCATGGCGGGGCCATCATACTTGTAAATGGCGATGCCGTATGGGTCGTAAGATACCGTGCGATCTGCAGCGTAAAAGTACATGTATTGGTAGATTGTTGTGTCACCGTCGTACCAGGTTACAACTGCGGCATTCGCTCCACCAGGATAAAGGGTTGCAAGCAAGAATCCCGCAACAATAACAAGTCTTTTTAGCGACAGCGACTTCATGTCCGATCTCTCCTCGTTGATTCAGTGCTGCTCATTAGAGCTGCCAATCAGCGACCGGTCTATTCGGGAATCGATTCCTGTATACATCACCCTAGTGGATCGTAAATCATTTGTCAATACCTTGACCATGTGCACAACATAACCTTGTTT
The DNA here is from genome assembly GCA_964526965.1 of uncultured Sphaerobacteraceae bacterium. Classification (GTDB taxonomy): domain Bacteria; phylum Chloroflexota; class Chloroflexia; order Thermomicrobiales; family UBA6265; genus UBA6265. The sequence goes on along the minus strand of CAZGML010000006.1, from coordinate 67,745 downwards.
GTGAGTATGAACATAACCCGTTGACCAGCTGTTCACTATTAATCCATGCTTCAGTTATATATCCTGAAAAGCGACCTTTCTCGACGGTTTCATTAACGACCTGCGGTCGATTGCCCGGGGATAAACCCCGGGCCTACCCTCGGCCGTGACCCGGACCTACTTCGCGCGGGGCTTGAGCCATCGACGGAAGCGCTGGCTGCGGCGGGTTTGCTCTTCTTCCGGGTCGGGTGAACGGAACGAACCACGCCCAACGATGAGGCTGGAGATACGATCCCGGCAGCCGTGGTAGCACCGCATTTCATATGCGGTGACCATCGAACACGATATCGACCTGCGGTCGATTGCCCGGGGATAAGGGCTCGCTTGCGCTTCTCGGCTGCGCCTCGGCCGTGACCCGGGCCTACGTCCTCGAATGACGAAAATCTCGAAGTCGCTCGACATTATCGACCTGCGGTCGATTGCCCGGGAATAAGGGCTCGCTTGCGCTTCTCGGCTGCGCCTCGGCCGTGACCCGGGCCTACTTCGCGCGGGGCTTGAGCCATCGACGGAAGCGCTGGCCGCGGCGGGTTTGCTCTTCTTCCGGATCGGGTGAACGGAACGAACCACGCCCAACGATGAGGCTGGAGATACGATCCCAGCAGCCTTTGGGTTCAGTCATGAAATCTGCGTAGTCCTCAGCGCTGGCGACAGGCCCAACGTCTTCACCTGTCTCTTCTTCCAGCAACCGGCGGTTCCGCATTACCCACAGGTAGATATCTGCTTCTGTCAGGCGGGGAAACTGATTCAGCACGTTGCGATCTCGTACCGTCTGCACAATCGGCATGTAGTTATAAATGTACCAGTCGTTCACGGTTTCATGAATGGTGGCGGGACGTTTCCAGATGTAGCTCAACCACTCCTGGTGACCGAGGATGTGCCCCCAAATCTCATCGTACCGGCCAAGTTGCGTGGGACGGATGTCGTGATTCGGCTGCAGGACGTCCAGATCCGTACGCCGGAGGAACTCGGCATACTCGGCCTGCATGAGCAACTCCTGCGTGCTCATCTCCGGGCTGAGTGGCACGCGCACGTGTGCCTCAATTACCTCGGCATCGATGAACTCCACTCCCCGTTCTCGTGCGACGGAAACACGATGGTTGCCATCCTTCACGAAATAGATATCACCGACTTTGTAAAGCTGTACAGCGGGCAGGTTGATATCCTGGTAATGGGCGATATCTATTCGACTCCAACGCCCGCGGGAGCGTTTGTTGATTGGGAGGAAGGTTCGATCAAAATCGCGCCAGCGATCCATGCTGCCAACAATGCGCTCGACCGGCACCACCTGCATGCCGCGATAGGATTCGTTTTCGGGGCGGAGTCGACGGGTGATTTCGTGCAGAGGTACCAGCTGGTTTTCACGTCGACGAATCGTGCTGAGCCAATCGTTGACGATTTGCTTGTTGCGGGCGCGATCAAAATCCGCTCTGGCCTGGTCCTGATACATGTCACGACCCTTCCACTACGTCGGAGCCCATGGCTGCTCGCAGCGATTCCGAGTGGGAATCGGCAAACGGCTCTGCCTCTGGCAGGTGGACCAGTTCCAACTCAAGGCGTTGGAAAGGATAGACGTTAATCACATCTGTATCGTGAAGCCTGTGCGTGTTGGGTTCACTGCGATCATACAAGTGAATGTGACCATGCAGGTGGTACCGCGGTTTGGCCCACTTGATGAGTTTGCGCATTACCTTGAATCCGCGGTGGGCAGGGTCTTCCCGATCCCCGACATCGCGCGGGGGCGCGTGGGTGACCAAAATATCCATCGCACGACCGTGACGGATCTTGTTCCAGATGAGCCTGGGCATCATACGCAGGATGCGCCGGGTCATCTGACGCTCGGTGAACTGCACCGGTGCGACGTCCGAATAACGCGGTGATCCCGGCAGTCCGGCAAATATTACGCCAGTACGTTTATCCGTAACGACTTTGAATCCTACATCGATACCGCCAAGCGGGTGACGCACCTCGCCGCGCTGTCCTTCGCGCACGAGTTCTTCGGCATGGTTCCCCAACACGTAATAGACGTCCCGGTGGAGGGCATCGGTGAGGTATTCCAGGTAGCTCGCCGGCAAGTCTCCGCAACTGACAACCAAATCCACATCGCCCATACGCTCTCGCAACGAGCTACTGTAGATGCGTGGATCCACTTCATCGGTAACGGCAAGCACCTTCAGAATCATGGTGGGGTCGGCTCCCCGGGTTTTTCCGGAATAACGGGTGAAACGTGCGGCGCATACGCTGCGCCGAGGTGTTCAACCAGGTTCCAGGCGTGCATGGTTGCTGTGCCATCGGGGGAGATATCAACCTCGGTGATAGAGCAGTTAGCGATATCGCCATACTCCGCCGGCCAGTATTCGAGATCGTCCCCGTTTATACGGGCGGCGAACCAGGCGATAACTCCCCCGTGGGAGACGATCGCGATGGTCTTGTCGGAACCAGCGTACTTCTCTACAAGCTCATCCCATGCAGCGAAGGCGCGGTTACAGACGTCCCGGCCGCTCTCGCCACCTGGCCAGGCGGCATCGGCGTGACGAACGTCCCACCCCCACACGGCAGCCAGTTCGGGATTCGCTTCGCGCCAATCGGTCCAGAGCATGCCAACCGAATGGCCGTTCATGATCTCGGCGAAGCGAGGGTCGTGGTCAATATCGTGACCAGTGTATTCGGCAATGATGGATGCGGTTTCGCGGGCACGGTGTAGCGCACTGGAGACGAGGAGATCGAAGTGGTACTCCCTGGCCAGATGTTCTCCCACCAGCTTTGCCTGGTGTCGGCCGAAATCCGTCAACGGATCGTCGGGTCCCTGAATCCGGCCGTTCACATTCGCTTTGGATTGTCCGTGCCGAATCAAGAGAATCCGCATATATCCTCCTCATACAGGCAGTCGCCTGAAATTCACGTTTCTTCTATTAAACAGTATGTGGAAGGAAACGCGAACGTGCCCCGCCTGAAAGGCAGGGCACGCTGAGGTTCGCGAGGGTGAGTTGGAGCGGTCACCGCATGTCAGGGATCGCTCCGCTGCGAGGTTGCGCCTCGTCCGCCTTCGCCAATGCGATGCTACAGGCCGAGCCGGGTGAAGCGAGCGCGCTTGCCCGGTCGTTGTCCGAACCGGAGGATCACGCCGGCAGCCAGCATCGTGACAGCCACGGTCGAGATCGCCCACACGGCTGCTGTGCGGTCATCGCTCGGCCAACGGAGGGCATCACCCACACCGACGGCCGTCGGGAACTCGCCCGCCTGGGCATTCGTGGTCACCATGGTGGTATTTCCACCAACCGAACCGTCTCCCGTTTGGTCTGGCACCGGGGTTGACTGGTCATCGCCGACGGAGGTCGGGGTGCCGGTGATATTTCCGCAGACCATCCACTCGTCCCAATTCTCTTCATCCGGGTGGATGTTGATGAAGTAGTTGCCACCGGTCAGTTGATCCAGCGAAAGGTTGATGCTGGACGAGCTGCTGCCGTTGGCGTTGATCGGGTTGAGCGTGTAGGTGGCTGTTCCGGGTGTGGTGCAGGTTCCGTTATGGATGTGCACTTCATGGTCGCCCACCACGCCGGGGCCATCGATCGTGATATCGACCCGGGTCACGCTGCCGTCTTCGGTGAGCGTGGCGGTACCTGTGACGCCTGTATCGCTCCAGTCAACCAGGTTGATAGTGAGCGACTCCGCTTCCGTAGCTCCACCTGTGCCATCGACATCGGTTGTTGAACCACCGACACCGTCGAGGTCGTCTTCTTCATCGTCCTCGGTGGTGGCATCATCCGGCGTCGATTCGACTGTTGCATCTGCCTCTTCAGTCGCTTCTGGTGACGCATCGGGCGTGGCAACCGGATCCACCAGCGGTTCGCCTTCAATGACCGCGCAGGCAATGACCGTATCGAAATCGTCATCGCTCATGCGGATTTCGATGGAATGATCCTCATCGAGCAGGTCATCCAGGCTGATATCCACTACTGTGATGCTCTCGCCGGTATTATCCACAGGCTCAAGATCCGATACCGGATCATCTGAAACCTCGCCACACACGCCAGGCACGATAACGGCTGGGTGATCGCCTCCGGCGCCGGTTGCGGCAAATTCGACGATGGTGGAATCGCCATTGTCATAGAGCGATACCGTTCCGCCGATATCGCTTTCGTTTACCTCTTCCAACTCCAGCTCAAGGCGTGGCATGTCTGCCGTTGGTGTCGCCGAGGGCGTTGCCTCTGCCTCGGTCAGGTCAGCTGGCTGATCCTGCGCGAGGGCGACATTGAGCACGACGGCCAGCAAGCCGGCGATGAGCGTAAGTGAGAACAGCACCCGAGCGGGTGTACCGATGAGCAGTTGTGCAGCGGGGCGGGACGATGATCCCGACCGGCCGTTGTTGTTGACAGTCGCCATTTGAGCGTACTCCCCTCCGAACCAGACGAAACCGCGATATGTAGGTGCCAGGGAGGAGATGCGTGCGGGCGCATCTTTCCTGGCCGATGCCTCATCGCGGGTCATGATCTGGCATCGATCGTTCACCGGGCGGGGACCGGTGGCCGGGGGCCTGTCGCGGATTGCGGGGTAGACAGGACTCACCCGTGCAAAGCAAGTGTGCCGCTGTGGATGGAATGTAACAAGAGTACGTTCACCACTAATACGGCACAATTTTGAGTGTCCGTACGGGAAATCTGCACAGGATAGTCGGCGCTTTGAGGCGTTAGGCTTTTATTTATTCAGTACGTACAATCCATTCAGGTGTGATTGTATGGACTGTTCGTTCATCTGACTCATCGATGTATTGATAATTCCGTACGGACACTTTGTCACTTAAAGTCTGCGAATTTTGTTGTCGCATCCGGTGAATTCTGGTTGTGGGATGAGTGTCTCTGTAGACGCCTGGCTCATGGCTCGCGAGGTTGTTCGGGGCCGATGGGAAATCAAAGCAGGCTCCGGATTTCGAACCGGGAACAGCCTCTATAACAGCCCCGCCGCCTTCAGTGCATCGACGGCTTCTTTGGGCGTGGTCTCTTGTACGGATTTGCCGACCGTTTGCTCCACTTGCTCGCGGGTGATGTTGCGGCTGTTCATTGTTTGCCAGAAGGCGTTCCAGGAATATTCCGGCAAGTGGTCACCCTCCGCCGACGGCTGCGCTTGTGCTGGTGACGCTGAAGGTGATGATTGCGGTGGCGACTGTGCGGATGACGGAGCCGACTGCGCCTGGCGCCGCGGCTGCACTTCAGCGGCTCGTGCGGAACGGGATCCCAGGCCATCCAGGGCCCTGGCAATCGCAATCGCCTGCACCATTTCCAGCTGATCCGCCCAATTACGGTCGGCATCAACATCCTCCGCAGCAATTGCCGAGTGGCGGGCGCCTCCCGGCAACCCGATGGTCGCCTTTACGGCGATCGCGGTGTCGTCGGCCCGAACGGCATCGATCTGCACGAGCGCTTCGGGGATCTCCCGGCGGAGAATCGCCAGGCGGAGCTCGGCGATCTCGGGCGAGATCGTTGAGGATTCCTGCAGTTCCTTCAGCCTGGCTTGTGGATCGGTTGGCGGCGTCTGGTAACGAGGCTCAGTCATATCGTCTCCATTCTCTTCCTTCATTATAGAAGCTACGGAGGTGGCACAATGTTCCCATACGAAAGGGAGGCTGTATGAGCGGGAAGAAGTCGGTTGAACTGCTGGATATGATCTGGCCCGAAAGTGGGCTGAGCACGACGCTGAACGTGCCGGATAAACCCAAGGATACGCTGGGTGAAGGTGACCAGGTGCAACTGAGCATCGATTTCCTGACGCTAACGCTGAGTCCGCTGGAGTTGATCCAGCTGGCGGCGTTCTTACGCGTGAGTATGGACGAACTGATGGAGCGACATCCATCGCTTCAGCGCGAGGTTGTCAACGCATTCGATATTAAAGATTGATTTCAGCAAATACTCAGGTTCATATCAGCGTACATTCAGACAACTACCTTAGATTTGGATCATTGAGATGCAGAACCTACAGCATCTTGATTTCTCTCCTCCCCACCCCGATCGGGCCCGGTTCCTACAACCGGGTCCGTTCACTTTTTCCAATCGCGTGTACAAGTAGAATGAAGGAATGGATCGTTTTTGACGGAGGGTCTATGAGTACCGAACCACAATACTGGATTATCGTAAGCTCGTTGGAGAACCATCACATCACGCGTGATCGCGGGTTTGACCTGCAAGGGCTGAAGCAGCGCCAGCGCAAGAAGCTGGAATACGTGAACCCGGGTGACAAGTTCATTTACTACACCACCGGGATCAAGAAGTTCGCTGGCATCACCACCGTTGTTGATGAAGGATTTGAGGATCACAGCCCTATCTGGAAGAGTGGCGCTGGCAAGAAGCAGGATGATTATCCCTATCGTTTCCCAATCGAGAAGGATATCTGGCTGGACGACGACGAGATGATCGACGTCGAGCCGATTGCGCTCAGAATGGAGCACACCAAGCGCTGGCCAGAGAAGCACTGGCACCTGGCGTTCCAGGGTAACGTCCACAAAATAGAGGAACCGGATTATCTGCTTATTCGCGAAGAGATCGAGAAGGCGAAGAAGGGATAGACGATCCCTGCGGAATCGTACCTGGGGATCAACCCCGGGCCTACAGGTGGCTTGAAACCGACACGGCGAACACGGGTCGGGTAATCCCTGCGGGATCACGCCCGGGGATCAACCCCGGGCCTACAGGTGGCTTGAAACGGACATGGCGAAGACGGGTCGGGCGATCCCTGCGGGATTGTGCCCGGGGATCAACCCCGGGCATATATTTGTCACAAGAGTGAGTGGGTAAAGAGGGAATGATTGATGCCGGGGATCGGCCTAATCAGCAACCTGCGCGGTTGTTGCCGTTCCACACGTTGGGCACGTGCGATCGCGGCGGACCTTGAGGCTACGGAAATCCATGCGGAGCGCGTCGTACATCAACAGGCGACCAACAAGTGAATCGCCGATGCCGAGTAGCATTTTAATCGCCTCAGTTGCCTGAATGGTGCCGACCACTCCTGGCAGCACCCCAAGTACACCGGCAACGGCGCAATTCGGTGCGAGTTCCGGTGGTGGACTGGTGGGGAAGAGGCATCGATAGCACGGACTCTCCGCCTCGCGCGGATCGAACGTGGTGATCTGCCCGTCGAACCGGAAGATGCTGCCGTGCACTTGTGGAATGCCCAGGCGCACGCATGCATCGTTGACGATGAAGCGCGTCTCGAAACTATCTGAGCCATCCACGATCAGGTCGTAGTTGGCGAAGATCTCGTCGGCATGGTCATGCGTGAGCCGAACACTGTGCATCTTTACCTGCACATCGGGGTTGAGCGCTTCCATCGTGCGGCGGGCGCTGTCTACCTTTGGAGTACCGATATCGTGCGTGCGATGCAATACCTGGCGCTGCAGGTTACTGGCATCGACGACGTCATCATCGATCACGCCGATAGTGCCGACACCGGCGGCCGCCAAATAGAGCCCGGCCGGGCTCCCGAGGCCACCGGCACCGATAAGCAAGACCTTGCTATCGAGGAGCTTTTGCTGGCCTTCAACGCCGATTTCCGGGATGCGGAGATGTCGGCTGTAGCGCTGACTCTGCTGGGCGTTGAGTTGCTTTGGCTGCTCAATGGGCAGGCCGGCCTGCTTCCAGGCATCGAAGCCGCCATCCATGCTGACCACATTCGTGTAACCGATGTTGCGGAGTGCATCCGTTGCGAAGAGCGATCGCACACCGGAGGCACAATAGACCACAATCGGAGTATCCGGATCCGGAATATCCGTTGGCACATCCAATTCGAGCCGGCCCCTTGTGATCGCGATCGCATCCTGTGCGATGCCCTGGGCGGTTTCATCGGCCTCACGCACATCCAGCAACGTCGCCCCCTCGGCGAGGAGCTGTACGGCTTCCTCCACCGAGGTGTGCGGCAACGTTTCGCGCAGGTGTTTGAGGCGGTCGTTATAGGTTGTTGTCATTAATGCACCTCACTTCTCTACCAATACTGTACCAATATTAAGGGAGGCAGGCCTTCTTGATTCTTGCTCAGCCATCATCGGCACCATCGCGAGTTGGTGCAACACATTTTTAGCAATTCCGGGCATTTATAAACATATACTGCCGGGGAACGTTCGTAGAGACATGAAGGTCCCGATCATATGGTAGCTAACCAGACATCCACAAAGCTGAGCCGACAACTTTCCTTATCGGATGCAGTCGTCATTGGGCTCGGTTCCATGATCGGTGCTGGCGTATTTGTGGCGTTTGGCCCGGCTGCCAGTGCGGCTGGCAATGGCATGCTGGTGGCGCTGGTGATTGCGGCGATCATCGCATACTGCAATGCAGTGGCGTCGGCGCAACTGGCTGCGCAGTATCCAGTTTCCGGTGGAACCTATATATACGGTCGCGAGCGGATCAACAACTGGGTCGGATTTATCGCTGGCTGGGGATTCCTGATCGGGAAGACGGCCTCCTGCACGGCGATGTCCCTTGCATTTGCGGCCTATGCGGCACCGGACAACCCAAACCTGCAGAAATGGATTGCCATCGTGGCGATCGCAGCCCTGGCAGCGCTCAACTATCGCGGCATCACGCGTACGGTGCAGATGACGCGCATTCTCATCGTTATGACGTTGACGTCGCTTGGCATCCTCGTCATCGGCCTGATCGGCGCGGGAGGTGTGAATTTCGTCCACATCACTGATAGTGCGAACTGGGAGAACGTCTCTCCAACTGGCGTGTTGCAGGCTGCAGGATTCCTCTTTTTTGCCTTCGCCGGATATGCTCGCATCGCGACGATGGGCGAGGAAGTGAAGGATCCTGAAAGCACCATTCCGCGGGCCATTCCCCTGGCTCTCTTTCTTACCATGGCCGTGTATGCGGTTGTTGGCATCGTAATTCTGGGCGCTGCGGGGCCGGATGCGATCGGCAACTCTACCACTCCACTCGTTACGGCCGTCAACGCGGCCGACCAGGCGTGGATCGAACCGGTACTTCGCATCGGTGCCATGGTTGCCAGCCTGGGTGCGCTGCTCGGATTAATGGCGGGGATTGGGCGCACGTCGCTGGCAATGGCGCGTCATGGCGACTTGCCAAAGCAACTCGCTTCAATCAACCCCAAATACAAAGTGCCGCACGTGGCGGAAGTGGTGCTGGCGGCAATCGTGATTACCATCCTGTTGATAGCCGACATTCGCGGAGCTATTGGATTCTCGTCGTTTGGCGTGCTGGTCTACTACTCCATCGCCAACATGGCGGCATGGACACAGACGGGCAACTACCGTCGGTGGCCGCGATGGCTCTTTGCGCTGGGCCTGATTGGCTGCGTGACGCTGGTGGTGATGCTTCCGTGGCAATCCGTTCTGATGGGGTTAGTTGTGTACGTGGTAGGTTTGCTGGCACGGTACCTGATGCACTCGCGTACGGGATAACCACCTTTACAACAAACCAACCCTGGCTCGCTGCCAACATCGCCTCACTTGCGTACTTTCGGTAAGATAGTATGTGGGCACGTGCTGCCCTATACGTTCAACACGGAGTAATCATCATGGTTTTGGACAAACTATTCGGTCGATCACCAAACATGCCAACAGCCGAAACCGCTCTCCCGGGCCGGGAGACCTACGCATTCGAAATCCCCAAGTATCACGCCGTTAATGGCAATCGTATTCAGCCACCTTTCCCGGAAGGGACGGAGGCTGCGACGTTCGCTCTCGGGTGTTTCTGGGGCGCTGAGCGGATATTCTGGAAGATGGATGGCGTCTGGAGCACATTCGTCGGGTACGCCGGCGGCTTCACTCCCTACCCCACCTACCAGGAGGTTTGCACCGGCAATACCGGGCACGCCGAGGTGGTTGAAGTCATCTACGATCCGAACAAGGTTACCTACGCCCAGTTGGTGAAGGCATTCTTCGAGAGCCACGATCCCACGCAGGGCATGCGCCAGGGCGGCGATATCGGTACGCAATACCGTAGTGCTATCTACTATCACAACGAGGAGCAAAAGTTGATTGCCGAGGAAATGGCAGCCAACTACAACCGTCTCCTCAAGAACGCCGGCTACCCGGAGATGACAACGGAAATCACCGAGGCGGCGGACTTTTACTACGCCGAGGAATATCACCAGCAATACCTGCACAAGGTGCCGAATGGCTACTGCGGTATCCAGGGTACTGGCATCACATGTGCAACAAGTCGGCAAGACGCAGTGACCCTCACCGAGGAGCTGGAACTGCCGGATTCAGGAGGAAATTAATGAACACCGATAGCAAACTGAGAGAACTGCCACAGAGCGAAGAAGAGTGGCGAGAAATTCTGGGGCCAGAACAGTACCAGGTGCTGCGCCAGGCCGGTACCGAGCGCCCGTTCACCGGCGAGTACAACGCCGTGTGGGACGAAGGTACATACCGCTGCGCCGCATGTGGTAACCAGTTGTTCGATAGCTCTACCAAGTTCGAGCATAACTGCGGCTGGCCGAGCTTTGGCGAGGCCCTTCCGGATGCTGTGACCTATGTCGAGGATCGATCCCACGGTATGGTTCGCACCGAAGTTCGCTGCGCCCGCTGCGACAGCCATCTGGGACACGTCTTCCCGGACGGTCCGGCAGAATTCAATGGCGCTCGTTATTGCATGAACTCAATCGCAATGGACTTCGAGAAGAAGTAGTTGCAGTTCGAATAAACGCAATCCCGGGCCTCGTGCCCGGGATTGGCGTTTTTCAAGAATCGGGCGGTGCGAGCATGCACGAACTCCAGCCCTGAATGAGGGTCTACGAATGTATCCGGGCGGTGAGGAAATCGGACTCCTGGGCAAAACCGCCATCCACCAACAGGTGCACGGATTCGTCGTACGCAGCGCTGCGGAAGGCGTTATCGCGGAGCAGCACGCTGGTGGTCATCCGTCCCTTGAGGCCGATATAGCGGCCAAAATCATCGGTCTCGCTGGCAAGGTCGGCCAGAACCCGGGCAGAGTGCTTCGGCCGATTCTGTAGCGGTCGCCCGGCGATTACCAACACACGAATCGGCAGCGGCGCGTTGCGGGTGAGGCCGGTACGGGTCCAGCCCGGATCAGCGACATTAACGCGTACGAAGGATGGCTGATCCGCTGGATCCGCACCCTCATCGTAATCATCCGGAACCAGGCGCTGCGCCATCTCCAACATCGCAGCCATGGCCACAGCCTTACTGTGTGCGTAGGCCTGGGTGTAGCTCAGGTCGGTACGTGTGGCGATGTTCGCAACACTCGTCTCCCTCACCGACATGTGATCCGACGATCCGGTGAGAACGATTCTCCCCTTTTCCCCACTCTCCAGCAACGGCAACAACCGGTGTGCGAGCAGAAACGCGCCAAGGTGATTGACGGCAAAGGTGGTTTCAAACCCTTCGCTGGTGAGTTCGGAGACAGGAGTGGCCAGGCCAGCGTTGAGCACCAGTCCATCGAGCGAATCGTGCCGGGATATCAGTTCATCGGCGAGGCGATTCACCTCGTGCATCAATGAAAGATCGGCATCTGAACGCGTGAGGGGAATAACGGTATGGTCGCGCTTCTCAAGTTCCCTGTGCGTTGCGTTGCCAATGCCCCCATTCGCGCCGGTAAGTACGTGTGTTCCCATTATCACCTCCGTTCTGCACAAGTGTGCACTGCGTAGCACCTGATTATTCGTGGGTGGAAATCCTAACTGGCCTAGAATAGAGGTTGGTATGCCTGCATCATCGGTGATGCAAGGCAAAGCTGATAAAAGGAGTATATGTGGCCGAGCTGAAGGCGATCCTGTGGGATCATGATGGAACCCTCGTTGAAACCGAACCCTACTGGATTGAGGCTGAGCTGGAGCTCACCGCGAAGTTCGATGTCACCTGGACCGAAGAAGACGCACTGAACTGTGTCGGGAACCCCATGCTCGAAACCGGGCGCCTGCTCCAGGAAGCTGGTGTCCCCATGGAGCCGCAGGAGATCGTCGACTGGCTGGTCGATCGGGTTGACCAGCTGATGGACGAAAAAGGCATTCTCTGGATGCCCGGGGTGCAGGAACTATTCACCGAATGCGTCGAGCAGAACATCCCCTGCGCCATTGTGAGCAACGCCTGGCGGAAGGTGGTGGAGAAAACCGCTGCTGGCCTGCCCGAAGGCGTGGTGAAGTACATCCTCACAGGCGATGAAATGATTGTGGCAAAGCCCGATCCGTGGCCGTTCGCCCACGCCGCCGAAGTGCTGGGTGTGGAGCCGGAGAACTGCATCGTCATTGAGGATTCGCTGCCGGGCACGCTCAGCGCGGAAGCAGCCGGCATGCCCGTACTGGTGGTTCGTGGACACGCCCCCGTGCCTCCGGGCAAAAATCGTAGCCGGGTGGTCGACCTCTCGGACATCACGCTCGATCGCCTGCGCGATATCGTAAGCGGGGCGCAACTGGAACTTGCTGAGGTAGGCGAATGACACTTCCGCAGGCACTTCTCATCGATATGGATGGCACCCTGGTCGACACCGAGCCCTACTGGGAAGATGCCAAGCTCGGCCTTGCCCACAAGCATGGCATCCCCTTCACCGCAGAGGATGCAGCACCACTGGTGGGTCGGTCGATGATGGTGACAATTGACGCGCTCAAGCAAGCCGGGGTTCCACTCAGCGACGAAGAGGTACTTTCGGCATTGGTCGATGAGGTTGCCACGCGCCTTGGCGCAGGCATCCCCTGGTTACCGGGTGCGCAGGATTTCCTGATGCGCATGAAAAAGTCCGATATCCCCTGTGCGCTCGTGACACAGGCGTGGGAGCCAGTGGCGCGCCAGGTTGTGAAGGCGAGCGATGGCGTGCTGCAGGAACTTGTTTCGGGCGGGGATGTAAGCCATCCCAAGCCGGATCCGGAGCCGTACGTGCTGGCTGCCGAGCGGCTCGATGTTGATCCGGCCCGTTGCATCGCCATCGAGGATTCTCCGGCCGGTGTTGCCAGTGCCGAGGCCTCCGGTGCACAGGTAATCGTGGCGCCGGGCGCGCAGCCGATAGAAGACAGTCCAAACCGTCACCCTGTAGAATCACTGGAGGAAATCGACACTGCGCTCCTGACGCGTGTGCTGAACGGATAGCGATTCTACGTCATGCTGAGTCCTGAGCGTAGCGAACGGCGAAGCATCTCGGGGAAAGTCTGGTAGCACACCGCCTTGCATCGAGATTCTTCGATGTCGGCTGCGCCGCCACTCAGAATGACGACAGAGGGAACACCACATATGAGCGAGGAACCACGATATCCCGATCCTGCCACAACGGTTCCGGAACGGGTGCTGATGGTACAGGCGCATCCCGATGATGCCGAGTTCGGCATTGGCGGCACCATCGCCAAATGGGCAGCGAACGGGAGCGAGATTTACTATTGCTCCATTACCAGTGGCGACAAGGGGACGAAAGATCCGGACATTTCCGGCGAGGAACTCTCGGCCCTGCGCGAGCAGGAACAGCTGGAAGCCGCCAAAGTGCTCGGCGTCAAAGATGTCATCTTCCTGCGTCGGCTCGATGCCACCCTGGAGCCGAACCTGGATCTCCGCCGGGAGCTCACCCGCGTGATTCGTCAGGTACGCCCCACGGCGTTGATGTGCTTTGATCCCACCATGCGGTTGAGCGGTGATGGCTACATCAACCATCCGGACCATATCGCCTCCGGTGAAGCAAGCCTGGCGGCGGTTTTCCCCAGTTGCCGGGACCGACGAACATTCCCGGAACTGCTGGACGAAGGACTCGAGCCGATCGAGGTACCGTCGGTTTATCTCTTTGCCGCCCAGCAGGCAGACACATGGATCGATATCAGCGACCACATTGACACCAAAATCGAGGCGCTACGCAAGCACGTTACCCAGGTTGGTGCTGACGCCGATCTCGAATTCGTCCGCGAGTGGGCCAAAGGGAATTCCGGCCTGAACCCGAATCACCCGGCAGATGCCGGCGAATACTCGGAAGCATTTCGATACATGCATATCGGGTAAAATAAAGAAAACCAAAACGGTCTTTCTTTCAGGAGCAGCCAGCCATGATGCAGCGTTCAATCGGCATGTATATCGCCAACAAGGTTAAGGATGAAATCTTCCGCCCCGAAGAGGTGGAAGACGAAGATGGTGAAGTTCAATACGTGGAGCAAACGAGCGATCCACTTGATGGTGAGCTGATCCGGGATGACTCCGGGGCCGTACTTGGCCGCGCGTATCGTGTGCCGGCAGCGGTATATGTGGTGGCATCATCTGAGGATGTAGACGCCGACGCCGAGTTGGAATCCGCCCTGAATGACCCCGAGCACGAGACGATCATCCACTGGGAAGGCAACGACATCGGTGCGCTGGTGTTCGTGAGCTCCGAAGCACGGGAGAGTGCGGCGAAGGGGCCACGCGGATTCCGCGCAGACGACGTATAGATTCCCAGATCCCTCCGGAGTGAGGCCATGGTTTTGAACCATGGCCTCTTTTTTGTGCTCTGGCCCAGACTATGCTGTACAGACAGGGAGATGGCCCCTGGAGTTACGACGAGGGAGAGATAATTGTCCGACGACCACCATCATCACGAACATGACGCCCACGAGGATCATCCTGGAAGTGGAGCACATGCCCACCATGGGCACGATCATCACGGCCATGGCGGTCACGGGGATCATGCCGCGGAGTTCCGTCAACTCTTTTGGGTGTCGCTCATCCTTACAATCCCGGTTGTGCTCTTCTCACCCATGGTGCAGGACTGGTTCAACTACTCCCTGCCCTCCTTCCCCGGCGCCGATTGGGTAGCACCTGTTCTCGGGACGGTCATCTTCGTGTATGGCGGTCGTGTTTTTATCGAGGGTGCGGTCTCCGAACTGAAATCGCGACAACCGGGCATGATGACGCTTATCAGCCTCGCGATCACGGTTGCGTTCGTTGCCAGTTGGGCAACGACGCTCGGTTGGCTCGGCCTCGATTTCTGGTGGGAGCTCGCCCTGCTCGTCACCGTCATGCTGCTTGGGCATTGGTTCGAGATGCGTGCGTTGGGCGAAAGCCAGAATGCACTGCAGGCGCTGGCAGACCTGGTTCCGGATGAAGCG
Organism: uncultured Sphaerobacteraceae bacterium; assembly: GCA_964526965.1. Lineage (GTDB taxonomy): Bacteria > Chloroflexota > Chloroflexia > Thermomicrobiales > UBA6265 > UBA6265. Next base: position 52,691 of record CAZGML010000006.1, on the reverse strand, counting down.
GAGCGTGTCACTGACAACACCACGGAGATGGTGCCCGTATCCGAACTGCAATTGGACGATATCGTTCTGGTCCGCCCCGGCGGAAGCGTGCCGGCGGACGGTGTGATCGATTCGGGCAGTGCCGAACTCAATGAATCGATGATTACCGGCGAATCCACGCCTGTGGAACGCATGGAAGGTGACCGGGCAATCGCTGGTTCTGTGGTGGGTGGATCATCCATCCGCGTGCGGGTGGATGCTCGCGGCGATGACACGGTGCTGGCCGGAATCCAGCGGATGGTCGCCGAAGCGCAGCAGAGCCGATCCCGCACACAGGCGCTGGCCGACAGGTTCGCGGCGCTGCTCTTTTACATCTCCGCCGGGGCGGCGATTATCACGTTCCTGGTATGGTGGCTCGTTGTGGGAGACCTGGATAGCGCGATTGTGCGCACGGTGACGCTGCTAGTCATTGCCTGTCCGCACGCGCTGGGGTTGGCGATTCCGCTGGTGATAGCGATTACGACCGAAATCGGTGCAAAGCACGGTGTTTTGATTCGCGATCGCTTGCAGTTGGAGCGCATGCGTGAGGTATCAACAGTGCTGTGGGACAAAACCGGCACCCTCACGCAGGGCTCGCACGAGGTACAGGAACTCGCGAGCCTGGATGGCGATGAGGATACATTGCTGGCAGTGGCTGCAGCTGTCGAACGCGATTCCGAGCACCCCCTGGCAGAAGCGATCTGGACTGCAGCCGAGGAGCGCTCACTGTCGATCCCCGGTGCTGAAGATTTCGTCGCGAAAGCTGGCCGTGGAGTGAGTGCAACGGTTAATGGCGCGAAATGGACGATCGGCGGCAGCAGGGTGCTGGAAGAATCCGATGCAAGCCTGCCAGCTGAGGTTGAAACGTGGCAGACCGACTGGCGCAACCAGGGGTCAGCGCTGCTCTATGTACTGAAGGAGAATGAGGTTCAGGGAGCAATCGCCCTGGCCGATGCGGTTCGCCCCGAATCCGCAGAAGCCATTGCCGAGCTCTCCAGCGAGGGTGTTACCAACGAGATGATGACCGGTGATGCCAGCGCTGTCGCCAACACTGTGGCTGGCGAGATTGGCATCGACGTCGTCCAGGCGGAAGTCTTGCCGGAGCACAAGCAGAATGTCGTGAAGGGTCGACAGGAGGATGGTGAAGTGGTTGCGATGGTGGGCGACGGTGTGAACGATGCACCCGCGCTCGCGATGGCCGATGTCGGTTTGGCGATCGGGGCCGGAACCGATGTGGCGATTCAATCAGCCGGAATCATCCTCGCCTCCGATGATCCACGCACCGTGCCTGCGACACGTCGGTTGAGCAAGGCGATGTATCGCAAGATGTTGCAGAACCTCGCCTGGGCGGGCGGGTACAATATTCTGGCAATTCCCCTCGCTGCCGGTGTTCTCGCCCCGTGGGGAATCAACATGCCTCCGGCGCTGGCGGCCATCCTTATGAGCCTGAGCACCATTGTGGTCGCGCTCAACGCACAGACCCTGCGCGGGTTCAAATTCGTGGAGTAGACCCACCCCCCAATGGGATGGGCTGCTGGTACAATCACGTTACGTATGTAGACGTTTCACGCATGAGGGCCTTCATGGGAGACACGGACAGATAACCCCACTTTCCATTGCGGTTTCACCGCGATGATTCCTGGTGTCTGAGCCGATGCACGTCGGCTTGTGTCTGAGGTCTTCATGTTTTCTCCATACTCCTGGTTGACCCGGCTCGGGTCGCTCTCCACGCCCAAAATGGTGGCGCTTGTTGCATTCTTCGGGCAACTCTATTTCTTCGTGCCCGTGATGACGCCCTACCTGCAGGCGAAAGGACTCAACCTCGCCCAGATCGCAGGTATGCAAACCATGTTGATGGTGAGCATGCTGGCGATGGAAATACCCACCGGCGTACTGGCGGATCGGCTTGGGCACCGCCGCAGCTACCAGATCAGCATGGCGATGGCTGCGCTCGGTGAGCTTGTCACGCTCCTCGCCGATACGTATCCGGAGTTCCTCTTCGGGCAGTTCGTAGCCGGCACGGGTGCTGCCTTCGCAAGTGGCTCCGTAGATGCCCTGCTTTATGAATCGCTTCCGAAGAAGGATCGTACGCTTGGCATGCAGAAGGCCAAAGGCCTCCTCGGCGGAGCAATGCAGGCCGCATCGCTGGTGGCGTTTACCGTCGGTGGCCTACTTACACGCGAGCTGACGTTCGAGAACATGCGCTTCACGCTCAAACTCGATGTCATTTTTGTTGGTTTCGCAGCAATGCTCGCCCTCTTCATTCGCGAACCAGCGCGGGAAGTCGTAGCAGAGCGGTTGCGCAGCCTCGACCTGCTGAGATCCGGCTGGCACACGATGCGACACAGCCGGCCACTTCAACGCCTGATGGTGCTGAACATCGCCACCAACGCGTTTATGCCGCACCTGCTGATCTTCTACCAGGAATACTTCCTCGTCAGCGAGGTGCCGGCTGTTTGGCTCGGACTCGGTTTGGCACTGGGGTCGGGAGTCGCATTCTTCACCCAAATTCACGCGTGGAGGCTCTCCGGCTGGCTGGGAGATCGCAAGGCGATGCTCGTGGCCACCGGGGTGCCGGGAGTCCTCTACCTGTTAATGGCTATTGTGACGAATCCGGTGCTGGCGGTGGTGCTGTTTGTGGTGCAGTGGGGCGTGGTGCAGGTTGCCATTCCGCTCTTCTCCGGTCTTTACAACGAGCACATCGCAGAGGGTTCGCGCGCTACCACGCTTAGCCTCGTGAGCGGTGTGGTGACGGTCTATATCAGCCTTGGCGGAATCGTGCTCGGGTGGCTGGCCGGGATCTCGCTCTCGCTGATGTTCGCGATACTGGGGGTGGTTATCATCGCCGGGGCACTCCTGATTCGCCCGCTGCCGACGAGACAGGCTGTGTAGCTTCCCGTGGTGCGGCACGCTCCTTGTCGTCGCGGAACAGGAGCACGGCCATGCAAACAGCAACGATTCCGAGATAGACCGCCACGATAGTCAACGATGTCCGGGTGCCCTCCATGAATCCGGTCATCACGCCGTCCTGCAGGCTCTGGCCCATCGGCCCGAGCCTCTCGGCAACCTGCATACCCGCAGCTGGCGAACGCTCGACAGTTTCACCGACCTCTGCTGGTAGGCGCACGGCAATGGGCGCAACGCTACCTCGGTAGGTGGAGGTGAACACCGACCCTATGAGTGCGATACCCAGGGCGGCACCGAGCTCGCGAGTGACATCATTCACAGCAGATGCCGTTCCCTGCTTGTCTCGCGGGAGGCCTTCGGTAATAGCGGTTGTGGCCGGTGGCGCGGTGAGGGCGATTCCAGTTCCAAGCACCATCAGGCCAACCGCAAAGCGGAGATAGCTACTATTCACATCCATGGTCGAGAGCACAATCAAACCGGACATGAGAAAAAGTATCCCGACCGGGAGGACAATTCTTACCGGAACAACTTTGATGACCCTGGGTACTACTTGCGAAAGCGGCATCACCACCAGCGCCAGTGGAAACATGCTGATCGCTGAACGGAGAGGGCCGTATTCCAGAACCAGCTGCAGGTACTGCATAGCGATGAAGAAGAATCCGAACTGGGCGAGGAACTGCGATGTCACGGTAATGGTGCCGACGGTGAACCGCTTGTTCCCAAACACGCGCATATCCAGAAGTGGCGAACTCGCCCGCAATGAGTAAAGCACCCACAACGCGAGAAGTGTGATTCCCAGGCCAATGGCGCCAAGGGCGATCGGGTCGCCCCATGATGCTCCACCGGCATCGATGATGCCCCACACCAGCGAGCCGAGGCCGACCGCACTCAGGATGGATCCGACCCAATCAAACTTCACGTGGTGCCCGCCTGTTTCGGGAGCACCGCTCCAAACGACGATGGCGGCGATTGCAGCCATAATTGTCGTGAACACAAAAATCGATTTCCAACTCCAAATTTCCAGCAGCAGCCCGGAGGTGACCAGGCCGAAAACTGCGCCTGCCCCGGCAATTCCGGCCCAGGTTGCCACGCCACGAGTCCGTTCCTCATCCGGGAAGGTACTGGTGATGGTAGCCAGGGTTCCTGGCATGATCATGGCACCGGTCACACCCATTAAGGCGCGACTGATGATGATTCCGCCCGGTGTCGTTTGAAACACTGCGAAGGCAGAAATGATTCCGAAGAGAACCAGTCCGGCGACCATAAGTCGTCTGCGCCCGACGCGATCTGAAATCGCGCCGAACGGCAGAACGAGGGCCGCAATGCTTACCGTGTAGGCATCGGCAATCCAGGTGACTTGCGTGAACGACGCTCCAAGATCCACTGCCATTTCAGGCAGTGCCAGGTTGATAGACGTAATTGTTGCGACAATTACCAGGAGCGCCAGAGACATCGACGCCAGGATGCGTTTTCTCTGACCGATGAAGTCTTGACTCCTGCCGGGTATAGCTGAAGTGGACACGAGGAGGGCCCTCTCTTTCTATGAGACACTTTATCTCATAGATGTCTATGAGTCAAATCGTATCACAGAGTGATTGGTAAAATGACAGGGAGTGTCCTGAACCGGGAGCATACAGAAAGTGCATGAATGAGCAATGTCGATCCGCGGGCGGCACGATCCCGCGCGAAAATCCTTGATGCTGTGCGCGAGATTCTGTTCGCAGAAGGAGCCGAAGCAGTGACCCATCAACGAGTCGCCGAGGTGGCCGGGGTGGGTCGCGCCACGGTTTACCGCCACTGGAAATCGTCCGATGACATGGTCTACGCACTGTTGGACGAGAATCCGTTCCAATTGCTGACGGCTGAACCCGATGCGCCAGTGGAGGAACGGCTGTTGACCTGGCTCGAGTGGGTGACCACTCTGCTTGCGGATCCGCAACGACGGTCGGTGATCCTGCACGTGCTTTCGAGGAGCGCATCAGATGACCGCGCAAACCAGCTGCGCGCAAACCGCATCGCAGAACTCATGAGCCACCTTGATACGGCCCTGGGCGATACGCATGGCTGGAACCGACTTCCTTCGATCCGTAAGGCTGATGGAATCATGCTGCTGGCGGGGCCATTATTCATGCAAGTGGCATTTTTTGGCACCGCACCTTCACCAGAACGGATTGAGGAAGTGACCGAACGGTTCCTGGACTGGTTACGGGTACAATCGCCTGAAGCTAACTCGACACACTGACCCTCAAATTGGAGTTGCAGGGATGACTAATAAACCTCGTTTCGCGAACAAACGTGCGCTCGTTACCGGAAGCACGCGTGGCCTTGGCCGCACGATTGCCGAATGGCTCGCACGCGATGGCGCAGATGTTTTTATCAGTGGTCGCAAACAGGAAGATATCGATCAGGCCATCTCCGAACTGCAGCAATTTGGCACCAACATCCAGGGTGCACCGGCCGACCTGCAGGATCGGGAAGAGACCCATCACCTGGCGCAAACCGCCCTGGAGCAAATGGGCCCGTTCGATATCCTCATCAACAACGCCGGCTTCTCAAAGCCAAAGCCATTCCTTGAAACAACCGATACGGATTGAGATGCAGAAATGAACGTGAATGTGCGTGCCCCGTACATACTCGCCCAACACGTTGCCCGTTCCATGCTCGAGCAAAACATCAATGGCAGAATCGTAAACATCGGTACTATCGGGGTTTTTGCACCGCATCACCAGCAGATCATCTACGATATCGCCAAGGCCGGCGTGCAAATGATGACGAAGAACATGGCCCTCGAGCTCGGGAAGTACGGTATCACCACGAACTGCGTTGCGCCGGGAGCGGTTCCCTACCGCCCGGGGCTGGACGAGCATCTGGAAGGTGCGGAGAAACGCGTGCCGACTGGTCGTTGGGGCACATCTGATGGCATCGCCAATGCGGTCACGTTCTTCTGCCAGGATGAATCGAGCTGGGTAACCGGGCAAACGTTGCTGGTGGATGGTGGACATCTCACCTACCTGCCGTAGCAAACCACAACGCAAAGAGGGAGGACACATCGGTCCTCCGCTACAAATTCAGATGACCCACAGGTCAACTGCCGTAGGAGGATGAATGGAACACGGAATCTTCACCTATCCCTGGGACCTTGCGGATCACGGCTACGATGCCGCCCTCGGCGAGATCGCCAAATCCGGCTTCACCAACGTGAACCTGGCAATGCAGTATCACGCTGGCAAGTTCCTGTTGCCTCGCAATCCAAAGCGGCGCGTCTATTACGCCGAGGATGGTGCCATCAGTTATCGTCCGGATATGAGCCGGTACGGGGAAATGAAGCCGCGACTCCACAGCCTGGTGACGGAGGATTCGAGTCCGGCCGACGAGGTAAACAAGCGGAAGGACAAGCTGGGACTCAATCTCGTTGCGTGGACGGTGTGCTTGCACAACCGCTGGCTGGGCGAGCAGTTTCCGGAGGCGGTTCAGCACACCGTGTTCGCGGATCCGCTGTACAACTCGCTTAGCCCGGCACATCCGTTGGCGCGCGAGTACATGATTGCACATGTTACCGATATGGCCAGTCGCTATGATCTCCACGCGATCATGCTGGAATCGCCGGGCTATATGGGATTCATGCACGGTGAGCACCACGAGATCATCGGTACCGACTTCGATGCGGTGCAGCGGGATCTGCTCAACCTCTCATTCAGCGACTACGAAGTGGCAAAGGCCGGCGAGGATGGCGTGCCTGCCGAGATGCTGCGTGGGCTCGCCGCCAGTGTGCTGGATGCCAGCCTGAATCAGGGAGTGAAGCTCGCAGACGAAAACGGCGAGCCAACGTCCACTGTGAAATCGATGATCGAAGGCGGACTTCCACAATACATGACCTGGCTGAAACAGCAAGAACTCAGTCTCGCAGAGGAAATTCGGGATGCCGTGAAATCCGTAAACCCAAACACGGAAATCTGGCACTTCGCCAAGCTCGATGGCAGCCCGGACGCTGCCGCGCAGGTCGCCACCGGTGATGGCTCTCTGGCTGGCTATGCCCAGTCAGAGGAAGATGCTGCCGACCGCGCGCGCGACGCCGCCCAGTTAGGACGTCCTGTACGCGGTGCCATCCGCGCTATTACACCGGACACTACTGATCCCGGCCAAATCGCGCCTCGCCTCAAGGCGTGGCAGGAAGCCGGCGTCACCGGCGTGGATGTGTATAACTATGGCCTGATGAACGGTGTCATCTGGAAGGCCGTGAAGGAGGCCTTCAAATGAGCACCATCGTAAGACCACTTGAAGAAACCGACTATGACGCCTGGCATCGCTTGTGGGATGGCTACTGCGATTTCTACAACGTAGACATGCCAGCAAATGTGACTGCCAAAAGCTGGGAGCGCCTGCTGGACGATGCCACACCGGATTTCTTCGGCATGGTCGCCGAGCGCGATGGCGAGGTGATCGGCATTGCCAACTGCGTCCTGCACGGCACCACCTGGGCGATTGCACAGCGTTGTTACCTGAACGACCTCTTTGTTGATCCCTCAGCGCGAGGCAGTGGCGCTGGCAAGGCGATGATTCAACATATTCAACGTCTCGCTGCCGAGAAGGGATGGGATAAAATCCACTGGCTCACGCAAGATTCAAATGCAACCGCACGTCGGCTATATGACCAGTTCGCACCACCGACTGGATTGATCCAGTACGCGATTGAACCGGAGGGTACATGAGCGACCTTGTCTTCCGACCAGCCACCGAAGCCGACCTGCCTGCAATCGTCGCCATGCTCGCGGACGATCACCTGGGAGCCCAGCGCGAATCGCCAGACGACCTCTCGCCATACCATGCTGCATTGGAGCAGATCATAAACGACCCTCTGCTGATACAGGTAATCTGCGAGCGCGATGGGGAGATTGCCGGCACGATGCAGGTATCAATTACACCCGGCCTGTCCCGCAAGGGAATGAGCCGGGCGAATATCGAAGGGGTGCGCGTGAGTTCCGCAGTCCGCGGTGCCGGTATTGGCCAAAAGATGTTTGAGTGGGCAATTGAGTACGCCCGCGAACAGGGCTGTGGCCTGGTTGAGCTCACGACAGACAAATCTCGCGAAGATGCACATCGCTTCTATGATCGCCTGGGATTCGAACCAAGCCACATTGGGTACAAGCTTAAACTGGTGTAGCGCCACCGGTTTCTATATCGCTCGCATACACATCAGGCAAACCTGTCGCGGTGCGAATTGCGGCTGCTGCAGAGTGTATATCGTACTCAACCCGGTGGAACGTCACTTCCGTTTCACCCGGCTCACTGACATCTAACATAGCCCAACAAGTTCTGGGATCACCGTCCTTTGGCTTACCTACACTTCCTGCGTTGATGAAGCGAACCCTATCGATGTCACGCGTCCAGGGTTTATGGGTATGCCCAAACACGAGCACATCACAATTCGCTGAGCGAGCGATGCGCTCCAGTGATGCTTCATTGCGGTCTTCGAACAGGTACTCGTTGATGCGACGAGGGCTGCCGTGCACCACCCTAATGCGGTGACCGTCAACCTCCAGACGGTACTCCGGCAACAATGTCTGGAGCCAGACCTTGTTCGTAGTTGTCACTGCGGCAGCGGTCCAAGCAACAGATTTGTCGCCGTTTGCCTTGTCGGTCTCGTCCTGATAGGCGCATCCACAATCACCTCGATCAAAACCGATCCCGTCATCATAGTTGCCCATGATGACGGGGATATTTCGGTTCCGAATATGATCGATCACCTCGTTCGGATTCGCGCCGTACCCGACGAGATCGCCGAGGCAGATGATGTGATCAGGTTCGTGAGCGTCAATATCTGCCAGCACCACCTCGGTCGCCTGAACATTTCCGTGCAAGTCGCCGAAGAACGCGATTCTGGTCATACCAAGGCCTCTCTGGTGCGAGGAAATTCCAACCGGTCACGCATCCACAGCGCAACGTAGGCCAACGCCACCAGTACGGGCACCTCAATCAATGGACCGATAACCCCGGCCAGTGCCTCTCCAGAAGCGATGCCGAACAGACCGACGGCTACAGCAATTGCGAGTTCGAAATTGTTTCCGGCCGCAGTGAACGCGATGGCGGTGGTCTCTTCGTAGGCAAATCCCTGTGCACGAGCGTAGAAGAAGGCGATGAAGAACATCAGTACAAAATAGATCAACAGTGGTATGGCGATTCGCACGATGGCGAATGGTTGCTCGACGATGCGCTCACCCTGCATGGCGAACATCAGCACGATTGTGTAGAGCAATCCGAGCAAAGCCGTAGGGCCGATTCGCGGCAGGAACTCGTTCTCGTACCACGCCTCAGTCTTGCGCCGAGTCAGCCAAACGCGAGTCAACGCTCCGGCAACCAGCGGGATACCGAGGAAGATGGCGACATTACGGGCAATCATGCCCATGCTGACATCGAATCCGGTTTGGTCGAGACCGAGCCATTCAGGCACTTGCACCAGGTAGAACCACCCGAGAATCGAATACATCACAATCTGGAAGACGGAGTTAATCGCTACCAATATGGCGGCGACTTCGCCATCGCCACAGGCGAGCATGTTCCAGATCAGCACCATGGCGATACATCGGGCGAGACCGATCAGGATCAGGCCAGTGCGGAAAGCAGGTTCGTCCGGCAGGAATGACCACGCCAGAATGAACATCAATAGTGGCCCAATCACCCAGTTCAACACCGTTGTGGTGCCTAACAACTTACCGTTGGAGAGCATGGACGCTGCCCGGCCATACTTCACCTTGGCCAGCACCGGATACATCATCCAGAGCAGTCCGATAGCGATGGGCAGCGATACGCCAGCGATTTTCACCTTATCCAGCGCGACACCCAGATTCGGGAAGACTTTACCCAGCAGGATTCCCAACGCCATCGCGGCAACGATCCACACGGGAAGAAATCGATCAACAACACTCAACCTTGCGTTCGGATTACCTTGTGACATGTCTACTCCGGCTTGCGAGCGCGTATAAAGGCGCTCAATAACTGTCCACCGCTCTTCTCATACCGGTCCAGGGCAGAGCCATCCCACGCTACGGGCCCGGACTCGCCACCAGAGCAGCACGCCTGCTCGCCATTGCCGGCAGCACTGGCAAGTTCGCGAGGATCATAGAGCCGTGTTTCCTGAATCTCGATATCTTCAAATCCTGCCTCGGCAAGCAGCGATCGGAACTCGTTCTCTTCCAGCGCTCCTGCAATGCAGCCGACCCAAGCCTCCATATCGTGGCGAAGATCCTCCGGCAGTTGGCCACGGGAGACTACATCGCTCACTGCGAACCGCCCACCGGGCTTGAGGAGCCGGAAAGCCTCACGCAGCACCACCGACTTCTCGACAGCGAGGTTGATCACACAGTTGGAAATAATGACATCCACTGCCTGGTCTTCAAGTGGGACGTTTTCGACGCTTCCCTTGAGGAAGGTGACGTTTTCCGCGCCGGCCTCTCTCTTGTTCTTCTCCGCGAGGGCAAGCATTTCGTCGGTCATATCAACACCGTAGGCGTGGCCGGTGGAGCCGACCCGGCGCGCACTGAGCAGGACATCAATTCCGCCCCCGCTACCGAGATCCAGCACGATTTCGCCCTCATGCAGTTCCGCCAGGGCGGTAGGGTTACCGCATCCGAGGGAGCCGGAGATCGCATCCATCGGCACGAGGCCAGTTTCCTCTGCAGAGTACAGGTTACCAGTGATGGGATCAGGCTGGATGTTACAACATTTGGTGTCAGTGGCAGTTCCCACTGCTCGAGCGGCACGCGCATAACGATCGCGAACAGCATCGAGCTTTGGATTTTGGCTGGCGCTCATGACTCGTATCCTTCCAGGGTATGCGACTCGTATCGACAATCATCGATATTTGGCAGGAGAGTAACATCTCATATCGATGAACGTCAATATGTGGCATACTGATTGGCATGAAAACACTGACGTCTCGCCCAGTTCCACAAGTTGCACCGTACGCGCCAGACGAGGCGTTGATGGAATATGCCCAGTTGCTCAAGGTATTGGCAGAGCCGATGCGACTCAGTATTCTGCGTATCCTCATTTCGCGTGGTGGGAATGCCGTTTGCGCGTGTGATTTTCCGGACGCCCTGGGGATCTCACAGTCCACGGCCTCGCATCACCTCAAGCGACTTACGGAGGCAGGCATCCTTACGCGGGAGCAGCGAGGCAAGTGGGCATGGTTTAGCCTGACTCCCGGGCGCCTGCAGCACTTGCAGCAGTTCCTGGATAGTCTGACGCTTTAGCTCATACCAGTTTCCGGGTTCGTTACGATGCTACTACCTAAGGTGGGCGTTACATGATGCCCACCCGACGGCAGATTTCCAGCGCTACTTCACGGGGTGTGCGCTCGCCCACTTCGATAACCGTATCGCCGATGTTGCGGGCGTCCATGATGCTTTCCAACTCCGGGGCCCGGTCGAGGTACCACGGCAGGCGATCGATGGTCTCGCGCTGGCGGAGACGCTCCTCCACCAGTGACAGTGGTACGCGCAAGCGAACGACATGTACCTCGAAATCTGGAAGGGCTTCTGCCAGCTTCTGGCGATCATCGTCGCTCTCCACCATATCGGCGATCGCTATGATGGACACTCCCATCGATCGATAGTTTGCCGCAACGAATGCGAGGTTCTTCCTGCCGACTTCTCCACCAAAGGGATCGCCAGGTTGTTTTGGGTAGAACCAGCGCAGATGATCCATATCTACGCCAGCACAAGGGCGATTCTGCTCCTCCAGGATCTCAGTGATTGTTGCCATGACAGTGGTTTTGCCGGAGCCAACCGGGCCAGTGATGATGATGGCTTGTCTCTTATCCACGTTTATCATCCTCTTTGAACCAACATTTTCGGCCAGTCTCATCATTCCCGAATTCCTGCCAGGCGCAAGCTGCACGCCACGCAGGCCAGGATTCTGCCATTTTCGTGAAGCCCTGCGCCCTGAAAAGCGGTAACCCGTACCTCGCATTATGACGCGAGATACGGGTTACCTGCTGGCTCAATATCATATCGCCGGAGCGATGCGGACACTGACTTACTTAATCTTGTCCTCGGGGCGAACGGGCTTCTGGAAGCCGCGGGTCATGCCTTCTGGCGGGGAGGTCCAGCCGAAGGTTTCGGTTTCGTCGCCACTCATGGCGAGGAAGGCCGATTTGGTTTCTGGGTATACGGCAAGCACGGCTTCGAAGGGAATCCAGAGCTCCTTGGAGGCGCTCTTGATGCCGGTGGCGTACATCATACCGCTGTAGCGTCGTCCGTAATCGACGCCGCCGGGCATGATTCCGCGCACTACTGCGAGCGCGCCACTTGAGGCGTAAAGCGTATAGCCTTCCGTGATATCGGCGGTCGTGCCTTGCTCACCGGTGCGGGCGCCTGGATCAACCGGTGGCAGGGAGTCGTCCCACATACCTGTATCGCCGAGCGCGACCTCCTTACCGAGGAAGCCGGCGTCTTCCGGCTGGCGGGAGAGGAGGCCCATGAGGATGATCACGCCCAGAAGGATTCCGACACCGATCCAGAGTTCTGGCCGGTCGATCCGGTCTGGATTTCCGCCTTCATAAACGCTAATAAATGTGCGCCCTATAAGCGTGATGATGATCCCGATGCTGATCAATCCCCCAACTGGCAGGATTACTGAATCAATGTATTGTTGCCGAAACTTATTCATCTCTACTCTCCCCTGACTTCCCCATTTGCACTAACCCCTATACTCATCCGGCTGTTTAAGCTGTCGCAGCCGGGCCTTCTCTTCCTCGGTAAGTGGTTCCAGCTCCGAGTCATGCACAAGCGAGAACTCGCTTTGTCTCAGCTTCTCGGCCTGTTTGCGCGCCTTTCGCAATCGTAAACGCCAGGCGACAATACCGCTAAGCGCGACGACCGGGATGATAAACCAGTACCAGGTTGTCGACAAAATATACGCCCACCACTTGTCGCTACCTGCCTCGGCGTTCCGAGCACCGAGGATGACGATGAGCACCACGGTGCCGATTTTGAACCCGAACAGTGTCCAGATAACTGCCCATCCGGTGAAACGCTCATCGGCAAGCATCCTGTGTTCCGCTTCCATGCGTTGCACAGCCAGATCAGCTTGTGAAGGTGGCGGCGGGTTCTGTGTTGGAACTGCCATGTCCGCACCCCCTTCCGGGTATCAGGCGGTATGAGCGCCTGTCGGCTCTTTCACGGGCACGATGCGTGTAGTCGCTGTACCCGATTCAATCGCTTCCTGATCTTTCTTCTCTTCAGCGGCTGCGTATTTCAGGAAGATAACGGTAATCATTGCCAGGAAAACGGTATTCATACCAACCCACATAATCATGCCGCTTAGCACCTGATCCTCAGCAAGACTCAAGCCAAATGGCCGCTGTACCGCTTTGGCGTAATGCGGGTACAAACCGGGGCTGGCGTACACAATCATGGCGCCAACGATACCGCTCGGCAGGGTCTGCAGGAAGAGATAGAGGCACTTGAGCAGCGGCGGCAGCTGTGGAGCTTCCGGTAATGGGCTCATAATCGGCCAGAAGAACAGGAACCCCGCCACCAGGAAAGCAATGTGCTGCATTGCGTGGACGAACTGATTCTCGAGTGTGAGGTTATACAGCGCCGGGAAGTGCCACAGCACGATGATCATGGTGGCCATTACAAAGCCAGGCAGTACCTTTGGTGCCTTGGTAAGCAAGAAGCGACCAAGTGCGTTATTCAGCAGTGATCGCAACACCCATGGCGGTGTGCCCTTGATCCAGCACGGCACCACGGCAAACATCAGCAGCAAGTGCTGCACCATATGCACACTGGCAAAGAAGTGGTAACTCCAGTCGTCCAGCGGCGGACCGAGCGAAATAAGCAGGAAGACCTGTCCGAGAATGAACCAGCGGATTTGCGCGTTGGTGACTGGCCGGTTCTCAACGCCGGGACGACGCCGATTCAGCGGGCCAACCACAAGGAAATACCCGATGGTCATGATCATCATGGCCACCGCTACCGCGGGTTCAATGATCCAGTGCGTGTAGGGGAACCCGATTGGCTCGGGACCCCCTACGTGCAGGAGTGGCAGTAAGTGCAGCGATTGCAGCATGTATGAAATCACTCTATCCGTTAGCCTGTGGCCCGGTTACGGACCAGACGGCTTTTGATCGAAAATACTGGTGTTCGGGTGGAACACTGTCGGGTTGTCGTAGTACATGATCACCCAAAGGGCGATAAACACGATGAGGCTGACTGTAAGCGCCGCGATAAACGTGCCAGCCAGGATTTTGTTGTCGTACTTCAGGTGCATGAAGTACCAGATAACGAATGCGAACTTGACTGCCGAGAGAGCCACCAGCAGCGGCACCAGAATGCCTTCCACCGCCGGGATGTAATAGATAGCGACTTCGACAGCGGTAGCGATTGCCAGGAATATCGCGATGTTTACCCACAATGAAAGTGGGGGATGATCATCGTGATGCTCGTGCCCGTGTGTACTGGGTACGCTTGCCATTGTTAATTCCTCCCGCTAGAAGCGCTGTAACAGCGTTAGTGCAATGTCCATGCCCTGCGAGGCGGTTTCGCTCGTGGATTCATCGCCCTCGTTGTATGGAAGCAGGTAGACCAGTGTGAAGATAACGATCCAGACGATATCCACAAAGTGCCAATACAGGCCAGCGATTTCCAGCGTTACAGCGTTTTCCTGTTTCAATCCACCGCGCAGGCTCACGAAGAGCAATGCACCCAGCCACAGAACCCCAAGACCCACGTGAATACCGTGGAAACCGGTGAGCGTGAAGAACGCGCTACCGAAGATGTTGCCCTGCAGGGTGAGGCCGGCGTTGTAGAACTCGGTGAACTCGAACACCTGGCCACCCAGGAAGGTAAGGCCAAGGATCGCCGTGGCAGCGAGCCAGATGCGGGAGTTGCGGATGTGCCCCTTCTGCAGGCTTCCCAGGCTAAGCACCATGGTGAGCGAGCTCATGAGCAGTACAAACGCGCTCACGGAGGTAAACGGAATATCGATCAGCTCGTGCGGGAAGGGGCCAACGCCCACTTCCATCGCGCGGTCTCGGTAGATCATGAAGGTGGCGATGAGCGCACCAAAGAACATACAGTCACTGGCGAGGAACATCCACATCATTAACTTGCGGTTTTCGACGCCCGTTCCCTCGCCTCCGTGGCCATGGCCGCCGCCGTGGTCATCAATTTGACCTTGCCCGGCTGCGGCAGTGTTGGCGTCAAGTGTCTGAGCCATGTTTCGTCCTCCCAGGCAGACTAATGCAAGCCTTCGACGCCGGTAGGCTCAAAGGCCCAGGCGAAGATGCCCCATAGCAGCATAATCAATCCAGCCATCGTCACTATCGAAATGGCCAACGGGCCAAGATAGAAGAGTGTGATGGTTTCGAACAGGAACCCGCCCTGCATCAGCAGCATGCCAATAGCCGAGAAGAACGGCCAGAAGCTCGGGTTCGGCAGGTGAATCTTGTCGCCCGCGTCTGGCGGGAACACGATCTCTTCACTCTCAATGTACGCCGGGGCATCGCCAGTATGGCCGTACTTCTCCGCCCACAGCGGGTCGCGGCTGGCGACTTCAGGCTGCTCGGCAAAGTTGTAGACCGGCGGCGGGCTGGTGGTAGCCCATTCCAGCGTTGGTGCGTCCCACGGGTTGGCGCCTACGCGTCGACCCTTCTTCAGGCTGGTACCGATGTTGTAGAGCAACATCAGCATGGCGAAGCCGAGAATGTACGCGCCGATGGTGACAACCAGGTTCCAGAAGTTCCAGCCGGCTCCTTCACCGTAGGTGTAGTAGCGGCGTGGCATACCTTCCAGGCCAAGGAAGTGCATCGGGAAGAAGGTGGCGTTGAAGCCAATAAACGTGAGCCAGAAGTTCCACTTGCCGACGGTCTCATCCATAATGCGTCCGGTGATCTTCGGGAACCAGTAGTAGATTCCGCCGATGAGACCGAACATGGATCCACCGAAGAGTACGTAGTGGAAGTGAGCGATAAGGAAGTAGCTGTCGTTGTGGTGTGCGTCGATCGGCACAACGGAGTGCATAACACCCGAGATACCGCCAATAGTGAACATACTGACCATACCCACGACGAACATCATGGGCGTGGTAAACCTCACCTGGCCTAGCGCCATGGTTCCCAGCCAGTTGAAGATCTTCACGCCGGTGGGAATGGCGATGGTCATGGTTGTTGCACTAAACACCGCGTTGGCCGTTGGGCCCATACCGGTGGTGAACATGTGGTGCGCCCACACGCCGAAGCCCAGGAAGGCAATGGCTGCGGTTGCATACACCATGATGCTGTAACCAAAGAGTGGCTTGCGGCTAAAGGTCGGCACGATCTCGGAGACAATTCCGAAGACCGGCAGAATCATGATGTAGACCTCGGGGTGACCGAAGATCCAGAAGAGGTGCTGCCACAACAGGGGGTCACCGCCCGCTGCTACAACGTAGAAGTTGGTGCCGAGCCAGCGATCGAGCATCAGGAAGATGATCGCAATGGTGATGGCCGGGAAGGCCATGATCAGCAGGATACCGGTGATCAGCGTTGTCCAGGTAAAGATCGGCATACGCATCAGGGTCATGCCCGGCGCACGCATATTGAGAATGGTGACGATAAAGTTGAACGCACCCAGCATCGAAGAGATACCGGCAATGGAAAGTCCGACGATCCAGAAGTCAACGGCACGGGTCGGGTTCCAGGCCAGGTCAGTCAATGGTGCGTAGGCGTACCAACCCTGGTTCGGGGCTTCGCCGAAGAACCAGCTCAGGTTGAGCACAAATCCTGCGGAGAGGAACAGCCAGAAGCTGAAGGCGTTCAGCCGTGGCATTGCTACGTCACGTGCGCCGATTTGTAACGGCATGACGTAGTTCCAGAATGCCACCGTCAGGGGCATAACTCCCAGGAAGATCATGGTGGTGCCGTGCATGGTGAAGAGCTCGTTATAGAGCTTTTCATCAATCAGGCTGTTGCCGTCTGTGATCAGCTGGGTGCGGATGATCAGCGCCTCGAGACCACCGAGCATAAGGAAGAAGACAGAGGCAACACCATACATGATGCCGATCTTCTTGTGATCAATGGTGGTGAGCCAGTCCCACACACCGCTTCGTTGTTGCTTGCCAGTTTGCGTACTGACATCGGTTTGCACCGATGGCGTCGCGTGAGGCTGTGCAATTGATGACATATCGCGCTCCTACCCGTGGCCCACTAAATACTAACGAGCCCGCGATTGTGATGTATCCATTGCGGCCAGTTATCAGGCGGCCGGTGTTGCCTGTTCCTCTTCCGCAGGTGTTGCCTGCGGAGTTGCTGCTCCGTCGTCACCAGAGGAGTCCCAGCCTTCTGCGGCTGTACACCCTCCTTCCGGCGCCATGGCGTAGAGGAAGTCCACAAATTCTTCAGCTTGCTCCTCGGTGAGATCCACCGGCATACCTGGCCCGACTTGCGTAGCCATGTAGTTTTCCGGTTTCACTGCGCCGGGGTCTAACAACCATTGCTTGAGGTTCTCCGGTGTTGTTTCCATTAATCCTGCAGCAAAGGTTTCGCGGCACACCATCATGGTGAGGTCGGGTCCGAACGTCGCCGGGGCGTCGATACCGGTGAGCTGGGGTGCACCCTCGAAACCGTTGAAGGTGTGGCAGCTGAGGCAAACGCTGAACATGGCCGGCGCCTCTACGATATCGCTGTCAGCTTCCTGCTCCTGCGTGGAAGCAGCGGGGCTCGTGCGCCAGTTGTTCACCCAGTTGTAGAATTCGTCCTCTTCCACCACATTGATTTTGAAGCGCATCCAGGCGTGCTGGGCACCGCAGTACTCCGCACATTCTCCATAGAATTCGCCGGTTTCAGTTGGTGTGATGGAAAGGCTGTTTACGTGCCCGGGGATCACATCGAGCTTACCAGTGAGCTGTGGCACCCAGAAGCTGTGAATGACGTTGTTCGAATACATATTGAAGACGGTGTTGCGGCCAACCGGAATAACGATCTCATTGGCGGTTACAACATCCAGGCTGTCACCGTTCTGAACCTGGTCTTCACCGAGGTGGAACTCCCACCACCACTGCTTGCCGTATACGTCTACCTGCAGGTCGCCTTCCTGCGCCTGGGCATCGTGGTCGAACAAGGTGTTCAGAGTCGGGATCAGCAGGATAAGGAGAACGACGGCCGGAATAATGGTCCAGATCAGCTCCAGCTGCTTGTTACCGTGAATCTGGGGTGGTCGTCGGGTTTCGTTCTTCTTGCGGCGGAAGCGCAAGGAAAGGTAAACGACAGAGAACTGCACACCAACGAAGACGACCAGTGATAGCCAGAAAACCAGCTTGTAGAGGTCATGAGTGTCTCCGGCGGTGATAGAAGCCGGATCGACGGTGGAATATGGCTTCTCGACATCCGGACCACAAGCGCTGAGCACAAGCACAGCGGACATTGCAAGAACGCCAAGCGAAACCAGTTTGCGGGTTACCCCTCGCCGTGCCGAGCTGTTTTGCCGATCGTGGCGCTGCTCGTCCATTCTGCCTCCCCATATTTGCCCGTTGTCTCTACAACGAACCTAAATCCAACACGTATTGGCCGCACAGGTTCTCTCTTACCCATGAGCCACGCATTCTTCTACTTGCTTTGCCTGTGCAATGTTGCGTATGAACCACTCCACCCACGGAAGGTCTTCACAGAGGTAACTGACACAGCCGCGAGCGCCTCGTCTCGCGTGTAAGTACATATACCCAAATACCTTGCTGCCGGTCAAGCACATGTGCGGGAATACCCGGCAGTACCTGCCAGAGAAAGCACCTGTGGAGACCGTGTGAGGTCTCCGTTAAGTACGCTCTGAGGATAGCACTTCTTTCTACATTCCCCCACAACCAGAGCATTGGTACCTAATGTATACTCACCCAAGAGGAGAGACCGCAGACCAGTGCCCCGCATCGCGCTGGATGAACACCCATTTTCGGAGCTGCAACAGTGCAACCAACACCCCCGCAATCCCAGCGTGTGCTGAGCGTGGCACTTATGCTCACCGGCCTGGTGATAGCCGCCATTGCAATACTGGCGGATACGATCAATATCGGTACCGGCCGGGGGTTCGGCTATTACCAAATGATCGTCCTCATCGCCGGAATTGTGATCTTTCTCATCGGTATCCTCGTCATTATCGGTAACCGAACCTCAGATAATGGCCCGGACGACTTCACCCACGACGAGCCAGACACCGATAGCTAGCCAACCGCTTATTATTGATGTAGCACGTTCTCATCGCCCGCCACGGGCGGGGTAGCGGCAGTACTGCTGCACGCGTATTCCATATCAGGAGACCAATCCATTCAATGACAGACCAGCCCGCCCATATCGTTACCACTGGAGTTATCGCCCGGGAAGAAGAAGCCGCCATTGAGGCGATTCGCTCCGCGCTCGCCACCGAAGGCGTGGATATCGGCTCGCGGCCGATCGACCTACGCCCACTTCCTTTTGAAGGCACTTGGGGCAGCGCCAGCACCATCGCCCGGATGGCGGCCGGTGAGATCGTTCAGCAGCAGTTGGAATCCGAAGGCGCGCTCGAAGGCCTGAGCAAAAAGGAAACAAAAAAGCTCGTTAACCAGCGCGTGGGCACCGCCAGCCAGGAGCTGGCCGAAAAACTGGCTGCACACATCGCGGATACCAATCGGTTCGCGTCTGTAGAAGCCGTGAACGGATACATCAATATCGGTTACGACGCCGATGCCACTACCAATCGCCTGGTGCGCGAGGTAATGGAGCTGGATGAAACCTACGGCCACGCTCCGGAGGATAGCCGCGATCAAAAGGTGATGATTGAGCACAGCCAGCTCAACACGCACAAGGCAGCCCACGTGGGTCACCTGCGCAATATCTGCCTCGGTGTGGCGCTCACCAATATCAGCAAGGCCAGCGGAATCAGCACAATTCCCGTCACATACATCGGCGATATCGGCCGACACGTGGTGATGTGCCTGTGGGCGCTTCGTGCGTTCCATGATGGTGAAGAGCCGCGCGAGGGCGTCAGCCGTGGCCGTTGGCTCGGCGAGATCTACGTCGAGGCGCGCACGCGTCTCGCCTACCGCGACGATGTGCTGAAGCTGCTTAACGACCTCAATGAAAACGATCCTACCTTCCCCGATGCAATCGACCGCGTGTTGAAGCAGATCTGGAACGACGAAGATCCGATCGATGGGGAGGATATCGCCTACCTGCTCGGCAAGGCGACCAACCGGGGCCAGATTAAGCCGGAGGAACTGATCGACGACAACGTTATCGTTCCGTACTTCAAATTGCTGGGCGACCATCTCAAGAACCAGGCAGAAGCCGAAACAGATGATGAAGAGGTGGCAGCCGCAGCCCGGGAACGCTATGCCGACTGGCAGCAGTTGGTTCCAAACATCGAATGGTGGCCACAGGTGCCAAAGTGGATCGCCGATGAAAAGGCCACCTTCCAGCTTTGGGAGGATCAGGATCCGAACTTCGTACAACTGTGGGAAACCACCCGCGGCTGGAGCATGGACGAACTCCGCGAGATCTTTGACGAGTTCGGTGCCGAATTCGACGTCTGGTACACCGAAAGTGAAGTCGAAGAAGAGGGCCGCGCCATGGTGCGCGAACTGCTCGAGCGCGATATCGCCGAAATCAGCGAGGGGCTGCCCGTCGTCAAAATCGACGAAAAGCTCGGCCTGGAGCAAGAAACGTATCGCACGATGCCGATTCTGCGCAGCGACGGCAGCACGCTCTACTCCACCAAGGACCTGGCACTGGCGAAGAAGAAGTTCGACAACTACGAGCTGGATCAATCCATCTGGGTTGTCGATGTGCGGCAATCTCTGTATTTCGACCAGATCACACGCATCCTCGAGCTGTATGGCTTTGATGAGGCCAATGCGAACATCCACCTCGGCTACGAGTTTGTGACGCTGCCAAGCGGCATCATGAGCAGCCGCGCGGGCAATGCTCCGCTGCTGGAAGATGTTCGCAACGCCATGATTGCACGTGCCCTGGATGTGGTGAAAGAGAAGAACCCAACCCTGCCACCGAATGAGCAAATGGAGGCAGCGCACAATATCGCTATTGGCGCGATTAAGTACGCCATGCTCGCGCGGGACAGCAACAAGGTGATTGTGTTCGATCCCGATGAGGCCCTGAGCTTCGAGGGGCACGCCGCGCCGTACATTCAATACGCACATGCCCGCGCCTGCCGCATTCTGGAACGGGCCGAGGTCTCCGATGCCGAGGTGCTCGAAAACCTGGAGAACACGGATTTCTCGAACCCAATTCCAGAGGAACTCAACCTGCTGCAGCAGATTTCAGCGTTACCCGAAATTATTCAGCGCGCCGCAAACGAGCACCGTCCGCTCCACATCACGAATTACATCTTCGAACTGGCCAAGCGCTTCAACGACTTCTATCACGAAGCGCCGGTCCTGGCTGAAGGGATCGACCCGAAGGTGCGGCAGGCACGGCTCGCACTCGTGACGGCCACCCGCATCACCATTCGCAACGGACTGGCACTGCTCGGGATTGCGGCCCCGGAGAAAATGTAATGGCCGAATTCAACTTCCTCCGTACCGCCCGCATGCAGCCGATTGCCGTACCGCTTTGGTACGGCTGCGAAGTGCCAGGTACTGACCATGGCGCCATCACCCTGCGTGATGGCCTGGAACAGCGCTGGTTGGACGGTCACTTCAACAAGCTGTTGAGCCGGCTGGAATCACCGATCACTATCCCGGTGGAGGATGTTCCCCGCGCCCGGGCCCGATTGAACCAGCGCGACCTCGTGTTCCTGGAGGCGATTGATAACGCCAATGAATTGCTCAGGGATGCAGTTGATACCACCATCAAAAAAGGACACTTGCCGATTATCCTGGGCGGAGACCATTCCATTGCCGCAGGGTCGATTGCGGGCGCGGTGCGCAACGCCGAAAAGGTCGGCGTCCTCTGGATCGATACCCACCCGGATATCAATACACCGGAGGGGAGCCTGAGCGGGCACATTCACGGCATGCCGCTGGCCGTGGCCATTGGCGCTGCGAAAGATGACCTTCCCCGGAGCACCGGGCTCGCCGGATTTTCGCCCATGCTGCAGCCCGAGCAGATCGCCTATCTCGGTATCCGTGATATTGATCTGTTTGAGGAAGACCTCATCGTGGAGCGCAACATCTTCGCGCGTACCATGGACGAATGGAGCGACGACGGTATCATCGCCGGTCTCGAGGCTGCGCTCGATCATCTCGTGAGCACGGGGGTTGATGCGATTCATCTCTCGTTTGATGTCGATGTGCTGGATCCAGGTATCTTCCCGGGAACGGGTACTCGCTACCCGGGCGGACTCACCATTCGGGAAGCAAGCCAGGTACTGCGGTATCTGGGGACGTGGACAGAGGTGCCGATCCGTTCGATGGACTTCGTGGAGCTAAATCCCATGCTGGATTCTTCCGGCCACAGCACGCAGGCGGCGTTGCATTTGTTGGCCACGGCGTTGGGTCAGCGCATGCTCGACCGGGGATGAACTCTGGGCCTACCTAAGTATTAACGCTCAACAATCGCGGCCAGTGCGGCAGCGAAGGCGTTGTATGCTGGCACCCCGCGCACCGGCGCGAGTTCGCCCAGTGAGTAGAGGCCAACCACCGGTACATCCGGCAATGCCTGGGCTACTGCAGCGGCATCATGATCGTTGCGGCCGAACATTGCTGTCCCCCTACCCTTACAGGTGCTGAGAATGCCACCAATAATCTCGCGATCCAGGTCGCGGAAGTACTGCAGGCGCTCTTCGAGATAGCTTGAGGCCAGCGCCGGGTTCCGTTTGAGGAACTGCACGGATTGCCCCCGCCGTGGAATACCACCAACCCGAATAGCGCCATCGTCGTCCGTGCCGATAATGCCGCGGGCAACAAAGTCTTCCTGCGCGAAATCGTCCTGATACTCATTCATCGGTAAACCGATCATGAGATCGCGCATGCTGAGGCCGCGATTGACAGGCATATTGAGGGTGTTGGCCAGCACTTCAACGGCCGGGCGGTTGGAGATGCTAAGGATGCGGTTGTGATCGATTGCCGTAATCGTCCACATCTCGCCGATTGGCGTGCCGCCCTGGCTGACTTGCACCAGCAGGTCGTACGGGCCTTCCAGCGTGAGGGCGACTGCTCCTGATGTGTAAATACGATCATCCAGAAAGACCCAGGCCTGGCGATCCGGTTGGGTAGTGCTGGCAAGTGCACCGATCATCGGGATACCCGGGCAGCTATTCCGCAATCCGATAAGGATGTTTTGGGCATCCACGCGGTATGGATCGGAAAACATGATGATGCCGCGCACATCATCCTGGGCAACCTGGCCGTTCCATGGCCAGGAATACGGCATTGTGGGGATGTGCAGCGGGGTGAGCCTGGCGCCCGGCAACCACAACCCCATGATCGAAATACCCGGAGCCGATTCGTGACAGGTGGCACCGGAGATAACCCCTGAAGCCGAGCAGCCGATAAGGGTACGACAGCCCGTTTCGGTGCGAATACGGTGCAGGATCTCCTCGTAGTAGTCGCTCCAGGCAGACGTAATGAACACGATGAGCAGGTCTGGTGCGGAGTAGTTGCACGCAGTTACATCTTTAATCACGTCCCCGGTTGCGGTCGACCAATCCGGCGCGAAGCTCACACCTGATCGCGCAGACGCTGGCCGGGCAAGGGGATCTGGAGCATCGTGCATACGATGAGGTGACGGTGCCATAAGCGATTCTCTTGCTACTATTTCGTGCTGCAGTTGTGCAGGTACCCAGCATCATACCCGTGAAATGTATTTTCGGGGACAGGCGTATGTGAATTCGTGCATTGGTATATGAGGCGGCTTGACGAGTTAAGCTTCATATGATGCGGCGTCCGCTATCTCGACGCCACGTGCCTGGCCCAGCCGATGGGATTGTCCGGAACCGGCTGACACGACATTGCGTTACTGAACGGCCGTGAAAACCAACTGATCCGGCGTCTAAAGACGCCGGATCAGAACAGTACAATGTGCCTGTTTTTGCCTAGAACCTGGGTTCGTAATCCGGATCGACCGGGCGAATACCGCCTTCTGGCGGGGTGTAGCCACGCTCGACGAGGTATTCGACAACTTCTTCAATCACATCGTCTGGGGTGGAAGCACCAGCGGTGATGCCGATATTGCCATCGCCCACGGTCTCCAGCCATGCAGGATCGATATCATCCTGGCTTTCGATGTGATAGCTCTGTACACCTTCCTGATTTCCGACATCGGCCAGGCGAGCGGTGTTGGAGCTCTTCTTTCCGCCGATGGCCAGAATCAGGTGTGTCTGGGAGGTAAGCTCCTTCAGTGCGTTCTGGCGCTCGGTGGTGGGCTCGCAGATGGTGTTGCAGAGTCGGAACTCACCACCTTCCGGGATCACCATGGCCTGCAGCTGATTACTGAACTCCATCAGCTCGGCGATGTTCTTGGTGGTCTGGCTTACGAGTGCAACCTTGCGCGGCGGCACGATCGCATCCGGATCGGTGCTGCCTCGTGGTGCGTTCCAGGGGAGATCTTCAATGTGCTTGGCGGCGCAACTCTTGGAAGTGTTCGCCCACGCCAGCACGCCCTTCACCTCGGGATGGTAATCATCGCCATACATCACGATGAAGTAGCCCTGACGCACCAGCTTCTGGGCAAGGCGCTGAACCTTGATCACCAGCGGGCAGGTGGTGTCGATGAGTTCCATATTGTTGGCTTCGGCCTGCTCGGCGAGGTGTGGACCCATGCCGTGCGCAGTGATTGCCACGCGGTTGAATCCGCGGCCCCTGGCCTCGTCTACCGATGTGGCACCTTCAACGCCATGCTCGCGAAGCCGCTGTACGACCTGCGGATTATGGATGATATCGCCGATGGGGGCCACGCGCGATTCTGGAGAGGCTGCCTCTTCAATGAGATTTACGGCGCGCCGAACACCCCAACAATAGCCGAGCTCCTTGGCCACGATGATTTTGCTTTCACGGGCCGGCTCATGGACGGGAGGGGTTGCGGTTGTCGATACAGTTGCCATGGTGGAATGTCCTGTTCGTATATCGGGCAAGAACACAATGCAAGTATCAGGCAGATACGTGTGCTCGTTCAACACAATTATACGATTGTTGGTCACGGGGCCGGATAGCAGTAAAAATCCTGCCTGTTTCCGGATAGTACTTGACCAGCGTAAGACCGCGATTTGTGATCGCGTCTTCATTTAGCTTACCCCATTGCGACTCTGGAAGTGGCCACGGAACGGTAACGGTATCCGGATTTCCATCGCTGGTGTACAGAATCACCCACCCGTTTTCGATCTCTTCCGCAAAGCGCTCGAAATCGGGATCATCGCCACGGATGCGCGCTATCCAGAGACGGCGATAGTCGTCATGGAACGGGCTGGGATTGGCTCCACAGCACACCAACAGCGCACCTTCGACCGGAATTTCATATCCATCCCAAACGAATCCATTGGCGAGGTAGTTGAACTTGTCGCCCGTCCAACCTCCTTCCGGATATGCGCCGTACGGCAACGTCAGCACACCCATGGCGAAGTTGGGGTCGTTCGGATCAACTATGCCGCTGATCAAGATATATGGCTCGGCGATGTTGCGAGCGAACGTCTCGGAATCCGCTTGCGTCAGGTCGATATGATCCGAGGTATGGTTGCCGATTTCATAGTTGTTATCCAGTAGCCATTGCACCTTGGTTTCGTACCATTCATCCTGCTCGTACTCCGGCCATGAGAACTTGAATTGCGGGATCGTGGAGAAATGTGCGGCCTTGCCGAAATCCGGATGCTCGGCGGTGAACTTTTCGATGATGCCTACCGCAGAGTTCGGCGTAACAACGTAATCACCATTGGAATCGAGTAGCGGCTGGCCGTCCGGTCCGAGCTCAAAGCTGAAATGCATGCTTGAACTGTCATCGAAGGTCAGCACCACCGGGTGTTTTCCGGCCGGTACTTCAAAGTACCCACGCACGACGGCGTTCATTCCAACCAGGTAGAAGTTGTTGTCGTAGAGCCATTGCAGGTCGTTATAGAACTCATCCACGGTGCGGTAGAGGTGTCCTTCCAGGCTCGGATCGGTCACGATGTTGTGATACATGAAGATGGGAATGGCACCCAACTCATTTGGCTGGTGCTCCACCAGTTCTTCCGGAGTGAGCTCTTGCGGTACGAACCCGGCCGGCTCCGGGGTGGATGGCGTGGCTACATCGATTGGGATTGCTTCCGTTTCCGCCGTTGCGGCAGGACTGCTGACAACGGTGGCTGGAGTGCCAGCTACGCTGGTTGCTGCCGATTGGGTAGCAGCCTCTTCGCTGCATGCCAGGAGAAGAGGCATGAGCAATACTGCGAGCAGCACGAAAGGTGTTGTTCGTTTGGCAGTCGGCACGCGTACCCCTGACTTGACGAAATAGCCCTGCGAAATTGAAACGCAAAACCTATTATGGTGTGTACGACGTTGACAATCAAGTAGTACGTACGCAGCTATTCGATTTGATGGGAAAACCAGGCGTCAGGGCAAGGAATATACCCACTCGTCTGTGTCGTACTTGGTGGTGACCAGTTCATCGAGCCGTTCCAGTTCCTCCGGGCGGAAGGTATCGTCCTCTAACCCGTACTGGCCGCGGAAGTAGCCGATCATATGATTGATGATCACGTCGCGGTCCAGTTCCGTTTGTTGGCGCAAAGGTGCAACGCGCCGTTCTGCGCTGGTGACTCCCTTATCGCTCAGCTTTTCCTTGCCGATGCGGAGGATACGGGTAAGGGCGCCGTCGGTCATGTCATAGGCAGAGGTGGTGTGGTGCAGGGCAATGCCCTTCTTGCGAGCCTGGGCCGCGCCACCAATTTTACCGTTGCTACTTGTGATGTCGTTGAGCGGAACATACCAGGCATCTACGCCGAGCTCTCGCAGGGAGTCCAGCACCCAGCTATCGAAAAACTGATAGCTTTCGGCGAAGTTCATCCCCTTTACCAGTTCCTCTGGTGCCGCGATCGTGTAGGTAATGGCGTTCTGCGGCTCAATCAGCATGGCACCGCCGCCGGTCATACGACGGCTGATGGTGACACCACCTTCGCGCGCGGCGTCTTCGTGCACTTCGTTTTTGACACTCTGGAAGCGCCCGATGATGACGGCGTTTGCGTTCCAGTTCCAGAAGCGGATGTGTGGCCCGCGGCGGCCGGCAGCCATCTCATCGAGAATCACTTCGTCCATGGCGTTTTGTGCGCGTGGGGCGAGCTTTGGATTTGGAAGCAGTGTCCACTTAACGCTTTTGAATCGTCGCTCCCAATCAGCGCGTTGTTCCGGGGTTGGCTGAACCCGATCACTCATGATTCCACTCCATCAAGTGCGCGGCGTACGGCGATAACGATCCCCTCAGGCGAGGTCCCGAGTAGCTGGGTATCAGGGTGGAGATCCATGCGGATACGTTCGGCGAAGCTCTCATCATCAAGATCGACATCCACACCCTCAAGCGCCTCGGTCAGGGGTTTGAGTTCTTCCTCCGGATAAAGGAAGAAATCGCCACTGATAACCATATTCTTGAACCGACCGTCAACGACATCAAAGTCCACCACCACCAGCTTCCCGCCGGGGGTTTTATATTCGCCATGCATAATTAGGTAACCTCTTGCGCTGTACGAACATGTGTTCTATACTGATGTTGTCACGCCGATGGAGGACGATCCCCACCTTTCCAGCTTCCATCTGGCTAACGTGACACCCTTCTCTTCCCGAGCCGCC
Organism: uncultured Sphaerobacteraceae bacterium; assembly: GCA_964526965.1. Lineage (GTDB taxonomy): Bacteria > Chloroflexota > Chloroflexia > Thermomicrobiales > UBA6265 > UBA6265. Next base: position 25,058 of record CAZGML010000006.1, on the reverse strand, counting down.
GGAGTTCCGCCTGGCGGCTCGCTTTTTTTCGCACTAGCCGAGTGAGGCCTCAAATTTATCGAGCGCTTCGTCTTCCCAGGCGAGGTGCTCTTCTACCTCCTCGGCAATGGTTGTTTCGCCTGATACCCAGTGGGGAACCTTGCGCTCCCAATCCTTGAGGGTGAGGTTTATGAGCAGGCTTACCACCTCGCCGCGGTCCAGGATAAACGCTTGCAGAATTTCTTCTGGCGTGCCTTCCATATCTGCGGAGTTGCGCACAGCCGGTTCATTGTCCATGGAGCGGAGGTTCACGTTCTCGCCGCGCATGATCTTTTGCGTTCGGGCCCGAATTGCGCCTTCGCGCGCTCGTGCTTCCTTGAGTAGTGCCAACACTTCTGGATCCAGGTCGTCCGGAACGGGATCCCCCAGTAATTGACGGAGAGTGTTGCTCTCCTCTGTGAGACCCTCGATCAGGTCCTGATAGGCGTCAAGCATCGGCAAGTACTTCCTTTTCGAATGATTCTGCGTGGACTTCCCAGGTGAAACCAAATGGATCCCGGAACAAGAAAATGCCGGGTGTCTTGTCATCCATTACGGTCCAGTTTCGCACCATTGCCTCGGCCTTGATGGTTTCCAGGCTATCATCCGACACCAGCAGCTTCACTGGCGCGGGCACATTGCCGTGCACTTCAAGTGGCACTGCGCGGCCAAGGCGCTCCAGCGCGAGCGTGAGTGGTCCGTTTTGCAGGAACGCGAAATCGGCTTCGGGCACGGTACGAACCAGATCCCGTTGGTCCGGATCGGCATTGTGCCACACGTAGCCACCGCGGCCGTCACGATCAGCACGGTCTACAAGTCGGGCACCAAATACTTCGCCATACGCCTGCTCTGCGCGGAAAAGATCGATCATCGGCAGGTGCAGCATGGTGGCGCCATCGATGGTGAGTGTGGGGTGATCGGTTGGTTCATCCGTTGCAAGGATGGTGATGTTTCCAATTCGCGGCGGGTTGACAACGCCTGGTGTCGGTTCGGAAACCGCCGTTTCAACTGATGCCATCGCCGGCTTCAGTGCCTCGGGCGGACCGGAGCGGAAATCATGCTCACCCAGTTTCGGAATAGTCCGATCGACCCACGGTTGGTCTCGACGAATAGCAGCGACCACCGCTTCGGGTTCGATATCTCGTGCGGGCACCCGCTCCCCGGTTGTGAACAGGTAGTTCACAGGGCGGGCATCCGGGATGTTATCGACCACATCGTCGCACCACTCCCGAATATTCCACACCACATCCAGTGAGTGGGCAGAAACCGTGATCGTGATGCCCGGATTGTCAAAATCCCCGCCGATACCCACGTGCGTGTCGTTGACAGCGGCATCGTGCGTTTGATTGATAACAACGTTTGCTTGCTCGTAGAGCTCTTCCGGAACTTCCAGCTGGAACCGATAGGGCATGGTTGCCTCTCCCCTGCGTCAGGCTAATTGCTGTGGCTATTGTACCAACGGAACAGAAAACGTCTGGCGCGCTGAAATCATTCATGTTGTGACTGTACGTACGCCTTGCGAATCTTTTCACAGACTGTGTTATGCTCCGCGAGGCTGATTAGAGCGCACGTTCATGTAACGCGTGTTCAAACAGTCTTTTCAATTCCCCGTCCAGGGGAGAAAAAGTCAATCCGGTACATGCCATGGCTGGTGGTTCGGATTGATGCGTTGTTCCAGTGGGCGCAACCTCCTTGCGCTCGTTCTTTCGAGGGAAGGAATTATTCCTCTATGTCGTTTTCCGAGAAGACGGTGCGCACTGCTACGCCGTCTGTTATGTCTCGCCGTGGTTTTGCCCGGCGTGGTCTGGCCGCGCTCGCAGCCTTCACTGGCGGATCGCTCGCCACATCAGCACTTGCCCAGGAAACCGGGGTTACGAAGACCGGGTCTGCATGGGACGGTAACACGGCAGAAGAGCCTGCCGGGGAACCGGCCGAGACCCCGGTCCGGAGCGGACAGTTCATCGCGGATTTCGCGTTGCAGTTTGTTGGCTACCCCTACGTGTGGGCGGGCAACACTCCGGCCGGGTTTGATTGCAGCGGTTTCACGCAGTACGTGATCCTCAACACCGTTGGTACCAATATCGGTCACGCCAGTTACGGGCAGATGAACTATGGCGCCTGGGTAGATGCGGGCAACCTGCAGCCGGGAGACCTGGTCTTCTTTGCCGGCACGTATGGACCCGGAATCACTCACACCGGTGTGTACATCGGCGATGGTCAGTTCGTCCACGCGGAGAACCCGGGTACCGGCGTCACCATTGGTTGGCTGTGGAGCGACTATTATGGTGCTCACTACGCCGGCGCAATGCGGCACTGGTAGGTTGAGTAACCCGTCAACGAAAAGGAGGTCGGCGTTTGCCGACCTCCTTTTTAGATTTCGAGGGTGAACACACAGGTTCGCCGCTACGGGACCATCAGCTCCAGCTCGCCGGATTCAATTGCCGGATCGTTTTGGTCGAACCAAACTTCCGTCACCATTGGGATGCTGATGCTGAAGTAGTCTGCTTCGGGTACCTCCACGGAGAATGTCCAGTTGCAGGTATCTTCGGACTCCACGGCTTCCAGTTCACCAATATCAACCACTGTGCCGTATGCATTGCGCACGATCACCTGTGAGCCGGGACTCAGCTGGCGCCACTCACCGAGGCCGACGCAGCCTTCTCCAGAGAGCGTAAAGTCCTGCTGGGTGCTGCCATCCAGCGTGAGCGTGCCGGAGACCTCTGTCATCGGATCGATGATGGCCTCTGGCGATGCTGCCTGCGGGGTGGCTTCTTCGGCTTCGCTTACTGCCGGTACAACGGAATCCATCGCAGGCGTGGCTTGCGGGGTTCCACTTTCTTCCACCACGGCCGTTGCCGCTAATGCAGTTGCTGCAGGTTCAACCGGAGTTGCTGCCGGACTTGCTTCCATTGGGGCCTCTTCCGTTTCTTCAGTAGCGGCCTCAGTTGCTTCGGTCTGGGCATCTTCGTCCGATGCGACATCTGTTGTTGGAGCAGTCGTCGGCTCGGGATCCTCATCTTCAGCCCCGCAAGCAACCAGGATTCCACCGATCAGGATTAACGCGCCAATTGCGAAGAGCCGTCTGATGTACATATCTCTACCTCCGGGTGGGTATTTCTTCGGTCTCTGTTCCTTAACTATACGCGCTTCCAGTTTCCGCATGTTGAAAGTTCTGGCACTATTGGAACCAGCTGGCATCAGCCAGATAACAACAGGATACCGATATGTCAGCCGTTTCTCATGAACCAGACGAAAACGAAGATCCACCGACCCTGGAATCCAGTGGATCGACCGGGTTCTACCTGTGGCTGCTTATCACATTAAGTGTGGGCGTTATTATGGCGCAGGATACCTGGCTCAGCCTGCAACAGCCGCGCCTGAGCACTGTGGATGCCACCGCAGCGTTCACCAAAGCGATGGTGATTCACGCCATTTGGCTGGTGGCGACGATCGGATTTATGGCGTTCACCTGGTGGATTAGGCCCACCTCTGCGTGGAAAGTGCACCTGGTGATCGGCACGCTTACGGTTCTCTGGACCACCGGCGTGCTCATCTGGTCGTTCATCGATGTCGATCAGCTTCACGTCACCACCTTCCATTGTGATGAGGCACCCAATGCCCAGACTGTGACTGAGGAGTTTCTCGCTTCCTGCTCACGGGCAGATATGGGCGCGGATATCCGCCTTGGGGGCGATATCTTCCTGTGGAGCGCAGACGATGAACATCACTGGCGCTGGATTGTGCCGGGCGAGGGATTGTCCACACTACAAACGCGTTGGCCTTCGCGGGTAAATTCGTTGTATCTGGCGAGTAGCGATCCCGACGCATCGCTGACAGCCGGTTCGCAGGAATCCGTGCCAGGCGGCAACTGGAGTGCACAATTTGATCCGAACGAAACCCGGAACCTGCGAATCTTTTTCGTCGAAGCCGAACCGGGTGCGCCGATTGATATCGGTACGCCGGAACCAATCAGCTCCGGGCCGCACGATATGAGGCAGATACTCTATGCACGATCCGAATTCCCCGAATGATGATGAGCTTTTTGATCCACGCGAACCGGGCAAGGCGCGCCGGATCTACACCATTGTTGCGGTGATTGTGGTGCTGGCGCTGGTGTTCGCCATCGCCGGGAACCAGGTGTGGGATCAACTCTTCTAACAGTCCCCGGTGATATGATTCCCCCGGCGATGTTGCGCCTGGACGGAGCACTATGAGCACCCAGAAACAACCCACTTCATCGATGTTCTCGCTGCCATTCATCGCAGCTGTGCTCACCGTTCTGCTGGTAATTGGTGGCGTCGTCGTTATCGTTCTCCATCGCCTCGAGATCGCCGATGGACGTACCATCGAGGACGCAGCGACCGCGCTTCCCGTAGTGCCACTGGTATGCGGCGGATTGCATGTACTCGCCCTGGGCTGGCTCATTTGGCTGGTGAGAAACCTCGGCATGCGCGACATCCTGACGATTGTGGTTGCCGTTGGGGCGGCAATTCTGCTGGTTATTACTCCGCTTTTCGCCTGGCAATCGATCAACAGCGAGCGTGACCTCCGCGTGGTCTCCATGACGTGCGACGCCGAGGAGCTTCGCAATACCGGTGGACCCGTCCTCGCCAACTGCGAGCAGGATTCGGTTGACACCATCGTGCTACTGCAGGGCGTAGAAAGCGACGATCAGTGGGTGCCGGATTCCGCGACAGACAACCTGGTTCGTGAGTTCCACAACTTGCCCGGCGGCGATTGGCAGACGATGCTGACGGTGGATGGTCCCCCGGATACCGTTGCGGTCGAGGCTGTAGGGCAGCGTGAGAATGATTCCGTTCGCCTCGGTACGTTCCGGCCCTTTATGGATATCGAAACCGAGCGGCTCCGCTGGAGCGCTCGGCTGCCGATTGATGACGACATCGCGACGGTTCAGGTGGCGTTTTACCTCTCTGCCAACCCGGCCATTGAGAGCGCCTCTATCCGCTTCGATGTGCGCGAATGTAGCGGACAAACCGTGCGCAACTTCGACGCATCGGAATGCACACAGATGGATGTGTCGGCCCCGCTTGTGCTTGAGCAATCGCCCGAAGGCACGCGCACATGGCGACACCCGCACGTAACGCGGCAGGGCTCGGAGATGGCGATTACCAACCTTGAAGCACGCACGTATGAACTGCAGCCGGATTACGCCAATATCGAATCGTACACACAAAGTACAGATGTGCTGATTGTTCCTTCTGCCATGGAGCAAACGGCCGAGAATTCGATTACCGAACCCGGCGCGAGCTCGTTCGACGTGACGATCGATGAAAACACCGGCGTGCTTGAGTACACGATTTACGTCTTCCCCGTCGGCCCGACGTTTGCCGAAGGGTCGGCATCTTCGCAGGAACTCTCAAATTAACAAGTCATCACGTTGATACGTTTAGGTGAGCTGTTCAAGCGTGGTGTGGTTACAGCTGTGCAGTTACTTGATGCATGGCTTTCCAAGCATCTTCGATTACCGGGTGTACGTTTTCGCCGTTCCACTTTCTGTGCGACCATAGCAACGGCGGTCTTGCCGCCAATTTCACTGTTCAATCGGAGATTCTGTGTTCTTACGTAACCTCACGCAAAACCAAAAATGGGTGGTGGCGACTGTCTATGTCGCCGGCATGATCCTCAACGCGCTCGATTCAACGATCGTTAACGTCACCCTTGCCACGTTGGGCCGAGAGTTTGGTGTGGAAGCGAGCGAAATCGAAGCGGTCTCGGTGGCCTATCTCGTCAGCCTGGCGGTGATCATGCCGGCCAGCGGTTGGCTTTCCGACAGGTTTGGGCCGAAGAAAGTGCTGCTGACAGCGCTCGGTATCTACGCCAGTACCAATCTGCTTGCCGGCTTTTCACAAACGCTCGACCAACTCGTGCTCGCACGAATACTGCAGGGCCTGGGTGGTGGACTTATCGTTCCGGTTGGCATGGCGTTGCTCTTCCGCACATTCCCGCCGAGTGAGCGCATTTCGGTTGGACGAGTGCTCATGTTCGCGACGATTCTCGGGCCCGCACTTGGCCCGGTAATTGGGGGCGTGGTGCTGGAAATTTCCTCCTGGCCGTGGACCTTCTTCGTGAAAGTGCCTGTGGCTACTGTCGCGCTGGTTTACGGCCTCTTTTTCCTAAACGACGAACCAACCGATAACGAAGCCGGCAAGCTCGACTGGCTCGGATTCATGCTGGGCGGTGTCGGGCTGGGCAGCACAATGTATGCGGCACTGGAAGGACCAGACCTCGGCTGGACAAGCCCGGGCATCCTCACTCCAGCCGCCATCGGCATCACATCGTTGATCGTATTTGTGTGGCATGAGCTGCGCACACCGGCGCCGATGGTCGACCTCCGGTTGCTCATGAATCGACTCTTTCTCGCCATCATACGCGTTGGATTCTTCGCCACGGCAGGGTTTCTCGGCACGCTCTTCCTGGTACCGCTCTTCCTGCAGGACGTGCGGGGCGAGTCGCCTCTCGCGGCCGGGCTCGTCACCATGCCAGAAGCGATTGGGGTGGTACTCAGCACACAGATCGTGGCGCGCATTTATCCAAAAATCGGCCCGAGCCGTCTCATGACCGGCAGCCTTCTGCTTGTTTCTATCGCGATCTTCGGACTAAGCCGGATCAACCTGGAGACACCGCTGTGGCTCGTGGCGATTGGTATGTTCGTGATTGGTGTGGCTATGGCTGGCATCTTCCTGCCAAACCAGGCGGCAAGTATGGCGACCATTCCATCGTCCAAGCTGAGCGGAGCCAGCATGCTCTACAGCGTGCAGCGGCAAATGGCCGGTGCTATCGGCGTGGCGATTATGAGTACCGTGCTCTCGGTTATCGGCATTTACACCACCGGTTCGGATGGCGGTAATGAAACCAACCTCTTTGCATGGCAAACTGCGTTTGTGGTTGCTGCCATATTAACGTTCATCGGTGGCCTTTTTGCGCGACGTGTTCCGGACGAAGATGCCGCCGAAACGATGCAAACCAAAGGAAGCTCCTGATGTGCCGTAACATCCGTCCGCTATTCAACTATGATCCGCCCTCTACGGAAGATGACGTACGCGCTGCTGCCCTGCAGTATGTGCGCAAGGTGAGCGGTAGCACGAAACCGAGCCAGGCAAACCAGGAGGCGTTTGACCGCGCCGTGGATGAGGTGGCTGAGGCGACGGCCAGATTGCTGGATCAGCTGGTGACGAAGGCGCCTCCGCGGAACCGCGAAACAGAAATCGCAAAGGCACGGGAGCGTAATCTGCAGCGGTTTGGCTAACCTGCCCTGCTTTGGTAAAGGCACGGTGCAAAGCGCTCAGGAGGCGAATCTGCACAATAGCGGCTTCGTCCGGGAAGGCGTTTGGCACGGCACCACGGACGAAGCCGCTATAACTTTGTTTCCCAGGCCGGTGGCTACCCTTGCAGCCAGCGGGTCCATTCGGGGTTGATATCCATCTCCTTCGCGCGGTTGCGGAAGGCATCCATCAGCTTTTTGGCCGCAACATCATAGGCGTCTTTATCCGCCCAGCCCTCGCGAGGATTCAGTACCCCCGGTTTGACACCACTGGCCTCGATCGGCATATCGAGGTTGAAAATCGGATGCTTCTCCGTCTCCGATTCAGCCAGGCTATCGTTATTGATCGCTGTGATAATGGCCCGGGTATCTTCAATACTGATGCGCTTGCCGGTGAGGTAATCGCCACCGCCCCAGCCGGTGTTTACCAGCCACAGGCGCGGCTGATGTTCATCGATGCGCTTGCCCAGCAGTTCAGCGTAGCGCTCCGGCGGCAGCGGCAGGAACGGTGACCCAAAGCATGGGCTAAAGGTCAGCTCCGGTTCGGTGATGCCGCGTTCTGTACCGGCCACCTTGCTCGTGAACCCGAGCAGGTAAAGGCTGAGCGCCTGGCCTCGGTCCAGCCTGCTCACCGGCGGGAGTACGCCCGTGGCATCGGCCGTGAGCAACACAATACGCTTCGCGTGGCCGCCGGTACCATCGTTGTCGACATTCGGTACCTGGTCGACGCTAAACGCCGAGCGCGTATTCTCCGTGAGACTCATGTCGCTGAAATCCGGTTCTTTCGTTTCCGGATCAAGGGGGACATTCTCCAACACGGTGTTCTTCATATTGGTGGCGTGCCAGATGGTGGGCTCGTCTTCCTTCGAAAGGTTGATGGTTTTTGCGTAGCAGCCGCCTTCGAAATTGAAGACGCCGTTCTCGCTCCAGCCATGCTCATCATCGCCGATCAGCGTGGCAGCCGGGTCGTTACTCAATGTGGTTTTGCCAGTACCAGAGAGGCCAAAGAAAAGGGTGACCTCCTTTTCGGTATCTGTGTAGTTGGCAGAGCAGTGCATGGTGGCAACATCGCGATTCGGCAGCAGGTACTGCATCATCGTGAAGACGCCCTTCTTCAATTCTCCAGAATAGAGCGTGCCGGCAATGACGATCTCCTGGCTGGTGGGATGCATCATTACGGCTGTACTGCTGGCGCAGCCATGGCGCTCCGGATCGGCCTCGAAACCGGGCGCGTGCAGAATGGTGATCGGCTTGCTGGTGAGGTTTCGTTCTCCGGTGATGAAGAGATGTCGGCAGAAAAGCGCAGCGTAGGCGCTCTCCGTGGTGAGGTTCACCGGATAAGCATATTCCTCGTCGGCGCCGATGCTGAGATCCTGAGCGAAGACCATATCCTTGCCGTCGAGATACTTAATGACATCGGCCTTAAACGCCTCGAATTTCTCCGGCTCCACTGGTTGGTTAACGTCTCCCCACCAGATAGCATCCCGACTTTCGGGCTCCCGCACCACAAACTTGTCCCTGGGTGATCGGCCTGTAAACGTACCGGTACGAACTGCCAGTGCGCCGGTGGAAGCCACCTCGCCCTCGCCTCGTTTGACAGCCATTTCCACAAGCTCATCGTTATTGAGATTGCTTAAGACTTCAGGAGCGGAAATCTCGGAGTTCATCGCGTACCGTGTCCTTTCTGGTCCAGGTCGCTTTTCCTGGGGTTGCGGCCGTGGGATTTTTGCGCGGGCCGTGTTTCGCCCCGCCATCGTACGATGCTTTGGCGGAACGAACGACACCTGTATGGTGAAATGATTCACGAAAATGATCAAGTGCCTTTGCAAGTGCCCAGCGGCACTGCAATAGCCGAAAATGCGCGTCGTCTCGGGGGTTCCCCCACATTTCGAGCATCTGGGTCGGCTTTTGTATGCAGTACACATCTGCATGGCAGGTTCGCTCGTCGCCGATTTCCTGCCCCTTCATACGCATCTTGCATGCCGGGGAATAGCGCGAACATCCTCCCCGATGCGTATAGTTAGTAGAAACAGAATAGAACATGTGTTCTAATCTTGGCGTGCACCTGATGTAATCATCAATCCGCCAGAGCGGTCATCACGGATGCAGTGCGGCGCACCGGTCGGAATCGGGTCGATACACGTTCCTTGCGGGAAGCAGCTGCTCCATTCTGTTTCGTCTCTGTACGCAGTGGCAAGGGGGCCTATCAGCGACCCTTTGCCGCCAGGAAAGGATGGTTTGCGCACGTGAACATCACTGCTATTGGCCATGCGGCTATCGGTAGCGGATGGCCCGCCGGCACCCGGTCTCCCGCCGATGATGCCCGGCTACAGCGCTACAACGAGTTCAACGCCTACGCCGAAGGTTGGCAACAGCGCGGCTCGAAACCGGAAGCGCTTACGTTTAACTATGCTCGCACGCTCCTCCGCAAAACGGTGAGTTACATCTTCAACGCGCCGGTGGGAATCACTATCCCGGCGGATGCGCCTGCGCTCGAACGCGCGAACGAGGCAGAGCACCTGCTTGCCGGCTGGCGAGATGCACTCGGCCTCACCCGGCTGGATATCTCGCTGGCATTGCAGGCGATGATCCAGGGTGACGCTGCCATGAAAGTCACCTGGAACACCAGGCGCTCCACGCCGAGCGTAGTTGCTGTGGATCCTGCCAGCATCACCGTACGCACCTCTGCCGATCATCCCCGGCAGGTGGAGCAGGTGCGGCACCTCTATCGCGCAACCCCACGCCAGCTACAGGATCAGTTCGGTGCAAAATTTGATGCCTCCACGGATTTGGATGCGCCCGTCAACACACTGGAGGTCTGGACCGATTCCCGCTTCCGCGTGCTGGTGAACGGGCAAACGTTGGCGAACTTCACAAATCCGTATGGAATGATCCCGTACGTCATCATCGCCAACGATCCACTCCCTGATCGGTTCTGGGGGCAATCTGACCTCGAAGACCTGATGTCGGTTTGCACCGAGATCAATCGCCGCATGAATGTGTTTAGCCAGATCCTCGATCTCTCCGGCGCGCCGATCACGGTGTTGGAAGGCGTGGATGGTACGGAAGGCATTCGTATTGGGCCCGGCGCCAAATGGGAGCTCCCCGAAGGTGCCCGCGCCTACCTGCTCGACCTGATGCAGGGCGGCGGTGCCGAGATTCATATGAAGTACATGGACCTGCTCTTCCGCATGCTTCACGACCTCAGCGAGACGCCGCGTACGGCATTTGGCGATAGCGGTCGCGATCTCAGCGGTGCGGCGCTGGAGGTTGAAATCCAGCCGCTGGTGCAAAAGGTCCAGCGCAAACGGCGGCAATGGGATACCGCGCTGAGCCAGCGCGCCACGTTGATGCTGCGGATGATGGCGCATCACCAGGGCCTGGATACATCTGGCTTTGGCACGCCGACCGCAATTTGGCCGCCGATTCTCCCCAGCGATGTCAATACCTCCGTGCGGAACGCCGTTGCCCGCGTGGAACACGGATTAATGAGCCGCCGCAGCGCCATGAGCATGCTTGGCGAGCATGACCCCGATGCCGAATTGCAGCAAATGCAGGCAGAAAAATCGTCACCTCAATAATCGCCAGGCTGTCACTCAGGATGCCAACCAGAGAAAGGACCTCACTCATGACCAATCGCTCCCAACTGCGCGATATGCTCCGCAATCGCCTTCAGGACCACGGACCCGACCCGTTGTGGGATGACGAGTTCCTCAACGATGCCATCGCGGAAGCGGTGCGACGTTACAGCACGTCCATGCCACGACAGGCAGTAAGCGCGATTGCCGTGTTGAACGGCGATCAGGAAATCGAAATGCCAGACGATGTGAACGTGCTGCGCATCGTGCGGGTGTTCGATGATCGGGGCCAACTGATCCCGCGGTGGGAAGGTTCCGGCGCGCATCCGCCTGTGCCTGGCGGAGCGACCTCCTCCACCAGCGGCGATGTTCCTACCTGGCGCGCCTGGGCGAACTCGATCCTGCTCGGGCGTGTGGTTACCCGCAGCGGTGTGTGGCGCATCGAACACATGGTGCACCGCGAACCACCCACAGATGATTTCGAGCCGCTGGATATCCAGCCGAACGATGAAGACATCCTGGTGGCGCTCTCGCTTTCGGTGGCCCTGAGTCGCCGTGCGATCAGCGAAGGCAAGCGATACACCGGCAAGAGCGGTGTGCATCCGCTGGCAGCGGCCGCCCGCACCGCGCAGGTGGATGCGGACCGCATGTTCTGGAGTCGCACTCACAAGCTCAAAGCGGGATCCTTCGCCGATGGGAGTGGCCAATGAGTGGGTCGTGCCTGTCGGCGTCTCGAATGGAGGTTGTCCCATGAACCTCGGGCAGATCATCGGCTCCCACGTCCGCGACGCCGTCCGCCAACCAGAACCACGATGGAACCTCATCGGCCACACCATCGGCTCATGGACTATCGAATGGGTCCGCGTCACCACCGAACGCTTCGACCCCATCCGCTACGAGGTCTGGCAAACACAGGACGACGAACGAACCTGCCCCGTCTGCGGCCAACTCAACGGCCACGTCTGGCAACAGGGCGAAGGCTTCGAGCCACCCGCCCACGACAACTGCCGATGCGAGCGCGTCTACCACCACACCGAGTTCAACGTCCGCCTCATCGAGGAATGGCAACAACGACAGGTCTGGACAACCAGCATCGACTATCGCTGGCAGCGCACGCAGTAACACCACCACCACCAACAGATACCCCCGCTCAATGAGTGTTGACCCCAGAACGGGGGTTCAAACGCGTACAGGCCAAATAAACGCCTTCTACGGCCATTCACCAAAAACGGAGGTTTTCCATGGCGCAACCCACCGATATCGTCCTCAACAACGCCGGCTACATGATCGAGCCAGGCACACCCACCAACCCCGGCTATCGCAAACTCCAGGACGGCTACCCCGAGGGATTGACGCATCGCACCGCCATAACCGACTTCTTCGGCGGCCAACATCGATCACACCAGCTCGAACGCGACAAGTTCTACGACTCCCGCGCCGTCGGGCCAGTCCTCGGCGGCCAAGGCGTCACGCCGTGGGGACTTCGCGTCGAGTCGTCCCTCGATCTCACCGGGAACACCATGCCCGACCGCAACACACGCATCCCGCACGTCACCGTCCGCGATGCGCTCTACTTCGCTATCGGCCGAGACCTCTACCGCGGAGGCGTCGCCAACGGCGCGCTCGGTCCAACACTCATCAAAACCTACCCGCACACCATCACAGACCTCACCATCTACGGCAGCATCGGCATCCTCATTGCCTTCGGCTCCGCATCCGACCTGCTCTTCCGGCACACCGTGCTCGACTCCGAAGTCGAACTCTTCCAGGGCGAGCGCGCCCACCGCGTCGAAGCCTACGCAGGCTACGCCATGTGGACAGATGCACGCGCCAACGCCACCCCCACCATCATCCGCATGGTCACCGGCGACGGCGTCGACAGCAGGCACGTCAGCTACGACGTGTTCGATATGGCACCCGTCGACGGGAAAATCATGCTCGTCACCAAACAGGCGCTCTTCTCCTTTTCCGGCCGCGTCGCCGATATCATGCGCCCCAACCCCGGCTACGACCCCAACGACCCAGCTTCACCACCCCAAATGCCCGGCCAGTCCTGGACAGGTGAATTCACACCCTTCTTCCAGCAAGGCGTCTACACCGAACAATCAGACTTCAGCTTCTTCGAATCCTACGGAGGCAAACCCATCGCCTGGATCTCCGGCGGCGTCCACGAATTCGTCCCGTCCGGCGATCGCGCCGGCTGGCGCTCCACCGGCCTGACCGGCAAACGATGTTTCGGAGGCTGCATCGCCGCCGGCTACGCTATCGTCAGCATCGAATCGCACAGCGGCAACAACGAACTCTGGGCCTACGACGGCAACGGCTGGTGGTGCTTCGATCGCCAACCCATGACCGAACCCACCTGGTGTTGGCCACTAAGCGTCGGAACCACACTCTCCGGATGGAACCTGCAAGTACACCGCCACGGCGAGGAGACCAACCACGCCTACCGGCTCCAACCACTCAACGACGGCGACAACTATCCATCCACCGCCGAGCTCGTCACACCGCTCATCGATGCAGGCGACCGCGACAAGATCAAGGCATGGCGAAAGATCGGAGCCGTCTTTTCCAGCCCCGAGCTCCACGGCAACACCACCAGCGGCGATAACGTCCTCGTCGCACTCGACTACTCCACCAACGCCGGCGAAACCTGGCACACCGTGTTCAGCGATTACAGCCAGGTCTGGGCTGGCAGCAACGGCAACTCCCTTGCAGCCATGAACTTCGATATCGAAGAAGTCCTGCAAGGCGTCACGTCCCGATTCATCCAGCTTCGCGTCCGCTGGGGCAGCGTCAGCGATTGGGCACCCATCCTCACCGGGCTCTGGGTCGAGCACGAAGCATTGAGCTCACCCGCCAGGCGTCGCAAGTGGCAACTCCGCATCCACGCACGCGATCAGGAAATCGACCGCGACGGCATGGTCATCCAGCGCACCGGTCGCCAACTCATAGATGAACTATGGCAATCCTGGGAAACCGATACCCCCATCCCCTTCCGGGATATCGACTACGACGCCGACCCCACCGAGCGCACCGTCCGCATCGTCGGCATCCAGGAGCACGTCGCACTCCCGGCCGACGCCAACAACTGGGGCGACAGCATGATCACCCTCAACCTCGTGGAGGTATAGATATGACTCGCAAACTTCGTATTCTTCTCGTTCAGGGACATCGCAATACAAGCGGCGGAAATCCCGCCGAAATCGCAATAACACCATTGGCAGCACGGGCAATCCAACGCGCGCTGAACGCGGCCGGCCACACGGCAGACATGCTGCAAAACACCAACAACTGGTTCGCCGGGTCGCTCGATGCCGTGGGACGGGAAATCGTTCGTCGGCACAACGGTAATCCGTACGACATCATGCTGGATATCCACTTCGAAGGCGATGCCAACAACACCCGCGGTGTGTTCGCGATTGTGCCCGATGGCGATGGATTACATTCCTACAGCCCATACAGCGGCACCGATTCCATGGAAACCAACACGCTGGATCTTCGCTACGCCGAAGCCATAGCCCAGGCGGTGAGCGAAACAACCGGGTTGCCGATTCGCCGGGCCGGGGTCGTGAAACCTGGCGTCATGAGCGAAAAGCAGACCTACGTTGGCGGCAACGGGTATCGCCTGGCGATGTTCGGATACACCGCCCAGGTACGACACCGCATGGTGCGCCTGGTACTGGAACTCGGCAATATCCGCGGTGACGCAGACATCATCCAGTCGCCAGGCTTCTATGATCGCGCCGCACAGGGCGTGGTCAACGGAATAGAGCGCGTGGCTGGAATCGCACCCATTGTGCCGATATCGAAGGCGGAGCCGACGCTTCCACCCTTCGGAACCATTACGGAATTTGCCGCTCCGGTGCTCGTGAACGTCAACGTCGATGCGCTCAATGTGCGCAAGTGGGCGGAGACGGATCAACCGATTATGCGTGTGCTCTACAAGGGCAACAGCTTCTACGCCCGTGGCTGGATTGTGGGTGAACGCGTGGATGGAAATCCGGTCTGGTGGATTATGGGCCGCGGCGCCAAAACCGACCTGCTCTGGCGAGTCTGGAGTGGAGGCACCGACCGCAGCGTCGAACAGATTCTCGACATACCAACGAAGGAGGCAGCATGATGACCGATTCGATTGAGATTATCACCGGCGTTTCCATACTGGTGCTGACACCACCACTGGTGGAGGTCGCCAAGCAACTCGGATTACCGGTGCGTCTCGCCGGCCTCGCGGCCATTGTGATGGCGCTTGTGCTGGTGATTCTCGGAGACATCGCCAACGGAGCAACCGTGAACGGCCCGGTGTTTGCGCGGTGGCTTATCGGCGGAATCGTCTACGGCCTCGCCGCCGCTGGCCTCTATAGCCAAACCCGGTTGCGAGACGGTCGAATACCCGGACCGTAGCCCGCTTCTCGCCGATCACTATCAGGCGATTGATGTAGGCACATAGTAGCCAGGATACATTCTGGCCTTAGCGACGAAAGCCCTCTCACTTTTGCAGTGAGAGGGCTTTCAGCCTGGAGGCGCCAGTCGGATTCGAACCGACGATCAGGGTTTTGCAAACCCGTGCCTTACCGCTTGGCTATGGCGCCGAGGCATCCGGAATCTTCCCGAACGCCGGGGAATTATACCATCGAACGGTCATTCATGATACTCACGGGTGATCGGGATTTTTAGCGTCCGGGAGCAGTCCCGTCCGAGCGTCAACGCGACACCAAAAAAATAGACACTCGACACCACTACTGCTACATTATCACCTGTTACCGGGCTGGAAAGGAGGAGCAGATGACGGACGAGACCTCCGGCTTTGATGACAGCCAGCGTGAGTACTCGCTCAAGGAGCTCAGCGAACTGGCCGGTGTCACTCCTCGCACGGTGCGCTATTACATCGTGGAAGGGCTCCTGCCTCCCCCGCTCACCACGGGTCGAAATGCCTCATACGGCCAGGAGCACCTTGATCGGCTGCATGCCATTGTCACCCTGAAAGAGATGTACCTGCCGCTGCGCGAGATTCGGGATCGGCTGGATACGCTCACACCCGCGCAGATGCGCGATCCGATCTACCTGGCATCGCTTTCCCATGCGGTGGGCGTGAGCCACGCCGGTCGAAGCGCACGCTCACGAGACGAGCGGCCTTCTCATAACCGTCGCGAAGAGCAGCGGCCCACGCGTAGCATGCCGGAGCTGGATCCCGAGCTGCTGCCATCGGGGCAAACGTGGGAACGCATCCCGCTCGGCGACGACGCCGAGTTGTTGATCCGCTCGCCTATCGCCGTGCAATTGGGCATACGGCTCTACAGCACACTGCACCACTTGCGCGAGATGATTGAATCCGCAGAAATCGATGATGAATAAACCCGCTCTGACACAGAGTGAGAACAAACATCATCACCTGCGGCGCATGCGGAAAGAAGGCGGTAGAATGGGTCGCGAGTTGAACCGCGCGTTCGCAACATCGCTACGCTTCCGCGATGAAGAACTCCCGAACGCGACACCTCTAAAGCGAGGAATTAATGATCATTCGGCCGGCAGACTTCGACGACGCCCGCGACATCGCCACAATTCTCGTACGCAGTTTTCAGCATACCTACGTAGACATCCTGCCCAAAGAAGGGCTGGATGCTATCTCCATCGATCAGCATGCCCAAAAATGGGCCGGGTGGCTGCAGGATGAATCGCGCCCGATAGAGACCCACGTCGCCGAAGTAAATGGAAAAATCGTTGGCTTTGCGAGTTGGGGTCCGAGCACAGACGATGATGCCAGCCCCGATACTGCGATGCTCTACTCTATATACGTGCTGCCGGATTCCAAAAGTAAGGGTGTTGGCTCGGCGCTGCTGGAAGCTGCAGAGGTCGATATGATCGCCAGCGGCGCAACACTCGGCACGTTACATGTACTGGTAGAGAACACACCAACCAGGAAATTCTACGAACGACACGGCTGGAAAGAGGAGCCCGATAGCACCCAGGTGGAAGAGCATTTCGGCATGGAAATGACCACCACTCGCTATTACAAATCATTCAGCTAGTTCACCTGTTGGTGGCCAACGCATACTACACTCTGACGTGGCGCCTTCGGCGTCGGGAGGTCACCACTCTTGCAACATACCAGACGACTTTTCGCGTTTCTGCGACCTTACCGCTTACTGGTCATTCTGGCACCCATCATGATGTTCGGCGAAGTCGCCATGGATCTCATGCTGCCTCGCCTGATCCAGCAGATCATCGACGACGGCATCGCCAATGATGATCTCAGCATGGTCCTTCGCCTTTCGGGAATCATGATCGGCCTGGCGCTGCTTGGCGTGATATTTGGCATTCTGTGTGGCATTTTCGCCGTACGGGCCAGCATCGAATTCGCCACCGACCTGCGCGACTCCCTCTTTAAAAAGGTACAGTCGCTTTCCTTCGTTAATCTGGACCGGCTCGAAACCGGTGGGCTTATCACCCGTTTGACCAACGATATCGTCCAGCTAACAGACGCTGTGCAGATGATGCTCCGTATTCTGGTGCGAGCACCGCTCCTGCTGGTGGGCAGCATCGTTATGGCGGTGCTGACCGCGCCACAACTCTCCCTGCTGTTCGTGGTGCTGCTGCCCGTGCTGATGGTGATGATCGGTATCGTGATGATGAAGGCATTCCCACGATTTCGACAGGTACAGAAGAAGCTGGATCACGTAAACGGTGTGATCCAGGAGAACCTGGCCGGAATGCGGGTTGTAAAGGCCTTTGCCCGCCACAGCTTCGAAACGAATCGGTTTGAAGATAGCAACAGCGATCTCCGCGACACCACACTCAACGCTGTTTACGTCGTCATTATCGTGATGCCGTTGATGATGCTGATCGTAAACATGGGGCTGGTGGCCTCGCTCTGGTTTGGTGGCAATCTCGTTGATGCCGGCGATATCGAGGTAGGAGCACTGGTTGCCTTCACCAACTACATGATGCAAAGCCTCTTTGCGCTGATGATGGTGAGCATGGTGTTGATGCGCTTCACACGCGCCGAAGCCAGCGCCGAGCGCGTGAACGAGGCATTGGATGCCACACCGGTAATCGTGAACAATCCGGCCCCGAACCAGCCGGAACGGGCCAATGGCAAGGTGCAGTTTGAGAACGTTACGTTCCGGTACGGCGAGGACGGCACCCCGGCCCTGAGCAATATCTCCTTCACCGTGAACCCCGGCGAAACACTGGCGATTCTCGGCACCACCGGCTCGGGGAAATCGAGCATCGTCAGTCTTGTTCCACGTTTTTACGATGTCACCAGCGGGCGCGTACTCGTTAACGATATGGACGTGCGTGAGTGGGATGAAGGCCGACTGCGCAAACACGTTTCAGTAGCCTTGCAGGAATCGGTGCTGTTTAGCGGCACGATTCGAGACAACATCCGCTTCGGTAATCCTGATGCTACGGATGAAGAAATCGAACGCGCCGCCCAAATGGCGCAGGCTGAGGAATTCATCTCCACACTGGAGGATGGGTACGAAAGCACCGTCGGCCAGCGCGGTGTCAACCTCAGCGGTGGCCAGCGTCAGCGTCTCGCCATCGCCCGTGCGATCGTGCGCAATGCACCGGTGCTGATCCTGGACGATTCCACCAGCGCCGTTGATGTGCAGACCGAACGCAAAATCCAGGATGCCCTCGCCACGGTGGATACCACGGTCATCATCGTGGCCCAGCGTATTAGCGCGGTGGTAAATGCAGATACCATCATCGTGATGGAGGGTGGACGTATCCTCGCACAGGGCACACACGACGAACTTGTTGAAACCAGCGATGTGTACCAGCAAATCTATCGCAGCCAGGTAGAAGGCGGGGTGGCCAGTGGCACAGAATAGAGGCCCGGGGGCCGCAATGGCTGCCGAACAGATTGAGGTGAAAAACCGTGGCGCAACTGCGCGCCGACTCTGGGGATACCTCCGCTACCAGAAGGTGCGGTTGATCTTCGCGATCATGCTCATCGTCTGCACAGCGAGCCTGCAAATCCTTGGTCCGTACCTGATGGGCGTGGCGATTGACGATTACATCATCCCTCGCGATATGAGCGGTTTGGCGCGCCTGATCATGCTCATGATCGGTATTTATCTTCTCTCCAGCAGCCTCACCTATCTCCAGGCGCGACTGATGGCTAACGTAGCGCAGCGAACGGTGCACCGCTTACGCGAGGATATTTTCGCCAAATTGCAGAAGCTGCCGGTGCGTTTCTTTGACACGCGGCCGCATGGCGATACGATGAGCCGGGTCACCAACGACGTTGAGACGATCAACCAGATCCTGACGGAAGGCGCCTCCCAAATCATCAGCAGCCTGCTGATGGGGCTCGGTGTAATGATCATGATGCTGGTGCTGCAGCCGATCATGGGCATCATTGCAATCGCGTCGTTGCTTACCATGACCTACCTGGTGAACACGTTCATTGCACCGCGCACGCGAGAGAATTTCCGAAAGCAACAGAACGAACTCGGCCGGCTCAACGGGATCATTGAAGAAACGGTCACCGGTCAGCGCACCGTGAAGGCATACGGGCAGGAAGAAGAACGCATCGCCATGTTCGATGCCGCCAACCAAGATCTGCGCGGTCATGCGATTCTGGCCCAGACCCTGGCCGGTATCGTCGGCCCGATCATGAACTTTATGAGCAACCTCACTATCGCGCTGGTCGCGCTGAGTGGTGGTTGGCTGGCGGTAACTGGTCGCACCTCTATCGGTATTGTGGCGACGTTCCTGAGCTATACGCGGCAGCTGAGCCAGCCGGTAAGCCAGATTTCGCAGATGTACACACAGCTACAGAGCGCCCTGGCCGGCGCCGAACGCATCTTCGAAATCCTGGATCAGGAGGACGAAGTCGATGCCGAGGCGCACGAAGAGGGACACATCGCGATATCCGAAGGCGACGTGGTCTTTAAGGACGTCAACTTCAGCTACGACGGTGAGACACCGATCCTGAAAAACGTTGACCTGCATGCGGAGCCAGGCAGCGTGACGGCGTTGGTTGGCCCTACCGGCGCAGGCAAGACGACGATCATCAACCTGCTCACCCGTTTCTACGAAATCGATTCGGGCACGATCCTGATCGATGGAATCGACCTGCGTGAGATCAACAAGATCGAGCTACGACGGCACCTGGGGATTGTGCTGCAGGATGGATTCCTGTTCACGGGCACGGTGATGGAAAACATCCGTTACGGACGCCTCGATGCCAGCGACGAAGAGGTGATCAGCGCTGCAAAGACCGCGCAGGCCGATGAGTTTGTGCGCCACCTGCCCGAGGGGTACGAGACGGTACTCTCCGAGCGCGGCGGTAACGTCAGCCAGGGGCAGCGGCAGTTGCTCACAATCGCCCGTGCACTTTTGGCGAATCCGCGGATCCTGATTCTGGATGAAGCGACGAGTAACGTCGATACCCGCACCGAGAAGCTGATTCAGGAGGGTATGACCCGCCTGATGGAGGGGCGCACAAGCTTTGTAATTGCCCACCGGTTGAGCACCATTCGCGGGGCAGACCAGATTCTGGTGATTAACAAGGGTGAGATTATCGAACGCGGAAACCACGATGAACTGGTGGAACAGGGCGGGTTCTACGCTGCTCTCTCAAGCGGCCAGTACGGAGGCGATGCCGACCTGATCGCTGAAGAGCAGGCTGAGGAACTTATCGGTTCTGGCCCGGGCGATGACTAGAACCCGCATACCTGCGGGTTTCTTCCGGATTACAACGTCATAATCACCAACGAAAAAACCCCGGGTCGTAATGGCCCGGGGTTGAGTCCGTCTACCTATCCCTGATCAGTAATCAGTTGCTGACGGGTGCGGCGCCGGCGGCGGGTGGCCCGGCTCTTCTCGGTCACGCTGCCGTCCGGCGGCATGATCGGGTTGTTCGCGATAGGAGTGCTGAGCACGATGTTGGTGCTGCACTTGGCGCCGGTCTGCTGAAGCTCATCAATGAGGTGCTCCAGGTCCTCGGTACTGGTGACGTGCGCCTTCACGATGAACGCCTGGTCACCGGTTACGCGATGGCACTCTTCCACCGCGCTCTGCTCGGAGAGTTTGTCGAGAAAGCCTTCATAGTCATCGCGGTCGAGCGATACATTGATGAGCGCGCTCAGGCTGCGACCGATAGCCCGTGGTTCCACCAGGGCCCGGTAACCAACGAGCACCTTGCGCTCCTCCAGGCGCCGAACGCGTTCGATCATCGCGGGTGAAGAAAGACCAACTTTTTCAGCCAGCGCCTTCATGGTGACGCGGCCGTTTTCCTGAAGTTCCCTCAACACCTGAAGATCAACGCTATCCATGTTAAACATATTGGCAATACCTTCCAATACACGCAAAGTAACCTCACGTAATAAGGTGGGCGTTCCTTGCTAAATCGATAAAAAGAGAACTGCGCCATCGGGGGAGCAAGTTGAATTCAGTGCATTATCCCTTATGACGGGTGACTCAGACGAGGATACGTCTAACAATCCCAAACACTATAACACCATTAAAAACAAACGCAATTAGTTTACGCGGGCGATTTTGGCACGGTCGTACGCATTTATATGCGCAGCTTGCTCCAATGTATCACCGAGTGTAGAAATTTGCACCACATCAGTGTATCGATGCCTGATGCCCGACTGTATGAGCCAATCCGTAAGGTGAGGATTCTTCGGCAATAACGCGCCATGCAAATAGCAACCGATGGCGTGTTTGTAAATCGCGCCCTCGGTGCCATCGTGACCATTATTACCGTGGCCGATGACGACCTTCCCGAGTGGTTGGCAATTGCCTTTCAGCGTGGTGAGGCCACTATGGTTCTCGAAGCCGACCAGCGTGCCGAACTGCTCGCTTTCCACAACCACGTTGCCGATAAAGCGCCGCTCGCCAGCGACGGAGCTGGCATCGAAGAGCCCGACGCCGGGGAGAAAATCGCTATCGTGCGGCTGGTATCCGTGCCCAAGCAGTTGGTAGCCACCACAGATGGCGAGCATGGCGGCTCCATTTTCGATGGCTTCGCGAAGGGCCTCGCCCTTGGCGCCGGCGATATCCCTGGCCACCGGGATTTGCTGCTGATCCTGACCGCCACCCCAGAAAAAGATGTCGATGTCGGCAGGGATATCATCACCGATTCCGATCTGACGAACTTCCACATCGAAACCGCGCCACTCTGCCCGCTTACGCAGGGCGAGAACATTGCCACGATCACCATAAATGTTCATGCTGGCGCCGTAAAGCCAGCCGATGACAAGTTTGTAAGGGGGAGTGTTTGCCATGAAAAGTGCCCTATTGTTCCCAGAATGCCTGCACGATACCGCGGTCTGCGAGCGCTTGCCGTAGCTGCAACATGGATGTGTAACTCGGCAGGATATACGCGGATCCGCCCTCTGGCACCGATTCGACGAAGATGTTGAACGCAGCCGTCACATCCTGGCTCTGTGGTCGAATACGATCTTCCGGCACATCAGCGTATTTCAGGCGATTCGCCATATCATCGCCACGCAATCCGGTGGTGAAGATGTGCCCGGAACCTTCCGCGAGCAGTTCAAAATCGACGTCCCACAGCCAACTGACATCGCGCCCATCGGCATCGAGATCGTTGATGCTGATCATCGTTGGATGTTCCAGTGTGCCGCTCTTCGCGGTAAGCATGCGGAGCACTTCGTTGAAACCGGTCGGGTTTTTCACCAGCGCCATCGTGAACTCGCGCCCCTTGTAGCCAAAGCGCTCAATTCGTCCGAACGCGCTCTGGAATTCCACAAGCGACTGGCCGATGACATCCCACTCAATGCCGAACTCGCGAGCCAGCGCCACCGCGGCCAACGCGTTGTATGCGTTGTACAGCCCCGGCACGCCGACAGTGATTGTGTGCGATCCGTTGGCGTCAGAGAACGTTGCTTCCAGGTTGGTATCACCGTTGAGCGTGATATCGCTGGTCCAGATATCGAGCGCGGGCCGCTCGCGGCCACAGCCGGTGCAATACCACTCGCCGAGATGGGAGAGATAGAGCGCACGATAGCCGAGATCGGCCCCGCAAACGCGGCAAACCGCAGCATCGGCGGCGTGTGGCAGGGAATCCAGCCGGTGCTGTGACTCATTCAGACCGATGCAAACACGGCGGGCCGTGATGTTCTCCGTGACAGCGGCGAGGGTTGGATCGTCCGCATTTACGATGATGGTTGTGGATTCCGGCAGTTGCTCCAGCACTGTGCGCCAGCTTTTGGTGATGCTATCGAGCTCACCATAGCGATCGAGCTGGTCGCGGAAGAGATTGTTGAGCAGAATCACACCCGG